>JBJELW010000027.1:0-2159 GCA_051879315.1 Roseburia sp.
TGGAAACGAAGGCTCATTTATAGAGAAGGATTCCTCTGTCAAAGGATTCTCAAACGAACTGGAATACAAGCCCTTTTCTCTAACAATGCGCTCATATTTTCCGTAGGCCATACGTACCCCAATCTGCCACCATACACCATAAATCATCACCATTGCAATCAGATATCCCACCACCAGCTGGCGGGTGATCTTCGGCCTGAAATGACGAACAAAATACAGATAATAAAACAGCCAAAAAGCAACTATGAGGATTGCCACCAGACACAGAATCACACGGCAATTCCGTATATAATTCTCATAACTTCTTTCCCCGCCTCCAAAGAATTCACATTCACAAAAGGAACGGGCATTAGCGGTAAACTGCACAATCCCCTTCCCGGTTCCCATGGCCCGAAAACTAGCAAAATTCAAATCATCTTCTGCCAGTTCCGTAAAATCATGATAGTTCACATCCACCCGCCCCGTGAAAATGCCATAAAACGTGCCTTCCTTTATCCGCCGATTTCCCTCCAGGTAATCCCGGATGCCCTCGGAGCAATATATGTCCACTGTTTCCCCATACCACAAAGCCTTTTCATTCCAGCAGCTATCCTGAACAATTCCAAACAACATCAGACTATTTGCCCCGGCCTCCTTGCGGATTTCGGAAAGAAATTCCTCCGAAGTCATATTATCCGGCTTTTCGAGAGTCACATGATAAAAATCCGTATTCTGTGTAACATACAATGCATACACCTCGTTAAACCCTAAGAATCTGAACAAAATCAGAAGTATGGTCGCTACAATCCCACACCTGAAATATATTTTTTTCTTACGTGCTTCCCGCTCCCTGCGTTCTTTCAGAATCTCTTCCTCTATGCTGGTAAACGGACAATCCTGTATAACATCATCAATGTGAATGGAATCCATCATTTCATTTTCATCCCAGTCATCGGGATCTAGCATCTGCCATCACCACCATTCTACCCTTCTATGCTTCTTGGAGATAGTATAACATAAAAAGATATGGTTACAAAATTTACTTTGATTTTACAGCATATTAATATGCAGCACACAGCCGGTCGGATATAATAACTCCATGTATGATCGAAGGGAGCGTAAAACAATGAGGCAAAGTAATTCGAAGAATAAAAGCATTCTTGGATTTTGCATAATCGGTTCCATCTTTTGGATAATCGGTGTGCCCCTTCTATTTATGGGATATAAAAATATAAGGTATATGAAAGAATTTACCCAGCAAGGCAATCAAACAATTGCAACCATAACAGATGTACATGAGTATGAAGTTTCCGACGGAGATGGTGGTTATGACGATGAGCGTGATGTGTATGTGACCTATATGGCAGCCGGTGAAAAATATGACAGCGTCATAGAAGAGGCCAGCATATACGGTTCTGTTGGTGAGCAGATAGAAATCTATTACGCCTCCGACGATCCAACCGTAATTATGTGCCCGGATGACATCAACAGCAAGATTTCATTTTTAATTCCTGCGGGCGTAATAACGAATGCGCTTCCTTTTTTGATGCTTATCGGAGGCAATATAATCTCCAAACGTAAGAATCTGTCATGATTTAGGCCTTTTGTGATTATACCTCACAATCGTTCGTTTCGCATCTTTTCCCTGTCCAATGTAGCTATCATCAATCTCATCAATGGACTGTTCCACACAGATTTCCCTCTGGACAGTACCGTCACCTATCCCAACAAAAAATTCGTCAACAAAAACCTTAAGGACTGTTTTGCCGATGTCATCGTCATCATCAACGGCACACATACTTTTCATCTGGAAGCGCAGATGACAAAAGATGACCGGATTGTGTTGCGGGTCTTTGAGTATGAATTTTTCTACGCCATCTCACAATGGGACGAAACGAACATACTGGAGTTTCCCGAGCCCATGGTGATTTATCTGGATAACCAGCCCGGAATCCCGGAGGAAAGTATCCTCCATATCTCCTTTGGCAGCCAAGGGACCTTTGACTACAAGGTTCAAAATTATATGTACCTGGAGCATGATGTGGCGGAGCTAAATCGGAGGAAAATGATTGTTCTGATTCCCTTTCAGTTATTGAAGCTGCGAAGTCTGATTCATCAGATCATTCCATCCTGTCAAGAAGGAATTGCGCACCTCACTTCAGATGACATTGCGAAAATCA
>JBJELW010000028.1:0-26345 GCA_051879315.1 Roseburia sp.
AAAAATGAAGCTGCCGCTTCACGAATTTTCATTCGTTAAAGCGACAGCCCCTTTTGTTGTTGGGGGAAATGTCAAAAAAGAGTAATATTTTTTATATTTTTTTAACAAATTTCCCATCATTATTTTGTTGAAAAAGGTCGAAAAAAGAAATAAAATATACTATGTATATCTGTATGTTCCGTCACCTGCGGTGACACCTCGTGCCAAAATCGGGAGGGAAAGATATGATTGTATATGACAGAGCGCAGATGGCACCATCTGTACAGGGAAAGTACCCCACATTAGACAGTCTGTATAATACGATACCCCGCAACACCAGAGAACACATGGAGCGTGTGGGCCGTTACAGCGATTGTTTTTTCCGGGAATTGTGTAAACGTTTTCCGGATGCTATGTCCCGCTCTGTCCATGAAGAGTTTCTCGCCAAAAGCGAGGAAATATTTCGTTATCATGATTTGGGAAGAGCTTATATCCCTGCTGCGATTCTGAATAAAGTGGGAAAGCTGACGGATGAGGAAAAGCAGATAATCCAGAATCATACCATTTACGCCGGGAATGCGGTGGAATCTATTTACCATTTTCCCTATGAGGGCAACCTTTTGGCGGATTTTTTTGACATTGCCATGTATCACCACGAGCGTTATGACGGCGGTGGATATCCCTTCGGAAAAAAGGCAGAGGAGATACCGCTTTTGGCCAGAATATGTGCATTGGCAGATGTGTTCGATGGAATCGTAAGCTGGAAACCATACAAGCCAAAGCAGACCACCGGAGAGAAGGCGGGAGAGATCATTCTCTCAGAGGCGGGAAAACAGTTCGATCCCCAGCTGGCGCGGATCTTTGTGGAAATCATACCGGATTTGCCCGTAAAACAATCCTGATACCATAGAGGAAGTACATATGAAAAGAGAAAAGAAACAAAAAAAGGTGAGACAAAAGACGCCGAAGCGGACTCTGATCAGCCACTTTGACTGGCTCAACCGGTTCAAACACTGGTGGCTTGGGGGCATCAGTATCCGACGAAGTCTGTTCCGGGTGACAGCGGCCTGGCAGACACTGGGCATATTGATTGCAATTTTGGTGGTGGGGTATGTTATGGCGGCCATATATACCCAGTCCGGAGAGTTTATTATCAGCCTGGACCGAAAAATGGCAGATGATGGATTTATTCTGTCGGAGACCACGGATTTTTCGGAACATCTGATTACCCTTTACGGAACAGCGGTGGTGGAGGCCAACAACATCAGTATCTTTGATATTGACCGCAACGTGATGAATGTGGATGGGGACCACAACGGAATCGATTATGTGGCTTACACCTTTTACATAAAAAATAACACAGATGAGGTTCACGATTATCAGTACCAGCTCATGATCCGGGATAAAGCCAAGGGCGTGGAAAATGCCGCCTGGGTCATGCTCTTTAAGGAAGGGGAACAGGGAGTATATGCCATGATAGGGGCAGATGGGGAGCCCGAGTCTCAAAGTTCCATCTCGGAATTCCCCTTTATGGAATATGCCAGTGCCCAGATGCAGGAGGCACAGACGGAAACCACCGGGGAAGGCTACAGTCTCACTACCATTCCCTTCGAGGCCAAAGACATGGTTTGCTCCGGTGTCCGGGAGGGCATCGAGCCGGGAGAATATGACAAGTACACGGCTGTGATCTGGGTTGAAGGTGAGGACCCGGAGTGCGTGGACGATATCATCGGAGGCTATCTTGAATTGACAATGAAATTTTCATATTAAGTGTTGGGAGGATACAGATATGGCAGAACAGAACAAAAGAAAAATCGATAGATCGAAGATAAAAAAACTCAGAACGGCCGTTGTTATGGCATTGATTTGTGCACTGATGTTGTCCGGCGCCACCTATGCGTGGTTTACACTGGGCAACACGGCAAGGGTCAACAGCCTGATGCTGCAGGTCACCTCAGAGGGTAATCTCTACGTGGCTAAGGACGCCAGCGGGCTGAGTCAGAAACAGACAGAAGTGAGTCTTGCTTCCGGAGCTACACAGATTCTGTATCCCTGTACCACGGACTCTTCCGGAAAAAATATGCTGAGTCCGGTATATGCGTCAGATAATCTGGTGAACGGGACCAGCCCTGTCAGTGCGGATGTGAAGGGCGACTATTACTACGAGACGGATATTTATCTGGAGGTAGAGGAGATCCTTTCCTCCGGTTCCGCTGCCAATGATTACGCCATTACATTGGGAAAAAACAGTAATAACAACGACGGAACTTATGTGAACAGCCGGGAAAGCAATGCATCAGATCAGCACCCGGAGCGGTGTGTGCGGATCAGTTTTACCCTGGATGGCAATACCTATGCCGTTTATGAGCCGAATTACAATGCGCCGGCTAATACCGGTGATTTGGCGGAAAATCAGGCAGGACAGGGATATGCAGGTTCGATTCACAAACAGGAGACCGGCGGCGCTTTTGTAAATGAAAGCGGAACGGTATATTATACCGGCGATTCCTCAGAACTGTTCCGGATCAAGGGAAACACTCCAACAAAGGTTACGATACGTGTCTGGTTCGAAGGGACGGATGCTGACTGCAGAAACAGCATTCAGGACGCACAGATTTTGAGTCAGTTGAAATTTGTATCCCACAAGATTACAAATTAGTGCACAAATAGAGAACAGTCAAGAGATTAGGTGGTAAGCGATGAACGGATTTTTCTATTATTTTTATAACATGATGCGGAATATTTTCGGCCTGCTGTGGAATGTGGTGGTTGCCATCTGGGAGGCCATTGTGGGCATTCTGGATGTGAATTTTTATATCAGATTGTTTGATACCTATGAAGATGAAATGACACCGGCCGGCTGGGTAGCTGCCATTATTGCACATATTATTATCCTGGCAATCTTTGTTTTGCTGGTCTATCTGATTATCCGTGGACTGAGGGTTCTTCTTCGGTTTAAAGTGCCGGTCATTGAGTACGAGCGTATGAAAGATGAAATTGTAACTTTGAAGCGTGAGGTCATGAAGGCAAATTATGAGAAGGATAAGATCCTGGCCATGAAGATCGCAGATCTGGGTATGGAGGTGAATCCGGAACTGATGGAGTCCGGGTTGGATGAACGCCTGGAGAATCTGGAGACGGAAGGTCAGCCGGTGGATGAGACAGCGGATATCGATCTCAGTGTGGTTTCCGGTATGGATGGAGAAAATGCCGCAGAGGCCGCAGACGAGGAAGAGACGGAAGGTCAGCCGGTGGATGCTGCGGAGACAGAGGTGTTCACCGATGAGGAGAAAGAACAGCTGACGCTTGCAGAGCAGAAGGCTAGAAAGCGCCGTTACGAGGTATTTCATTTTGACGGGGAACGCCGTTTTCCCAGACTTTCTTCCGTGGATCAGGTTTATCTGGATCCGGATTACGTGGTTCCCCAGTATCGGAAGGACTATACGCTGGAGGAGCTATGCATTAATTTCCGTAACTATGCAGCAGGTAAGCTGGGTCTGTACTATGATCTGGAGATCATCAAGCAGGTGTTTGCTTCCTTTGGCGCAACCAAGATGCTGATCTTACAGGGTATTTCCGGTACCGGTAAGACTTCACTGCCCTACGCACTGGGCCAGTATATTGAAAATCCCAGTCTGATCTGTTCGGTACAGCCCTCCTGGCGTGACCGTACAGAACTCTTTGGTTATTATAATGACTTTACGAAAAAATACACCGAGACCGAATTCCTGAAGACTTTATATGAGGGCCATTATCAGGAAGACCTGCGAGTTGTTATCCTGGACGAGATGAATATCGCCCGGGTGGAGTACTATTTTGCGGAAATGTTATCCATATTGGAGCTGCCCCGGGAGGAGGAGCGGTTTGTTTCTGTGGTATCCAACGGCAGCGCCGGAGATCCGGATAAGATGATTGACGGTAAGGTGTGGATTCCTTCCAACGTTTTGTATGTAGGTACCATCAATAACGATGATTCTACCTTTGCAGTGGCAGATAAGGTGTACGACCGTGCCATTCCCATCGACTTGGATGATAAGGCAGCACCTTTCGAAACTCCGGACACACCGCCCATGAGAATCAGCTATGATTATCTGAATCAGTTGTATGAGGAGGCTAAGAAGGCCCATCCTCTGTCCGAGGAGATGCTGGTAGAACTGGAAAAACTGGATACATATCTTATCAAGCATTTCCGACTGACCTTCGGTAATCGTATCTTAAGACAGATTAAGGATTTCGTTCCCTGCTATATTGCATGCGGAGGAACGGAGCTTGGTGGCATTGACTTTATGCTGGCAAAAAAGATTCTCCGTAAATTTGAGTCCCTGGGCTTAGGATTTATCCGGGATGAGATTGATGGTCTGCTGTTGTATCTGGACAAGACTTTTGGAGAAGAAGAAATGCAGATCAGTAAAGAGTATCTTCTGAGACTTAAGAGAATGAGCGGAAGTTAAAGGTGATTTAGATGGTTTATGACGAGTTTTCCGATGATGTAAAAAATACATATGCGAAAATGACGGCAGACCGGGGACGGTATGCGGATGATAAATTCTACAAGTACTTCTATAACCTTTTAGAGACCGGTGCGAACTATGTGGATTTCTCCTTTGTCCGTCTGGTGAAAACCGTGGATGAGCGTTGGGTGGAGGCCATAGAGCAGGCATTGCAGTCCCTGCAGTATGTAATCTTAAACCCCCGTAAGTTCATTGAAGAGGAGCGTGAAGTGGTAAATATTGCTATTGCCAGGAATATTTCCACGGAATCGGTACGGCATCTTCTGCAGCACAGTAATTATATTGACGAGTATAACGAAAAGGACGGAACGGTGATTCCGAACCGGATCCTCAACGTGTATAAGGAAGAGAGTCTGAACACTTACGAGAACCGGTTTATCTGTACTCTGGTGGGAGAATTACAGTTTTTTGTGAATAAGCGGTACGATGCCATTTTCGAAGCCAGTAAGGACGAGCTGGGAGCTTATCTGGAACTGAATTCCAAGGTGGACAATTACACGGAGTCGGTGGATTATAAGCTGCAGCTTAAGATCCGGGATAAACAGACGGATAAGGTGAACGAGAATGAGCAGGATGATATCTTTTCCCGGGTTGTCCGGATTCACCGCATTGTCAATACATTGGTGAGCAGCGAGTTCATTACCACCATGCGGCGGTTCCCTTCGGTACAGCATCCCGTTGTGAAGACCAATGCCATTAAAAAGAATAAAGATTATCAGGCATGTTACCAGCTTTGGAACTTTTTGCACAGCTACAGTCAGGTGGGAGTTACCGTAAACCTGGTACGGCAGGATCCCAATATATCCAGGGAGTTCGAAAAAGATATTTACGACTCCATCGTGTGGAATTACACCATGCTGCATAACTATCTGGAGCATGTGGATGAACTGAACATTGACCGTGAACCCAGAAAGAAGGAGATGGACAATCAGTACATCCGGCAGGTGTTGGAGGAAATCGTACAGGGAATGCCAAATCTGCCCGACGCCACCCTGCGAAAATTGATACAGAATGAGCTTACCACCATTCAGAACCGGCGGAAGCAGGAGAAGAAGACGGCAGAAAAGGCACTGAAAAAGAAGCGAAAACGATTCCTGCGGGGCAGTTCAAAAACAGATAACGTATGAAAAAGAAATTAGCTTTTTTAGGGGAAACATTTTTTGTGGTGACTGTTGTGGTCTTGTGTTCGCTGATCATTGCGGTTTCTAAGGGATATCATCCCAGCCTGTTCGGGTATCAGATTCTTCGTGTTCTGACTCAGAGCATGGTACCCGCCCTGGAGGAGAATACCCTGATCCTGATTAAGAAGGTACCCCGGGAAGAAATCGCAGCAGGAGACATTATTACTTTCGTGTCACAGGACCCTACGTTGTTAGGATTTTACAATACTCACCGTGTATCACGGATTGAGACAGATCCCGGTACCGGAGAGGAATACTATATTACCAAGGGAGACATCAATACCATGGAGGATTTATATCCGGTCTATTATGAAGATGTGGCCGGAAAACTGATTTGTGAGATCCCCTTTGGAACCGGTATCGGAAATGCCATTGTGGCTTTGAGTGACAATAAGGCATATTTTTTCGTGGTGATGCTACCGCTGATGCTGTGCCTGATTTCTTATGTCTGGCAGATTTTTTATCTCTTAGTGCTGGAGGAAAATCCGGAGGAGTGTGGAGAGGACCAAGATGAAGAGGATGAAGAATGATCCTAGGAAAAAACTTCATATGGATCGTCAGCTTTTACTGAAAATGGAGATGACACTGATCGTGGTAATTTCCGTTATCACAGTCACCATTGCATGGTTCTGTCTGCGAAATTCTGCATGGGGAAGAGATCTGACTCTTGGAACCCTGAACGCCGACTATATCCGTGTGGCACTGACAGCCGGTGGCGAAGATGTAACCAGACTGGACGAATCGGAACGCTATATTGATATCAATATGCCCAATTTTTATAACGTGGAGCAGAATGCCGAAGGGGAGACACTGATGGCTCCGGGTGTCAGTGGGGAGCTGAAACTCTATATCACTGCATTGAGTCCCAATGTCAGAAGCTGCCGCATTAATACCGAGTGCATTCCGCTGTTTGGTACGGAGGAAGAAGGATTGACGGAGGAGCAGCGTTCTCAGCAGGAAAAACTGCAAAAACTGGTGAAGGGACATATCCAGTTTTACACCAATCGCTCTTATGATCCGGATGCGGGTACTTACTCCTTTAGTGGATTGATCGGGGAGGGCAGTGCTGACAGTCAGTATGCTACTTTTACTGTTCCATTGGTGCAGAACCGGGAGGAGCCGGTGACCATTTACTGGGTATGGTTTTATGAATATACAGATATTCCTACAGAGGGCAGGGCACGGACAGATGCCGGATATTATTGTGATATGGACAGGCTGAACGCCTATCTGGCTGCCAATGGCAAAAGTTTGGAAACATTGACTGATGACGAACGGGAATTATATTTTTACGATTATTACGACTATGGAGATACCCTGATTGGATTAAATGTGCCAGAGGTAAAATTCCATATTGTGGTGAATGCGCTGGATGAAAATGAAACAGAGCTGGGACAGTGATTACTGAATGGAAAAGGTCGAAAGAATGTTAAAGACGAAAGAGAAAAACCAAAAGAAATTTCATAAAAAAATCGATCGCCGCAAGAAGGTGGTACTGTTTGTTCTGACATTGGTATTGCTGGCTCTTCTGGGCAGTTTTGCCTGGTATGTGATTTCTTCCCGGCGCGATATCTACAGCGCGGATGAGGATGTCATGGTTCCGTATTTTTTATACTTAAAGAATGCCACTGATGAGAATTCCCTGAACTTTTCTGTGGGAAACCTTCATCCCGGCCAGACCATATCCCAGGTTATTTGTGTCACCAATAAGATCCCTGAGGATGATACCGGAAACATCGGTTATGAAATCTCCCGTGAGAGTGAGTTTGCCTATGAGCTGGAACTGGCATACACGGAAAATCTACCTGTAAAATACAGGGTGTATGATTTAAAAGAGGATGAATCCGGAGACGTGGTGGTGGGCTATGAAGAAGATGGCAATCCTCAGGAGAAGAGGTTTTCTAAGCTGGCCGTCAACCCAATGTCCCCCACTAAGAAGGATGATATCCGGATGCAGGAAGTGTTTGGCATGGAGGAAGACGAACTTGACGATGTGGTGAATAAAGGAACGTATGATTCCTATACCACAGGTGGACCTGGCGGAACAGACAGGCTGACATTGACCACTTCCCTGGATCAAGATGAAGTGGTGTATGATAAGGACTTTTATCTGATTGAGATATCTTGGATGGATGGTATTGATTTCAGTAATTATACAAAGGAAACAGATCTTGTGGAGGTAATCGTGAAGGCATTGCAGCCAAGACCCTCCGAGCAGCAGTAAACAGAGACCGGTGATAAGCGATGAAAAAGAGAGTAAGTCTGGAGCAGAGAAAACAGAATATGAAAAAAAAGAAGCTAATCCTGCTGATAGCACTGGCTCTTCTGGCAGTGCTGGGAATCGGCGGCGGTGTGATATTTGCCAAATATTATTCCATCAATTATCGGGAGGGTGTATCTGTGGCATCCGGGCTGTACTTTGGCAGCAATAAGCTTACCACGGTGCCGGGACAGGTCACAAATATAAACAGTATTGCGGAAAATGAGACGGAAAGCCTTCCGGTGAATGTAAACACTACGAAATGGTCCAGTGGTGAGACCACCTTTGATATTGAAATCCGTAATTTTGAAAATCATCTGTTATACAATGATGCCAGTCTGACCATCGAGTACGAGGTGTGCTTTCTGATGCTGGATGCTCCGGCAGGAGCAAACTATTATGTGGAGAAAAACGGTGATTCTACCACAAGAAAAACCTTGTATGAGGAAAGTAGTGATGGCACTGTACTCACACCGGTGGGAACAGGAAATGCTGCGGTGAAGAGCTTTAACGGTACACTGCCGGGTGGCTCTTTGTCATCAGACCGCTATACCCTTACCATTAAGATGGTGGATGCGGAGCGGTATGACCGGGCCCGGGCCCGCGTGCTGGCGGTGGCTTATCCCATTGCACCGGATTACGTGAAGAACGATACCTATCAGCAAAACCGTCTGCTGGGAGTATTCCAGGGTGTGTATTCCCAGATTGAACTCAGCGTGGACACGGCAGGATTTAAAGTGCAGGGAGAGGCCGATTACAACACCGGAAATTGGAAAAACAAGGTGGAGGATCTCTCCGGCCTGATTTACAACGTAAAGACCAAAGGAGATATTGTCACAGATGACAATGACAGTATCACCGTGAAGCCTCAGGTGATTATCAGATGGAAAACAGACTATCTGAAAATCAGCGAGTATGATGAATATTATTTGGCGGCAAAGGCGCAGGATGCGGCGAATGTCGGAAATCCGGATGCGCAGAAATGGTTTTATACCCAGGGAGATTGGACCTATCTGAGAGTGAGCGCCATGCCTTATACCAGCATTGATGTGACTTTTTATAAGACAGATCGGTTTATGACAGAATTGTCCAATGGTACGCTGCAAAAGACAGCTTTTGAAGAATTGGTGAATGCATATATTCCATAAGTAGTAAGGAGCAGGATAAGTATGAAACAGAGAATCAAACGACTGCTGGCAGTATTTTTAGTTGTGGCAGCTGTGGCAAATTGCATAGATTTTCCTGAGTATGAGATCGAGGTGTCGGCGGTTACCGCTCAGACGGGGGCCGACACGCTGAATGAAAACGGGGAAGATTCTGCATCCGGTGTTCAGCAGGATGCAGAGTCGGACGGGCAGTCAGCGGCTATATCCGAGGAGACGGACGGGCAGTCAGAAGTGGTATCTGTGGATACGGATGGGAATGAGGATGAAGAGCAGGAAAATTCCGGCGTACCTGTGCAGGAAGTATTGCAGGAGCCGGCAGTGACCGGTGAGCCGGAAATGCAGGAGATTCCAGAGGAAAATCTTGGGGCATACAGCGCAGCAAATTCCCAGAACATCCCCCAGAGTGCGAGTGAGGTAGTGGTGGGAAAAATCTATTATGTGCGTACTTATGATGATGTGTTGGCACTGCAGGAACTGAGTAAGCAAAGTTCCCTGAAAGGTTGTATCTTTGAGTTTGCAAAGCTGAATGATACCACTAATACCTGGGATCTGACCAATATCGGATTTCAGGGATTGGGGTCCGAGGAGTTTCCTTTTCAGGGAACTATCCAGGAATATTACGAATCCGGTATCACATTTAAGACAAAGCGGCCGCTGTTTCAGTATCTGGGAAGCGGAGCCACAGTGATTAACTTTAACGTCACCCTGAGTGATGCTACCTCCGGCATGGCAGATTATCTGTTGGTGACGGATGATTCTCCTGTGACATACCGCAATGTGACCCTGAGCGGCACTGTCACCAATACCACCTCCAGTGGAAGCAGTGTGGTGAATGAAGGTGCGGCAGGAGCGCTTTATGGAACTGTGCTTAATGGGAAGGCAGATGGTTCCGTTTACACGTTGAAAATAGACGGCACAGGCCTGTCACTTACCGGAATCATTGTGGATGCCTGCATCGCAGGAGGATATGTGGGACAGGTGAAAGGAAACGTTGCAGTGCAAGTTTCTGATGCATCAAATCTTGCATCTGCAGTTTATAATTCCAAGCAAAACGGTATTGCCCTGGGCGGCATCGTGGGAAAACTGTGCAATGGCAGCAGTTTTACCGTAACTGATGACATAACCATTTCGAATACAGTGGGTTATAAAGTGGTTAATGGAACCTATACTTACAGTATGAATCCGCAGGCAGTGGGAGGCCTCATCGGAGCCTGTGAGGGAGCTGTTGTTACTTCTACGGAAAAGAAAGTGACGAAGAAGACAGATATTTTTTTACGGGGGGGCACTGCAGGAGGATTTATCGGTAAGGCAACGGATTCCAAGGTGGATATTACGAAATTTTATCTGGATGCCATGATCAAGACCAGCATAAATGTTTACAACTACACATGCTGCGCAGGCGGTGTGGTTGGTGTATACAACACCACAGGAACGGTAAGTGATGTACACATGAATATTTCCCGTGTGGCTGTCAACAGCAAGCAGGTGTCAGCCGGTGACGATTCCGATCATACTTATACCAAGAGTGTTGTGGCAGGCGGTGTGGTTGGCTCCATTCAGGGGGATCATGTGAACATAAACAATCTGAGTGATGTGGATCCGGAGTACCCGTTTGTGCCTTTACTGGGATATGATGCCTATGATAACTATGTGCAGACCAAGGAAGCCAGCGCCGGTTACGTAGGCGGTATTGCAGGAACTGTTACCGGGCAGGATATCCAGTTTTACGATATTGCACTGTCTTTTGATAAAACCAATAATCAAAAGATTGGAGGAAAACGCCTGGGCGGTCTGGTTGGCTCCGTGGGACAGCAGACTAAGATGCTTGTCACGGATATTACCATCCGTTCCATGTACGTGAACTGTACCAGCGGTAGCAGTGCAGAAATTAGAATTCCCGAATATGCCGGAGGTCTGTTTGGCTATGTGGACAAGGGCTCTATCATTTCTTTGGGAGCCAAGGATGACAGTAAGGGATGGGATGGTATCATTGATTTGAAGGGGATTGTCTACACCAATGGGGGATTGAACGTAGCAGGTCTCCGGTCCGATGGGATCACATCCAAAGGTTATATTGCCGGAGCGCAGACGGAGTCTCTGATCTATTTGGAGGGTGAGGCTGTTTACGAGAAGAATGAATCGGCGCTGAATCCGGATGATAGCGTATGGTTGGAAGACATCTATAACAGTTCTAAATATTATATGCTGGATGATATCGGAACCTATGGTGGTGTATACAGAAATATCAAGGATGAAAATAACGGGGATAATTATGTCATTGATTTTAATCAGAGTTATGGCTCCGAAGTGACCGGTACCGTTCCCTGCGCGGCAGACGGCTCATATACGCTGAGAGGAGATGCGGATGCGCTGCGTCTTGCCATTGCATTGAATACATTTGATGGAGCTGACAGCAATTACAAACTGCGGTTTGCATCCGGATGTTTTCAGAGCGGAGCTACCGGAAAGACCCTCCTGGAAGGGAAGTATACGTTGACGGCAGATCTGGATTTTGCGAAAACCGGAATCTATTCCCTTGTGCGGAACGATCTGAGCAGCGGAACTGACATGAAATACGCTTTTACCGGTTCACTGACCGGGGCAAAAGCCAATGGAGAAAAGGCGGAGATCTGCCTGAACATTGCGTCTGCACAGACCTATGCCGGACTGTTTCCTACCGTGAAGGATGCCACCTTTGGGAATCTGAAACTTACCGGAAAGATTTATTATGCTGCAAATTTTGGTGGACTGGCCTACCGTGCAGAGGGGAATCTTACTATTCAGAATGTGGATGTTGAGCTGGCTATGCGCACCAGATCCTATGTGCCAAGTGTGAGCTCAGTGAATTACTATGGTGGATATGTGGGATATTACAAACTGGGAACTGACAAGTTCCAGTGTTCCCAGTGTCGGATTGCCCCGGATATTTCCAATATTCGTTTCCAGCAGATTGTGGGAGGGCTGATTGGATATGTGGATACGGGAAAGAGTACTCCTGCCGGGGATAACCTGATTCTTTCCAATATCAGTGTGGAGACCAAACTCACCACAGATTCGAAGTTTATGAATGGTGCGTCGAATACCTATTTCCACGCAAGGATGTCCGGTTTGATTGCAAATCTCAGCGCGGTTGCATGGAGTGACCAGAGTGCCATGAACGACGAATCCACCAAGCTGGAGAGCTGTGTATCAGATGCTACTTACGTCAAGGTGCGCATGACAAATATTGTGGTAAAGGATGCGAAAATCGATACCTCGAACATTGCACAGAATACGGACAAGGTCCGGGCAACGGGAGGACTTCTGGGCTATCAGTGGGATAATGCAGAGGTAGTCATCGATGGTGTTACCGTCACCGGAAATACTCAGATCAACAGCCGTGGACACGTAGGAGGTCTGTTTACGTCTTTCAGTGGAAAGCTGGATTTTGTTTCTGACATTGATCTGCAGTCCATGACCATGACGGATAGTCAGGGAAATCAGCGCTTTTCAGGACTTCTGGTAGGAGACGGACGTTATGCGCTGATCACTTTAACTGCAGAAAATTATGACATTGATTCTGCTCATGTGCAGGTCAATGGATATATGAACTTTGATGAGATCGTAGGTGTGAGCTGCGAGCTGGCGGGAAATCAGGTGAACAGTAATAGCTGTGGGTTGGCAACGGACTATAAACAGGGCGGTATTGTGAATATTATTATGCCTGAATTTGCCGACCATATGACAGACAGTGAATATACCAGCTATAAGAACCGGGTGAGCGCTCAGAGCAATCCATACACCAGATATTATTACAATCTCTTTGTGGGCTATTCGCCCGTTGCAGTCAGTGGTACCACCGCCACACTGGACTCTGAGGAAGATCTGATGCTATGGCATCTGTATGAATACACTTCCGGTCACGGAAAGCTGAAGCGTTTTTTAACGCCTTATTTCTCAGCGCCTATGGATGTGAACGGAACCTGGAAATTGGTGGGAACCTTTGACATGAATGGTTATAGTTTTTATCCCACCAGCGTCACCGGAGGAACCTATGGCGGGGTTACCGGAGGAGGAACCACAATCGTTTTGTATGCCGGGGATATCACCGATGGAGAGATGAGTCACGGTCAGGAGTGTGATCAGCGAACTCCGGGCCAGAGCAGCAGACAGCACTATATGATGCATGCCGGTCTGTTTCAGAATTCTTCTAATTTTAAGATAAGCAATATTACTTTCCGGGGGACTGGGGCCAATCTGGGAGTGGACAGTGGTGTACTTTGCGCAAAGACCTTAAAGGGTGGAATTACCATCGAAAATATTAACCTGGACGGAGTGGTAATCGACCGGTACGATGATACCTGTGGAGTAGGACTGATGCTGGGCCATGTACTGGGAGAGCATGACGATAATACAGTCCTTGATATCAATGGGGTGAAAACCATTAATTATGGGGAAGGTGTCATGGCTGCCGGAGCGCTGATCGGCTGTGTGGGACGCAGAGGTGAAAGCACAGGAACAGATACGGTGACCGCGTCTATGGATTTTAAGGTGCTTATGAAGAATATGGATGTGGAGGACCGGAAGGAGAAGGTGTTCCGATATGCCTCCTTCATCTGCCAGTATTACTACTCCAGCCTCATGGACTCCGACACAAATAAAATCGTACTCTACACCTTTACCAAGGCAGATGCAGATGCGGAAAATGTCACCTATGGTGCTGAGATAAAGGATGGGGTGGATTACTATGATGTGAACCGGGATCCCAGTGATACCACGGATACGTTATATCGGGCAATTGAAAATGCAAAGGCGGACACATACAATCCGTATGTCCATACCAGCCGATACATTTTTGTGAATCCCAGAAATGGTAATCTCACCACGGGATGCGGTACCTATGAGGATCCTTACGTGATTACAGACAGTCGTCAGTTGATGAATCTGTTTTTATATCTCACTGACTCCAGTGCCTATGACGAGATCTTCCAGGTGACAGGAAATGAGTGGAAGGTGAATCTGGTGGGCAATGGATCAGACGACGGTCGGTGTAACGTAGCTTTCGAAGATGCGCATATTTATGCCACATACGGCGATGATGATTTCCCCACCAGGGATGAACTGCGCACGGCATATTACCTTGTTACGAATGATCTGGAACTGTCCCAGGTGAAGGATATGAATGACCGTGCAATGAACTGCGACTTCGTGGGAATCGGAACTGAGAAGTATCCCTTCGCAGGAGTATTGGTGGGTAAGATGACGGACGGAACAAGGCCAACCATCACCATGCCTTCCATCACCACCGCTGCGGAGAATTATGGTCTGATCCAGTATATGAAAGGCGGTGTGGTGAAGGATTTAGTCATTGAGCAGGAAGTAGATTCGGACGATAACCAAGAACCTATTCTCATCAAGCATGGTGGAAACGGAGCCGGTGTGGCAGCTGTGGTTCTGGGCGGTGACAATATCATTGACAATGTTCAGGTCAGTCTGAAACTGACGCTGTCCAACGACACAGATATGGCAAAGACCGGAGCCTATGTGGGTTGCATCAGGACTGGTGGTGTGGTTCTTCGCAATTTAAAGAAGGAAAACATAAGCAGCTATTCCGTGTCTGTCAACGGCGGAGCGGATCCGGATAGTGCAGTGAATGTTGATTTTGCATCCGGAACCGGAGCCTACAAGCAGAATTGCCAGATTATCGGCTGGGTGGAGGACGGCTATGTGCTGGGATACCTGGCAGGTACGGATCAAAAAGCCGGCCAGCCTTTGCTGGAGAATGAACAGTTGGGAATTACAGACACATACATACCCTTATCCTATTCATTCCCCATCGTAAACGGGGCCTATATTGACACGGGATTTTCCGACACCAACAAAATCAAAGTCACAGGAAATATAACAGATGGCTTCACCGTCACCATGCACAATGGCCAACAGTTGGAAGTGGCAGCACTGGGCTTTAATTCCGATGCATTTTCCATCTATGACAGCGGGAAAACGGATCTTACCAGCACCAATGCCTACGATTACCGGGCAATCTGCCGGAAAGCGGACTATTCCTGTGTGGGTTGGAAAACTCAAGGAAATACGTTAGAGTCCCTTTCCCAGGCAAATCGGGATGATTATACGGCTGCCACCACCCAGGATGACGGGCAGCGGCATTACCCTTATATTTATGACAAATATATGGACTTTACATCTGTCGGGGGATATGGAGTTACCCAGACCCGGAAAACAAACGATGCCGGAGAGACTGCTGCCTTAAGCTGGCTGAACTGGACTTATGACGACCAAAATAGCTATGCTGTGGATAAGCAGGACGTGGTGACCACCTATGCATTGGACAAGGATCCGGATAGTACGGGTTACGATCTGTCTGTTTACGGAAGAAGTTTCCGGGGATTTGGTGCGCTTTACCATAAGACTTACTCCCAGTTTAAGGCGAACTTTGATGGAGATGGTGACAATGATGGAATCAATGCCAATGTGAAAATCCAAATGGAGAGGGATTGGGACAGCAGTATTTCCATCACCGGTATGTTCAATGGTCTGGAGACCATGCGGGAGGATTCGGGATTTACCATTAAAAACCTGAACATAAAAGACAGCTATTTCAAAAATGATAATGCGGACTCCGTGGGAGGCGCCATCACCGGTTACATGAAGGGCATCTGGACGTTGGATAATGTGCATCTGATTCGGACTACAGCTGATGCAGCCCATAAGGATGTGGAAAATAACAGCCATACAGGTGGTTTGGTGGGCGTTATCCGCTACTATTCAAAAGCGGTGGCAGATTATGCCAAGCAGCAGATCCGCTTTGAAAATTGTGGAATCAAAGGAACCACCGGTACCGATGCATCCGTTCGTCTCAGCAGCAAGGTGAACGTGGGAGGAATCCTAGGTTATGTGGAGGGCTACAATAACAGCGCCGACACATCCCCCAGCAGTTATTACGGAGATTTGTATTTTACAGACTGTCAGGTGTCTTATGGGGATGTATATACCACCGGCGGAAATGCCGGCGGGTTCATCGGACGCGTGGGAGACAGCTATAATCATTATGTCCATAATAGTGCTTACGGTCGTTCCGTGGGAACTGTTACCATCAAACGAAATGCGAGTGAAGGTGGAACCTATCCTGTGTCCGTGGAACACAGTAATATTCAGGTGCAGGTTCCGTCATCCAGTGCAAGTTTCTTTAGCGCCGGTGGATTAGTGGGAAGCTTTTACGGCAGATATGAGGGTAGTAACAGCAATGTTACATCCCGGGTCAGCGCAGAAGGAATTGTGCTGGATACGGTTACGGTATGCAGCAACACCGCGACCAGTAACACCAATTATACATGTGGAATCGGCGGTATCCTGGGCGGTGCATGGGCCAATACGGTTTCTGTGTCCGATGTGTCCATCAAGGCTTCCGATATTGAAGGAATACGCAGGGGCGGCACCACCACTACCACACTGCCCACAGCCGGAGTAGTGGGAGCAGCCTTTGCAAATTATTTTGATGTAGACAATGTGTCTATTGCCAATACCAACATCACATCCTATAGTAATTCCGTGGCGGGAGTGCTTTCCAGTACCCGTATCATTACTGATATTGATGTTCAGGATGTGACAATAGAAAACAGTACGTTAAAGTCTGAGAAAAGTGCCGCAGGCGGTGTCATTGGAACAAACAACATCCGGACGGTTACCCAGGCCGGTATTTCAGGTGTGAAGATATTAAACAGTAATTTGTATGCAGGCTGTTCAGAGACTACGGGGGAAAGCACTACCCATACCATTGTCAACAATGCGTCCACTGCCTCAGCAGGTGGTGTGGTGGGTTATTCCAGTTATCAGATGAATCAACTGACTATTTCTGATGTGCAGGTAGGAAACGGAAGCAACCTGGCAGGTTATTGTGTGGGTGGTGTGATCGGCACGATTGGCGGATATACCATCGTAGACATGCAGAATAAAATCTATATCGGATGTCACGAAACGGGAGTGGACGGTCAGGTGGAGAAAGATACGGCCAGCACCATCCTGTACGGAAAGTGGCGGAATGGCGGAATCGTCGGCAGTGACACCACCACTCGTGATGGAAAATACTCTGCAGTCATCCGTGTGTACAACACTAAAGTGGGAGCTTATGGTACGGAAACCGCATCTGACAGAACCGCCATGGCGGGAGGCCTGGTAGGGTATGTAAGCGGACATAATACAATTTTTGATGATGTGGAGGTAAAGGATTGTTCCTTTGCGGTGACTAACACGGGAAGTATAAATGCGGCAGCGGGATCGCTGTGGGGCTCCATCGGCGATGGTACCCATAAGATTTATCAGCCGGTGATTGAGAACAACAGTACCGGATATGTAGGAGACGCAACACTTATGGATACATTGGAGGAGTTTGCTGCATTGCCGGATGCAAATCTGGGCCTGGTATATAACGGCAGTAAGACGACGATTCAAAGATGGAATGATTCGGCTGTAGATCTGTCTGAGTCAAATGTGAGTCACTACAGCTATGGTCTGGGCAACTATATCGGCACCAGAACCGGAGGTACGGTGTACATTTTGCGGCCGGAGCTTATCTTTGGCAGTGGATTTACCGGAAATCGTCCCGCTATCGATGTGGGGAATACAAATGGAAAGACCGATGCGGCTTATGAGACAGAGCATGGATACGGCTTCCCCTACAATTATCGGGAGAATGTGCATATCGTGTATTTTGAGCCGGATTCGGCGGCAACTAATCCAATCGAGGGGAGGTTACTCAGTGAGAGCGTGTTTAATGGAACAGCCGGTGAGACGGAGGAGAATGAGTATCTGTTTTCTTCATTAGACACCTTTGCAGGGGCTTATCAAGATGAAAACTGCACCGGAGCGGATTTTCTGTCGGACTACAACCTGAATGTGACAATCAATAATATGAAGGTGATTAATCTACGCGATGCAGGTACCGACAGTTACTATGATATGCTGGATACCGCCGGTGAGAAAAAGTATATTAAGAAATTAGGTGACGGGCAGATACAGTGCCTGTATGCGGACGGTGTGGGTGCCCAGGATCTTATGGAAAGTATGATTGATATTCTTACCAATTCCGGCGGAGGAGACTCCACCAGATTTGATGAGAATCTATCCATCAAAGCGGTGTCTGCCAAGATTACAAATGACGGGCAGATTGTGGCAAATCCCGATAAGGAAAGCAGTGTGGAAGTGGTGGGCAACAAGGTCCAGTACCGTCCATTCAGCGCAGATGAACCCATTGTAAAAGAGGATGGAACAGTGGATCATACCATTACGTTGTTGATCTACAATTACGGGTGGAACGGTGCGGATGGTGAAAGAAAGAGTGAGACGATCTACATTCCGGTATTCGTGGTGGAACGCATAACCCTTTACAATGATCTTCACATCCTGGAGGGTGAGCAGTACTCCATAGACAGGGCAAAGGATTCCTCAGTCAGCTATCAGGGACAGGTTACGGTGGCTCATGACAGTACCTACACCTTGTATTCTGAGCTGGCATACAGCTCTGCAAGAGAAAAGGAGGCATATCAGGAATTTACCATTGCAAAGAAATTACAGTTGTGGCAGCAACAGTCCGATTTCAGTTGGGCATTAGCTGAGATCCCCAGGGGATTGCAGTTTACGCTGGTGGACGTATCCACAGGAAAGGCCTATTATTATACCTCCGATGGCTCAGAGCATGAGATTGATTTCACGGATTTTAAAGACAGGACAGATGGGACAGGAACGGCTTATAGCTATCAGCCCATCGGTTCTCTGAATACAACGCAGACCGGTTATACCTATGGAGGATCCCTTCAGGCGGAGAACGAGGAGTTCGGAGTGGAACGGTTTTTTATCTACGTGGAGCCCTCTCAGGATGCAGCCATTGCCAACAGTGTATTCAAATGGGCTATTTCTACAGAGGATACATCGTCCTATGTGGGGAACTTCTTAGATCAGTATAAGGATTACAGTGAAATTGAAATTACCTGGATGCCGGGACTGGATATCTCCTTTAAGGAGAAGCAGAAGGATTCTGAGGGAAATGTACAGGTTCTGCAGACTACTGCGGATGTGCTGGAGGGCAGTGCCATTAACCAGGATCAGAAAGTGACTGTCACTGCTGCCATCAACATCATGGCAGACCAGGAATACTGGAACCAGAAGGCTGCGGCCAACAGCCGTTTTATCGACAGTGAAAACAATGGAAAGTATTTGGATGTGGCCATTTATCTTATTGATAAAGCCTCCGGGGAATATGTGACTCTGCCGCCGGGAACTTTTCTCAGGCTCAACGGAGCGGACAGTGGTCATGCCACCACCGGACAGTCCGTCACATACGCATATCAGCAGTGGGGACTCACATTCCCTCTGGCGGAGCTGACGGAGAATGTGCAGGGGTGGAATCAGACCATTGACAGCTCGGCTGGAAGTGACATCTATCAGAATACTTTTACGCTGGAAATGGATTTTGCTTCCGCAAATATCGATGATTATGCAGGCAATACCTACGAATTGTACATGGAGCTGCGCCGTACCTCCGATCCGGAATATCCTTTGGAGGGCAGCAAGCTGGATTCCTATAGTGAGCGGGTGGAAAGCTACGGAAATAAGGAACTGGCCACCACGGTGGAAGTGAATGATATCAGTAAGCTGGGAATCAATACTTACAATCAGACGGAAAGCACATACACCATTCCATTTACCACAAAGCTGGATTTTGCCAACATGATTTACAACGAAGCAGATGTGGAAACCTGTGCCAACAGTGATTATCTCATCACCTATCGCATCAAGAAAAAGGTGCAGACCGGAACGGATACGTCGGGGCGTCCGATTTATGAGTACCGGACAGTGGGAAGTGCAGAAAATGCGCAGACCATGGTGGGTGCAGACAATTCCACCACGAATGTGTCAGACTTGAAAGTGGATGAGGAATTGATCTTATCCCTTCCGGATGGCGGGGCAGATCAGTCGTTGATTTTTAACGAAACTTATGGAGCGGATGGAAGCCAAGAACCGGTTTATCAGATGATCAAGCGATTTAGTAAGGATGATATTAAGGATGGAACCGACGGAGTGGATTATCTCCTGACCTGGGATCTGGAATTGAAGGTAGATACAACCAATATCAAAAACTTCGACCTGTCCAACTACATGGTGGAGGTGACCGTGCTTCCCTTTGATCCAGGTCTGGCTTCATCGGAACCCAACACCACCAGCATTACCATTGATGGAGCGGATCGTACCATTCCTAAGACAGACAGCGGAAGCGGTATCGGAAGTTCCCTGAAGGACTACTACATTTTTACCATTGGAAAACTGAAGACAGACCTGTAAGGCTAAGCCTGCAGGAGATAAAAAGAACCGGCATGTGGCGAATAAGAACCGCATGCCGGTTTTTTTAATCCATTGAATGGTTATGCGTTCTGCTTCAACAGATAATCAATCAGATCCAGATCCTTCTCCAGATCCTCAAAGGTGGGATAGTATTCATCTCCCCTGTAAACCTTATTTACCATGGATTTATTCAGTGCATCGAAGTCACGCAGACTGATGGGTTTAGAGAAGAAATAGCCCTGGGCGATATCCGCACCGATTTCCGCTAAGAAGTTTGCCTGTTCCTCCGTCTCAATTCCTTCTGTCAATACCTGCAGATCCACTTCCTTCGCCATGGCAATCAGATACCGCAGGATGGTCAGACCATTCTCGGAGGTAATGTTGCGGTTCAGGAAGGTACGGTCAATCTTGATGCTGTCGATGGGGAGATCTGTCAACAGGTTCAGCGGAGAGTACATACTTCCGAAGTTATCGATGGAAAGTGTGTAGCCATTCTCATGAAGGCTGTTGATTATGCTGATGATACCGGAGGAACCGCTGGCGATTCCACGCTCAGGCAGCTCCAATATGAGAAGCTGTTTGTCCACCAGATAGTGGGAAGTCAGCTCGTTCAGCTTCTGAATAAATTTCGTGCTCTCAAAATGGAGCGGTGAAATATTCATGGTGATGGGGGTAGGCTCTATCTTATTGTCGATCCAGCGCCGGATGGTCTTGCAGCATTCTTCCCACATGTAGTAGTCCAGTTTCTCCACCACGGAGGTTCCTTCAAACAGTGGCAGGAATGCATAGGGGGAAAGGATTCCCTTCTCCGGATGATCCCATCGCACCAATGCCTCAGCAGCAACGATCCGGAAATTCTGTAAATCCACCATGGGCTGCAGGTACATCAGGAATTTGTGCTGGTCCATGGCCTCCTCCATTTCCCGGCTCATTTCCTTGTTTTCCTTGAACTGCTTGTCCAACTCCTCGGTGTAGAAACTGTAATTGCATTCCTTTTTATTCTTATTCATATTCTGGGCCAGCATGGCACAGTTAATCATTTCCGTGACAGGTACGGTCAGCTTGGTGATTTCGTAAATACCAAAAGTGGGCTCCAAGGCAAAGCTGTCATTGAAATCCACCAGAGCTTCGGTAATCTGCCGGGTGATGCCAATCAGATACTCGTGATCCTTAGACTTAGCCAGGATGCCAAAAAGGTTAGAGTACAGATGGGCGAACAGGAAACGATGCCGCTGCCCCAAGGAGCGCAGCTTGTCCGCCGTAAACCTTACGGCCCGGTCACCCTCGGTGGGACCGAAGAGCTTATTCACACTGCCCATATTGGAAATATTGTAGGTGATCAGTGTAAATTCCGTGCCTTCCGTATCCAGAAACTGCTTCGTAGTCTCGCTGATAAAATAGTCCAGATTTCCAATCTTGCTGATGGGGTTGATGTAGGCAATTTTGTTCAGACGCTCCAGCGTCTGCTTATTTTTATCCTGTTCCTCCTTCAGCTGGTTCTCCAAATGATCGGATTTGTCGGTTTTATATTGATAATAATGTTTTTGGAGATTTAGCTGATACAGGCAGATTCCCAGGACAATTGCAAGAATCAGAATCAGAATCCCCAGTATAACGTTCAATGTCATAGGTTTTTCCTCACATGATATTACTTGATTATAAGAATAAATATACTCTATTCCGGGGAAAAACGTCAATTATTGTTTTGGAAAATGCTTGCTTTGGAAGCGAAAAATAAAAAGTTTGGGAAAGTATGCAAAAAGATACAAATAACATCTTTTCAAATGTCGGAAAATGCGATAAAATTTTAAGTTATTAGATGGTATAAAAGAAGGAGCAGAGAAAATGATTAAGGTTGTAAAATTCGGTGGAAGTTCCCTGGCAAGTGCCACACAGTTTGCCAAGGTGGGAAATATCATTCATGCAGACCCTGAGAGAAGATATGTGGTGCCCAGTGCACCGGGCAAGCGCAATTCCAAGGATACCAAGGTGACAGATATGCTTTATGACTGTTACGCCCTTGCTGAGGAGGAGCAGGACTTCGAGAAGGAGTTAAAAAAGATTGCAGAGCGATATGACGCTATTATTAACGGACTGAATTTAAAGATTTCCCTGAAGGAAGAATTCGACAAGATTCGTGAGAATTTTAAAAATAAAGCAGGAAAAGAGTACGCAGCATCCCGTGGTGAGTATCTGAACGGAATTATCATGGCGAATTATTTAGGCTATGAATTTATCGATTCCGCAGAGGTAATCTTCTTCCATGAGGACGGTACTTTTAACAGTGAAAAGACAGATAAGGTCCTTTCCAAGCGTCTGGCCCATATTGAGCGTGCGGTGGTTCCGGGATTTTACGGTGCACAGGATGACGGTACCGTGCGAACCTTCTCCAGAGGAGGATCCGATATCACTGGTTCCATTGTGGCAAAGGCAGTACACGCTACGGCATACGAGAACTGGACCGACGTATCCGGATGTCTCATTGCAGATCCCCGGATCATTCCCAATCCGGAGCCTATCAAGGTGATTACTTACCGCGAGCTTCGGGAGCTGGCTTACATGGGTGCCAGCGTGCTGCATGAGGATGCCATCTTCCCGGTAAGAAAGGCAGGCATCCCCATCAATATCCGCAACACCAATGCGCCGGAGGATGAGGGAACCTGGATTGTGGAGACCACCTGTCATCAGTCGGAGTTCACCATCACCGGTATCGCCGGAAAGAAAGGATTTGTGGCAGTAAATATCGATAAGGATATGATGAATGCAGAGGTTGGTTTCGGCCGCAAGGTGCTGACTGCATTCGAGGAAAACGGCATTAATTTTGAGCATATGCCATCCGGTATCGACACAATGACGGTGATCGTGCATCAGCCCGAATTCGAGGGAAAGGAACAGTCCGTGGTGTCATCCATTCATCGCCTGGCGAAGCCGGACAGCGTGGAGCTGGAGTCCAACATTGCTTTGATCGCAGTGGTGGGACGTGGCATGAGAGCTACCCGCGGTACTTCCGGCAGAATCTTTTCTGCTTTGGCACATGCCAATGTGAATGTGAAGATGATTGACCAGGGATCCTCAGAGCTGAATATTATCATTGGAGTCAGCGATTCGGATTTTGAGAAGGCCATCAAGGCAATTTATGATATATTTGTAACGACACAGTTATAAAGAAAAACAACCACAGGGGTGTGGGGGAGAAGCACAATGCGAAAAGGAAATATTGTAGTTTTTTTGGGGGGGTGGAACAGTGAGTTTCAGACCCGGATTGTAAATGGTATTTTGCAGAAGGCGCATGAAGAGGAGTACAGTGTATCCATTTTTACCTGTCAGACCGGGGTTGAGTTGATGGAAATGTATTTTCTCGGCGAGAAAAAGATATTTACTCTGCCGGATCTGAAAAAGTTTGACGGTGCGATTCTCATTGCCAATACGATCTGGGAAAAGCCGCAGAAGGATTATATCGTAGCGAAGATCCGGGAATCCGGTATTCCTGCGGTTACCTTGGAGGAAAAGTATGACGGCATGGGTTATGTGGGAATCAGTAACTATCATGCCATGCAGAAGGTATTTCAGTATATCAAAGAGAATTTCAGTCATTGCCGCAGAATCTGCTATATGGCAGGCCCCGATGGCAATATGGAGGACGCAGAGAGGAAGCAGGCTTTTCTGGATTATCTCAGGGAGGAAGGCCTGGATCCGAGGGTGTGTCCGGTGCTTCCCGGGGAGTATTCCAGTGAACGGGCTCAGGTGCAGGTGCGCCGGCTCATTGAACGGGGAGAAGTGATACCGGACTTTTTTGTCTGTGCCAATGACCAGATGGCTTTCGGTGTCTGCGCAGAGTTAAAGAAACAGGGCTATCGTGTGGGTGAGGATGTCTATGTCACCGGATTTGATGGTATAAAGGATGTGTCCCGATGCGTCCCCACCATCACCACCATAGACCGTCCTAAGGAGGAACTGGGACGGACAGGATGCGAGCTTTTGCTGCGGCAGATGGCAGGGGAGCCGGCACAAAGCCTGGAGGCAGAGGCCACCCTCATGCTGGGAGGCAGCACAGACTTAAAAATTAATCAGCATCAGGATGCGGAGCGGATTATCGAGGAAATGTATTTGGAGCGGCAGAATTACGAAGCCTTCAGCTGGCTGGTCCGTGCCATGGATGATGAGATGATGGAGTGTGAGACACTGCCGGAGCTGATCTTTTGTATGCGTCAGAGTCTGCAGAAAATCACACCGGAGCATATCTATCTGTGTCTGAACAAAACGGTTTATCAGGAAATGACCGGATTGAACCGGGCCAAGCTTTTGAATCAGGGAAAAATCACTGAGTATGAGGACCAGATTTATATGACCCCCATCAATAAGGCAGAGGGAATGCCGGAATTCGAGTCTTTTCATAAAGAGGAATTATTTCCCGATATGTGGCAGGAACACTGTACGGGAAAAGAGAATTATATTTTTGTCCCGGTGCATTTTAAGGACAACTGCCTGGGATATCTGGTCATTACCGGAGAGGTGAACACCGCCACCATGCCCAGATATTACAGCTGGGTGCGGAACATGTGTAATTCCATAGAGAATCTGCGGAATATCCTGTCTCTGAAGACTGCTCTGCGCAATATCGATAATCTGTCTATGCAGGATACCCTGACCGGTGTATATAATCGTACCGGAATTAACCGATTCGTGGTGGATATGGTGGAGCAGGCCAATCATACCCACCGGCAGCTGCTGTTTATTTTCGGAGATATGGATTGTTTGAAGTTTATCAACGATGTATATGGACATGAGGCAGGAGATCAGGCTATCTGTCTGGTGGCAGATGCTCTCCGCTTGGTTTTTGGAAAAGATCAGGTGATTATTCGCTACGGCGGGGACGAATTTCTCATTGTCACAGAGGATTATTCAGCGGATGAAATGGAAGACAAGGAACAGCAGGTAAGTTCTCTGTTGGAAAAATGGAAGGCACAGGAGAAACTGGAATACCCTCTGTCCATCAGCATTGGATACTTTCAGAAAACTCCGGATATGGAGGAGACCATGGAGAAGTATATCGACCATGCGGATGAAGCTATGTATCAGGTAAAAGTGAAACGCCGGGTGAACCGGACAGAATAATAAAAACGGGACAGTCGAAGGAACGGCTGTCCCGTTTTTACTGCCGTGCAGCAACAACGTTCTGCGTGGATAAGATCTACGCCATGGAATTTGCTGTTTTATAGGAATAGATCATTTCTGCGTGCTGCTGTTCTTCGGTCTGGATATGGTTTAAGACCTGACGTACCTTTGGGGAAGCAAAGGAGAAAAGATCGTTGTTGTAGGCAGAGGACACATATTTTTCCGCGGCTATGGAGTCGCTGCACAGCAGTGCATCGTGGGTTTTGTCCTCCGGGTTGCATCCACTGGCATAAGTTCCCTGGGGCTGGTAGCTTTTCTGGGTGAAAGAAGGTACCTCAGGTATTTCGCCGGACAACAGTTTATTGATGGTGTCGTGGTGTTCGGTCTCATCCTTCTGAATCACATCAAAAAGGTTCTGCAGATCTTCGTCCTTTGCCTGGGAGCGATAGAAGGAGTATTTGTCCATACAAAGCTTCTCCTGCTGTTCCAGATCCTTCAGCAACATGGTTTCCTGTTCTGTCAATATCATAGAAATCACCTCGTAAAATAAATATTAAGTTTCTCAAACTCTGGCATATTATGTCTCCGGTTCGGGAAAATTATTCATATCTGCTCAGAGACTTCGCAGATATGAACAGCAAGCCAATAAAAATCAGCTTCGCTGATGGGCTTGCTGTGATCTGATTGATATTATCATACGATTTATGCGGTTCCGCATAAATCTGCCGAGAATTGATTAAAAAATCATATCTGCTCAGAGACTTCGCAGATATGAACAGCAAGCCAATAAAAATCAGCT
>JBJELW010000028.1:26445-33909 GCA_051879315.1 Roseburia sp.
TCGCTGATGGGCTTGCTGTGAATGAACTTCATGGATGTAACGATTACATGATATTTACAAAAAAATGTATATCCAAAAGAGGATTTATGTTATATTATTACTGCTGAAATGCAAAGACAGGCGAAAGGAGAATTAAATGAGAAAAACAAAGATTGTATGTACGTTAGGACCGGCAACCGATACCGATGACGTGTTAGAGGGAATGATCAAGGCGGGAATGAATGTTGCCCGTATGAATTTTTCTCATGGAACCCATGAGGATCACAAAGGAAGAATTGAGCAGGTGCGCAGATGCAGCCAGAAGCTGCAGAGACCTGTGGCACTGCTTTTAGATACCAAGGGACCGGAGATTCGGACCAGAGATTTTGAAAACGGCAAAGTGGAACTGATGGATGGACAGACGTTTACTTTGATCACAGAGGAAGTGCTGGGGGATGCCACCAGAAGCACCATCAGCTATAAGGATCTGTACAAGGATGTACAGGTGGGCAGCAAAGTGCTGATTAACGACGGCTTGATTGAGATGGAAGTGGAAAAAATTGAAGGAACCGACATTGTGTGTCGGGTCATTCACGGTGGAATCGTGTCCAATCACAAGGGAATCAACGTTCCCCAGACGAAGCTTTCCATGCCCTATGTCAGCCAGCAGGATTTGGAGGATATTGTGTTTGGCGCGGAGCAGGATGTGGATTTCATTGCGGCATCCTTCGTGCGTACCGCGGAAGATGTGCAGCAGATCCGCAGCATTTTAAAGGAACATGGTGCTGCCGATATCAAGATTATTTCAAAAATCGAGAACGCGGAGGGTGTGGACAATATCGACGAGATCATCGCAGCCTCTGACGGAATCATGGTGGCCAGAGGAGACATGGGTGTGGAGATTCCTGCGGAGGATGTACCGGTGATTCAGAAGATTATCATCCGCAAAGTCTACGAGGCCGGAAAGATTGTTATCACTGCCACCCAGATGTTAGAGTCCATGATTCATAATCCCCGCCCCACCAGAGCGGAGACTGCAGACGTGGCCAACGCCATCTACGATGGAACCAGTGCCGTCATGTTATCCGGAGAGACAGCAGCCGGGGAGTATCCGGTGGAGGCGGTAGCCATGATGGCCCGTATCGCTGTGCGTACGGAGGAGTCCATTAATTATCGCAAACGATTTGACAATTACGGCAGACGTACCGGTGCAGACATTACCACCGCCATCTCCCACGCCACTTGTATGACGGCCCATGATCTGAATGCAAAAGCCATTCTGACAGTTACCAAATCCGGAAGAACTGCCCGCATGATATCCCGGTTTCGTCCCGATTGTGACATTATCGGCTGTACCATGAGCATGAAGGTGTTACGGCAGCTTTGCATGTCCTGGGGTGTGACCCCGCATCTGCTGCACGAGCAGTCTGATGTGTTTGAGCTCTTTGATGCCGCAGTAAACATCTGTAAAGAAGAGGGCATGTTAAAAACAGGAGATACGGTGGTTATGACCTCCGGTGTGCCCATTGGGAAATCCGGCACCACCAACATGATTAAGGCGGAGATCGTAGAGTAATAATCGTACACAAAGAGGAGTCATTGTGAAAAAGTTACTGCGTTTTTTAAAGAATTATAAAAAGGAATGTGTGATTAGCCCGCTGTTTAAACTTCTGGAGGCTACCTTTGAACTGTTTGTTCCGCTGGTGATGGCGGCCATCATCGATACCGGTATCGCCAACGGAGACCGGGGCTACATTCTGAAAATGTTTGTACTGCTGATTTTACTGGCGCTGGTGGGACTGACCTGTTCCATCACCGCCCAGTATTTTGCAGCTAAGGCGGCGGTGGGATTTGCCACCAAGGTGCGGCATGCACTGTTTGCCCATATCCAGAGTCTGTCCTATTCGGAAATCGATGAGACGGGCACCAACACACTGATTACCCGAATGACCAGTGATATCAATCAGGCACAGAACGGAGTCAATATGGTGCTCCGTCTGTTTTTGCGTTCTCCCTTTATAGTATTTGGTGCCATGGTGATGGCATTTACCATTGATGTGAGGGCGGCGCTGATTTTTGTGGTTACCATACCCCTGCTGGCTATTGTGGTATTCGGCATTATGTTCTGGACCATTCCGCTGTACCGGAAGGTGCAGGCTGCTTTGGACCGTGTGCTGGGCATCACCCGGGAAAACCTGACAGGAAGCCGTGTGATCCGGGCCTTTAATAAAGAAGAGCATGAGATAGAAAAATTTGATGAGGGAAATGAAACCCTTACCCGGCTGCAGTTGTATGTGGGTAAAATATCCGCCCTGACAAACCCATTGACCTATGTCATTGTGAATGTGGCACTGGTACTTTTGATCTGGGTGGGAGCCCTGCGGGTGGACAGCGGCTGGATCACCCAGGGTGAAGTGGTGGCGCTGGTGAACTATATGTCCCAGATCCTGGTGGAGCTGGTGAAGCTTGCAAACCTGATCATCACCGTGACCAAGGCCATCGCCTGCGGCAACCGGATTCAGAGTGTATTCGAAATCAGCTCCGGCATGGAGGAGGGCAGTGAAAATATTCATGAAGTGGAAAAGGACAGCCCCTATGTGGTGGAATTTGATCATGTTTCCATGCGTTATCAGGGCGCAAAGGAGGAGGCTCTGACTGACATTGATTTTCGTGCCATGGCAGGAGAGACCATCGGTATCATCGGCGGCACCGGCTCCGGCAAGTCCACAGTGGTAAATCTGATTCCACGGTTTTATGATGCCTGTCAGGGAGCGGTGAAGCTTTACGGCAGGAATATCCGGGAATACAACACGGAATATCTGCGGGAGTACATCGGCATAGTGCCCCAGAAGGCGGTACTTTTTGCGGGAACCATCCGCAGCAACTTAGCCTGGGGGAATAAGGATGCCACCGAAGAGGAAATGCTTCGGGCTTTGGAGATTGCCCAGGCAAAGGAAGTGGTGATGAATAAAAAGGGACAGCTGGATGCTGTGGTGGAGCAGAACGGCCGGAACTTCTCCGGAGGTCAGAAGCAGAGGCTTACCATTGCCCGGGCTCTGGTGAAAAATCCCGCCATTTTAATCTTAGACGACAGCGCCTCTGCACTGGACTATGCCACGGACGCCAGACTGCGCCAGGCCATCGGCCATATGGAGAGCAAACCGGTGGTATTCATCGTGTCCCAGCGGGCGGCCTCCATCATGCATGCGGATCAGATCATCGTCATGGATGACGGTGCCATGGTGGGAAAAGGAACCCACAGCCAGCTGTTGGAAAGCTGCGAAGTATATCAGGAGATTTATTACTCCCAGTTTAAGAAGGAGGGAGGAGAGGCAAATGGCTGAGAAGAGAATGAGTCATCAGAAAGAAACTATAAAAAAGCTGATGCCCTATCTGAGAAAGTACTGGTTTTACCTTGTGGCATCTATCGTGCTGGCGGCAGTGACGGTGGTGCTGACCCTGTATATCCCAATTCTCACCGGTGATGCCATCGACTACATTGTGGACGCAGGAAAGGTAGACTTTGTGATGCTGCTGCCCATCTTAAAGGAAATGGTGGTGGTGATTTTAATCACTGCTTTAGCCCAGTGGATTATGAATCTTTGCAACAATAAAATGACCTACAATATTGTGCGGGATATACGAAGGGATGCCATCCGTAAGATCGAGATCCTTCCCCTGAAATATGTGGATGCCCATTCCCATGGGGAAATTGTCAGCCGTGTCATTGCGGATGTGGATCAGTTTGCAGACGGCCTGTTGATGGGATTTACCCAGTTTTTCACCGGGGTGATTACCATTGTGGGTACGCTGTTCTTCATGCTTTCCGTTAGCGTGCGGATCTCCCTGGTGGTGATCTGTATCACGCCCCTGTCCTTTGCAGTGGCAGGAATTATTGCAAAGAAAACATTCCACATGTTTAAACTTCAGTCGGAGGCCAGAGGAGAGCAGACGGCCCTCATCGATGAGATGATTGGAAACCAGAAAATTGTGAAAGCCTTTTCCCATGAGGATGAGGCCTTAGAACAGTTTGACGAGATCAATGAGAAGCTGGGAAAATATTCCCTGCGGGCTATCTTTTTCTCCAGTACCACCAACCCCTCCACCCGTTTTGTCAATGCCTTGGTGTATGCCGGCGTAGGAGTGGTGGGCGCCTTCTATGTGATTCGAACCGGCGGACTGTTTTCCGTGGGCCAGCTTTCCTGCTTCTTAAGCTATGCCAACCAGTATACCAAGCCCTTCAATGAGATATCCGGGGTGGTGACGGAGCTGCAGAATGCGCTGGCCTGCGCAGCCCGGGTGTTTGAACTCATCGAGGAGGAACCCCAGGTTCCGGAGGATGAGGATGCAGTAACCCTGACCCAGGTGGACGGAACGGTAAATTTAGAGCATGTGTACTTTTCCTATGAGCCGGAGCAGAAGCTTATCGAGGACTTTAATCTGGCGGTGAAGCCGGGACAGCGGGTGGCCATTGTGGGACCTACCGGTTGTGGAAAGACCACGTTGATCAATCTGTTGATGCGGTTTTACGACTGCACTTCGGGACAGATCCGGGTCAGTGGGGAAAAGATCACTCATCTTACCCGGAAAAGTCTTCGTTCCTCCTACGGCATGGTGTTACAGGAAACCTGGCTGGCAGAGGGGACCATCCGGGAGAATATTACCATGGGAAAACCGGATGCCACGGAGGAGGAAATCCTTGCAGCGGCCCAGGCATCCCATGCCCACAGTTTCATCAAGCGTCTGCCCCAGGGGTATGACACGGTCATCACCGAGGACGGCGGCAATCTTTCCCAGGGACAGAAACAGCTTTTGTGCATCACCCGTGTCATGCTGTGTCTGCCGCCCATGTTGATTTTAGATGAGGCCACCTCATCCATCGATACCCGTACGGAGTTGCGGATTCAGAATGCATTTGCCAAAATGATGCAGGGCAGAACCAGCTTCATCGTGGCTCATCGTTTGTCCACCATCGAGCAGGCAGACATCATTCTGGTGATGAAGGACGGTCATATCATTGAACAGGGAAATCATCAGGAACTTCTGAAAAAGAAGGGATTTTATTACGAGCTGTACAACAGTCAGTTCGCGGCATCATAATGTTATTTCTGGCTCCCATATGGGAGTTTGGAAAATTATGACAAGGGAACCGTCTGCAGAAGCATCTGGTAAGTGATGCCCCGGGCCGGGGCAAAGGGCCAGTCCACCACGGCGGCAGTGCAGTGGGGATAGCGGTTTTTTACATCCAAAATACAATCATAGGCTCCCGCAATGGGAGTTTCGGAAGCAGTGTTCATTCGCTCGTTGGCGAAGAATGCTGCTTTTTCTGTGCAATGAAAAATGGTGTCATTCACTTTTTTTACAATGGCCGGTGTCTGGGAAGCAAGATAGCTGTGGACCGAAGTGTTCCCCTGTGGCAGGGAGGCAGTCACCGCATCCCAGATCCAGGCAAACATATTATTCAGCTGGCTGTGCAGTCCGAAAGACACGCTGTAGTGGAAGCTGTCCGCAGCAAACACCACCGGCTGTGCCGGCAAATGGTCATATACGTCGTGGAGATAGGAGATGGCACAATCCGAAAGAAGCTCCATGTCGATGGAGGTGCCGAAGATTTTAATCTGATCCAGCAGCAGATCGGAGAATTCCTCATAGCGCCGGGCAGAAATCCCGGTGAGGTCACAGACGCTGCATTGTAAATGGGGATAATCCGTCAGGCCGTATCGGGCCTTGGCATCATCCATGGATTTCGCATCCGAATCAATGAGGGTGATCCGCTTAAAATGACTGGCAAGAAGCGCCAGATCCAGATCATTGCAGGCACCGGCACCGAAGATGGCCAGAGTGCTGTCTGCACCTGTGTGAGTGAGGACATAGGATGTCATGGCATCCCGGTAATCACTCCAGTCTTCGTATGCGGTTTCGATATGCTGCAGAGCCTGCAGTTTTTCATAAATAGTCATAACGTCACCCTTTTCATCATTCCTTAGATGAATTGATTGGCTACGGAATCGTAGTAGTAGTCTGCGCTGCTGAGCTTTGCCTGGATGTCATCGGCATCCAGCTGGTTATCGTCACACAGAGCATCCAAGGAAGGATAATGATCCCTGAGTTGGGTGTTGATAAAACTGAGCAGCATGATTGGATTCTTTGGTAAATCCATAGTTTCCTCCTTAGTGGTGGCGCTCATTGCTCTGCAGAAAATGTGCAGATAAATGAGCAGTTAGCAATAACCTGCATCTTCTAGTATAGCACATTCCCGGAATTTTCCAATAGAAAAATAAAGTCTATTCGTTTGGCTGGTTTGCTTGTTTATGATGGGTGAGGTATAATATTCAAAGATGTTGTACTGAAAGGAGCACTTTCATGTCTGAAAAAAATTCAAATAAACCACTTGTGGATGAGCGTTATGTGCGTCCCCAGGCAGCCTGGGAGAAGATGAAAGCTGCTCAAAGTACCGGGCAGACTGTATATATTTACGGCAGCACCGGCAGTGGAAAGACCAGAGCAGGTATTTGTGGCAGTGGGACTTTTGACCCGGCTGTCCCTTATAAATAATCATATAGAAGATGCGGAGGATATGCTGGAGAGTTTAACGGCATGGAGCGGTACCGCTATCTTACTAAGGCGCTGAAGATCCTGCGCCTGCAGGCAGAGGGCATGTCGGTGGAGCGCATTGCAGAACAGATGGGCCTGTCCAAGGCCGGAGTGAAATATTATAATCAGAAGACCTACAAAAAGCTGGGGGTAAATAACAAGGCGGCTGCAGTGGCGGAGGCCAGAAACAGGAGGCTCATATAGGTTTTGGTGTTCTGATAAAAAATCTTTAAATAGCGGATTTTTCCTGTAGCTGCTCCACAATTTTCTTTACATCATAGTTGGGAGCATAGGCCTTTGCTACGTCACAGATATGTTTCACTGTATCCAGGTTTTCTTCCAGTTCCTCTGCAATGGTTTCCAGTGGCTTGTTCTTCTGAAGCTTACGGCAGATTAGTTTCGTAAGATTGGATAATTCACCATCGCTGAATCCATCGCTGAATCCATCACTGAATCCGTCATTGAATCCATCTTCGTATCCTTCGTCGTGCAGAGTCTTCTTATGTAGTTCCTCATCATATTCAAAAATCGTCATTTTGATAACCTCCGCTTTATTCTCTAATAGAAAGTCTTTGAGAATCCCGTTCGCAATGCAAGTATCCACGGCATGTTGTACTGCTTCCTCCAAGGGATAGTCCTGTCGGAATTTCCGCACCTGCTCCACATACTGCATATATTGGAATAGGGTGGGGCATTTCGTTAATAACTCCTCATTATAGCCCGGATTGATATTGTACTGCGTCACCCGAAGCTCCAGGGAGGGATTCTCCTCCGGAATCTCAAAGGCATCGGACAGACGTAATTCCTTCTGCTCCGGCTGATGCTCCGCACCATTATAAAATACAATAAATCTGGGTGTGGGCAGCTTTATCAGCTTGCGGGAATATATGT
>JBJELW010000029.1:0-2036 GCA_051879315.1 Roseburia sp.
TACAGGATTGATTCCGCAAATTAGATGGCTTAATTCCACCAATTCCGCAAATTAGAATCGCAGTATGGACACATCATCGCACTACATCCTGTTTCTGCTTCCATATGGCAATCAACTCTGTGAGGATGGATGCTAGTGTAAAGCAGACAAATACCACCGCCCAGATAATCCAGAGGTTATTTGTTCTTCCGCCACCTGCATCAACACCGTCAGTCTGAAAGACAACGCCGGCTACAAATCCAACGATGTAGGATAGAGCAGTTATCACCGGAACCTGCTTTGCCTTTGCGAAAAAAGATACGCTGATTATAACTATGCCACATACAAAAAGGACAAGCGGCCATTGCTTCATGCCATGATCGTCAAAGAAGATATATCGGGTCAGTACATAACCGACACCAAGTATGCCCAGAGAAATCAAATGCAAAATAAGATTTTTCTTGTGTTTCGTATAGAACACCTCCATATTACTGGAACAATCCGACAAAAAATTGCGTAGTCAGATCAATTCCACATCCACATCGTCCATCATTTTTTCGCTGAATACAGCACGCCACTCAACTTCCTCCACAGGTTCAAAGTAGAGAGAGGAACAGGCGGCATGGCGCGTGGGCGTATTCCGACTAATGGCTGTAGGGCCGTCCGCACCACCGATGATGCCTACCGACGCTGCACAAACAGAGGTCGGCCCGTCGGGAGTGGCTTTCTTTTGCCGAGGATGTTCTCCCTCGGCACAGTCCTGTATCATAAAGCCCTGCCCAGTGATGTCCGGTTCCAGAGAATAGCTCATAGCTATGAAGTGGGTGGGATACTCCATGCTGGAGTCTCGGAATGCGTGTTCCGGAAGTTCCTGGTGCTCGACTTCGTGGACGGTCAGGGTATAGACTTGCCCGGTCAGAGGGTGCGTCAGAGAGATGCTTTCACCTACGGCAGGAGTGAAAAAGTGTTGTCCGACGATTCTTTCCGGATTGCGAACCATGCGAACAGAAAGGGACTGCATATCCAGACCATTTTTCTCTCCCCAGCGATAGGTATTCCGATGGAGCGACCACGCCCGGTTCAAGTCCAAACCGTAATGCTCCAAAACCTGTTGTGCTTCCGGCTGTGAGCGGAAACCCTGGGGCAGGCAAGCTTTCGATAGCCACATCAACCCGCAGCCATGATCCCGCCACAGCTTGTTTCCATTGCATGTGACCTTTCCGAAAAAATCTACCTTCAAGGGATGCTCCCGGCGCATCTGCTCCCGCTGCTCCTCCGTGTAGTGGTTACAATCCTCGTTGTACAAATCCCATTTGTCAATAAAGGCTTTCACGTCAGCGGGGTCTGCCTCCATGAAGAAATCAATAACCAGACCTTTGTCGCAGATGTATACAGCAGGGATGTACCACTTTTCGGCTCCCCAATAGAACGTCTTGCCAATGGCAATTTCCACGCCTGCATCTCCGTCATTATCCCAGAAACCGCCGTCGTAGGTGACTTTCCACTGGGCAGGCTCCACCGATGCGACAGGGTTCATATCTACATCGTAGTAGTCCTCGGTATAGGGAATCTGAGATAGATCAAATTCTGCCTGCAGCTTCTTCACATAGGCAAAGGTGTCCTCCATCGGTTCCAGATGGAATTCTTTCTGAATCACATCCAGAACGGCCTGCTGATCCTCGGTTGCGGGGTAGTCGAGCAGGAAGGCTTTGAACTGTTCCTCGTCCCAGGCGTAGCACTGCTCCAGGGTCCCCATGTCTGCACAGTAGAGCAGCATCCGAAACAGATCCTCAAAATTGCGGGCGATGGGATGGACGCAGTCTCCAAAGTTCATGGGGCTGACCGCAAAGATCATTTCACCAAATTCCGGGATCGTACAATAGTGGATGCCGTCCACGCCTGCCCACCCGAGAATCTCTGCACCTTTCGGCGTACAGAAGTAGGTTTCGCAGTTCTCTTTCTGCTCCAATCCAATGGCAGAATGGTTGATATTCAGTTCTTTGAATTTTTGATATAGTGTCACTCTTTACCTCCGAGAAACAGAATACAGGTTGACC
>JBJELW010000030.1:0-2021 GCA_051879315.1 Roseburia sp.
CACTCCATGTTATCCTGAGTGGGATAAACGGGCGTTCCGCTTTTGTTAGGTGTGTGTCCAGCAAAGCTGGACTACACTTGCCGGTGTAAGTCCGGTCACGGTAATCGCCAGTGAGCCGTGTAGCTAAACTCGGTGCGTTGTAGTAATACAGGGTGCTAAGCGAGTGGATAAAGTAACCTTGAAAAAGGTGCGAGCAATCATGCAGACCGTAACATAAAGTGAATTCTGCCGTATCGTTAAAAAGGTCTCGAAAGAGAGAAAAGGGAAGTTGAGCCTTGGCCTAATAGGCGAAAACCATGGAACGTGTGGAGAAACTGGAAAACAGCACGGAAGAATCCCTCGGTATAGAGGAAACGGTATGTATGAAAAGTGTAGTTCGGAACTGGAGAGACCCTACCCATCCCCGAAAGGTAAAGAGAAAGCGTATAAGCTTGGCGAAATCGTATTTCTGATGGAAGGGAGTCGGAGGGGAACATAGTACCGATAATGACTGTGTAAGAAAACGCAGTTTATGGGAAGGTTCCCTACTTCATTCATGTTTGCAGAGAGGGTAAGAGTGAGAGAATGTCATGCAGACTAATAACTCCAAAGAAAAAGTTCGACAACTTCAAAACAAACTATATCTGACAGCCAAGAAGTGTGACAGCCGAAGATTTCATGCACTTTACGATAAGGTATATCGAGATGATGTACTTTTTGAGGCATGGAAACGGGTAAAAGCTAACAAAGGTTCCAGTGGTGTGGATGGTATCAAAATCGAGGATATTGAAGCGATGGGAATTGAAAAATACCTGTCAGAAATCAAATCAGAACTGATAAATGGAAAGTATAAACCATCTCCAGTAAAGCGAGTTGCAAGAATAAGAAAAGTGCAAATCACGCACTGAATTTATTGCAGTATATCATGGCAAAACTGGATTTAAAGCTACATCCAGTGAAAACAAAGATTGTCAGCATGTGGGACGGAAAAGAGGGATTTAATAAAGAATCTGAATCCGAAAATCACAGGATGGAAGAATTATTATTCCACCAAGAGAAACGAAAAGTGGATGCAGGCTCTAGATCATGCACGGTTTGATGAGGGGCGGATGAAAATTTCATCCGCCTACTCTACCTTTGGTTTCTTTGGTTCGGAATAGTGTGGTGCTGGTGGTCTATCTCTTGTTTTCGGTTTCTTGCTTCTTTACCGTACATGAGCATTGTCACAAGGAGTGTCCCACTGTCACAAAACATGACAAAAGGCCATAGGATTACAGTCTGTTGACAGAAAAAGCCGCTCAGATCAAACTGAGCGGCTTTTCTAAAGCTTAACATTTGTTTGGGCTATTGCAAGAGCTTCTTTTCTTGCAACTGCTCCACAATCTTTTCCACATCATAGTTGGGAGCATGGGTTTTGACCACGTCACAGATAAGTTTTACTGTATCCAGGTCTTCCTCCAGTTCATCTGCGATGATTTCCGGTGATTTGTTTTTCTCAAGTTTACGACAGATTAGTTTCGTAAGCTTTGATAATTCACCATCACTGAACCCATCTTCGTATCCTTCATCGTGCAGAGTCTTCTTATGTAGTTCTTCATCATATTCAAAGATCGTCATCTTAATTACCTCCGCCTTATTTTGTGATAGAAAGTCTTTGAGAATCCCGTTCGCAATGCAATAGGCCACGGCATGTTGTACCGCTTCCTTTAAGGGATAGACCTTTCGGAATTTCCGCACCTGCTCCACATACTGCATATATTGGAATAGGGTGGGACATTTCTTTAATAGCGCTTCGTTATAGCCCGGATTGATATTGAACTGCGTCACCCGAAGCTCCAAAGAGGGATTCTTCTCCGGAATTTCAAAGGCATCGGACAGACGTAATTCTTTTCGCTCCGGCTGTTGCTCCGTGCCGTTGTAAAATACAATAAATCTGGGTGTGGGCAGCTTTATCAGCTTGCGGGAATATATGTCCTTTTTGAGAATATATTTCTCGTATCTGTTCAGTACCTTCACAGATACGATTCGCAAACCCATGAAAA
>JBJELW010000031.1:0-31057 GCA_051879315.1 Roseburia sp.
CATAATGTCGTTCGTAATCCCAATGGTGTCAAAATCAATTGCGTTACTCATTTGTGCCTCCTTCTGTGGACGTCACGTCCACCACGGGAGGCTTCCAAACCTCCCTGATATGAAATTATTTTTGAAAATTAAGCAGTGAAGTTTGTTTGATATTATAGATTTTTCGATCTGATGGCGCTGTGCGCCATCCTTAGATAATAGACTCTCTGCTTGAACACAGTCTAACACAGAAGGATTGTTTCCACAATAAGTAAGCTGGATTTTATAATCTTTTTAGAATATTAAGAAAATTTTTCGCGTTGCTGACACCGTGATTTTGGGCAACGTGACTTATTTATAATTTTTGTTCTGTAGTGTATTATAGCATTTCTATTCTTCTTTTCAAGGAATTTTATAAATATTTCTGTAGATTATACGGTTTTTGTCCGCATTTTTACATGACCGCAAGACTTTCTTTCCATTTTGTAAGCGTAAAAAAAGACAGCCCCCTTTCGGAACTGCCTTTCAGTGTTTCAGTTATTCGGTTCTAGCGGACTTCGTAGTGTCCGGTCTCCTCATGGTGTACGGTTTCATAATGTCCTTCTTCCTCATGGTACACCATTTCGTACTCCTTCTTGTAAGAATACCTTGAGTTGCAGTTATCCAAATGCAAATCCGCTTCTTCTGTTAATTCCTGCACCATCTTTCCCTGCCATTCAGAACCATCATTGACAGGAACTAACTTTGTCGGCAACTCTGCGCCGCACTTAATACAGTAGTAGTAACCTCTTACGAACTCCTTGCTGGTATATGCCGCCTTATCTACCACCCACACTTCCTCGTCATAGGCTTCCTTATCTACCACCCAGACCTTTCTCGTCCATGCACCGCTGGTATTCATTTCGTAGTACACGTTTCCGTCCTTTACCCAGCCGGTCTGCATTGCTCCGCTCTCGTCCATGTAGTACCATGTGTTCTTATCCTTTACCCAGCCCGTTACCATGGCTCCGCTCTCGTTCATGTAGTACCATGTGCCGTTCACGTTCGTCCAGCCCGTCTGCATTGCTCCGCTTCCGTTCATGTAGTACCATGTACCACCGTCCTTTACCCAGCCGGTCTGCATTGCTCCGCTCTCGTCCATGTAGTACCATGTGTTCTTATCCTTTACCCAGCCTGTTACCATGTAACCGCTCTTATTGAAGTAGTACCAGCTACCATTGATTTCAGCCCAGCCGTTCTTTGCGTAGCTTCCGTCAGGATTGGAATACCACCAGCCTACGCTATCTCTCTGCCATGCTGCGTCTACATTTATTGTGGAAGTCAGTGTAGCGGTTGCTACCATGATTGCGAGCATTGTCTTTACGATCTTATTCTTCATAATGATTTCCCCTTTCTCTTGGCATGAGGTGTCACCGCAGGTGACGGAGTCCTGATGCCGGTCTTTTCTTTCATATTTGACTTGACACTATCTTTTGACACAAGGTTTTCAACTTTAATCTAAATTGTATCACCGTGATAAAAACATACGTTCTTTTACTCTTTATTTCTCAACTCCATGATTCCGGTTTCATCCAAAACCGCATATCCATTTTCGTTGTTATACGAATCCCATCTCACGCTTTCCTGATCACCCAGTAATTCGTTCAGATATCCATTGTATTCGTCCTCTGTGACTTCCTCTTCACCAATCCAGAAAGAAATGACTTGCGGTTCTGAGTCATAATCCCCATACCCATAGTCCTCTTCTTCCCTGCACAAGCTCTCTATTTCTCCGGAGGAAGTCAGCGTGGAATAATAAACCCCTTCGACACCCATACCACTACTCGCAGTACAAATCACTCCGTTTTTTTCATAAAAACTCACGCCATTATAGGCGCCAACCGGTCCGGCACATTTCACTTCACCATCTACGTATTTGCAGATGTAAATATTAGAGGCATGAATTGCCTCGGTTGTAGCAAAAAAGAGTTCCGGTATATTATCATCATCCAGATATTCTAATGTATATACTACTTCGCCGTCACTCCACACCAGGTCGTCCAAATTTTTTTCTAAAAAATCCGCATACGCTACATAGACATCATGTAGATTCTGCTCTTCCTGCTCAGAGGCTTCTTCTTCCGTCTCTTCTATTTCAAATATCTCTTCCTCTGTTTGAACGGATTCCGTTTCTATTTCGCTTTCTTTTTCTATTTCAACCACCTCAGTGTCCGGGGCAGTCTCTTTTCCACAACCAGCGCATGTTACGGTCAGTATAATTGATAATATAAATCCTAGTTTTCTTTTCATCATTACAAACCTCACACTCCCAATTCATTATTATAAACTAAATCATTTCATTCTGCAACTTTACGAAATTCATCGGTCTCATAAATCTATAGCATTCTTCTTCCTTTTGTGGTATATAAAATCTGTAATGCTGTTTTTATGAAAGGATTTGAAAAAATGTTAAAAACTTTAGGCAAGCAGCTACGGGGCTTTCGCCTGGTCTCCGTGCTGACTCCGATTTTTATGATTTTAGAAGTTCTGATGGAAACGCTGATTCCGTTTCTGATGGCCTCCATCATTGATGGCGGTGTGAACACAGGCGATATGCAGCACATTTACAAGGTTGGTGCCTTGATGGTGGTGGTGGCCTGTCTGTCCCTGACTTTTGGTATTTTAGGCGGAAAGTTCGGCGCCCAGGCTTCCACCGGATTCGCCCGGAACTTGAGAAAGTCCATGTTTGAAAATATCCAGACCTTTTCCTTTTCCAACATTGACAAATACAGCACCGGAGGACTGGTAACCCGTATGACCACGGATGTGACCAATGTGCAGAATGCTTACCAGATGATCCTGCGCATGTGCACCCGGGCTCCTTTTTCCCTGATCTGCGCCATGGCCATGGCCTTCTTCATCAGCCCGCGCCTGGCAAGGATTTATCTGATTGCGGTACTGGTTCTGGGATGTCTTTTAGCAGTGATCGTAGTAATAGGTATGAAATACTTTAATGCTGCCTTCCCAAAATACGACGATCTGAATAACAATGTACAGGAGAATGTTTCCTCCATCCGGGTAGTAAAGGCCTATGTACGTGAGGATTACGAAACCAAACGTTTTGTATCTGCCAGCAAGGCAATCTACAAACTGTTTGTCAAGGCTGAGAGCGTTGTGGTGTGCAATGCTCCTCTGATGCAGTTTACCGTGTACTGCTGTATCATGATCATCAGCTGGCTGGGTGCCAAAATGATTGTAAACGACACCCTTTCCACCGGAAACTTCATGAGTCTGCTGACCTATTGCATGAACATTCTCATGAGCCTGATGATGCTGTCCATGGTGTTTGTCATGATCACCATGAGTGCTGCCAGTGCCCGGCGTATTGCGGAGGTGCTGTCCGAGCAGACGGATCTCACCAACCCGGCAGACCCGGTTATGGAAATTCCCGACGGAAGCATTGTATTCGACCATGTGAATTTCAGTTACCAGAAGGACTGCACCGATTATGTGCTATCCGACATCAACCTGAACATAAAATCCGGGGAAACCATCGGCATCATCGGCGGCACCGGAAGTTCCAAGTCCAGCCTTGTCAGCCTGATCAGCCGGCTTTATGACGTGACGGAGGGTTCCGTATCCGTAGGCGGTATCGATGTGCGCCGCTACGACCTTGAGACCCTGCGTAACCAGGTGGCAGTGGTGCTGCAGAATAACGTGCTGTTTTCCGGCACCATTCTGGATAATCTCCGGTGGGGAAATAAGGATGCCTCCCGGGAAGAATGCATCCGGGCCTGTAAACTGGCCTGCGCCGATGAATTTATTCAGAGCTTCCCCAAGGGTTATGACACCCATATCGAGCAGGGAGGAACCAACGTGTCCGGCGGACAGAAACAGCGTCTGTGTATTGCCCGGGCACTGCTGAAATCTCCCAAGATTCTAATCTTAGATGACAGCACCAGCGCCGTGGATACCGCCACCGATGCCCGGATTCGCAGTGCCTTTGCAAAGGATATTCCCAACACCACGAAGCTGATCATCGCCCAGCGTATCTCCAGTGTACAAAACGCAGACCGGATTATTGTGCTGGACAACGGCTGCATCAATGGCTTCGGAACCCATGAAGAATTGCTGGCGAACAACGAAATCTACCGCGATGTCTACGAATCCCAGACTAATGGCAGCGGTGACTTTGACGAGAACGGAGGTGTAGCATAATGCCGGGACCACATCCAAATCATCAGCCCCAAAAGGGCGCTAAGGTAGAAAACCCCATGAAACTCATGAAACGACTGCTGGCCTATATACTGAAACACTATTCCATCCAATGTATCATTGTGGTAATCTGTATTTTCGTCAGTGTACTGGCCAACGTGGCAGGCACCCGTTTTATGCAGACACTGATTGACGACTATATTATTCCCCTTATCAATGCTGCCGAAAAGGACTTCACCCCGCTGGCCCTGGCTATCGGGCGCATGTGCTGTTTTTACGCCCTGGGTGTCATCAGCACCTTCGCTTATCAGAAGATTATGGTGTATGTGACACAGGGCACCTTAGACCGGCTTCGTGTGGATCTGTTTTCCCATATGGAAACACTACCCATCCGCTATTTCGACACTCATGCCCACGGAGATATCATGTCCGTGTATACCAATGACATTGACACCCTGCGACAGATGATCAGCCAGAGTATTCCGCAGCTTTTAAACAGTGTCATCACCATTGTCAGTGTATTTGTCAGCATGCTGATTTTAAATATTCCTCTGACACTTCTGACTGTCCTGATGGTATTTGTCATGCTGTTTGTCACCAATAAGCTTGCCGGAAAGAGTGGCCGCTACTTCATGGCACAGCAGCGGGACTTAGGTATCGTAAACGGCTTTATTGAGGAAATGATGCACGGTCAGAAAGTTGTCAAGGTATTCTGCCATGAGGAAGAAAACATCGAGAAATTCAACGAACTGAATGATCAGCTGTATGACAGTGCCAACAATGCCAACAAATTTGCCAATATTCTGATGCCGGCCAATGCCCAGATCGGCAACATCAGCTATGTGCTGTGCGCCATGGTGGGTGGTATCCTGGCGATAAACGGAATCAGCGGTCTGACCTTAGGAAAACTGGCCAGCTTCCTGACCTTTAATAAGAGCTTCAACATGCCCATCAACCAGGTAAGCCAGCAGTTAAACAGTATCGTCATGGCTTTGGCAGGATCCGAGCGTATTTTCCGACTGCTGGATGAGGAAACGGAAACCGACAACGGCTATGTCACTTTAGTGAATGTGAAAAAAGATGGCGACACACTGGTGGAAACCGATGATACCCGCAGCGGCCGCTGGGCATGGAAGCATCCACATCAGGCCGACGGTTCTGTGGAGTACGTGGAGTTGAAGGGTGATGTGGTGTTTGATGATGTGGATTTTGGCTACAATGACGATAAGATTGTGTTGCACAACGTGGATCTGTTCGCCACACCCGGTCAGAAAATTGCGTTTGTGGGATCAACTGGTGCCGGAAAGACCACGATTACCAATCTGATCAACCGTTTCTACGATATTCAAGACGGAAAAATCCGTTATGACGGTATCAACATCAATAAAATCCGGAAAGCGGATCTGCGTCACTCCCTTGGCATCGTTTTACAGGATACCCATCTGTTTACTGCCACGGTTATGGAAAATATCCGGTACGGCAGACTGGATGCCAGCGACGAGGAAGTAATTGCTGCCGCCAAGCTGGCCAACGCGGATTCCTTTATCCGGCATCTGCCCCAAGGCTATCAGACCATGCTCACCGGGGACGGGGCAAACCTGAGTCAGGGTCAGCGTCAGCTTCTGGCTATCGCCCGGGCAGCCATTGCCGATCCTCCCGTACTGATCTTAGACGAAGCCACCAGTTCCATCGATACCCGTACCGAACGCATTGTTCAGGATGGTATGGATAAGCTGATGAAAGGACGTACCACCTTTGTGATTGCCCATCGACTATCCACTGTAAAAAACAGCGATTGCATTCTGGTACTGGAGCAGGGCCGTGTCATTGAACGGGGCAGCCATGATGATCTCATCGAGCAGAAAGGAAAATATTACCAGTTGTATACCGGTCTGCAGTCATAAAATTACTCATAAAAAAAGGGCAGAACTCCTGAAAAAGGAGTCCTGCTCTTTATTTTTCTGAATCCCGGTAGGGAAACAACTTTTAATATTCCGGATGACCGATAAACTTCTGTTTCGTAATATATCCAATACACCAGATTGCCCCTGTCACTGTTGTGGAAAGGAGACACTTGATCAACGTGATCAGAATCCGTTTCACTGTCAGTTCCCCTGCTACATAGGCGGTAATACTGCACTTGACTGGTTCCAACAACATCAGCCAGCCGCCCACATACACTGCCAGCAGTGTAAAGAACAGATAACATATGCCCCCGGCCATGAGACGCATATACTTATGATATACCTTTTTTTCCTCTACCTTCTTTTTAATCTCATCCTTCATAGCAATCCTCTATATCCTATAATGAACAAATCGTAATCCACCTTTAATATACTATGTATTTTTGAAAAAAACAAGACAGGATTGCATCAGAAATCGACATCTCTATTGTTAAATTTTCATAATCCACCGGCTGATTTTATGCTCTCTGCATTTCACCCTGCGCCTTGTTGAACAGTTCCTTGAACTTTCTGGACAGCTTACACAGTTTCTCATAAAGATCAAATGTAATTTGTGTCTGAGGTGCCACCTCCATATAGGAAGCCATCATTTTCACCATCATATAGCTGTCAATGAAAGCTGATTTAATCACTGCCGCAATGATAACTGCAACAAAAACTGCGATAAACGTTCCAACAGCGCCCAATCCAAACAGTCCCACAATTCCTACAACAATAAGGAACGGAACCAGCCATACCACAAAAGTCGCTGCCACAACAATCAACGTAGTGATTGCCGCATTCTTTAACAGATGCTTTGCATTCTGGAAATAAATGACTACGCCATCACAGCCTGCCTTGAATGCGCCATCCTCTTTCTTATAGAAGGTCCATCCCAGACAACACTCATCCACATACCCTAATGCGATTCCGATAAACACCTGCACCAGATTGACTACTACACTAACACCAGGAATACTGCCAAACAGTGTGTCAATCTTACCCACTGCGTTCTGCAGCTGTTTCACTGCACCGCTGATCAACCGATCCAACACAAAATATACATTGGTTGCTGCGAAACGTTCCTTCACCATGTTCTTACCGGTCTCAACCATATTGTCGGGAATCTGTCCGGTGGTTACCGCTGTGGTAATCACCGCTACATGGGCGGCTTTCAGCATATATCCCACATAATTCATGGCCAGTTTGTATACCCCACCGGTCAATACCAGCCACACCAGAAACATGATGTAAAGCCCCGCACCGCCAAACAGGAATCCAATACCCATGCAGATAGCCAGCAATACAAGGGCAATGGCTGTTATTGCTGCGCCCAGTGCCAGTTTCAACCACACAAACTTCATGGTCTTTCCATAAACTTCACTTACTTTCATTTTTCTCCTCTTTCCTTGTTAAAATATTTTATTTATTCAAAACTCTGATCCTGAAATCAGACTTCGAATACGATCTCCACACCCGGGCTTCTGCCTTATCAATGACGAACCCGTCTCTTAATGTCCTCGATGGTAGAGGAAATGGAATCCAGACGCATTAAAATCATGTCCATCCGCTCCTGTTCTCCTTCGTCAATGACACCATCTGCCATAATGTCAATCAATTCTTTGGATACATTCTCCATATCCTGTGCCGAACTTAAAAACTTTAAAATGACCCGGTCAAGGCTTTCCGTGCTATTGATCCTCGCACTTTTTTTCAACAGGTAATCAGTAGAAACTCCAAAAAAATTGCTGATGGCGATGACCTTATCTGTTTCCGGAAGTGTCGTTCCCAGTTCCCATTTGGATACGGCCTGTCTGCTAACCCCCAGCTTTTCTGCCAGACCTTCCTGTGAATATCCATATCGTGTTCTGAGTTCCAATAGTTTTTCCGCAAAATTCATCATTCGTTACCTCCCACTTGATTATATTTTAACAATATGTGAAATTCAACCTCTTGCAGCTAGCAATTTTGTCAACTTCAGGTTGACATAAGCTACTTGAGATATTCACCTGAAACATTTTGTATTGTCGTCTATGAAAACCCAGAATAAATTAAATTATGTCAACCAAAATGATTAAATTTAATCATACACATTTCTTTTTTTCTGTGTTAGCATAGCATTATTCAATGGAGGTAATAATTATGAAAGGTTATGACAAATACGAACGCGGTTACTTTATGCCGCCTGAATGTACCTATGACTGGGTCAAAAAGGACTATATAGACACGCCACCAATCTGGTGCTCCGTGGATCTTCGCGACGGAAATCAGGCTTTGATCGAGCCCATGAGCTTAGATGAGAAGTTACAGTTTTTCGAGATGCTGGTAAAAATCGGATTCAAGGAGATTGAGGTAGGTTTCCCTGCCGCATCCGAGACAGAGTACAACTTCATGCGGGCCTTGATTGAGCGCAACATGATTCCTGAGGATGTTACGGTTCAGGTACTGACTCAGGCCAGAGAGCATATTATCAAGAAAACTTTCGAGGCAGTAAAAGGTGCCCCTCATGCGGTGATCCATCTGTACAATTCCACATCCGTGGCGCAGCGGGAACAGGTATTTAAAAAGGATAAGGAACAGATCAAGCAGATTGCCATTGACGGTGCAAAATTATTAAAGAAGCTGGCAGATGAAACCGACGGAAACTTCTCTTTTGAATACAGTCCGGAAAGTTTCCACGGCACCGAAGTGGACTATGCGTTGGAGGTATGTAACGCTGTTCTTGATGTATGGCAGCCCACGAAAGAGAACAAGGCCATCATCAACATCCCTGCCACAGTGGAAGCAGCAATGCCCCATGTATTTGCCACACAGATCGAATACCTCAACAAGAACATGAAGTACCGTGATGCAGTGATCTTATCACTTCATCCTCATAATGATCGCGGAACCGGTGTCAGTGATGCAGAGCTTGGTTTATTAGCCGGTGCAGACCGAATCGAAGGTACTCTGTTCGGTAACGGTGAGCGTACCGGTAATGTGGATATTGTAACCCTTGCCATGAATATGTTTTCCCATGGCGTGAATCCCGGATTAGATTTTTCCAATATGCCCGAGATTCGTGCAAACTACGAAAAATTTACCCGTATGCATGTGTATGAGCGTCAGCCCTATGCAGGTGACCTGGTATTTACCGCATTTTCCGGTTCCCACCAGGATGCCATCGCCAAGGGTATGGCCTGGAGAGAGGAGAAGCATCTGAAGAAGTGGACAGTTCCCTACCTTCCGGTGGATCCGGTGGACGTGGGCCGCACCTATGATTCCGATGTAATCCGTATCAACAGCCAGTCCGGTAAGGGTGGCGTCAGCTATATTCTGAAACAGAACTTCGGAATCTCTCTCCCGGAAAAGATGCGGGAAGAGGTAGGCTATCTGGTAAAGCATGTTTCCGACGAGGAGCACAAGGAGCTTTCGCCCCAGTGGGTATATGAGATTTTCGAGGATAAATATGTGAATCAGCAGCCCTATTTCACCATTCCGGAATGCCACTTTAAGCAGGTGGACGGAATTATGGCCGAGGCTACTATCCAGCAGGGCGAGCGTGCTACTGCTGTTCATGCCAATGGCAACGGACGTTTAGATGCCGTCAGCAACATCATTAAGCAGTACTTCAACATCAGCTATGAATTATCCGTATATGAGGAGCACGCGTTATCCCAGGGTTCTTCCTCAAAGGCTATGACTTATGTAGGAATTACCTATCAGGAGAAAATGTACTGGGGCGTAGGAATCGATGACGATATCATCACCTCCTCCATCAATGCACTGGTGGTGGCTGTGAACCAGCTTCCCATGATCGGAACAGAAGAGAACGTTCCGGATGAACGCCTCACAGCTATGCAGAATTACATTCAGGCCAACTATCAGACAGTTACCTTAGAAGACATGGCAAAGCAGTTCCATTTATCTGAGCCTTATATCTCCAAGTATATCAAGGAGAAATCCGGCAAGACCTTTGTGGAACTGGTGCAAAATGTAAAGATGAAAAAAGCCAGAACTTTATTAAAGAACGGTAATATGACCGTGGAGAATATCGCGTATGCAGTGGGCTATCAAAATGTAGAACATTTCAATCGCTTATTTAAGAAAAAATATGGTATGACACCGGTTCAGTACCGCAATTCAAAGGTTAAGTAAATTGTTTTAACACATTGAGTTTCACAAAAAGCCATGGAGAAGGACTCACGTCCACCCCATGGCTTTCTTGTACTTACTCTTTTCGGTTTAAGTTCCGCTTACCGGGATGCGGTCCAGGCTCCGCTGGCAGATACATAGTCACGTCCAATCCATGTATTGGCAGCCATAGCTCCACTGGGATACATATAATACCAGGTTCCGCCGATCTGCTGCCAACCGGTGGCCATGGCTCCACTATCCTTCATGTAGTACCAGGTATCTCCACTCTTGATCCATCCGGTAACCATAGCTCCACTATCCTTCATATAGTACCAGGTTCCGCCAATCTGCTGCCAGCCTGTGAGCATTGCTCCACTGCCGTTCATATAGTACCATTGCCCATTGATCAGGTTCCAGCCGGTGGCCATGGCTCCACTGTCTTTCATATAGTACCAGATTCCACCAATCTGTTGCCAGCCGGTTCTCATGCATCCATCATTTCCAAAATAGTACCAGGTTCCGCCCACCTGTTGCCAACCGGTAGTCATATAACCTGCTCCGTTAAAATAGTACCAGGTTCCATCCAGTTCGAGCCAATCACTGGACACATAACCGCCATCCTCATACTCATACCACCATCCACTGGAAGACATTTTCCATGATCCTTGTGTTGCCGGTTGGAAAGTAGTCGCTGCCTGATATACCTGGTGTTCTTCATAATTCTGTCCACTTGCATACACCACAATCTGATAGGTTCCGGATGTATTACCATGGTTTGCTGCATTCACACGGGCAATAAAGGTATCTCCGTCTACCCGTTCTGCGCTATAGTTATAGGCATCTGACTGGTCCGCTTTAGCCCAGACTCTGACACGAATACTATCTACGTAAACCGCTGTTTCATCAATAAGCACATCAAAGGTTCCTGCAGATTCGTTTTTATTCTGTATCAGTACATTGCGAACCGGATCCTGAGCCTCTATCTTAAACTGTTTTGTCACAGTTCCCTGGTAATCTCCCCGTCCTACAATAGTTGCATTCCCGGTTCCCACATCCAGGTTGTTGCTATAGGAAACTGCATAGTCCACACCCTGTGTCAATGCCTTATTGCCATCCTTGACTACCACCGGTGGTGTGATCAGCTTTCCGGTAAAGTTCTGACTGGAGACCATATAGATGCTGCAGGAGGTAATGCTCTTTTGTACAATGGTAAAGTTCACCGTCTTGGAACCGGAATACTTACCCATACCGGACACAATCACAGACGCTGTACCTACATTGACATTATTGCGGTATACCACTGTATAATCTACATTTTTAGTTAATGTAACGCCATTGAATTTGACCACCGGCTCCGGAACAAATGCTTCTCCGGTATACTTATAAGATGCCGGTATTCCGGTCACCGTAGCTTTTTCTATGCTGTTTGTAATGGTAAACTTCTTTACGATGGTTCCTGTATAGTACTGGGTCAGTGGCCGGATGGTAATGGACGCATCCCCCACCGCTACATTGTTTGCATAGGTCACGCTGTAATCCACACCCCGCACCAGGGTATTTCCGCCGCATGCCACTTTCTCCGTAGGTGTTATCGGAGAACCGGTATACAGTTGATCCGGGATATCGTCCACAATGGCAGTCTCTAAGCTGGCCACAATGTTGAAGTAAACCTTCTTTGTCTGATCATAGTTTCCTAATCCTTTGATGATGACCCAGGATTCACCGGCTCTCAGGTTATTGCCGTTTACCACATCATAATCCACGCCTTTCACCAGACGTTTTCCATTGTCATAAATGGTAAGTTCCGGAATGATATAGTTTCCGGTATATTTCTGATCCGGAATTGCCTCTGCCACAGCATTGTTGATACTATGCTTGGTTACCCGGTAATATACGGTGATACTGTCCTTGTAATTTCCTGTCTCCGATGCAGTGATGGTGGCAGATGCCGTTCCAATCTCCACATTGTTCTCATAAATAACGGTATAGTATACGGGATCAATGACCCGTCCCGTAGTGGTATCAATAAGCTGCAGGTTCTCCGGATAAACAGCGCTTCCCGTGTAATCCACATCATCATTTCCCTGAACCACAATATCGGAGGATGTCAGGGATTTTCTGGTAATCTCATAAGAAACCACAGCAGTTCCCACATAGCCGCCGCCATTGGCATCCGCTGTACCGGTAACACCGACATAAATACGGCCTGCATTCTGCATATTTGCCAGGCTGGCCGGAATCTGACATGATTCATCCAGATAATAGCCCACCGTATAATCTCCAACGGTGTCCGCCGTCTGCTCTACCAGATACTCATTTTTTGCATTAAACTTCACCTTCAGATCCGTCGGTGTGGTGTCCTGCCCATTGTAAACCTTGTCGCTGACTCCCGTAATGGTTACCGTGTCATTGGAAATCAGGGTACCGATGGTGAATGCTTCTTTCCGCATTCCGGTATAATTGCCGGTTCCGGTGAGCACCACATAACCGGTGCCGATACCTGTATTATTCTCATAATTAATACTGTAATCCGCTGCCGTCAACCGGACTGAAGTTGTTCCGTCGTCAAAATAAACGGTTGGCTGAGGAGAATAACTGGTTTTACCCTTGTCGTAAACATAATTGCGGTTCTTGGAATCAAATCCACTGTCCACCGTATCCGCCAATGTCACCTTAATGTCCCCGGAGCTGATATCCTTCGCAAAAATGGAGAAGAAAATATGATAAGATCCTTCATAGTTGTTGGTATCTATGGGTGTAAACTCCATATATGGTCCCGAAGTCCCATTCTGGCCCAACACAGCCGTATTGTTGTAATAGTTGACACTATACTCTCGCCCTGCCGTCAATTTGGAATCTTCGTCGATGGCAGACATATATACGGACACATCCGGACGGTAATCCGTCTGTCCCGGCACGTACTGGGGATTTTCCACCTGACTGTACACCAGATCATTCATATCGCGCTTCTTGATGGTAAAGAGTGCGTTCAGGCTTCCGGTGCAGCTTCCCGTGCCGCTGATGGATGCGTAAGGTGCGCCTGCTGCCGACTTGTCTGCAGCATTGACATTGTTGTAATAACCTGCCACCATGTAGTCAGTCCCTGCCTTAAGGGTCTTCTCCACCCCGTTTTCATCCAATATGGTAATGGTCACATCCGGCGTCAGTTCCTTTGCACTGTATGTCTGCTCCTCAATGGTACAGGTGGCCTGGGTAACCAGATCACGACTGGTAATGCCAAAGGATTTACTCAAGGTTCCGGTATAATTTCCTTTTCCCTTGATGGTTATGGTCTCCGTACACCCTGCCGGTGCCATGGTAGGATTGGCTGCGCTGGTCTCATAAATCACTTCATAATTGGAAGGATCTATCACCGTGGTTCCATCACTCTTATAGACCACCATAGAATTTGGCTTAATCATACTTCCGGTGTAAACATAGGAATCCTTCACACCACCGATAACACACTTTGAAATATCTATCTTATTGATGGTAAAGGGAATAAACTGACTGTCTCCGGTTATTCTTCCATCCTCTGTGGGCTTCACTTCCACATAGGGTCCCTGGAAACCGTTAGCAGCCCCCACCTCTGTATTATTGTGATAAATCACGGTATAATCCGTACCCTCTGTCAAAACAACTCCTGCGGTGGAATCGTCAGAACCGCCGGTGGGATAGATTACTTTGACAGTGGGTTTCACCTCATTGCCGTCATTGTAATCCCAGCTGGTTTTATTTAGTGTGATATTCAGCTTACTGCTGTCGTACTTAATGCTGAAATTTGCTGTGGCGCTTCCCGCAAAATAGCTGCCCTCCTTGGCAGTAATGGTAACTGTAGCCCCATTATTTGACACTTTGTCCCCGTCTTTCACAGCAGAGACCACATAATCCACGCCTTCTGTCAACACACGACCATGGAATTTCACCACCATTCCCCGAATGGGCTGTGTCGTAGTATTGTAAGCGCTTCCGGTATAACTTTGATCCGGAATGGTGATCTCTGTATAGGTTGGATCACTCAGATCTCCAATGATTGCAAAATTCTTCTCCACCGTGCCATACCAATGTTTGTCATTATTACCGGTGAGAATCACAGTGGCAAGTCCGGGTTCTATATTATCCTTATAGTTAACAATATATTCGGTGCCACTGGTTAGTGTCTGATTATTATATTTAGATATAATTTTAATTGTCCTGCTATCTAATGTAATTGCATTTCCCGTAAAATTCTCTGTCACGAGGGTGTTTTCATCCCCGATGGTAATGGTGGCATGCTCCTCTTTACTGAGATCTCCCGCAAAGTTAAAGGTAAAGCTGCGGGTTCCCGTATAATTACCTTCACCGGTTAGGGTGATGGTCTGCTCTCCCACCCTAAGATCAACCGATGTGTCCGGTTCTGTGTAGGTATAATCCTGCCCTTTCACCAGTTCCACCGTTTGGGTGGTGATGCTATCCCGTCGGAAGGGCTGTTGCACCTTAAATATCATGGTCTTGCCCTTCTCATAGATGTAGTCCTTTCCCTCAATGTCAATGATAACACCACTGGTAGCGATATTAAGTGGTTCAATGATAAATTGATTGCTGCCCTGTACTTCGCCGCCTGCAGCCACATACTGGCTGGAAAGTATGGTCCCTGTATAGTTTCCTTTTCCTGTCACCTTTACATAGACCGTTCCTGCATTGGTGAGATTTTCATCCTTTGCGGAAGTGCTATATTCGGGATCCGCATATAAGGCAATCTCATAGGCATTGGAAGAAAGTGTGGTAACAGAACCATCCTTCGTTTTGTATTCCAGTTTCACTGAGGGTCTCAGCACCTGATAGGAATATGTCTGACTGGGAATGTCTACCTTGAGATCCGTCAGGCTGGTAATCTGCTTGGGCTGAATGGTGAATGGAATAGTCAGACTGCCGGTATAATTGATTTCTGACGCCTTCAATGTGATGGTATGCTCACCTGCATTGATGTAGGCATCTCCGTCATAAATCTCATATTCCGAAGTGGACAGCACATGCTGACTGGTTCCCGATGCGTAATCATAGACGATTACACCCTTTCCGGTTCCGGCCTCGTAATATGTCACTGTGGTCCCTTCCGAATAAACATAATCTCCCACAATCTCTGCTTTAAGTTCAGACAGGGACTTTTTTGCAATGCTGGCGGAGCCTACTACCGAACCGTAGAATCCATCCTTTCCAGTGATACGGTAGTAGATTGTTCCTGCAGAAGAAAAGGCTGTATTTGTGGATCCAATTGGCTCCGTCCGCTGGCTGTCTTTGTAATAGGTAATGGTATATTTTACATCCACCCCTGTCGCAGAAACCTTCTGCTGAATTTCCTCTTTAATTTTATTCTCAATATCTGAATAATAGGAAACAGCTCCCTGATAATCCACATTATAGGTCCATCCACTCACATCAAAGTCCTTGATATACTGGGTCAGATCCTTTCCAATGTGGAAACTTCCCACTATTTCCCCGGAGTAATTTCCTATACCCTGAAGTTTCACATAAACCAAACCGGCATCCGTCAGGGATTCCAACTCGGTGGTACACACCTCATCGGTATAAAATTTTTCCACTTTATAGTCCGTATCCCGGATCAGAGTCTTAGTTCCATCGGTCAGAGTGATGTTTACCGCGGAGGCATCAATAGCACCGCCGGTATAATCCACATCGGCAACGGATAATGACAAGCCTGCGATGGACTTTTGTGTAATGGTAAAGGTTGCAGTAATATCTGCATTTGGCGCCGTGCTGGCATAGTTACCCTTTCCGGTAATGGTTACCGTATATTCACCTACGTTACAGGGTACCGCATCACTTGCCCCCTTCTTGTAGCTTACTTCGTAATCCACACCTTCCGTAAGGGTCCGTCCCTCATCCGTGATAGTAATCGCTGGCTTCTGAATTCCCCCGGTATAGGGTCTGCTCAGCTGAGAGGCATCATAATTCGCGGAGTCTGCCACCAGGTTACACTGACAGTTGCTGATCATTTTGGGAATAATGCTGAAATATCCCTTCGCGATAACATCGGTTCCCAGGGTATAGTTGCCCTGAAGCAGAATCTCCACCGTAGGGATCTTGGCATCTGACGCTCCGTCATTTTTATTTTGAATATTCACATTGTTACTTGCAGCCCCAATTTTGTAGTCACTTGCACTGAGAATAACTGTCTTGCTGCCGTCTTTAAAGCTGATCTCTATATCATCTGAGGTCGGGATAATGGCAGAGCCGGTATACATCTTATCCGCAATCTTGATGGTTAAGTCCCCCGGAGTCAACTTCATAGGTGACACATTGAACTGGAACTTCCGCTCTCCCGCCGCATAATTCCCGGTTCCGGTGGAAACCACCTTAATATAGTAAGTTCCTGCCTTGGAGATGACATAATTTCCTCCGGTTTTATCCAGTTCCTGAGTGCAGGCAGCATCGGAATAAATCCCGTAGGTATAGTCCGTATCTGCAGTCAGTGAATTGCCATTGGCATCCTCAGCCTCACTGATCTTCAGATAGATACCATCCGGGCAATAGGTTTCCGTAACAACGGTATCCTCAGAGAGGATGAAATTTTTATTAGTTCCATTGTAATAAGTGAGGGAAAATTTACAATTATCAAAACTCTGCTGCACAATGGAGAACTTGTAAGTCTCCCCGAAGAGCGTTCCTACATAATTTCCCTTTGCTGTGATTTTTACATAATAATCTCCCACTTCTGTAGGACTCGAAACCTTGTTTGTGCAGGCAGCATCGGAGTAGAATTCCACATCATAGGAATCGCTGCCCACTTCAGTATCTGCTGCATCCGTTACAGTGATTCCCAGGTCGGGCACTGTCACAGCATTACCACTATAGGGGATTTCCTTATTTCCGATGGTGGCAGATTTAATAGTTTCTACAATTTGAAAATCAATTTCCCTTATTCCTGTAAGATTCTTCTGTCCGGTTATGGTAAGCCAGTTTGTTCCGATATTTCCAATTGATTCATCCGAATAAGTAACTATGTAGTTATCGGAGGACACTGGTTCCGACTGATCACCAATATACACAGAAACATGATCTGTCATATCCTGCTTCTTTTCCCCAGTACCGGTATACTCGTAACTGTCCTGATCCAATTCTATTCTGGCACTAGTGATATCATATTTCTGAATGGTAGCCTCAAAAGTCTTTGTTCCCCGGTACTTACAATTAGCATTAGTTGTATACGCATCAATAGTCAGAGAAGTATCTCCTGCATCCACCTTCTTTGACCAATCATCGCAAATATAATAATCCTGATTTATCGTAAGTGGCTCGCCGTTGACTCCATACACCTCCAACGATGCCGGAACCACTTCCTTCCCGCTATAAACCATAGCATTGAGCGCATTTTGTGAAGACTGCGACAATGTTACTTTGCCAAGATCATAAAAGATATAAAATTGTTTCGTAATAGTGGAATTCGTAGACGAATAGTTACTCTCTGGTTTTAAAGTCACTGTCACACTGGCAGGAGTATCCACCGATACATTCGTATTGTTAGTACTATAAGAAATTGAATAATCTGCTTGCGTGAGCGATATTTTATCACCTGCAGCCGTAGTTCCCTGCACTGTTACACTGGGTGTCAATGGTGTTCCCGTATAAAACATATAGGGCTTCAAGCCTGTCTTATTCTCGACATCGTCATTTGCAAAGCTGACAGACCATACATCCAATGGTGCCTGATTAATTTTAAATTCCACCGTCTTAGAACCGGCATATGAGCTTAACCCTTTAACTATCACCGTAGCCGTTCCAGAATTTGTATTGTTATTATAGCTGACACTATAGTTAGAAATACCATCTGCATTGGTTTTCGCCACAATCTCTCCATTCAGTTCCACACGCACTTCCGGCGTAAACGCCTCTCCGGTATAAACATATGTATCAGAAGCGACCTGCTTTCCTCCCTCCCATAGGGTAATCGTTGCAGTTTCAAGCGATGTAGCCGCCTTCACCTCAATGGGTGGCATCACGCTCAAGATCATACACATCGCCAACAACCATGCCGTTATTCGCTTCCCTGCATTCTTAACTCTTCCCATAGTATATCTCTCCTTATATATACATTCTCGTAACTGCTCGTTAGATCTTCATTTTTCACAAAAAAGGACATAGTACGCCTTATCAATTATGTTTATCGGCCATTCTTTTCCGATAATTTACCTTTTTTACTTAATTTTATGGGATTTTTCTAGTTTTTTCAATCTAATCCAAACTTAATTTTCATGTTTATTTTCCACATTTTGTCACTGCCCCTTGACAAACCATTTTTTCCCTGCTACTATCTCTCTCGAACATAATATTTTTTGCTAGGGGTGCCCTTCGGCTGAGATAATCTTCGGATTGACCCTCATTACTTGAACCGGATAATACCGGCGTAAGGAAGCGAGACATCGATGAAACATCGATTATTTTGACGTGTTTACGTCCTCCTGGCAGATTAACAAAGGAGGATTTTTTTATGTCATTTTTTGTAACGTTTGTAGAGGATTCCTATCAGCTTACCACTGCAGGATATACCGCTCTGGTGATCCTGATGCTGGCGCTGGTGCTGGTGGGCTGCGCCATCTTTGGCGGAAAGAAGAAGTTCAGTGCAAAACAGCTGGCATTTTCTGCCATTGCCATCGCTTTGGCCATGGTAACTTCCATGCTGAAGCTGTTTCATCTTCCCATGGGCGGCTCCATCACCGTATTTTCCATGCTCTTTATCGTGCTGATTGGTTACTGGTACGGTGTGGGCGGCGGATTAACCGCTGCGGTAGCTTACGGTATCCTTCAGCTGGTATCTGACCCCTATATCATCAGCGTGCCCCAGGTCCTGCTGGACTACGTATTTGCTTTTGGCGCACTGGGTCTCTCCGGCATCTTCTCCAAATCAAAGCATGGACTTGTAAAAGGATATATCATCGGCGTACTGGGACGTTATTTCTTTGCATTCCTGTCCGGTTTTGTATTCTTCGGTATGTATGCAGATGCCTACACCTCAAATGCCACCCTGAACGGAATCATTTACTCCCTGCTATATAACGGAGCATACATCATTCCGGAGGCGATTATCACGATCATTCTGATTGCTATCCCGCCGGTAAATAAAGCGCTGTCACGTGTTAAAGAAATGGCAGTGCAATAAATTTATTCTTGTTTTAATTTTTTTGCTAGTGCACTATAAAACGGAGTGTGGCCGGTTTTTGTTCCGGTTACACTCCGCTTTATTTTTCCTGTTCCTCTTTTTCTGTCTTCCGCAATTTCCATTTACCGCAACTTCTTCACAAATAATGCGCGGATGGCATTTAACACTGCCAGCACCATCACACCCACATCCGCAAAGATAGCGGCCCACATATTAGCCATGCCCACAGATCCTAAGATCAGGCACACCAGCTTGATTCCGATGGCAAAGAAGATATTCTCATAAACAATGCCAATACATTTTCTGGAGATCCGGATGGCCGTGGCAATCTTCAGCGGATCGTCATCCATTAACACGATATCGGCAGCCTCGATGGCCGCGTCAGATCCCAAAGCTCCCATGGCAATTCCGATATCCGCCCGGGATAGCACCGGTGCATCGTTGATACCGTCTCCCACAAAAGCCAGTTTATCCCGTTCTGACTTTTGAGCCAGAAGTTTCTCCACGCAGCTGACCTTATCTGCCGGCAGCAGCTGGCTGTGCACCTCATCGATACCCAGCTGGGATGCCACCTGATCTGCCACGTTTTTCCTGTCACCGGTGAGCATCACAGTCTTTTTTACACCTGCACGTTTTAGCGCTGCAATGGCATCTCCCGCATGGGGCTTTAACTGGTCGGAGATTAATATATGTCCGGCATAGCTGCCATCCACAGCCACATGAACCACTGTTCCCACATGACTGCACTCCCGGTAGTCGGCCCCGATACGTGCCATCAGCTTTTCATTGCCTGCTGCCACCGAAACACCATCCACCTTTGCCGTCACACCCTCTCCGCTGATCTCCCGGATGTCTGACACGCGCTTTCCATCGATTTCCTTCCCGTAAGCCTTCTGCAGGCTTTTGCTGATGGGGTGGGAGGATGCACTTTCCGCCAAAGCCGCATATTCCAACAGCTGCTCTGTGGGGATGGTATTGTAATGCACTCCACTGACTGCAAACACTCCCTGTGTCATGGTGCCTGTCTTGTCAAACACCACAATATCTGCTTTCGACAAGGCTTCCAGATAATTGGAGCCTTTTATCAGTACACCCTCATGGCTGGCACACCCGATTCCGGCAAAAAAACTCAGCGGAATACTGATCACCAGTGCACAGGGACAACTGATTACCAGAAACGTCAGTGCCCGGTAAATATAATCGAACCACAATGGTTCCATCCCCAGCACCAGCATGCGCAATAGCGGCGGGAAAACAGCCAGCACCACTGCACCGATACACACTGTCGGAGTGTAGTATTTTGCAAACTTGGAAATAAAGTTTTCCGGCCGGGACTTTTTGGAACTCGCATTCTCCACCAGTTCCAGAATCTTTGACACGGTGGACTCTCCAAACTCTTTGGTAGTCCGGATCTTAAGCACACCGTTCATATTGATGCATCCGCTGATCACTTCATCTCCTGCCTGAACCTGTCTGGGCAGGCTCTCCCCGGTCAATGCACTGGTATTCAGGGCAGCACTCCCCTCTGTGACCACACCGTCAATGGGAACCTTCTCCCCGGGCCGGACCACAATGATGGAGCCGATTTCCACTTCGTCCGGATCTGTCTGTACCAGTTCCCCGTCCCGCTCCACGTTGGCATAATCCGGGCGAATGTCCATCAATTCGCTGATATTCTTACGGCTTTTCCCCACTGCATAACTTTCAAACAACTCACCAATCTGATAAAACAGCATAACCGCAATGGCTTCCGTATAATCTCCTTCTCCAACGACGCCCTGCTGCGCCGCCAGACTGCTGTTCTCATACAGCGCCACCAGGATTGCACCTACCGTGGCCACCGCCATAAGAAAATTCTCGTCAAAAATCTGCCCCTTTATAATTCCCTTACAAGCTTTTCGCAGCACATCATAGCCAATGATCAGATAAGGCACCATATACAGAATAAACCGTAGCCATCCCTGCACCGGTATGAAATGTAAACCTATCATCAGCAATGCCGCAAGGATAATACGTATTAAATTCTTTTTTTGTTTCTTATTCATAAATATTCCTTTCTCCCTTGGCACGAGATGTCAATTCCTGATTGCCTTTACAGATAAATCTCAAATTCATCCTCAATCTTTTTGCAGTTTTTCCGCACTTCCTGCATAACCTCCTCAGGATTGCTTCCCTCTTCAAACTCTACCGTCATTTTCAACGTCATGTAGTTCACGGCAGCCTCCTTTACCCCGGCTGTTTTTCTGGCTGCTTCCTCCATCTTGTTGGCACAATTTGCACAGTCCACTTCAATCTTATAAGTTTTTTTCATAATATGTCTCCTTTCACCTTGGCACGAGGTGCCACCATTTATTATTTGTTCATGTGAACACTTATTCATATAAAGTATATTATACGACAGATTTAATTATGTCAAGAGTATCTGAGAAAATCCGTCATTTTTTTATGCTGGCTCTTCTCTTTGACTTCTCCTCATACAGGATCGCATCGGAACGCTTCAGTATTTCTCCCAGGTTAATGTGAGACGTGCAGTAAAATTCATAGATACCCACAGACATTTCCACATAGTAAGGCTTATCGGAAGTTTCATTAAACTGACGGTAATGCCGTTTCAAGGTCTGCACCAGAACCCGGTTGAAGTCCGAAACGTCCGTTAGAAACAGCGCCACAAATTCATCTCCGCCAATTCGACCAATCACTGCATCCTCAGGCAGACATTCCCGCAGATAATCCGCCGCCTTCATAATAGCAAAATCCCCTGCCGCATGGCCAAAACAGTCGTTGATTTCCTTCAAATGGTCCAGATCTCCGAACAACAGGTAAGCCGTGCTGCCCTCATGATCCTGTATCAGGTGCATGGCCTTTTCCATAAATCCACGCCGATTCAATAGTTTCGTCAGTTCATCCTTCTCCGAAATAAAACTCAGGATGCTGTTCTGCTCGCGGATCAATTTCAGAGAATTCTGCAAATCATCCTGCACCTTCCGCTCCATCAGGGTCAGCTCCATAAACTGGAACATGGAGCCCAGCTGCAGACTGCAGATCTGTACAAACGGAATATCCTGTTGGGCTACCTCGCACACCATCAAGCCATACTGCACATTTCCCGCGAACAGCACAAATGCTGTGTACGGATGTCCGGAGCCACCCACCAGCATTTTCCGGATGCTGTGTTCTTCATCGATGACCGGGGCCTCATCCTGCTCATAATAGCCATTTTCTTCCCCTTTCTGCCATGCCACAAGGCGCAGCGTTTCCGTAAAAGAAATAGCTCCCTGACCATCATATTGGATGGGCTTATCAAACAGGAAAAAGCAGGTATTTTTAATATTGATCTGCTGCAAACGATCCATAGTGCGAAGCAGTGTGCTACGCCGGTCCATATCTGATGTGAGCAGATCACGGATAAAAAATGGTACAAACCATGCCTGCCGGTTGAACTGCATCAGTTCCCCTTCCAGCCGGTTCACGGTGTTTCCGCTGATATATTTCCCGGTAGACTCCGTAATCTGATCCAGAACATGTTCCGTCCGGTCGTTAGGGGCTGACGCTGCCAGAACGCGCAATGCCTTGTTGAGCTGATCTGCCAGCTGTTCTCCTGCCACATAATGATTCTCACACATTTTTGCCAGAAAAGGCACCATGTGCTCAAAGGAATACCCTGCTCCATTTTTCTCAAAGATCACTTCATATATGTAGTCAAAATATCCTCGCAGTTGGGCAGAATACTCCTGTTTTTCCGATTCATAGGGAATGGAGGAAAACAGTTCCTCCTCAATCTGTAAACACTGCTGTTCCATAAAAGGATGGATTTTCAGCTGGTCTATGCGTTCCGGCATATAACGCTGGCTGCGGGGTGCACAGCCACAGGAACAACGCTTGTGAAGAACGGTGGGCATACGCACAGACTCTGTTTGCTCCCCCCGGCACAACTGCAATGCTTTCTGCAATGCCAGATAGCTGAACTGAAAGCTGCTGTGAGCCACACTGGTAAGGGGCGGTTCAATCATCCTCGCCATACCCACATCATCAAATCCTGTGATAGCAATGTCCCTGCCAACTACCAGATTTCGCTTTTCACACACCTGATAGCCGGTTCGTGCCATGGTATCATTGGCAAAGGCAATGGCCTCGAGCCCTTTGTTATGGTCCAGCAAATATTCCACCTGCTCCTCCACGTGCTCGGAAAAGTCCCCATAAGCCACCATCTGATCCGTCACCACGATATCGTGTTCCTTCATCACATCCCGGTATGCTGACAAACGCTCAATGGCATCCTGATTATCCCTCGGTCCGGACACAAACCCGATTTTCCAATAACCATGTTCCCGTACCAGATGTTCCACACAGGCTCTCATGCCAGTGTAATTATCCGCCATGATATATGGAATTCCCGTTCCTTTTGCCTCACTCTCCAAAAGAAGCATGGGAATCCCCTGAAAGCGCTCCAAAAACTGCCTCTGGTCATCCTGATTCTGAAAACTATTCAAGGAACCATAGGCAACCACCAACGCATCCGGCCGGACAAATTCGGCATAATCATACACACTGGCAAACTGAAAATTGAAATCTCCGGTAAAACTGTTGTGCAGTACATTCTCACAATACTGAGGCATCTGCGGTCCCATCAAAAAGAACAGATTCACCCCCAGTTCCTGTGCACAACTATAAAAGCCACGCAACAGATCTTCCGTATAATCTGACTGTGTGTCGCCCAACATAATGGCAATGGTATATTGTTGATCCTGCATTTCCATAAGCATTTCCTCACCTCTTGTGTGTCGTATCCGGTGTCGTTCTCCCTTTTCACCTATTATATCATTGTTACTTTCTATCGTCATGTATTTCCGTAAATTTTCGTATTTTTCCAAGCCAAAAATTTAATCAAAAAAATTCTAGACAAATCTCAATTTATGTGATAATATAATCAAGCATGTTTAAGAACGATGCGTGGCTCAGCTTGGTAGAGCGCTGCGTTCGGGACGCAGAGGTCGCAGGTTCAAATCCTGTCGCATCGACTAAAAAGACTCTTCGGTTTAGAAGAGTCTTTTTTGTTGGTATGATGGAATTTGAACCTGCTCAACTCTAAAAAACACCCGGGACCAGGGTCGCAGGGCGCTGGGTGTCCGGGGGACACCCGTTTAGCGCCGACCGAAGCGAAGCGGAGACCAAATCCTGTCGCATCGACTACGTTAAAAAGACGGGAATCCTTGATTTTACGGGGATTCCCGTTTTTTTGCCTCCAAATTTATTCTGTTTTTTGAGAACAGTTGAGAACAACTACCACCCAATCATGCCCGGCAGAGAAAGTTTTATCAGCAGCCGCTTATACTCTGCCTTGCGATAAATGGGTTGACAGGCTTATAATACTTTGAGAACAAATCAGATAAATGAAACAACCGCCCCAGCGGCAGAACGGAGACAAAAATGCGTATTTTGGTTGCGGAAGACGATTCCAGATTATTGAAGTCGCTTCTTCATATTTTAAAAATGAATAACTACAGCGTGGATGGTGTTTCCGATGGAAATGCGGCTCTGGAGCTGGCCATGTCCGGAGAGTACGACGGACTGGTATTTGACATTATGATGCCGGGAATGGACGGATTGGAAGTCCTTAAAACCCTTCGCGCCAGCGGAATTACTACCCCGGCCCTGTTCCTCACTGCAAGAACCGAACTGGAACAACGGGTGGAAGGTCTGGATGCAGGAGCGGACGATTATTTATCCAAACCTTTTCAAACCGCAGAGCTTCTGGCCCGGATCCGGGCCATGCTCCGCCGGAAGGAAAACTACACGCCGGATCTGCTTTCCGTGGAGGATCTGGTGCTAAACTGCTCCACCTACGAGGTATTTTTCCAGGGTCAATGCCAGACCTTAAGCGGCAAAGAGTTCCAGGTCCTGGAAATGCTGATGCATTCCCCCAATATGATCATTCCCACCGAGCGTTTCATGACCCATATCTGGGGCTGGGATACCGATGTGGATACCAGCGTAGTATGGGTCCACATTTCCAATCTAAGGAAAAAACTCAGTTCCATATCGGCACCTTTTAACATCCGGTTTGTGCGAAATGCCGGATACATTTTGGAGAAAACGAAATGATATACAACCTACAAAAAAAATTCATTAAAATATGCGCCGTATCCCTTTCCCTGGTCCTGCTGATCATCTATGTGCTGATTGCCGTTTTCAGCAGCACCCAGCTGAATGCTTCCATGGATCAGCTCATGGAAAGAATATCAACAGACGACGGGCGCCAGCCCTATAAGGATCCCAAATATACCGACAGACCGGATGAACGTCGTTTTCCCGGGTTTATGATGGAGGATACAAGATTCAGCGCCCGGTATTTTGTGGTGTCACTGGATAAAGACGGAAATCCCGTTTTCATCAACACGGACTCCTCCTCCGTAACGGAAGAAACAGCCCTGGAATATGCTGTAAAGGCAATGGACAAGCAGCACGACAGAGGCTGGATTTCCCCTTTCCGCTATCACATTCAGCATACCGCGGAGAGCGATACCATCTTCTTTCTAGACGGGAGCATGAACCTGTCTACCTCCATCACCACGGTAATCACGGTATACGCCGTATTGTTCGGCAGCTTTTTTATAATTTTTCTTTTGATCGTATTCTTCTCCAAGCGGGCAGTGAAACCAATCGCTGAAAGCTATGAGAAGCAAAAACAGTTTATCACGGATGCCAATCACGAGTTAAAGACACCACTGACGTTAATCATGGCAAACCTGGATATTATTGAATCGGAGATCGGGCCAAACGAATGGCTCAGCGATATCCGCAGCGAAAGCGAGCAGATGAGTGCATTGGTAAATCAGCTGGTTGCCCTGACCAGAATGGATGAGGGAACCAAAAATGTCCAGTTTGAGCAGTTCAATCTCAGTGAACTGCTACAGGATCTATGCGTGGATTTTGAAGCACTGACAGAGCAGAAAAATGAGACTCTGACGGTATCCTTAGAACCGGATGTCTCATTTTATGGAGACAAAAGCGCTGTGCACCGGCTTTTGTCTATTTTGCTGGACAACGCTGCCAAATACTGTGATCCCTCCGGAGATATTCTGGTGTCTCTGACTGGCGGAAAACACCCCACCATATGTATCGAAAATACCTACAGCCAGGTGAATGAAGTGGAGCTGGACAAGCTGTTTGACCGTTTCTACCGTTCTGATAAATCCCGTACATCCAACGGAAGTTTCGGCATTGGCCTGTCCATTGCCAAGGCCATTGTGCAGAACCACCACGGTAAAATATCTGCCTACAAAAAAGATGCCGAACATATTGGATTTAAAATTAATTTTAAATAGTGGGACATATTTGCGGGCGGCGCGGGATTTTGAAAATTTACCAACTCTTTAGCCTGCCTTAAGGTTCAAATGCTAGGATAACAATGCTTATCATGAGTTTTGTTAAAGGAGTATTTGAAATGTACATTATTAAAAACGCTTTAAAATGCATCGCCCGTTCCAAAGGGCGCAACATCCTCATCGGGGTGATCGTACTGGTTATCGCATTCTCCGCCTGCATTGGTCTTTCCATCCGCCAGGCCGCAGAAAAAGCAAAGTCCGACACATTGGACGGACTGACAGTAACCGCAACCATTTCCTTTGACCGGCAGGCCATGATGCAGGACCTGCAAAACGATGCCGGCAGCATGGGGCAGGGCGGCGGACGATTCGACAAGGGTCAGTTTGCTGAGCTGATGGGAGATGCCTCTTCTCTAAGTCTGGAGGAATATCAAAAGTACGCAGAAGCGGACTGTGTGAAGGATTTCTATTATTCTCAGACCATTTCCATGAACGGATCGGATAATATTTCTCCGGTCACAACCGAAACCACCGACACCACGGAAACCGCGGAAGCCGGACCTGCTGATAATATTAACAATGCCGGAGCAGGCAAAGGCGAAATGATGGGCGGATACTCTTTCGCTGATTTTCAGGTCATCGGTTACAGCAGTGAATCTGCCATGACCTCTTTTGTGGACGGAACCGCTTCCATCACCGAAGGTTCTATTTTTGAAGAAGGCACGGAAGATCCGGACTGTATTATTTCCCAGGAACTGGCTGCTTTTAATGATATTTCTGTGGGGGATACCATAGAACTTGTGAATCCGAATAATGAGGTGGAGACCTACACACTGACTGTTTCCGGTTTATATACGGATTCCTCTGCCAACGAAAGCGCATTCGGGATGCACGGCATGACCTTTAGTGATCCTGCCAACCAGATTTACATGAGCTGCAACGCGCTTCAGATCATCCTTTCCTCTTCTGAATCGCTGAATGCAGCTTCGTCCGATGAAACACAGGCAGCCCTGTCCGGTGAGATATCCGGCACCTATGTATTTGCCGATGCAGAATCATACGCCCGGTTTGAAGAAGAGGTGCGCGAGCTGGGACTGGATGATTCCTATACCGTGTCCTCATCAGATCTGACCGCTTATGAAAACAGTCTTGCACCGCTGAGTACATTAAGCAGCACCGCAGGCTGGTTTCTCATGGTAATTCTCATCATCGGAGCCATTATTCTGATTGTACTCAACATCTTTAACGTGCGGGAGCGAAAATACGAGATTGGCGTCCTTACCGCCATGGGGATGAGCAAAATAAAAGTGGCTTTACAATTTTTGACAGAAATCTTTGTGGTCACTCTGGCAGCTGTTATCATTGGTGCTGCGGCAGGCGCAGTTTCCTCTGTTCCTGTGACAAATGCCCTCCTGGCAAGTCAGGTGGAAGCACAGACCTCCCAGTCTGCCCGGATGGAACAGAATTTCGGCCGGGGTGGGCAGGACTTTGGTGGTGGCTCTCTGAAAGGTGAATCCCCTTCCATGCCTGAAACCAATTATATTTCCGAAATCAATTCTGCCACAAATATGACGGTAATTATTCAGATGCTGGGTATCGCCGTACTGCTGACATTGATTTCCGGTGCCGTATCCATGCTGTTTATCATGCGGTATGAGCCGCTGAAAATTCTCGCAAACAGAGATTAAGGAGGTCGTTTCATGTCTGTTTTATCACTTGAAAATATTTGTTATTCCTACGGGAAAACCCCCGTGCTGGATCATATATCATTCGATTTTGAAAAAGGGAAAATGTATTGCATTATGGGAAAGTCCGGTGCCGGAAAGACCACGCTGCTCTCCGTGCTGTCCGGTCTGGCCATGCCGGACAGCGGCACCATCAATTACGAGGGAAAAAGCATGCAACACATCAACAAATACAAATTCCGCAGCAAATATATGGGAGTTATTTTCCAGAGTTTTAACCTTATGACAAAATTTACAGCTGTTGAGAATGTGGTGTTATCCATGGAGATCGCCGGTGTGAAAGGCATCAATAAAAAAGAAAAAGCCCTGCAGCTTTTAGAAAGCGTAGGGCTTAACAATGACGAAGCAAACCGCAGAATCTTAAAACTCTCCGGAGGTCAGCAGCAGCGCGTAGCCATCGCACGGGCACTGTCTTACGATCCCGATATTATATTGGCAGACGAACCCACCGGGAATCTGGATTCCGAGACCCAGCAGGAAATCATGAACATCTTCCGCAGGCTTGCAGACAACGGAAAATGTGTCATCATTGTCAGTCATTCCTCTGACGTAGCCAAGGGCTGCGATGAAATTTACCGGCTGCAAAGGCTTTCCACCAAAGCCAAATAATTATCAGACCGCGTCCGATCGTTCGGGGATGTTTTACTCTGTAACCGTTATGTCACCGGTGGGACGGATCGATTATTCGACAACCAGCCGTCCCGACCCGATCCGGCGCACAATCTCTGTATCCCGCACGGTCCGGGCATCTGTAAATGCCGCATTGGCCCTGCAAATTTCCTCAGGCGTAGCCCAGGTAAAGTAGAACCCCTTTTCCTGCTCACTTTCCGTCAGCTGCAGGGGCTTTTTCTCTCGCGTCACGTCGCACACATAGAAATAGGTGTGTCTCTTAAAAATCTGCTCCGGCCGGAACAAGTCTTTGCGGATCTCCTCCGTCTCCACCAGCGGCCGGATGCTTTCCTTTATCACGGTAAGGCCTGTCTCTTCCGCCACTTCCCGAACCAGACATTCCACATGATCCTCATTTTCCTCGATTCCCCCACCGGGAATCTTATATTCCCCTTCATTGCTGCACTGCATAGCCAACTTTCCATCCCGCATAATAATGGCCCGCACCGTGGTGCGTTTGCAGACTTCCGTAAGTCCCTCATAATCCTTTTCATCAAATGTAATCTGTGTATTCATATCCTATCCCTGCCCAGCGCCTCCACAGGTTCCTGTGAAAGCAACTTCCTCATCCCTTTGTTTATTTCTGTGAGTATAGCACATTCCATTCTTTTATGCTACACTTACCTTACTTGAGTTTCCCATTTTTTATTTTACAGGATCCAAAGCACCTGTCACCCAATAGGACAGGGAGATATTTGTACAAGGAGACCGATATGACACATATTTTACTGGTGGAGGATGATCCCGGTATCATTTCCAACCTGACTGAATTTTTACAGCAAAAAGGTTTTTGCATTTTAACTGCCAACGGAGAGACCATGGCAAAACAGCTTTTAGCAGATACTGCTCTGCCCATTGATCTTGCTTTGATCGATGTTTCTCTGGCAGATGGTGATGGTTTTTCCCTATGTAAGTCTATCAAAAGTGGCAGAAATATTCCATTCATCTTCCTCACCGCTTCCGGCGACGAAGCCAGTGTAGTGAAAGGGCTGGAGCTGGGCGCAGAGGATTACATTGCCAAACCCTTCCGCCCGTTAGAGCTGGTGTCCCGAATCCACAATGTAATGCGGCGCTACTCCCAGGATTCCGGTGTACTGACCTATCAGGACCTGACCTTGGATCCCGCCAGGGGAATCGTCACCCGTCAGGGGCAGGAAATCTACCTGTCTGCTTTGGAGTACCGGCTGCTGCTTTTATTTTTCCAGAATATGGGACTGGTACTTTCCCGCACCCGGATTCTAGAGGAGTTGTGGGATATTGCCGGGGAGTATGTCAATGACAATACCCTGACGGTGTACATTAAACGCCTGCGAGAAAAAATCGAACCGGATCCTGCCAACCCCACATACATCCGCACGCTGCGGGGCTTGGGATACAAATTAGGAGAATAGCCATGTCTTTATCAAATCTTCTTCGAAACAAAGAATTAAAGTTTGATTTAATTATTATATCTATTGTCTTATTTGCAGGTGTCTGCATGGGTTTCTATTTGGATATCCGATGCGGATTTCTGGTGCTGACAATGAGCATTTTGTTTCTTCTTTTTTTCCTTCTTTCCAATCTGCGGCGTTACCGCCGGCTGGCCAGGTTGGCCCAGGACATTGACCGGATGCTGCATCAGCAGGCTCCCATTCCCTTTGAACGATATCGGGAAGGAGAACTTTCCATCTTAGAAAACGAACTGTCTAAAATGACACTGCGCCTTACCGAGCAGGCGGATTCTCTGCTGAAGGATAAGCGCTATCTGTCTGATGCCATGGCAGATATTTCCCATCAGCTTCGCTCCCCTCTTACTTCCCTGCAGTTGATCACCACAATGTTAAAAGATACCTCTGTTGGTTCTGATTCGTGGTGTAAATTAATTGTTGAACAGACAAATTTACTTTCCCACATGAGTTGGCTGATTGAGGCCATGTTGAAAATGGCAAA
>JBJELW010000032.1:0-30998 GCA_051879315.1 Roseburia sp.
CAAAGCGACCTTTGGGGGCGTATCCGTCACCTACGGTGACACCTCGTGTCAAAAACTGGAGGATATTTTTATGAAATTTATCAAAGGTATGGATTTGTCCACGCTGGTGGAATTGGAGCAGTGCGGGGCAAAGTATTATGACCATGGAAAGGAAGAGGATCTGCTAAAGATCCTGAAAAAATATGATGTGGACACCATCCGCATCCGTTTGTGGAACGATCCATATTCTGAGGAAGGCGAGTCTTACGGCGCCGGAATCAATGATCTGCCTACATCTTTGGAGATTGCAAAACGTGTGACGGCAGCAGGCTACGGGGTGCTGTTAAATTTCCACTATTCTGATTTCTGGGCAGACCCGGGAAAGCAGATCAAACCCAAGGCATGGGCTTCCTACGGCGTGGAGGAGCTGGAAAAGGCAGTCTATGATTTTACCGTGGAAAACATGAAGGCATTCGTGGATGCCGGTGTGAACCTCACCATGGTGCAGGTGGGAAACGAGTTGTCCAACGGACTTTTGTGGCCGGAGGGAAGAGTGCCCAACTACGATAATATTGCGAAATTTGTCAATGCTGGAATCCGCGGTGTTCGTGCCGTGCTTCCGGAGCTTCCTGTTATGATCCATCTGGACAATGGTGGAAACAATGCTCTGTATCGGGAGTGGTTTGACAACTTTATGCAGCGTGGCGAGGATTTTGAGTACATCGGACTGTCCTACTATCCCTTCTGGCATGGCACACTGCAGATGTTAGAGGACAATATGAACGATATTGCAGTGCGATACAATAAGGACCTGATTGTTGCAGAAGTATCCATGGGTCATACCATGGAGGATTACCGGAAGTATGAGGGCCTGACCCCGGAAACTTCCAAGGGATATGCTACCAAACCGGAGCTGGTGGAAAAAATTGAGTATCCCATGACCATTCAGGGTCAGTGCGATTTCCTGAAAGATTTCCTGAACCGTGTGGCAAATGTGGCAGACAACCACGGCTGCGGATTTTTCTGGTGGGAGCCGGCGTGGATCCCGGTACCGGGCAGCGGCTGGGCAACCCCCGCATCCTTAAAGTACATGAACGATCCGGGTCCCTGCGGAAACGAGTGGGCTAATCAGGCACTTTTCGATTACCAAGGCAATGCATTGCCTGCGCTGGAAGTGATTCGGGATTTTAAGAAAGGTGAATAGCAGATTGGCAGGGAAATTGCATTGAGTTCCTGTTAGCTATATGACAAAAGGCTGTCGCTTGAACGACTGATTATGAATCTGAGTCGTTGGCGGCAGCTTTTTTCGCGCGTTGAAAAGACATTCATCTCGTTATTATGTTGAAAGTGTACATTTTATCGAATATAATGTAAATAGTGTTTATGTTCTGATAATATAAAATTATTGACAATAATCTGTTCCTTGATTAATGTTCAAAATATCTCCCCTAAGAGTCCTCTGAAAACGTTTTAGGGAAGAAAGAACCCTGCCTAGTCAGCAAAAACCATTTCCTACTATCATAAGAAATCAGTATGGGAAGTGGAAATAATCCCCTATCCCCTTGACGAAAACTCGAAATATCATTATAACATAGGTATAGACATAATACAGATACGGAAATCCGTTACATATATAGAGGAATTATGAATACAAAGAAAAAAAATAGAAAATTGTTTAAGTTGAAAAAGCTGACGCAGGTGCAGTTTATTGCCTGCGGCTTTTTGTTGATGATTCTTTTTGGTACACTGCTCTTGATGCTGCCCATATCCAGCAGAGACGGACAATGGACGGGTTTTTTGGATGCATTGTTTACAGCCACCAGTGCTTCCTGCGTGACAGGTTTGGTGGTCTTTGATACGTTTACCCATTGGAGTCTGTTGGGACAGTGGATTTTGCTGCTTCTAATTCAGGTGGGAGGACTGGGTTTCATTACCATCGGAGTTGCGTTTGCGGTTCTTTTCCGCAGGAGAATCGGTCTGCGGCAGAGATATCTGCTAAAGGAAAGTATCAATGCCATGGAGATTGGCGGAATCATCAAACTATGGCGCAATATCGTAACGGGTACGATATTGTTCGAGGGAATTGGCGCGCTTCTGTTGACATTTCGATTTGTGCCGCAGTTCGGATGGGTCAGAGGAATTTATTACAGCCTGTTCCATTCTGTTTCTGCCTTCTGTAACGCAGGATTCGACCTGATGGGAATCAACGAGGCGTATTCTTCCTTTACCGGGTATGCGGGAGATCCCCTGGTGAATATCGTACTTTGTTTATTGATTATAATCGGCGGCCTGGGCTTTGCAGTTTGGCGTGATTTATGGGTACATAAGCTGCATTGGAACCGTTATGCACTACATACGAAAATCGTGCTATCTATGACGGGAATTCTGGTGGTTGGCGGAGCGATTCTCCTCTATTTGGTGGAGCGGAACAGTACCCTGGCGGGAGCGGATGCAGGCACCTGCTTCTGGGCATCTTTGTTTGGCTCTGTTACTACTCGTACTGCCGGATTTAATACCACGGATACCGGGGCGCTCACTCCGGCAGGAAAACTGCTTACCATTATGCTGATGTTTATCGGAGGTAGCCCGGGTTCTACCGCCGGCGGTGTAAAGACCACCACGATATTTGTAATGATTCTTTTTATTGTGGATAACATTCGGAATAATTCCGGGTGCAACGCATTTCACCGGCGTATCTCGGATGAGGTGATCAAAAAGGCCAGCATGGTATTTGGCATGAATCTGGTTCTGGTGCTCGCCAGCAGTGCAATCATCCTTGCTAGCAGCAATCTGGCATTGGAGGATGTTTTGTTCGAGACAGTCTCTGCAGTAAGCACGGTGGGAATGAGTACCGGAATCACCAGAGATTTGAATTCCATTGGGAAAATTGCAATTATTCTTCTGATGTATTGCGGAAGAATCGGAAGTATGACTTTTGCGTTATCCTTTATGCAGCGGTCTTCAGCACAGCTTTGCAAGTTCCCGGAGGAAAAAATAACGATTGGATGAGGAAGGCGCCAACATGAACGAAGTTCATGTTCAGGAATTGCGACGACCGACGTGCCGCCGAACGAATGTGAGGGGGCAATACATTGTTAAGGAGAGAATATGAAATCAATATTAATCATTGGAATGGGAAAATTTGGTCATCATCTGTGCCAGAATCTGCTGGCGCTGGGAAACGATGTGATGATCGTGGACAGGGAGGAAGAACGGGTCAGTGATATGATCTATCAGGTCACCAATGTGCAGATTGGTGATTGTAGCAATCCGCAGGTGGTAAAAAGTATCGGAGTAGGAAATTTTGATCTGGTGTTTGTTTGTATTGGAACAAATTTCCAAAGCAGTTTGGAAATCACCAGCCTGGTGAAGGAAATGGGGGCAAAATATGTTATCAGCAAGGCAAACCGTGATGTGCATGCGAAGTTTTTGTTGCGCAATGGCGCAGATGAAGTGATTTATCCGGATCGTGATGTTGCGGAAAAGCTGGCAAAACGATGCAGTGCCAATCACGTATTTGATTATATCGAGCTGGGGGAGGATTATTCCATTGTGGAGATTCAGCCTATGAAGAATTGGGTGGGACATTCCATCAAGGATCTAAATTTCCGTCAGGCTTACGGCATCAGCATTGTTGGTATTAAAAACGAAGAACACAACGTGATTCTGCCGCCGCCGGAGTATGTGTTCAGCGAAGAAGAACATTTAATGGTGATGGGAACCAAAGATGATTTGGAAGCAGTGCTGAAGAAGCTGTAACAGTTTTTCAACGGGCTCTGAACTGTCTGGATATGTAAAAATGTTGCATGTGATATTCCTTTGTTGCCAACTTTGAACAACCGGTTGCAATCTGTGGGAAATCGGGTATAATTAAATCATCAGGAACGGGCGCGCAACGGTTCGGCAGCTTGCACCGGGAACGGTCGGGAGTCACCGATGAGTCCCAGAGCAGGCGGACGTTCACGGAGGCGCGTAGAAATATAACGATGAAAAACATGGAGGGTAAAAAAATGATTTGGGAAGAGGTTTTAGCAAAGTTCAAGGAGTTATTCGGAGATGAGGGAGACATTCGGGTTTATTTCGCACCGGGCCGTGTGAATATGATCGGTGAGCATACCGATTACAACGGAGGTCATGTGTTCCCCTGCGCACTGACTATCGGAACCTATGGTGTAGCCAGAAAAAGAGCGGACAAAAAGTTGCGCTTCTATTCTTTAAACTTTGAGCAGCTGGGCGTGTTGGAGTCCTCCATTGAGGGATTAAAGCCGGAGAAAGAGGCAGACTGGACTAATTATCCCAAAGGAATCATCTGGGCCTTCGGCGAGAAGGGCATGCAGGTAGACTGTGGCTTGGATCTGGTACTGTTTGGAAATATCCCCAACGGTTCCGGACTTTCCTCCTCCGCATCCGTAGAGGTGCTCACCGGATACATCTTAAAGGATATGTTTGGATTTGATGTAACTAATCAGGATCTGGCATTGATCGGTCAGTTTTCCGAAAACAAATTCAATGGTGTGAATTGCGGCATCATGGATCAGTTTGCCATCGCCATGGGCAAGGCCGGCCATGCAATCTTTTTGGATACCGCAACACTCAAATATGAGTACGCACCTATCAAGTTGGAAAATGCGAAAATTGTGATATCTTGCAGCAATAAGAAACGTGGACTGGGAGATTCCAAGTACAATGAGAGAAGAGCAGAGTGCGAGAGTGCTCTTGCACAGATCGGGGAAGTCATCGGCATCAACAGCCTGGGAGACCTGACTGAGGAGCAGTTCGAGCAGTATAAGTCTTCCATCAAGGATGATGTGTGCCAGAAGAGAGCAAAGCATGCGGTTTATGAAAACCAGAGAACCATCAAGGCAGTGGCAGCCCTGCAGAACAATGATCTGGAGACCTTCGGCAAGCTGATGAATGAGTCCCATGTTTCCCTGCGGGATGACTACGAGGTGACAGGCGTGGAGCTGGATACGCTGGTGGAGGAAGCGTGGAAAGTAGATGGTGTTATCGGTTCCCGTATGACCGGCGCAGGATTCGGTGGCTGCACTGTCAGCATCGTAAAGGATGAGGCGGTAGACCGCTTTATTGAACAGGTAGGCGCAGCTTATGAGAAGAAGATCGGCTATGCTGCAGACTTCTATGTGGTAGAAATCGGTGACGGCCCCAGCAGACTGGCTTAACGCGGAGCAGTTTTGTGACAGTGGCTACATATAGAAAGGATAGGAGCAGATAAAATGATTCAGGAGAAGATTTTAGAGCTTACAGAATATGGTCTTACCACCGGTCTCATTGACCCGGCAGATCAGGTATATACCATCAACCGTCTGTTAGAGCTGTTTCAGGTAGATGATATCGAGGATGCGGTATTTGAAGAATTTGCAAAGCGTCCTGCTATGACACAGGAAAGCGCAGAGGCTGCGTTGGAGGGGATTTTAGAGGATATGATGACCTATGCTTACGAGCAGGGCATCATGAAAGAGAACAGCATCGTTTACAAAGATCTGTTTGACACGAAGATTATGGGTTGCCTGGTAGCGCGTCCCAGCGAGATTCGAAACAAATTCCAGAGCCTGTATGCCCGTTCCCCCCAGGAGGCAACAGATTACTACTACAAACTCAGCTGCGACAGCAATTACATACGCAGACAGCGCATCAAAAAGGATCAGAAGTGGACGGCAGACACCGAGTACGGCACACTGGACATCACCATCAATTTGTCCAAGCCGGAGAAGGATCCCAAGGCTATTGCAGCTGCAAAGAATGCGAAGCAGAGCGCTTACCCTAAATGCCAGCTGTGTAAGGAGAATGAGGGCTATGCCGGCCGTGTAAATCATCCGGCTCGCCAGAATCACCGCATTATGCCGGTGATCATCAACAACAGCGACTGGTTTTTACAGTATTCACCCTATGTGTATTACAATGAGCACTGCATCGTGTTCAATGCAAAGCATACACCCATGAAAATTGAGCGTGCTACCTTTGGCAAACTGCTGGATTTCGTAAAACAGTTTCCCCATTATTTTGTGGGCTCCAATGCAGATCTTCCTATCGTGGGCGGTTCCATTTTAAGCCACGATCATTTCCAGGGGGGCCATTACACCTTTGCTATGGCAAAGGCACCGGTGGAGCGTGAGATTTCTTTTTCAGGATTTGAGGATGTGAAGGCAGGAATCGTAAAATGGCCCATGTCCGTGATTCGTCTGTCATCTCCGGATACAGACCGTTTGATCGAACTGGCTGACAAGATTCTTTTGACCTGGAGAGGTTACACCGACGAGGACGCATTTATTTTTGCGGAGACAGAGGGCGAACCCCACAACACCATCACACCCATTGCCAGAAAACGCGATGATAACTATGAGCTGGATCTGGTGCTGCGCAACAACATTACCACAGAGGAGCATCCACTGGGCGTATATCATCCCCATGCAAAACTTCATCACATTAAGAAAGAGAACATCGGTCTCATTGAGGTGATGGGGCTGGCTGTACTCCCGGCAAGATTGAAGGATGAGATGGCAGCTCTGGAGCGGGCCATTGTAGAGGGAACAGATCTTCGCGCAGACGAAATGCTGGAAAAGCATGCTGACTGGGTGGATGAATTTAAAGGAAAATACGATCATATCGACGAGAACAACGTGCATGGAATCATCCAGAAGGAAATCGGACTGGTGTTTGGCCAGGTGCTGGAGGATGCCGGCGTGTACAAGTGCACAGAGGCAGGACGGGAAGCATTCCTGCGGTTTGTGAATCGGGTGAACGGATAATTAAAAAAGCAGGCGATGATATCAGCGGAGATCATCGCCTGCTTTTCTTCTGACAAGAAATTCCATTTAAATTGGCCGTGTATATTTTCTCAGGAATTCTAATTCCTTCCCTTCAAAATAAGGTGACATCTTCTCAAATACCATGGCATGATATTCGTTCAGATGTGCTTTTTCAATGGGTGTCATCTGGTCCGGATCGATTGCATCCAGATCGATCGGAACGTACGTCACGTTTTCAAAATACATAAACTGACCGAATTCATTTTTTGCACCTTTTCTGCAGATCAGTTCATTTTCCGTACGGATTCCGTATTTGCCTTCCCTATAGATTCCCGGCTCATCTGTTGTGACCATGCCTTCTTCCAGGACACTTCCTTCCGAACGGTCCGGAGATTGTTTCCATCGGAAACTGTTGGGACCTTCATGGACGTTTAACACATAGCCAACGCCATGTCCGGTACCGTGATTATAATCCAAAGCCATTTCCCAGAAAGGCGCTCTGGCCAGAATATCTAAATTTAGCCCCGTACAACCATATTTAAATTTGGCATTTGCCAGATTGGTATGAGAGCGACATACTCTGGTAAAATCGGATTTCATCTCATGGGTAACCGGTCCTAAGGCAAAGGTTCTGGTAATATCAGTGGTTCCCTCCAAATAATGTCCGCCGGAATCAACCAGCAAAAATCCCTCCGGTTTTATTTCAATATCAGTTTCAGGTGTGGCGGAGTAGTGTACAATGGCACCATGCTCTGCATATCCGCAGATGGTTTCAAAACTAAGATCCAGAAATCCATCCTGCTCTCCCCGGAGTCTGGCCAGATAATCGGATACGGAAATCTCCGTCATGGGAATTTTTCCCACGTTTGTCTTAAGCCAGTACATGAACTTGATCATGGCAACGGCATCTTTTTTGTGAGCCGACCGGATATTTGCAATCTCAATTTCATTTTTGATGGACTTCATTCGTACGGTTGGATCGGGTTCGTTTATCACCGTAACTCCGGCCGGAACATTATTGCAGATCCTGTAGTTAACCACAGAACGATTCATCAACACGTTCTGTCCTTCATGGATCGTCTTTACATATTCATAAAAACAGTTATAAGGCTTGGTGGTAATGCCGTATTTGTTGAAATATTCCCTGAGATCGTCTGTGATGATTTCCTCCTGAACGAACCAGGTACAGGTTTCCTGAGTCAGGGAAAGATATGATAGTACCACCGGGACATAGCTGATATCACCGCCTCTTACATTCAAAAGCCATGCAATATCATAAAGAGAGCTGATAATGTGAACATCCGCATTTTTCTCTTTCATGACTCTTCGCACATCGGAAAGCTTGTCCCCGGTATCTTTTCCGGTGTATCTGTTGTCAAAGATGGTAACAGGAGCTTTGGAGATGGCGGGTCTGCCTTCCCAGATCAGATCAATCAGATCTTCATCAACGGAAAGGGAACCATGTTTCTCCTGAGCAATTTTCGAAAGAGTATCTCCCCAGGTTCCGCTCACCACTCTTCCGTCAAATCCGATGATTTCTCCTTCTTTCAGCGTCTGCTTCAGATATTCTTCGATAGTAGGCACACCTTCTTCACCTATCTTGCGCAGTTCAATGGTGGTTCCGCAAAGCTGTTCGGCTGCCTGTACAAAATATCGTCCATCTGTCCAAAGACCTGCCTCTGTCATGGTGATCACAGCCGTTCCAGCCGATCCTGTAAAGCCTGTAATAAACTCACGTGCTTTGAAATGTTCTCCAACGTATTCCGAGCTATGAAAATCAGCGGTAGGCACAATGTAAATCGCAATATTTCTCTTCGCCATCTCTTCCCTCAATCGGGTCAATCGATTTATAATCATTTGAATCCTCCTTGATTCTGAAAAATAATCCGAAAAGTATTATGGCATAAGGCAGGTTCAAATTCAATGGGACAGTTTTTTTAGTATTTCAAAATATCTATAGAAAAATCTTTCATACTGCGGTATCATGGAGGGTGGAGTCGTATAGATAACCATGAACAGACAGGATAAAGGTTTAAAGATATATGAGAGAAGAAGATTTAAAAAAGATAAACGATTCAGAGGATCCATCGGCACTGTTTGATCAGATCAAGCCCTTTGGAAGTCTGATGATGTACTATAAATGTGCCATCATGGAGGTGGAGACTAAGTTTCGGGTATTGAATGAACAGTTTTCCGTTCAGTATAACCGTAATCCCATCGAGTCCATACACAGCAGATTAAAGAAACCGGCAAGTATTTTAGAAAAACTGAAACGGAAGGAACTGCCCCTTTCTTTGAAAGCCATAGAGGAGAACCTGTTTGATATTGCGGGAATCCGGGTGATCTGTTCCTTTCAGGATGACATTTATACCATGGCGGAGTTGCTGCTGCAGCAGGATGATATCCGTCTGGTGGAGATTAAGGATTACATCAAAAAGCCAAAGGATAACGGCTATCGAAGCCTGCATCTGATCGTGGATATTCCCATTTTCCTTTCCAATGAGAAGCGCCATATGAAGGTGGAGGTGCAGCTGCGGACCATAGCCATGGATTTCTGGGCCAGTCTGGAGCATAAGCTGAAATATAAAAAGCATATTCAGAATGGGGAGGAGATTGCAGCCCGGCTGAAGATGGTGGCAGACGTGATTACGGAAATGGATTGCGCCATGCAGGATATTCATAACATGATCGAGCTGGAAGACGAGAATGAGGGAGAATCGGGGGAGCATGGAGACTAAGGATATTGATCTTTTTTATAATGCATATAAGAACAGCATCAGTACCATTCGCAAGTTGGAGATCAGCCTGTTGAAGGAGTCATACTCCTTTGAAAAATGGTCCGCATCTCTGCGGAAAAAATCAGAAAAAATCCGGGCCATATATGAAGATAATGAGAACATGATCCGGAACTGGCTTATGCCATTTGTCCGGGAAAACCAGGAGGCACCGGAACAAATGGACCCGGAGCTGGCGGAGATGTTCATGACCCATATTGATTTCTTCTGCACGGAAGGTTTTCGGGATTATCAGGTTGTGATTCCGGTGCTGAAACTTTTACTCCGTTATTATGAAAGCTGGAGCAATCAAAAGAGACTGATGGATGCCTACTACTTTATGGGAATCGCCATTATGGAAATGCACCGCTATGAGGAAGCGGTGGAATGTTTCGGACGGTGTATAGAGATTTATCAGTCACGGCCGGAGGGGATGGAAAATTACCGCCTGCTGCGGATGATGTATGCCCATTACTATCGTCTGCTGGCAGCTATCTGCCGGGAGGATACGAAACAGGAGGAACTGTATCGGTATCAACGGGAAGCCCTGCATACCTGGACGGTGGAGATGCCGCTGGACTTTTTAACTGAGAAAAAGAAAACAGCTATAAAAAGCATCCTGCACTCCGTGACGGGAATGGTCATCGATGGGCTGCTGGATCAGAGGAAAAAGGTACTGCCGGAGCTTTTGGCCGGGATTGAGGAGGAGTATGAACAGCAGGCAAAGATATACGGAGATATCTACAAGACGGACAGCAGGATCTATGTGCTGCACTGCAAGAGCCAGCTGGTATCCGGCCGGATCAGCGAACAGGATTACCGGAGACTGATCTGGAAAAAGTGGGAGATAGAGTATGAGAGCAATCACAGCGGCTTTGACTATGGTGTGATGGATTTTACCACGCTGTATGACCGGGAGCTGGCGGATGAGGATTTCGCGGTGGAGCATCTGTTTTTCATGAATCCATCCTATACCTATATCTATTATCTGGTGCCTGAACTGTTGAAACATTGTTTTGATGCCATGACTCAGAAAGAAATTTTTAATGAGGTCAGACGATACTATGCGGGATTCCCGGTGATGAATGGAGATTATCTGGTGGATCACCGTATTGAAAGTCAGTTGATGACACTGTTTGCACATTGCAATGATCTGGATACTACACTGGATCTGCTGGACCGTATATATATCAGCAGACAGGTGATGACGGTAATCCACTCTGCCATGGTCAGCAGGCTGGCATACGCCATAACCCGGGAACTCATCCGGGAAAAACCGGAGCTTTTTGTGGGGCAACTGGGTTGTAAGACGGTGGAGGATGTAATCCGCAGGGAGACGGAACTGGAGGAATTCGCGGGGAAGGCCGGGCGGTGTCATGACATAGGCAAGATTGTCTGCTCGGATGTGATCAATCTGCAGGGCAGGCGTATCACGGACGAGGAATTCGAACTGATCCGAAAGCATCCCGAAAAAGGGGCGGAACTGATGGATGCCATGCCGGCGCTGCATCCCTTCCGTGAGATTGCGTTGGGGCATCACAGATCCTTTGATGGAAAACGGGGATACCCGGAATCCTTCGATATCCGGACTTTGGACAAAAAAATTTTTATGGATATCATAAAAATCTGCGACTGCATTGACGCGGGAACGGATCAGCTGGGAAGAAATTATGCTAAGACCAAGGAATTTACAGAGGTGTTGGAGGAACTGAAGGCAGAGAGTGGAACCAGATACTCGGATGTGCTGGTGGACTTAATCGACCGGAATGAGGATCTGATTCGCCGGATTGAGGAACTGACCCGGACAGAGCGGGAGTTTACCTACTATGAGATTTACCACCGGTATGTGGAACCGGAGGTGAAGTTCCGGCCCAGAGATGAAAAGTATGTGCGGCTGTGCCGTGTTTCGGATCTGGATAAACTGGCGAAGATCAATCAGTCTTCTGCAGTGAGCAGACAGGAACTGTTTCTGCAGTGTCAGGGCCGGGTTTTCCTGGTGTTGGATGGCTATGGAAATGTCTACGGTTATGTTTTTGTGGAGAAACATCAGCAGGATTATCTGGAGATCCTGGAGTTTGTGATGGAACCTAAGAGCCGCAGACATGGTTACGGCACGATGCTGCTTAATGAGGTGGAACACTTGGCGCGAAGCGGAGGGTACCAAAGAATTCTCATGCCTCTGACGGAAGAGGGGCACTTTGATAAATTCGGCTGGCGCAATGGATTTGTGAAAAGTGAATTTCCGGGTTTTATGGAAAAAAAGTTATAAAAGGAAAGAAGGAACGAGATAATGTTATCAAAAAAGATTAAGGCTGCCATGGCAGGAAGTTCAGCCATCCGTGCCATGTTTGTGGAAGGACAGGAGATGGCTGCAAAGGTAGGAGCGGAGAATGTGTATGATTTCAGTCTGGGTAATCCCGCTACACCGGCGCCGGCATCCTTTAACCGGGCAGTGAAAGATATTTTAGACGAGACGGATCCCCTGGTGATCCACGGATACATGGCCAATTCCGGATATGAGGATGTGCGGCAGACAATCGCACAGAATCTGAATCAGCGTTTCGGTACCGGATTTTCTGCACGCAACGTGGTGATGACTGTGGGGGCAGCAGGCGGACTGAATATCATTTTCAAGACCATTTTAGACCCGGAGGACGAAGTGGTGGTGTTTGTGCCTTACTTTGGAGAATACAAAAGCTACGCTGCAAACTTCGATGCAAAAATCGTGGGGGTACAGCCGGATTATGACACCTTTATGCCGGATCTTGCAGATCTGGAGGCAAAGATTACCAGCCGTACCAAGGCGGTGATCATCAATAATCCCAACAACCCCACCGGTGTGGTGTATGGCTCCGATACCTTAAAAGCCCTGGCATCTATTTTGGAGAAAAAAGAGCAGGAGTTTGGAACGGATATTTACCTCATCTCTGACGAACCTTACCGGGAGCTGGTGTATGACGGAGCGCAGGTGGATTTCCTCACCAAGTATTATCGCAATACCCTGGTGGGTTATTCTTTCAGCAAGTCGCTGTCTTTGCCGGGAGAGCGTATCGGTTATGTGGTGGTACCGGATGAGGCCAGCGATTCCGCAGAACTTTTAGAGGGATTAAGCGTGTCGAACCGTACTTTGGGATTTGTCAATGCTCCTTCCCTGATGCAGAAGGCAGTGGCCCGCTGTGTGACAGAGCAGACCAACCTGGAATTCTACGACAGAAACCGCCGGGATCTGTACGAAGGTCTTACCGGTCTGGGATTTACCTGCGTGAAGCCCCAGGGTGCCTTTTATCTATGGCTGAAGTCCCCGGTGGAAAACGAGGCAGAGTTTGTGGAGGCCGGAAAGAAATATCACATTATCATGGTCAAGGGAAGCGCCTTCGGCTGTGGCGGATATGTACGTCTGGCGTACTGTGTGTCCCATGAGACGGTAATGAATTCCCTGCAGGCTTTCGAGAAGCTGGCCGGGGAGTACGGGCTGAGATAGGTATTTGAAGAATTAATGGACGAGGAGATACATGATGAAAAAATGGGAAGAAAATATTCGTAAGGTGGTGCCTTACGTTCCGGGCGAACAGCCCAATAAACAGAACATGATTAAATTAAACACCAATGAGAATCCCTATCCGCCGGCTCCCGGTGTGGTGAAGGCCATGCAGAAGTTTGACACGGACAGACTGCGGCTTTATCCGGATCCTACGGCCCATGTGCTGGTGAAAGCCATTGCAGACCGTTATGGATTGCCGGAGAATCAGGTGTTTGTGGGAGTGGGTTCTGATGATGTGCTGGCCATGTGTTTTATGACATTTTTCAATTCCAAAAAGCCACTTTTGTTCCCAGACATCACCTATTCGTTTTATGATGTGTGGGCGGAGGAATTCCGGATTCCCTATGAGCAGATTCCACTGGATGAGGATTTTCAGATTTGTCCTGCGGACTATAACCGGGAAAATGGTGGAATCATATTCCCCAATCCCAATGCTCCCACGGGAAACCTCATGCTCTTAGAGCAGATTGAGGAGATGATAAAGAACAATCCGGATGTCATTGTGATCGTGGATGAGGCATATATTGATTTTGGCGGAGTGTCAGCATTACCATTGATTCAAGAGTATGATAATGTACTGATTGTGCAGACTTTCAGCAAATCCCGTTCCATGGCCGGAATGCGGATTGGTTATGTGATGGCACAGCCGGAACTGATCAAGTACTTAAATGATGTGAAGTATTCTTTCAACTCCTACACCATGAATCAGCTCACCATCACCATGGGAGCTGCGGCAGTGGAGGATGAGGCGTATTTTAAAGAGACCACCGCAAAGATCATTGCCACCAGAGAGCGAACCAAGGAAGAGTTAAAAAAGCTGGGCTATGTGTTCGGAGATTCCATGAGTAATTTCCTGTTTGTGACGCATCCCACACTTTCCATGGAGAAGCTGTTTGAGGACTTGAAGAAAAAGGATATTTACGTCCGGCATTTTAACAGCCCGGAGCGGATTCGCAACTATCTGCGCATCAGCATTGGAACGGACCAAGAGATGGATACGCTGCTGGAATTCCTGCGGGAGTATCGGTAGATTAGAATTAGAATGAAAGAGGATTTTTATGTTAAAACAGTACTTATTTGTATTTTTTGTGTCTATGGTTCCCATCATTGAGTTGCGAGGCGCCATCCCTATAGCCCAGGGATTGGGGCTTCCTGTGGTGGCATCATATATTATCTGTATCATCGGAAATATGCTGCCGGTGCCCATCATTTATTTCTTTGCCCGGAAGGTGCTGGAGTGGGGCGCAGATAAGCCTGTCATCGGAAAGTTCTTTACCTGGTGTCTGGAAAAGGGAGAAAAGGGTGGCAAAAAGCTGCAGGAGAAGGCAGGAAAAGGATTGTTTTTGGCATTGCTTCTCTTTGTGGGGATCCCTATTCCCGGAACCGGTGCCTGGACCGGAACCCTGGCAGCCAGCATCCTGGATATGGACTTTAAGTCCTCTGTGATTGCGGTTATGCTGGGCGTGCTTTTAGCTGGTGTGATCATGATGCTGGGCAGCGTGGGAATCTTCTCCCTGATCCGGTAGTGTTGAACAGAAAAGGAGTAGACTATGCAATCAGCAAGAGACTTACAGAATGAACTTCGAAGCATTGACCATAAAAGCTATCCGGCCTACAAAGGGCTGAAGGGCAGCTATCGGTTTGACGACTATGTGTTAAATATTGATCATGTGCAGGGGGATCCGTTCGCGGCACCATCGCACCTGAGCGTTTTTGTTTCCGGGGAGCAGGCAGGGTTTCCGGATTTTTGCAAAAAGGACGCCCTTACCAGAAACGCGCTGGCTGATTTTTTGACCCGGCAGTTTGGACAGCAGGTGAATCATTTCACTTTTAAGGCGAAAGGTTCCGGGAAGAGCGGTTTGATCTCTGTGACACATTGCGGGCAGGAGGTGCTGCGACGTACTGCCTGTGAGGTCAGTGATAAGGGAATTACTGCCCGGTTTGCAGTAGGATTTCCCGCCAATGGACGAACCATCAATGCCAGGGAACTGGAAAAAATCTTATTTGAATATCTGCCGGAGTGTGTGCAGCAGGCTTTCTATTACCGGAATATTAATGGCAAGGCCATGAAGGCAGCCATTGAACTAGCGGAGGATCAGGCCTATATCCGCAATCAACTCAAGGAACGTGATCTGGTGGCATTTGTGGCAGATGGTGCGGTTTTGCCCAGGGAGAGCGGGGTATCCTCCCGACCCATGAAGGATTCCACGGCATTTCAATCGCCGGATTCTCTTCGGGTCACCATGGAACTGCCCCACAAGGGCAGCATCACCGGTATGGGAATCCCTGCAGGAATCACGTTGATCGTGGGAGGCGGTTATCACGGAAAGTCCACACTGTTGAATGCGCTGGAGCTGGGGGTGTATGACCATATCGCCGGAGACGGAAGAGAATATGTGATCACGGATGACACTGCCATCAAGATGCGTTCGGAGGATGGCCGCTTTATCAAGGATGTGGATATTTCCATGTTTATCCGGGATCTGCCCAACAAGAAGGACACCCATTGTTTCTCCACTGCGGATGCCAGCGGAAGTACTTCCCAGGCGGCAGGCATTGTGGAGGGAATGGAGGCCGGTGGACGGGTATTCCTTTTGGATGAGGATACCTCTGCCACCAACTTTATGGTGCGGGATGCCTTTATGCAGCAGGTGGTAAGCCCGGACAAGGAGCCCATTACACCCTTTTTATCCAGAGCCAGAGATCTCTATGAGAAGGCAGGGATTTCCACTATTTTAGTGGCAGGAAGTTCCGGGGCGTTTTTCCACATTGCGGATACCGTGATTCAGATGGATAGTTACCGCCCGGTGGATATCACAGCCAAGGCAAAGGAATTGTGCGCACAGTTCCCGGTTGCATTTGAGAAACCGGCACCATTTGAACAACCTGTCAGCAGACGGGTTATGACAAAGGATGCGGACGGGGCGGTAAAACGCAGAGATTACCGCACCGGTGCAGTTCGCCGTGACGAGCCGGAGCGGTTGAAAGTAAAAGTCATGGGGAAAGACGGCTTTTCACTGGGAAAACAGAATGTGGACCTGCGATACATCGAGCAGCTGGTGGATAGCGAGCAGACGGCTGCCCTGGGACTGCTTTTGAAATATGCGGTGGAGCAGCTGGTGGATGGCAGACGGACACTGCCTGAGATCGCAAAATATTTGGAGCAGCAGCTGGAGAAAAAGGGACTTTCCTTCTTCGCCGAGGGAAGTTACATTCCGGGGGGATATGCCATACCCAGAGTGCAGGAGATCTACGCCTGCCTGAACCGGTACCGCCGGAGCTGACAACACCTGTTTTCCTTTGACGACTTTGGTGAAAATGCTAGACAGTTTTTGCGGGACAAGGTATAATAAAAGCAGTATTTTCGGAAATTTCTGGTATTTTGGGGGAAGTACCAGAGAGACAAGTGCTTAAGGAGATAGGGATTTTAGTATGGGAGTAGAATATCAACTGCAATACAATGTATGTGCAGCCATTATTTGTGTGGTTATTCTGTGTATGTTTTGTATGCAGAAGAAAACCAAAGAGGCGCACAATGCGATTTATATGGCACTTGTGTTGTGTACACTGCTGGCAGCTTTGGTGAACATACCTTGTACCTTGGATAGGCAGGATCCGGGCTTTATGCCCCGTGTATTACAGGTGGGGTTGGATTATGTTCATGCCTGTCTGTTAAATCTGCCTCCGGTGTTGTTTGCCTTTTATGCGGTGACGGTGATACGGGGAAGTATCCGGAACGTGGAGTGGTATGTGAAGTTACTTTTGTTTATGCCCAATTCTGTGTTTTGGATTCTGTTGGCAGCCAATCCATGGACCGGATTCGTGTTCCGGTACACGGAGGAAGGATTATATTGTACAGGGATTTTGTTGCCCGCATTGTATGTGGTGGCGATTTACTATGCCATTATGGGAGTGGGATATGTACTGCTGGACAGAAAGCATTCCGACTGGAGAATCAAGCTTTCTTTGTGTGTGTATCTGGGAATCAGCTGTTGTGCCACTTCACTGCAGTATTTCTTCCCGAGCCTGTTGCTGCGGCACCTGGGAATGGCTGTTGGCGAACTAGTAGTGTTCTTAAATCTTCAGAAGCCGGACGAGTATCTGGAATCAGAGTTGCGGATTTACAATCGTAAGGTATTTGATAAGATTGTGGGATTTAATCTGGAAGCCGGAAAGGGAATGACTGTGTTCGTTCTTCAGATTGAAAATCTGAACTTTATTATCCAGAATTTTGGCGTGGAGAACCGTACAAAGATTCTAAAGCAGGTTGCGAAGTTTTTGGATCGGATTTCCCAGCAGAATACATACTACTTTAACAGTGGGACTTTTGTGATCATGCAGCCTGAGAATAAGAAGATGGGAGCTTATCAGGCCAGAGTGCGGGCAAGATTTTCCCAGATGTGGCAGTTGGATGACGGGGATATTCTGCTGAATTATAAAATGATGCAATACTCCATTCCTGAGGATGTGAAGAGTCTGAAGGATCTGTATTTCTGCCATTCTACATTTTCCAGAATGACTGCGGACGGGAACCACGAGGTGGACGTGAAGGAAATCGATTTGGAAAAGGCAGAGCGAAGGATTAAGGTAACGCAGATTCTGCGGCATGCCATAGTGAACGATTATTTTCAGATGTATTATCAGCCCATCTATTCTGTGGAAAAGGGTCGGATGGTATCTGCCGAGGCGCTGATCCGTCTGATTGATCCGGAGGAGGGATTTATCCCACCGGATGAGTTCATTCCCATTGCTGAGGAGAATGGGATGATTCTTCAAATCGGCAGTATGATTCTCGAGAAGGTATTTCGTTTTATTAAGGAGTGGGATATTAAGAAACTGGGGCTGGAATATATTGAAATCAATCTTTCTGTGGTCCAGTGTATGCAGAAAGAATTATCCGAAATGATTCTGGAGATGTTGAAACATTACGAAATTGAAAAGGAAATGATTAATCTGGAAATTACGGAGACAGCCATGGTGGATTCGCCTACGGTGGTCATGCATAACATGGAGGAACTGCATCGGGAGGGGGTATCCTGGTCGTTGGATGATTTTGGAACCGGATATTCCAATATCAGTGCCATGGCTTCCTGGCCGCTGACTATTATAAAGTTTGATAAGACGCTGGTGGATATGGTATCTGCTCATGAAAAGGGCGGCGAAATCATCCGGAGTGCGGTCAACATGGTAAAGAAAATGGGGTATAAGATTGTGGCAGAGGGTGTGGAACAAGAGTCTCAGCTTGAGATTATGAAGCAGGCCCAGGTGGATTATATTCAAGGATATTACTTCTCCAAGCCTCTTCCGGAGGAACAGTTCATTGCATACATCAAAGAGAAGAACGGGATTGGGGAATAGGTTATGAAAGATAATGAGTATCGTTGTGAATTTACGGAGAAGATGGAACATAAGCTGATAGAGGCGATTGCCGGTATTTATGTATCCATGTATCTGATTCATCTACCCACAGACAGTTTTCGGGAAATTCACAGTAGAGAGGATGTCCGGAGCCTTGTGAACCACATAGAAAATGCCACAGAGCAGATGCGGCAAATTATGACTTGGATGACATCCACCGGGTCACAGAAAGACACATTGCTCTTTTCGGAACTAGCTACGCTGGATCAGCGTATGAAACATACAAATACCATCAGTCATGAATTCTTCAGCAGTAAGGGTAGATGGTGCCGCGCCAATTTTATTGTGGTGGATCGGGAAAATGACGGTAAAATAGGAAATGTAATTTATGCGGTTCAGTTAATTGATGAAGAAAAGCGCCGGGAGCTTTTGTATCAGCAGGCATTGCAGCAGGCTTTAGAAAATCAAAACGAGGTTTATGGGGAACTACTACGTATGCAGAGTGCCGGAGTGCTGGCTATTGATGCTGGAACGGAAGAAGTTCTTTTTATGAATCATGCCGCATTGGAAATATTTGGATTTCATAGCTTGGAGGAAGTGGGAACCAGCTATCATGCCTTACGACAGCGGACCATCCCGGAGGATCGGGATGCGGTGGAGTCTGTTTTTCGAAAAACGCTAAAAACAGGTGAACCCTTTGAATGTGAGTATGCGGTGGATAATGGGACCGGGCGAGTGTATGTGATGGCTCAGACCAGACAAGTGATTCTTGCCGGTGGCGGACAGGTGAGTCTGACAACCCTTACCGATATGACGGAACGAAAACAGATGATGCAGGAGCTGTTGATTCAGTCCCGCACGGATGCTCTTACCGGCATCTGCAACCGGGGATATGGCGAGAGCCAGATTCAGGACTTTTTGGCTCAGGGAACAGCGGGTGTGTTTGCACTTTTTGATGTGGATAAGTTTAAATCCATAAACGATACATACGGACATGCCATGGGAGATCAGGTGTTGATCACTATTGCTGATATACTAAAGCACAACTTTGACCCGGACGGGGTGGTAATGCGTCTGGGAGGGGACGAGTTTGCAGTGTTTTTGCCGAAGATAGACAGTCAGGAAGGAGCAGAACTACAGATTCGAAGTTTCTTCAAAGAAGTGGAAGAAATCCGGCTGGAGGGTTTACAGGATTGGAGCATTGAGGTTAGCCTGGGAGCTGTGATCTGTGAAGAAAACAGTCAAAAGAATTTTGATGAGGTATACCAGATGGCGGATTCCGCCATGTACCGGTGCAAGAACACCCGGGGCAATCAGTTCTATTTTTACGATGGATCTTGTTAAGATTGAAAAAGCGCTTTCTCATAAAGGGAAAGCGCTTTTCAGACCTATCCCACGAGCTCTGCCATCAGTTCGTGTACGGTCATAATTTTATCGATGCGGCCCACGTTGGCACCGCAGAAGATCAGTCCATTGTCCAAATCACCCTTTACTGCCCGGATCAGGGCCTCGGTAATACAGTAGGGAATCTGGGCAGGATTACATTTTGCCAGGCAGTTGAAACATTTGCGGACGGACATTTTTCCTTCGGCTACTTTCTTCAAAAAAGCATTGTTTAATGCCCGGCCCGGCATGCCAACCGGACTGTCTGTGATGACAATGTCCTCCGGTTTCGCCTGAATGTAGGCCTGCTTGTAAGCGTCCGAAGCGTCGCATTCCACGGTGGCTACAAAACGGCTCGCAATCTGCACACCATCGGCGCCCAGAGAGAGGGCGTGCTGGATGTCCTGTTTGTCAAAGATACCTCCTGCTACAACCACAGGGATATGTCTTCCGAATTCATCACCATAAGTTTTCACGGTGTCAATGATCTTTCGGATTTCCACATCCATGTCCGGTGGATTCATGGCCTCTTCCTTGGTGAAACCTAAATGACCACCGGCCTTAGGACCTTCTACCACTACAAAATCAGCAGTCCGTTGGTACCGTTTGTTCCATCTTTTCAGGATCAGATCTGCGCATCGTGCACTGCTGACAATGGGAGCAATTTTGCTGCCGCTTTCTTCCGGTACCAGATCCGGCAGATCTACGGGCAGACCGGCACCGCAAATGACAACATCAGCTCCGGCGTCCACTGCAGCCCGCACATGTTCCCGATAGTGTTTCAGGGCAACCATGACATTGACACCTACCAGACCGCCTTGTGATTCTTCCTTGGCCAGCCGGATATGCTTTTTGATAGCCTGCAGATTACAGGAAGCCTGGTCCTTGTCGAAACCGGGCTCATCGTAACCGATTTGAGCAGTGGAAATGACACCGATACCGCCTTCTTTTGCAACAGCACCGGCCAGCCTGCTGCGGCTGACCCCCACACCCATGCCGCCCTGGATAATGGGGAGGCGGGCTACTTTATCTCCGATTACTAACTCTTTCATAATATAGGATCCTCTCATAATGAAAAATGATTTATGACTCAACAACCACATAACGTGGTTTTTAAAACTAGATGTATTGTAGCACTGGGAAATACAGGATACAAGTTACAAAAAGTATATTTTTGTCACACTTTATGTTCCAAATAGCTCCGGGCAGTTACAATCAGGAAAGGAACATCACTATGAAAACAAAAAAATATTCCATGTCTGCACCGGTATGTATTGCCCAGGCTATGCTGGCCATGATGGAACATACCCCCATAGATGAAATACGTATTAAGGATTTGATACGCAAGGCAGGTGTATCCAGAATGTCCTATTATCGGTATTTTTCCGGAAAGACAGATGTGTTGAAGTTTTATCTGGACTACGTGCTGGAAGAATATTTTGAATCCATTGACGGGAAAGACGGCAGTGTTTTTCAGAGCTATGAACATGTGTTGGATGCGCTGCAGTTTTTCTATCGTTACAGGGAAGTGTTTTTGTGCCTGCAACGTGCGGGTATGTCCGGAATTGTGCTGGATGCATTGAACCGCTATACGGAGAGACAGAACGGTTTTGTGCATGGTGATACGGAGCGGGCATATTCTCTGTATTATTATGCCGGAGCAATTTTTAATGTGTATATGCAGTGGATATCTAAGGGAGCGAAGGAGTCTCCGCAAAAACTTGCCAGATTGATTACGGATAATATTTATAAGAAGTAAAGGGCTTTTTTCGAAAATTTTGCCATAAACAAAGTTTATATCCAGTCATATCCAAAGACTATCGGTAAAATGCCCCAAAAGAATTGACAAATAAGGAAAGCGAATTTATAATTACCGCATAAAACATATAAAACCTACAGAGATAGTAGGAAAAGAGTAGGGACACGAACAGGATAGGAATTAAGGAGGATAAGATTATGTCATGCTGTGGAGAACCATTTGTGAATGAAGAGAACGGGAGTAAAAATGCAAATATTTATACGGATGCACTGGCTGAACAGTTCGCAAAGGAGAGAGGTGTGGCTCCGAGACCTCAGGAGATAAAAAATGAGATCGATGAGCGAGGCGCATTTGTAAGGCAGCCCAATCACTTTGCTACTCCTTTTGGAGATGGAGAAGGACAGCTGAAAGCGGCAAGCGGAAAATATCGGTTGTTCTGGGCAAAGGGGTGTCATTGGTCCAACCGGGCAGCCATTGTGAGAGAACTCTTAGGGCTGCAGGATGCCATCAGCATTCACATTGTTTCCCATACCGGAGAGACCAACCGTTATGGCTGGGGATTTCCGGAGGATGAGAACTTTGAGGACCCGGTATTGGGAATTAAGTTTTTGAGTGAGGTATATAAGAATGCAGACAGCAGCTACACCGGACGCGCTACAGTTCCGGCTCTGGTAGATGTGGAAAGCAAAAAAATAGTGAATAACGACTATCATCGGTTGACTAATTATCTTGAGGTGGCGTTCCGACCCTGGCAGGATAAGGATGCTCCGGATTTATATCCCGAGGATAAGAGAAAAGAGATTGATGATTTTAACGACTGGCTGTTTCCCAATATTAACAATGCACATTATCGCATGGCCTTTTGCCAGTCTCTGGAAGCATACCAGGAAGCCTTTGAAGATTTTTATTCAGCCATGGATCAGCTGGAGGAGCGTCTGTCTAAACAGAGATTCCTGTTTGGAGATTATGTGACGGATTCGGATGTGCGGTTTTTCGTGACCCTGGCCCGGTTTGATACTCATTATTATCGGAATTTAGGTCCTATCAAGAAACGTGTGGTGGATTACGAAAATATCTGGGCTTACGCCAGAGACCTGTATGAGATTCCGGCATTCCAGAACAATACATATTTTAGAGATTTTGCAAAGGCAAGAGGAAAGGATCAGTTGTTCGCTTCCTTCAATGCCAGATTTGCAGACCAGATCGACTACAAGGCATTCTGGTCTACGCCTCAAGATCGAAAGAAACTAAGTAGCACGCCGGAAGAAAAGTTTTTACGACATAAGGATTAGGAGACGATAGTATGCAGGAAAAAGATATCAGGGATTTGTTTTATGAATTTCACCGGAATCCGGAAATTTCCAACAAAGAGTATGAAACGACAGAACGAATCCGTCAGCAACTGACAGCAGCAGGCATTGAGATCCTTGAGACCGGTCTGAACACCGGTCTCATTGCGCGGATCAAAGGTGAGGTGCCGGGAAAGACCATTGCACTGCGGGCGGATATTGATGCTTTGGCTATAGAAGAGGAGACGGAGCTGGATTACCGTTCAGAAAATGCAGGTGTCATGCACGCCTGCGGGCACGACATTCATATCTGCAGCGTATTGGAAACTGCCAGGAGACTGAATCGGAAGAGACAGCAGATCAAAGGTGAAATCCTGTTTTTCTTTCAACCTGCGGAGGAGACGGCTTTCGGCGCAAAACAAGTGATCGATACTGGCATTTTGGACCGGGTGGACGCAATTTTCTCCCTGCATACGAATCCGGCTATGGAGGTGGGGGAGATTGGGATTAAGACAGGAGCCATCACTGCTTCTGTGGATATCATTCATCTGAATATTCGTGGGAAGGGGTGCCATGGAGCGAAGCCGGAGACGGGACGGGATCCCATTGTGGCGGCAGCCGGTCTGATCAGCAGTCTGCAGACTGTAGTCAGCAGAAACGTGTCCCCTACCCGGTCGGCAGTGGTGAGTATCACCCATATAGAAGGCGGCAGCAGTTATAATATTCTGCCGGACCAGGTCTTTTTAGAGGGAACCATCCGAACCACGGATCGGGAAACCAGAGCGTTGGTACAGAAACGTGTACGCACCCTGATCGAGGCCAACGACTTAGCCTACGGGGTAGAGACAGAACTGGACTGGGTGGAAGGTCCCCCGGCCACAGATAATGACGAAACATTTGCTGCAGCAGCAGAAAAGGTGGCAAAGGAGCAGGGACTACATGTCCTGCTTCCGGAAGTATCCATGGTGGGGGAGGATTTCGCCTTCTACCAGGAAAAACGCCGGGGCCTGATGGTCTGGATTGGTGTGGGAGGCGGTTATCCCCTGCACAGCCCGCGGTTTTGTGCAGACCCCTCCGCCATCGATGTGGCAGCATCCTTTTTTGAGCAACTTCTGGTACAAGTGTAAAGAATGCTGAGCATACAATTTCATTTAAAGATGTTTGTTCGAAAAGTATTGTTGCATTGTGAAAAAATATTGTGTAAAATTGGGATGATTGTAATCAACCAGGAGGAATGAAACATGGTATACAAAACATCTGGAGTATGCTCCAAAGAAATTCATATCGAAGTAGAAGGTGACACTGTAAAGTCCGTGCAGTTTGTGGGCGGATGTCATGGAAACACCACCGGCATCAGTGCGTTGGTGGCAGGCATGAAAGTGTCTGATGTTATCGAGCGTTTGAAGGGAATCGATTGCAGAGGCAGGGGTACTTCCTGTCCGGACCAGCTGGCTAAGGCGCTGGAGGAAGGCTGGGGGAACAAGTGACACTTACACAGCTTGCTTATGTAGTAAAAATTGCAGAAACCAAATCCATGAATAAGGCAGCCGCTGAGCTTTTTGTGTCTCAGCCTGCCTTATCTGCGGCTATTCGGGAATTGGAGGAAGAACTTCACACGGAGCTTTTCATCCGGTCCAACCGGGGAATCGTCATTACCACAGAAGGTGAGGAGTTTTTAAGCTACGCCCGACAGATGGTGGAACTGAACCATCTCATTGGGGAGCGTTTCATCGAGCAAAAACAGTCTAAAAAGAAGTTTAGCGTGTCCATGCAGCATTATTCCTTTGCGGTAGAGGCATTTATTGAGCTTGGGAAACGGTTTTCTATGAGCGAATTTGAGTTGGCTGTCCATGAGACGAAAACCCATGAGGTCATTGAGAACGTGCGGGATCACCGCAGTGAACTGGGCGTGCTTTATGTGAATGATTTCAATGAAAAGGCTATGCAGAAAATCTTTGCGGAAAATAATCTTTCCTTCCATCCCCTGTTCACCTGTGGGATTTCCGTGTATCTTTCAAAGAATCATCCGCTGGCACACCGGGAACAGATTTCCTTTGAGGAATTGGCGGACTATCCCTGTCTGTCCTTTGAACAGGGAGAGAAAAACTCCTTTTACTTTGCAGAGGAAGTGTTAAGCACCCTGGATTACAAGCAGATTATCAAAGCAGATGACCGGGCCACCATGCTGAATCTTATGGTGGGCATGAATGGATTTACGTTGTGTTCCGGCATTATCTGTCAGGATCTGAATGGAGGAAGATATGTGTCGGTTCCACTGGCTACGGAGGATACCATGACCATCGGATATATCAAGAGAAAACATATGCCCCTCAGCAAGATGGGACAGGAATATATCAATATCCTGACGAAGTATGGGAACCAGACGGTTTCTGAATCATAAATGCAAAAGAATATCATGCTGACTGGTAATAAATTTTTCTGATAACCGGTTCAAAGAACTCTGTCATACCACTACACCGGGAAAACGTCTATAATAGTCCTAGAGATTATAAACAGTTATCCGGTGAAAGGAGTATGAAAATGGATTCTGGATTTGCAACAAAATGTATATACGGGAATGGAGAAAAGTTTGAACAGGATGGGACAGGAGCAATCAGCTTCCCTATTTATCAGTCTGCAACCTACGCACACCCGGCAGTAGGGCAGAGCACCGGCTTTGATTACAGCCGTCTGCAGAATCCCACCAGACAGCGGGTGGAGCAGGTGGTGGCAGCATTGGAAAATGGAGTGGATGCACTGGCTTTTTCTTCCGGAATGGCAGCTATCACCATGCTGATGGAGCTGTTTCAGCCGGGAGATCATCTGATTACGGACGCAGATTTGTATGGTGGCAGTATCCGCCTTTTCGATCATGTGAATGAAAAGAACGGAATCGAGTTTTCCCATATTGACTGTTCCACGGAGGACATTGAGTCTTACATCCGGGAGAATACGAAAGCTATTTTCATTGAGACACCTACCAATCCCATGATGAACGTGGTGGATATCCGCAAAACTGCAGCTATAGCGAAAAAGCATGGATTGTTACTGATCGTGGACAACACATTTTTGTCCCCTTATTTTCAAAGACCATTGGAACTGGGCGCAGATATTGTGGTTCACAGCGGTACAAAATTTTTAGGTGGCCACAATGATACATTGGCCGGTTTTCTGGTGACCAATTCACAGGAAATCTCCGACGAGCTACGTTATCTGATCAAAACAGTGGGATCCGGTCTGGCACCCTTTGACAGCTGGCTGATCTTAAGAGGTATAAAAACGCTTCCTCTCCGTATGGAAAAGGCTCAGCAGAATGCACAGGCCATTGCAGAGTTTTTGCTGAAAGAACCCAGGGTAAAAAAGGTTTATTATCCGGGAATTCCTGGCAGCAAAGGGTACGAGGTCTGCAAGTCCCAGGCCAGCGGTTTCGGCAGTATGCTCACATTTGAGGTGGAGAGTAAGGAACTGGCATTACATATTTTAAAATCCACCCGGCTGATTCCCTTCGCGGAAAGTCTTGGTGGTACAGAGACACTTTTGACTTATCCCACCACACAGACGCATGCAGATGTGCCGGAGGAAGTGCGGTTGAAAAACGGTATTACCGACCGGGTACTGCGTTTGTCAGCGGGAATTGAGAGCACGGAAGATCTTATTGCAGATTTGAAACAGGCCATTGATTCGTTTTAAGAGAATTTGGTTCTCTCATTCCACAGGGTGTGAATAGTCACTGGAGGATATTATGGCAGAAAAGAAGTATGATTTTGACCGGGTGATCGACCGGAAAAACACAGATTGTTTGAAATATGATTTTGCTGTGCGCAGGGGCAGACCGGAAAATATTTTGCCACTATGGGTGGCAGACATGGATTTTCCCACGGCGCCGGAGATTTTAGAGGCTATACACAGGCGGGTGGATCATGGAATTTTCGGTTATACGGAGAGTCGCGATTCCTATTTTGAGGCGGTGGCTCAGTGGATGCAGCAGAGGCATCTGTGGCAGGTGCAGCGCAGCTGGCTGGTGAAGACGCCCGGGGTGGTATTTGCTCTGGCTATGGCGGTGAAAGCATACTCCAAAGAAGGAGATGCGGTCATGATTCAGCAGCCGGTGTATTATCCTTTTACGGAAGTGATTGAGGATAACAACAGACAGGTGATCAGCAATGATCTGATTCAGCGGGAGGACGGAAGCTACGGAATAGATTTTGAGGATTTTGAGAGAAAAATCGTGGAACATAACATTCCATTGTTTTTGCTTTGCAACCCGCACAATCCGGTGGGGAGAGTCTGGACCAGGGAAGAACTGCTCCGGATCGGTGAAATCTGTCTGAAACATCATGTGATTGTGGTCAGCGACGAAATCCATGAGGATTTTGTGTTCGGGGACAGGAAACATGAGGTTTTTGCAAACTTGAATGAATCCTTTGCGGACATTACGGTGACCTGCACTTCCCCGGCAAAGACCTTTAATCTGGCGGGACTGCAGATTTCCAATATATTTATCTCGAATCGTGCACTGAAGGGAGCCTTCAGAAAGCAGGTAGATGCAGCAGGTTACAGTCAGCTGAACACCATGGGACTCACCGCCTGTGAGGCGGCCTATCGTTACGGTGGGGATTGGTATGAAGAACTGATGGAGTATCTGGCAGACAATATTCGCTTTATGAAGGAGTATCTGGAGGCGGAACTGCCTCAGCTTAAGATGGTATCTCCAGAGGGGACCTATCTGGTGTGGGTGGATTTCCGCGGACTGGGACTTACTGAGCCGCAGCTGGAGGATCTGATTGTGAACAAGGCCAATCTGTGGCTGGACAGTGGAGCTATTTTCGGAAAAGTGGGCGAAGGTTTTGAACGGTTTAATGTGGCATGCCCGAGAAGTACGCTGCAGCAGGCACTGGAACAGCTGAAGGCGGCAGTGAAGGAGCAGTTTGATAAATAGTTAACAAAAGGCAACTCGCGCATACGCAGTGAGTTGCTTTTTTTATATGAATTTATTATAATGGTGGCAATTTAAGGGAATGGTAAGGTTCTTCAAAAAGGAGAGATGCAGAATGAAAATTTTATTTTATGACACGAAAAATTATGACAAAGACTCGTTCGAGACAATTTTGCCCAAATTTGCACATAGTATTCATGAATCCGGACAGGAACCGGACATTGCCATCGAGTATATCAAGTCTGATCTGGATTCCCGTACGGCGAAACTGGCAGAGGGATTCGATGCGGTCTGTGCCTTTGTAAGCTCCGATGTGGGTGACAAGACGCTGACTATTTTGAAGGAAAAAGGTGTGGGTCTGGTGCTGATGCGTTGCGCCGGATTTAACAATGTGGACATGAACAAGGCGAGAGAGTTGGGAATCCGGGTGATGCGTGTGCCGGGATATTCTCCGGAGGCTGTGGCTGAGCATGCCATGGCACTGGCACTGGCCAGCAACCGCCGCCTCTACAAAGCATATAACAAAGTGCGGGAGAATGATTTCAGCCTGGGCGGACTTATGGGATTTAACCTGTATGGGAAAACAGCAGGTATCATTGGAACCGGTAAAATCGGAGCGGCAATGTGCCGTATCTGCCAGGGCTTTGGTATGAAGGTCATTGCTTACGATGTTTATCAGAATGAGAGTCTGAAGGATTTTGTGACCTACGTTTCCCTGGATGAGCTTCTGGCGCAGAGCGACCTGATTTCACTGCATTGTCCGTTGATGGACTCCACTTACCATCTGGTGAATATTGATACCATCAAGAAAATGAAGGACGGTGTGATTCTGGTAAATACCTCCCGTGGGGCGCTGGTGAAAACGGAGGATTTGATCATGGGAATCCGTATGCACAAGTTTGCCGGCGTGGCATTGGATGTATATGAAGAGGAAACCAAGAATGTATTTGAAAATCGCTCGGATGAGATTTTAGAGCACTCTACTACGGCACGGCTTTTGTCCTTCCCCAATGTGATGATCACTTCACATCAGGGATTTTTTACAAAGGAGGCGCTGGAAGCCATTGCAGAAACCACGTTGCAGAACGCTTGCGATTATGTGGAAGGAAAAGAGAGCCCAAATGATGTGAAATAAAAGATACATTAAATGAAGGAGAAAAGGTAAAGCGTATGAAAAGAGTAGTTGTGACAGGAATGGGTGCGGTAACCCCCATCGGAATCGGGGTAAAGGAATTTTGGAACGGGATTATGGAGAATCGTGTAGGAATCGGTCCCATCCAGAACTTTGATACCACAGAGTACAAGGCAAAACTGTCCGCAGAGGTGCGGGATTTTAATGTAAAGGATTATCTGGATTTTAAGGCGGCAAAACGGATGGACCGTTTCAGCCAGTTTGCAGTGGTGGCGGCAAAGGAAGCTATGGCAGACAGTGGACTGGATGTGAGCAAAGAGGATGTGTACCGCCTGGGTGTGGAAATTGGTTCCGGCGTGGGCAGCCTTATGGGAATTGAGCGGGAATACGATAAACTTCTGGAGAAGGGCCCTTCCCGGGTGCATCCCCTGTCAGCACCTCTGGTATTGGGAAATATGGCGGCAGCCAATGTGGCCATGACCTTCGGCTTCCGGGGAAAATGTTTAGATGTGGTTACCGCCTGTGCCACAGGAACCAATTCCATTGGCGAGGCGTTCCGAAACATTCAGCATGGAGAACTGGATGTGATTCTGGCCGGGGGTGTTGACAGCTCCGTCAGCAGATTTGGAGTGGCAACCTTTCAGGCATTGACAGCTCTCACCACTTCGGAGGATCCGCTGTGTGCCTCCATTCCGTTTGATAAGAGAAGAAACGGATTTGTCACCGGCGAGGGTGCAGGAGTATTGGTGCTGGAGGAATTGGAGCATGCGAAAAAGCGTGGCGCAAAGATCTATGCAGAGATCGGCGGTTATGGAGCCACCTGCGATGCTCATCATGTCACCACACCGCTGGAGGACGGGTCGGCAGCTGCCCGGGCTATGACCATGGCTATGGAGGATGCCGGTGTAACACCGGCTCAGGTGGACTACATCAATGCTCACGGAACCAGTACGGTTTACAATGACCTGTATGAGACCAGGGCCATTAAGCGTGCATTTGGTGAGGATGCCTATAAGGTGCATATCAACTCCACCAAATCCATGATTGGCCATATGTTTGCAGGCGGCGGTGCCGTGGAACTGATCACCTGTATCGAGTCCATTTTGAACGGATACATTCATCCTACAGTTGGATTGAAGGAGGACGATCCGGAATGTGACCTGGACTACACCAAGGGAGAAGGAATCCACACGGATGTGCATATTGCCATTAGCAATTCCCTTGGATTTGGTGGACATAATGCAACGGTTCTGGTGAAGGAGTACGTGGAATAATAAACAAATCCGGTGATTACTTTTACTTATAACCGGTAAGAACATACCGGTATGAGCCAAAAACGGGAATCCGTGTTAGAATATTTTCAGATAAGAAAGACGGAGGATCGTGTGAAATGAGTGAGAAAAAGCGGATATTATGTTTTGGAGATTCCAATACCTATGGTTTGATACCGGGTACCGGAGAACGTTATGACAGCAATACACGATGGACCGGAATCGTAGGGAACCATTTGCACGAGAAGGGCTATCAGATCATAGAAGAAGGACTTTGCGGGAGGACCACTGTTTTTGATGATCCCCTGCGCTTCGGCAGGAGAGGCAGTCAGATCCTGCCCATTCTGTTGGAAAGCCACAATCCGCTGGATCTGGTGGTGGTGATGCTGGGCACCAACGATTGCAAAACCTTTTACAATGCCACTGCAGGAAGCATTGCATCCGGTGCCAGATATCTCATACGTCAGATCCGGTCAGGCCAGCCCCGGGCGGAGATATTGCTGATTTCACCGATCCATCTGGGAGAGGATGTGTGGGACGGATTCGACCCGGAGTTCAACCGGACATCTGTGGAAGTGTCTAAGGGTCTGGCCGATGCGTATGGACAGGTGGCCCGGGAGGAGCAGGTGTTTTATCTGGCGGCTTCCGATTATGCGGCGCCTTCAGCGACAGACCGGGAACATATGGATAGTCAGGGACATGCGGCATTGGCGGAAACCATAGAAAAGAAAATATTACAGATTTTAGGGTAAGGATGGGGCTGTCGCACTAAGTAATTAGTGCACAGCTCCTTTTTTGCAAAAAACAAC
>JBJELW010000033.1:0-30954 GCA_051879315.1 Roseburia sp.
GTGTATGCATAATGGCAAACGTACAGTATTATGATGTAATCCTCAAACCAGTAGTAACTGAGAAGAGCATGGCAGCTATGGCTGAGAAGAAATATACATTTTTAGTTCATCCGGAAGCAAACAAGACCATGATCAAAGAGGCTGTAGAGAAAATGTTCGAAGGAACAAAGGTTGCAAAGGTTAACACCATGAATCAGGAAGGAAAGAAAAAGAGACGTGGCGCTACCGTTGGTCAGACAGTAAAGACTAAGAAGGCAATCGTTCAGCTTACTGAGGATTCTGCAGATATCGAGATCTTCGCAGGATTATAAAAGTAGGCAGCTAAGCACAGAAAAGTGCGATATTAAACTTAAATAACCGAAAGGAGAATCACAATGGGAATTAAGACATATAACCCATATACACCTTCCAGAAGAAATATGACTGGTTCTGATTTCTCTGAGATTACCAAGAGTACACCTGAGAAATCATTGACAACTTCTTTGAAGAAGCATTCCGGTCGTAACAATCAGGGTAAAATCACCGTTAGACATCAGGGTGGTGGAAATAGAAGAAAATACAGAATTATCGACTTCAAGAGAAGAAAAGATGGCATTCCTGCAACTGTAATCGGAATCGAGTACGATCCTAACAGAACTGCAAACATCGCATTGATCAGCTATGCAGATGGCGAGAAGGCATATATCCTTGCACCGGAAGGGCTGACAGACGGCATGCAGGTAATGAACGGACCGGAGGCAGAGGTTCGCGTGGGTAACTGCTTACCTCTTGAGAATATTCCGGTTGGTACACAGGTACACAATATCGAGTTATACGCCGGAAAGGGCGGACAGTTAGTACGTTCTGCCGGACTCGGCGCTCAGTTAATGGCAAAGGAAGGCAAGTATGCAACATTAAGACTTCCTTCAGGTGAGATGAGAATGGTTCCTCTGAACTGCCGTGCAACAATTGGTGTTATCGGAAATGGAGATCACAACCTGGTCAACATCGGTAAGGCAGGACGTAAGCGTCACATGGGTATCCGCCCGACTGTACGTGGTTCTGTTATGAACCCGAATGACCATCCACATGGTGGTGGAGAAGGTAAGGCACCGGTTGGACGTCCTGGTCCATGCACACCTTGGGGCAAACCTGCTCTTGGACTTAAGACACGTAAGAAGAAGAAATCTTCTAACAAGCTGATTGTAAGAAGAAGAGACGGCAGAGCTATTAAATAGTAGATAGGAGGAAATAAAATGGCAAGATCACTTAAAAAAGGACCATTTGCAGATGAAAGCTTACTGAAAAAAGTAGATGCCATGAATGCATCTGGTGATAAGACAGTTATTAAAACCTGGTCACGTCGTTCTACAATTTTCCCATCCTTCGTTGGACACACCATCGCTGTTCATGACGGAAGAAAACATGTTCCGGTATATATAACAGAGGATATGGTTGGACACAAGCTTGGTGAGTTCGTAGCAACCAGAACTTACAGAGGCCATGGTAAAGACGAGAAGAAGTCAAGATAATCACAATTTTTGAAAGGAGGTTTCAGTCATGGCAAAAGGACATAGATCCCAAATTAAGAGAGAAAGAAATGAAGTAAAAGATACCAGACCTTCAGCTAAGTTGTCTTATGCTAGAATGTCAGTTCAGAAAGCTTGCTTCGTATTGGATGCAATCCGCGGCAAAGACGTGGAGACAGCTCTTGCGATTGTGACATACAATCCCAGATACGCATCAAGTGTTATAGAGAAGTTATTAAAGTCAGCAATCGCAAATGCTGAGAACAATAACGGATTAAGCGCAGAGAACCTTTATGTAGAGGAGTGCTACGCAAACAAAGGACCCACAATGAAGAGAATCAGACCAAGAGCACAGGGTAGAGCTTATAGAATCGAGAAGAGAACAAGCCACTTAACAATTGTGCTGAATGAAAGATAGGAGGGAAAACATGGGACAGAAAGTTAATCCTCATGGTTTAAGAGTCGGCGTTATCGCAGATTGGGATTCTAAATGGTACGCAGAATCAGAGTTTGCTGATTACTTAGTAGAAGACTATAACATTAGAAAATTTCTGAAGAAGAAATTATATGCTGCAGGCGTTTCTAAGATCGAGATCGAGAGAGCATCTGATCGCGTAAAGGTAATCCTTTACACAGCTAAGCCCGGTGTGGTAATTGGTAAAGGCGGCGCTGAGATCGAGAGAATCAAAGGCGAATTACAGCAGTTCACAGACAAGAAGTTAATCGTTGATATCAAAGAGGTTAAGAGACCTGACAAGGATGCTCAGCTGGTAGCTGAGAACATTGCATTACAGTTAGAGAACCGTGTTTCCTTCCGTAGAGCAATGAAGTCCTGCATGAGCCGTGCTATGAAGGCTGGCGCAAAGGGTATCAAGACCAACTGTTCCGGTCGTCTTGGCGGAGCTGATATGGCTCGTAGCGAGTTCTACTCAGACGGAACCATCCCGCTTCAGACTTTGAGAGCAGATATCGATTACGGATTTGCTGAGGCTGACACCACATATGGTAAGGTTGGCGTTAAGGTATGGATCTATAAAGGAGAAGTACTTCCTACAAAAGGAAATAAGGAAGGAGGAGCTCAATAATGTTAATGCCTAAGAGAGTAAAACATCGTAAACAGTTCCGTGGTTCTATGACCGGAAAAGCGATGAGAGGTAATAAGATCACAAACGGTTCATTCGGTATTGTGGCATTGGAGCCGTGCTGGATCAGATCCAATCAGATCGAGGCTGCCCGTATTGCTATGACAAGATATATCAAGCGTGGTGGTAGAGTTTGGATCAAAATTTTCCCTGACAAACCTGTAACTGCAAAACCGGCTGAGACCCGTATGGGTTCCGGAAAAGGAACATTAGAGTACTGGGTAGCAGTTGTTAAGCCGGGACGCGTATTATTCGAGATTTCTGATGTATCTGAAGAGATCGCAAGAGAAGCATTACGTCTTGCAACACACAAATTACCCTGTAAGTGCAAGATCGTTTCACGTGCAGACTTAGAAGGCGGTGAATCAAATGAAAACTAGTAAATATTTAGAAGAATTAAACACACAGTCCGCTGCAGACTTAAAGTTGCAGTTGGTTGAAGCTAAAAAAGAGCTTTTCAATTTGAGATTCCAGAATGCAACAAACCAGTTGGACAATACTAGCAGAATCAAGGAAGTTAGAAAGAACATTGCTAGAATTCAGACAATCATCACACAGAAGGAGAAAGTTGCTGAGTAATACTGGTGATACACAATGCAATTTTTATGAAAGGAGATTCAATCGTGGAAGAAAGAAATCTTAGAAAAACTCGTGTTGGTGTTGTCGTAAGTGACAAGATGGATAAGACGATCGTTGTTGCTGTAAAGGATAACGTAAGACACGCATTATATAACAAAATCGTTAAGAAAACCTATAAGTTAAAAGCTCATGATGAGAACAACGAGTGCAAGGTTGGCGATACAGTAAGAGTAATGGAAACAAGACCTCTCTCTAAGGATAAGAGATGGAGACTTGTAGAGATTATGGAAAGAGCAAAATAATAGAAGGAGGCTACCGGCATGGTACAACAGGAAACCAGACTTAAGGTTGCCGACAATACAGGAGCAAAAGAGTTACTTTGCATCCGCGTTATGGGCGGTTCAACCAGAAGATATGCGAATATCGGTGATGTAATCACTGCTAGTGTTAAAGATGCAACACCAGGCGGCGTTGTTAAAAAGGGTGACGTAGTTAAGGCAGTAGTTGTTCGTACAGTAAAGGGCGCACGTCGTAAGGACGGCTCTTACATCAAATTTGATGAAAATGCTGCTGTTATTATTAAGGATGACAAGACCCCGAAAGGAACTCGTATTTTTGGACCAGTAGCAAGAGAGCTTCGTGACAAACAGTTTATGAAAATTGTTTCTCTGGCTCCGGAAGTATTATAGGAGGGACCGAAAATGGCAAGCATGAAAATTAAGAAAGGTGATACCGTTAAGGTAATCGCTGGAAGAGATAAGGACAAAGAAGGCAAGGTTATTGCTGTAAATAAGAAAGACAATACTTTACTTGTTGAAGGTATCAATATGGTAACCAAGCATGTAAAGCCCAGCATGGCAAATCAGCAGGGTGGCATTGTTCATCAGGAAGGACCTATTGATGCTTCAAACGTAATGTATCTTCACAAGGGTCAGGCTACCAGAGTCGGATTCAAGATGGATGGAGATAAGAAGGTACGTTTTGCAAAATCTACAGGTGATGTAATCGATTAATCGTGAGAGAGGAGGAGCAACAAGTTGAGTAGACTTAAAGATCAGTACCAGAACGAGATCGTAGATGCTATGATCAAAAAGTTCGGTTATAAAAATGTTATGGAAGTACCCAAGCTTTCTAAGGTAGTAATTAACATGGGCGTTGGCGAAGCTAAGGAGAACGCAAAGGTTCTTGAGTCAGCTATGAAGGATATGGAGATCATCTCCGGACAGAAGCCGGTAGCTACAAAGGCAAAGAACTCCATTGCAAACTTCAAGTTAAGAGAAGGAATGCCCATTGGATGTAAAGTTACTTTAAGAGGAGATAAGATGTATGAGTTCGTTGACCGTCTGGTGAACCTTGCACTGCCTCGTGTACGTGACTTTAGAGGAGTAAATCCCAATGCATTTGACGGAAGAGGAAACTATGCTCTTGGTATTAAGGAGCAGATTATTTTCCCTGAGATCGAATTTGATAAGGTTGACAAGGTAAGAGGTATGGATGTTATCTTCGTTACAACCGCTAAGACAGACGAAGAAGCACGTGAGTTATTGACATTGTTCAATATGCCATTCGCTAAATAAGGATAGGAGGGAATTCAAATGGCAAAGACTTCAATGAAAGTAAAACAGCAGCGCAAACAGAAATTCTCTTCTAGAGAATACAATCGTTGCAGAATCTGTGGTCGTCCACATGCATATTTAAGAAAATACGGCATTTGCAGAGTTTGCTTCCGTGAGCTGGCATACAAGGGTCAGATTCCTGGAGTTAAGAAGGCAAGCTGGTAAGCCGTAAAAGGAAAAGATAGGAGGAAAAACACATCATGACAATGACAAGTGATCCAATTGCAGATATGCTTACAAGAATCCGTAATGCAAACACTGCAAAACATGATACAGTTGACATCCCTGCTTCCAAAATCAAAGTGGCAATCGCAGATATTTTGGTAAGAGAAGGATATATCGCAAAATATGATATTACAGAAGATGGCGTCGTTAAGACTATGCGTGTAACTTTAAAGTATGGCGCAGACAAGAACGAGAAGATCATCACTGGAATCAAGAGAATCTCTAAGCCGGGTCTTCGTGTGTATGCCGGCAAGGATAATCTGCCGAAGGTTCTCGGTGGTTTAGGAATCGCAATCCTGTCCACTAACCAGGGAATCATCACTGACAAGGAAGCAAGAAAGCTTCAGGTCGGCGGAGAAGTATTAGCATTTGTTTGGTAATTTGCAAAATATAAAATATTAGGAGGTACGGGCATGTCACGTATAGGAAGAATGCCAATCGCAATTCCGGCAGGTGTAACTGTGGAATTAGCAGAAAATAATCAGGTGACTGTAAAGGGACCAAAAGGAACATTAAGCAGAGTATTACCATCCGAGATGGAAATCAAAGTTGAGGGTTCTGAAGTAATCGTTACAAGACCGAATGATTTAAAGAAAATGAAATCTTTACACGGATTAACCAGAACATTGATCAACAACATGGTGGTTGGTGTTACAGATGGTTTCACAAAAGAGCTTGAGGTAAACGGTGTAGGTTACAGAGCATCTAAGTCCGGTAAAAAGCTCACATTAAACCTTGGATATTCTCATCCGGTAGAGATGGAGGATCCGGAAGGATTAGAGTCTACAGTAGACGGTAACAAGATTATCGTTAAGGGTATTGATAAAGAGAAAGTTGGCCAATACGCAGCTGAGATCAGAGACAAGAGAAGACCTGAGCCTTATAAAGGAAAGGGTATTAAGTATGCTGATGAAGTTATCAGACGTAAAGTTGGTAAGACTGGTAAGAAATAATTAAAGGAGTGACGAGAGATGGTTAATAAAGAATCCAGAACAGCAGTTCGTGAAAAAAAGCATAGTAGAATGCGTTATCATTTGGCTGGAACAGCTGAGAGACCACGTTTAGCTGTGTTTAGAAGTAATAATCATATGTACGCTCAGATTATTGACGACACAGTTGGAAATACCCTCGTTTCAGCTTCCACATTAGACAAGGATGTGAAGGCAGCTTGCGAGAAGACCAATAACGTAGATGCAGCAGCACAGGTTGGTACAGCAGTGGCAAAGAAAGCTTTAGAGAAGGGTATTACCACAGTTGTCTTTGACAGAGGCGGTTTTATATATGCAGGCAAGGTAAAGGCATTGGCCGAGGCAGCAAGAGAAGCTGGTTTAGAGTTCTAGTGAAGGAGGAAACAGTACATGAAACGTACAATTATTGATGCTAGTCAATTAGAGTTAGAAGAAAAAGTGGTATCAATTAAGCGCGTTACGAAGGTTGTAAAAGGTGGACGTAACATGCGTTTCACAGCTCTTGTTGTTGTAGGTGACGGCAATGGTCATGTGGGCGCAGGCTTAGGAAAAGCTACTGAGATCCCGGAAGCAATCCGTAAGGGCAAAGAGGATGCTATGAAGAAGCTCATCACAGTGAAGCTGGATGAGAACAACAGTATCACTCATGATATCTCCGGAAAACATACCGGTGCTTCTGTATTATTAAAGAAGGCTCCGGAAGGAACCGGTATCATCGCCGGCGGTCCGGCTCGTAGCGTCTGCGAGTTAGCAGGTATCAAGAATATCCGTACAAAGTCTTTGGGTTCTAACAACAAGCAGAACGTTGTACTTGCTACAATCGATGCGTTAGCACAGTTAAAGTCCCCGGAAGAGGTAGCAAAGCTTCGCGGATTATCAGTAGAAGAAGTAGTAGGTTAAGGAGGATATTAAGATGGCAGAGAAGTTAAAGATTACACTCGTAAAATCTACTATTGGCGCTGTACCGAAGAATAAGAAGACAGTAGAAGCATTAGGTCTTAAGAAAATCGGTGCAACTGTTGAGCATCCGGACAACAAGGCTGTCAGAGGAATGATTCAGCAGGTAAGACATTTAGTAAAAGTAGAAGAAATTTAATTATAAAAGATAAGGAGGTGTCGTCATGGACTTATCAAATTTACAACCTGCAGTAGGTTCAAAGCATAGCGATAATTTCAGAAGAGGACGTGGACACGGTTCAGGAAATGGTAAGACAGCCGGTAAGGGTCATAAGGGTCAGAAGGCTCGTTCAGGAGCACCGAGACCGGGCTTTGAGGGTGGCCAGATGCCATTATACAGAAGAATACCCAAGAGAGGATTCAAATGCATTAATTCTAAGACAATCGTCGGAATTAACATTTCCGCTTTGGAAGTATTCGAGAATGATGCAGTAGTATCTGTTGAAACTTTAATTGAAAAAGGTATCGTTAAGAATCCGAGAGACGGAGTTAAGATTCTTGGAAATGGCGAACTTACTAAGAAGCTTACAGTTCAGGCTAATGCATTCAGCGCAAGCGCAAAAGAAAAGATTGAGGCTCTTGGTGGAAAAGCTGAGGTGATCTAATGTTCGATACAGTCCGTAACGCTTTCAAGGTCAAGGATATTCGCAAACGCTTGTGGTTTACGTTTTGTATGTTGATTGTCATCAGGATCGGTTCACAGTTACCGATTCCTGGTGTCAATACAGAGATTTTTACTGATTTCTTTGAGAGCAATGATGCGTTTAACTTTTTTGATGCAATTACAGGTGGATCATTTTTACAGATGTCCATCTTTGCATTGAATATTACACCATACATTACTTCATCCATCATCATGCAGCTGCTGACTATTGCGATTCCTAAGCTGGAAGAGATGCAGCGGGATGGCGAGGAAGGGCGCAAGAAGATCACAGAGATTACACGATATGTGACCGTAGCCCTTGCTTTGATTGAATCCATTGCCATGACGGTTGGATTCGCAAAAATGGGCTACCTGGTAGATACCGGTGTCCTTCAGATGATACAGGTAGTAGTTACATTGACAGCAGGATCAGCTGTTCTGATGTGGATTGGTGAGCGTATCACGGAAAATGGTGTTGGAAATGGTATTTCCATTGTGTTGGTAATCAACATTATTTCCCGTATTCCAAACGACTTTGGAACATTATTTGAACAATTTGTAACTGGCAAGAGTGTTGCAAAGGCAGTTCTTGCAGTGGTTATTATTGTAGCAATTATTTTGGTGACTGTGGTATTTGTCGTACTTTTACAGGGGGCTGAGCGGAGAATTCCGGTTCAGTATTCCAAGAAGATTCAGGGCAGAAGACAGGTGGGTGGTCAGTCCTCCCATATTCCGTTGAAGGTTAATACCGGCGGTGTGATCCCTGTCATTTTTGCACAGTCATTGATGCAGTTCCCGGTTGTGATTGCCTCTATTTTAGGAAAAGGCAACGGCACAGGTATTGGAAGCAAGATCTTAAAGGGATTGTCCCAGTCAAACTGGTGTAATCCGGATGAACCGATTTACAGTATTGGTCTGGTTGTGTACTTGATATTGATTGTTGCATTTGCATACTTCTATACATCAATCACATTCAATCCGTTAGAGATTGCCAATAATATGAAACGCTCAGGCGGTTTTATTCCTGGAATCAGACCAGGAAAACCAACCAGTGACTATCTGTCAAAGATTTTGGGCCATATCATCTTTATAGGAGCAGCCGGTTTAGCTATTGTGGCAGTGATTCCGATTTTCTTTAATGGTGTGTTTGGTGCAAATGTTTCCTTCGGAGGAACATCCATCATCATTATTGTCGGTGTTGTAATTGAGACCATTAAGCAGATTGAGTCACAGATGCTGGTTCGTAATTATAAAGGATTTTTAAATGACTAGTATGTGTACCCGGGAGATACGTTATGTATCTCCCACGGTGCACTAAAGTTGTTTTATGGAACAGTTACCCAATATATAATAATAGGAGGATTTTTATGAAGATCATTATGTTAGGTGCTCCCGGCGCCGGAAAAGGTACCCAGGCAAAGCAGATCGCGGATAAGTATTCCATCCCCCATATTTCCACAGGAGATATTTTCCGCGCGAATATTAAGAATGGTACAGAACTGGGAAAGAAAGCAAAAGAGTATATGGATCAGGGCGCATTGGTGCCGGATGAGCTGACCTGTGATCTGGTAATGGATCGCATTCAGCAGGAAGACTGCAAGAACGGATTTGTTCTGGACGGATTCCCAAGAACCATTCCTCAGGCAGAGGCTTTGGATGCTGCATTAACAAAGATTAATGAGAAAATGGACTTTGCCATTGATGTGGATGTACCGGATGAGAACATTGTAAACAGAATGGGCGGAAGAAGAGCCTGCTTGAACTGTGGCGCAACCTATCACATTGTTTCTATCCCTACCAAAGTAGAGGGAATCTGCGACAGATGTGGCAGCGAGGTAGTGCTTCGTGACGATGATAAGCCGGAGACAGTTCAGAAGAGACTTAAGGTATATCATGAGCAGACACAGCCTCTGATTGACTACTACAATAAGCAGGGAATTTTAAAGACAGTAGACGGTACCCAGCCCATGGAAAATGTATTTCAGGCAATTGTATCCATCTTGGGAGAGTAAGAAATGTCGGTAACGATTAAATCTGCAGAAGAGATTGCGCTGATGCGTGAGGCGGGGAGACTTCTTGCAAAGGTGCATCAGGATCTGGGGCATGAACTGAAGGAGGGAATGACCACCTGGGACATTGATCATATAGGGGAAGAGATGATCCGTGACCTGGGGGGAATCCCAAATTTTTTAAACTATCAGGGCTATCCGGCATCGGTGTGTGTGTCCGTCAATGATGAAGTGGTCCACGGAATACCCAGCAAAAAGCGTTATATCCAGTCTGGCGATATAGTCAGCCTGGATATGGGGCTGATTTATCGGGGGTATCATTCGGATGCGGCCAGAACCCATGCCATCGGAGAGGTCAGCAAAGAAGCTTCCTTATTAATAGAAAGAACACGGGAAAGTTTCTTTCAAGGAATACAGTATGCCAAAGCAGGAAGAAGGCTTTATGAGATATCTGCTGCCATTGGCGATTATGCCGAAAGCTTTGGATATGGTGTGGTGTATGATCTGGTGGGGCACGGCATTGGCACTCATTTACACGAGGAGCCTGAGATTCCGAATTACAGACAACGCAGAAGAGGCATGAAGCTCAAGGCGGGAATGACCCTTGCCATAGAGCCAATGATCAATCTGGGTGAGCCGGATGTGGTGTGGATGGATGATGAGTGGACGGTGGCAACCTATGATGGTTCCTTGTCAGCACATTATGAAAATACCATTGTCATCACGGACGGAGAACCGGAGATCCTGACACTGACAGAGGAGGAGAAAGCATGAATCTGGCAAAAGTAAAGGCTGGGCATGACAAGAACCATTATTATCTGATTCTGGAGGAAGGTCAAGAATATGTTCTTTTGGTGAATGGAACTACAAAACCGTTGGCAAAGCCAAAAAAGAAAAATAAAAAACATATTCAGATCATAAAAAGGATTCCGGAGAGTATCATGATTTCAGAAACGGTATCACAGAGTGATACTGAGATAGCAGATCTGTTGCATCAATATGAGCAGTATCTGGCGGAAACTGGTGAAAAAACCAAATGGTAGTATAAAATTAATTATAAAAAATGAACCGGCACCAGGGCTCCGTCACCTGCGGTGACACCTCGTGCCAAATGCAGGAGGAACGAAAATGTCAAAAGCAGATGTAATTGAAGTAGAGGGAACGATAGTTGAAAAATTGCCTAACGCAATGTTTCAGGTAGAACTGGAGAATGGTCATCAGGTGCTGGCCCATATCAGTGGCAAGCTGAGAATGAACTTCATTCGTATTTTACCGGGAGATAAGGTGACTATCGAGATGTCCCCTTACGACTTGACAAAGGGTAGAATTATCTGGAGAGACAAGTAAAAAATAAGATGAAAATTGCGTAAAAAAGTTGTTGCTTTTTCAAATGGACTATGATAGAATGCTAGATGGACGCTCTGGGCAGGAGTGCGCTATTTAGCATTTTTTTTGCCCAAGAGGTAGATATCAATACTGCGTGTTATGTCAGTCCGGCAGGCAAAGGGAAAGGAGGATTGTGCTGTGAAGGTAAGATCATCAGTAAAACCTATTTGCGAGAAATGCAAAGTAATTAAAAGAAAGGGAAGCATCAGAATTATCTGTGAAAACCCGAAACACAAACAGAGACAGGGCTAATTGTCTCCACAAAAAATTATGTGCGGCTGCAGCATGACATGTCATGCTGTTCATAATATGCGCTTTGCGCAGTTGGAAATAACTGGTTCCTTATCATACCGGAAGGAACGGTTACTGGAGTCGGAGGATCAGGTGTATGCACACATTTCAGGGCGGGAAACCGCAGCTGCATGGGTTTGATCACTCCCAGAAAATCACAAAGAATAATTATGGAGGTGTAAACACACATGGCTCGTATCGCAGGTGTAGATTTACCAAGAGAAAAACGTGTTGAGATCGGTTTGACATATATCTATGGAATCGGTAGAGTAAGCTCTAATCGTATCCTTGAGGCGGCAAACGTTGATCCGAATACCCGTTGCAGAGATTTAACAGACGACGAGGTTAAGAGAATTAGTGCAGTAATCGATGAGACTCAGACTGTAGAGGGTGATTTGAGACGTCAGACAGCTCTGGATATCAAGAGACTGCAGGAGATTGGATGCTATCGCGGTATCCGTCACAGAAAGGGACTTCCTGTTCGTGGTCAGAAGACTAAGACCAACGCAAGAACAAGAAAAGGTCCGAAGAGAACTGTTGCAAACAAGAAGAAATAGTTTGGTAAATGAATATTTGAAGAAAGTAGGTTAGTTTAGATATGGCTAAAGTTACAAAAAAAGTGACAAAAAAGCGTGTAAAGAAAAACGTTGAACATGGACAGGCACATATTCAGGCATCCTTCAATAATACAATCGTTACATTAACCGATGCTGAGGGAAATGCATTATCATGGGCAAGTGCCGGTGGTCTTGGATTTAGAGGTTCAAAGAAATCTACTCCATATGCTGCACAGATGGCAGCAGAAACTGCTACAAAGGCAGCTCTTGTACATGGATTAAAAACAGTTGATGTTATGGTTAAAGGACCAGGTTCAGGAAGAGAAGCAGCAATCCGTGCCCTTCAGGCAGCTGGATTGGAAGTTCTTTCCATTCGTGACGTAACTCCAGTTCCACATAATGGATGTCGTCCACCAAAACGTAGAAGAGTATAATTAGGAGGATATCTAAAATGGCAGTAAATAAAGTTCCTGTTCTTAAGAGATGTAGAGCACTTGGTTTAGAGCCGAGTTACTTAGGATATGATAAAAAGTCTAACAGACAGTTAAGAAGAGCAAATAAGAAGATGTCAGAGTACGGTCTTCAGCTGAGAGAGAAACAGAAAGCAAAGTTCATTTACGGAGTATTGGAGAAGCCTTTCCGTAACTACTATGAGAAAGCAGACCAGATGAAGGGTATGACCGGTGCAAACCTGATGACCATTCTGGAGTCTCGTCTTGATAATGTAGTGTTCCGTTTGGGATTTGCGAGAACAAGAAAAGAAGCAAGACAGATCGTTGACCATAAGTTCGTGCTGGTAAACGGCAAGCGCGTGAACATTCCGTCTTATTTAGTAAAGGCTGGCGATGTAATCGAAATCAGAGAGGATCGCAAGACTTCCCAGAGAATGAAGGATATCGTGGAAGTAGCCGGCGGAAGATTAGTCCCGGAGTGGCTTGATGTAGATGCAGAGAAATTACAGGGAACCGTCAAAGAGTTACCGACCAGAGAGATGATTGATGTACCTGTAGATGAGATGCTTATCGTCGAGTTATATTCTAAATAATCGTGAGTAGGCGTAATACCCGAAAAAGGAGGGACTTGTAGTGTTCGATTTTCAAAAACCAATAATTGAAATTGCTGAGATTTCTGAAGACAAAAGATATGGAAGCTTTGTGTGTGAGCCGCTGGAGAGAGGCTATGGTACCACACTTGGCAATTCACTGCGGAGAATTATGTTGTCTTCCTTACCGGGTGCAGCAGTAAGTCAGGTTAAGATTGACGGTGTGCTGCATGAGTTCAGCTCAATTCCGGGTGTAAAAGAAGATGTGACTGAGATTATTATGAACATCAAGAATCTTGCGATTCAGAATAACAGCACAGATGATGAGCCGAAGACTGCATATATCGAGTTCTCAGGTGAGGGTGTTGTTACCGCTGCTGATATTCAGGTGGATCAGGATATTGTAATCATGAATCCGGATTTAGAGATCGCACATTTAAATGGCGGTGCTGATTCCAAGTTGTATATGGAGTTGACCATCACAAAGGGAAGAGGATATGTAAGCGCAGACAAGAATAAGAGCGACGATCTTCCCATCGGAGTGATTGCTATTGATTCCATCTATACACCGGTTGAGCGTGTGAATTTATCCGTTCAGAACACTCGTGTCGGACAGATTACAGATTATGATAAGCTGACATTAGATGTATACACCAATGGAACCCTGGCTCCGGATGAGGCTGTCAGCCTGGCAGCTAAGGTCTTAAGTGAGCACTTGAGCCTGTTCATTGATCTTTCTGAGAACGCTAAGACAGCTGAGATCATGATCGAGAAAGAGGACAGTGCAAAAGAGAAGGTTCTGGAGATGAATATCGACGAGCTGGAGTTGTCCGTGCGTTCTTATAACTGCTTGAAGAGAGCAGGTATCAATACCGTAGAGGAATTGACAAACCGGACACCGGAGGATATGATGAAGGTTCGTAACCTCGGACGTAAGTCATTAGAAGAAGTATTGGCAAAATTAAAGGAATTAGGCTTACAGCTCAATCAGGGCGAGGAAGCTTAAGGAACTGTTTTATCTGTATCTGTTAATGGATACAGATGGGACAATACTCATAGATGGCAGTGCTGGTAAGACCGACGAGCGCAGCGGTGTCAGTTCATGAGTGGCAAATAAAAAACATTCGGTAAGTAAGACCGACGAGCGTAGCCGGATGTACCACAAATGGAGGGCCGAGAAATGGCAAAGTATAGAAAGTTAGGAAGAACATCTTCCCAGAGAAAAGCATTATTGAGAAACCAGGTTACCGCATTGTTAAACAACGGTAAGATCGTAACAACTGAGGCAAAGGCAAAAGAGATCCGTAAGATCGCAGAGAAGCTCATTGCCATGGCAGTAAGAGAGAAGGATAACTTCGAAGAGGTTACGGTTAAGGCTAAGGTTGCCAGAAAAGACAAAGATGGCAAGAGAGTAAAAGAGGTTGTAGATGGTAAGAAAGTTACTGTTTATGACGAGGTAGAGAAGACCATCAAGAAGGATCTGCCTTCCCGTCTTCATGCCAGAAGAGAAATGTTAAAGGTTCTTTATCCTGTAAAGGAAGTTCCTACAGAGGCTGCAGGAAAGAAGAAGAACACCAAGCAGGTTGATCTGCCGGCTAAGTTGTTCGACGAGATCGCTCCGAAGTATGCTGACCGCAAGGGTGGTTACACCAGAATCGTAAAGATTGGACAGCGTAAAGGTGATGGAGCATTAGAGGTTCTCATCGAGCTGGTATAAGAATGTGAAATATAAAAAGTCTGCCACATGGAATTGGTACCATGTGGCAGGCTTTTTTTCTTGGCATTTGTGTATAGGGTTGTTATAATGTAATTATTCGGGTAACTGTCCAGAACAGGCCGAATCACTTGCTGATGAGGCCGTAAGAACATGATTCGGGTGTGAGCAAACCCCATCGGCACAGCCGATTTGCATGGGTTTGCGAATCGTATCTGTGAAGTACTGAACAGATACGTATTCTGAATAATTACATGGAAATAAAAAATCAAAAAAGGAGAGAGAAAATTATGAGATATTCAATTGAAGGGGAACCGTTGCCGGTGGTGATTTGTGAGCTTGAGGCCGGGGAAAAAATGATTACAGAGAGTGGTGCCATGTCATGGATGTCACCCAATATGAAAATGGAAACCGTAGGTGGCGGTATGGGGAAAATGTTAGGAAGAATGTTTAGCGGAGAAAGTCTGTTTTTAAATCATTACACAGCAATGAACGGACAGGGAACCATCGCGTTTGCATCCAGTTTTCCGGGATCCATCCGGGCATTTGAACTCCATCCGGGACAGGATATTGTATGTCAGAAGTCTGCATTTCTTGCATCTACTTTTGGGGTAGAACTCTCTACTTTCTTCCAGAAACGTCTGGGAAGCGGTTTTTTTGGCGGGGAAGGTTTTATCATGCAGAGGCTTGCCGGGGAAGGCGTGGCATTTTTGGAGTTTGACGGATATGTAAAAGAGTATCAGCTGGCTGCGGGTCAGTCCATCATTATTGACACCGGATATCTGGCAGCCATGGATTCCAGCTGTTCCATGGATATTCAGACGGTACCGGGGGTTAAAAATATGTTGTTTGGTGGTGAGGGTGTGTTTAACACGGTGGTAACCGGTCCGGGAAGAGTGTTTATACAGACCATGCCTATCAGTCAGATGGCTGGGGCTATCCGTCCGTATATTCCCACTGGAAATTAATTTTTTAGAAAAATGGAGAAATTAACATGAACAAAATCGACACACAGCTATGGAAAGCGGATCTCCCGGAGTTTGCTGAGAAGACAAAAGCATTTTATGCCGGAGAATTAAGCAAGGGAGATTACAAAGGCTTTTCTGGCTATTACGGAAGCTATGCACAAAAGGGCGGAACAGCCAGTATGCTGCGTCTTCGAATGCCGGCTGGCCGGGTAACCAAGGAGAAACTGGGTTTTGTGGCAGAAGCGATTCGCAAATATGGCGTGAATCGTGCCCACTTTACCACATGTCAGACTATCCAGCTTCATGATCTGAATCCGGAACAGGTGTGTGCCATTATGGAGGAGGCGCTGGACGCAGGCATTGTCACTTTAGGTGGTGGCGGAGATTATCCCCGCAATGTCATGTGCTCCCCCATGTCCGGTGTGGAGGAGGGGGAATATTTTGATGTATTGCCCTGGGCTGAAGCGGCAGGAGATTATCTGATGCATTTTATTAAGGCGGAGAAGATGCCGCGAAAGCTGAAGGTGGGCTTTTCCAATTCCCCTGCCAACAGCACCCACGCTACTTTCCGGGATCTGGGTTTTGTGGCTACGCCGGAGAGAAAGTTTGACGTGTATAGCGCCGGTGGTTTGGGAAATAATCCCCGGATGGGCGTCAAGGTGGCCGAGGCTGTGGAACCGGAGGAAATCCTGAATTATATCAAAGCTATGTGGATGACCTTCCGGGCTTACGGTAACTATGAGAACCGTGCCAAGGCACGAACCCGCTATATGCAGGAGGCTCTGGGAGGCCCGGAAGCATATCGCAAGGCTTATCTGGAAAAATTAAAGGAAGTAAAATGCTCCGGGGAGGATTTAAGGATTTCCGTGAATGATTCCGTTGTGGAGAAAAAGGGCGACGGAAGCAGAATTAGTGGGAAACGTGTCTTGCCCCAAAAACAGGAAGGACTGTATACCGTGGTATGGCATCCCATCGGGGGCCAGCCGGACATGAAGATTCTGTGTGAACTCAGCGATGTCATATCCTCCATGGAGGCTGTGGAGCTGCGTCTGGCAGCAGATGAGGGAGCATATATTGTGAATCTTACCGGCAGGGAGGCTGAACAGATTCTTGCCATTACCACTGACAGTGCCCGCAGTCTGTTTGAATCCTCAGTCAGCTGCATTGGAGCATCCACCTGTCAGGTGGGTGTGCGGGATTCCCAGGCGCTTTTGGCGGCTTGTGTGGAGGCTGTACGGGAGGCTCAGTTACCGGAGGGGGCACTGCCACAGATGCATATTTCCGGATGCCCGTCTTCCTGCGGAACCCATCAGATCGGAACCATCGGTTTCCGGGGTGGCATGAAGCGTGTGGGCGGAAAACCTGAATCTGCTTTTGTTCTTGTGGTGAAGGGAAATGACCGGCAGGGACAGGAACAGTTTGGTGAGGAGATGGGAGCAATTTTGGAAAGTGAGATTCCTCAGTTTGTGGTTGCTCTGGGAAAAGCCGTGGCAGAAAGCGGATTGGACTATGAACAATGGATTCGGAAGAATCCCACAGGGGTTGCTGACATTGCGGCTCCCTTTTTGGCGGAGAAGGAGTAAGTGGCTACAATATGATACAGATGCAAAATATTTCCAAAACCTACCACAATTCGGTAAAGGCAGTGGATAATCTGAACCTTACAGTGAATGATGGGGAAATCGTGGGATTTATCGGCCCCAACGGGGCTGGTAAAACCACGACCCTGAAAATGCTTACGGGAATATTGAAGCCGGACGAAGGAAGCATCACCATTAATGGTTATGATATGTTGCGGACTCCGTTGCAGGCAAAACAGGAAATCGGATATATCGCAGACAGTCCGGATATGTTCCTCAGATTGAAGGCCATAGAATTTTTGAATTTGATTTCGGATATATACAAGGTACCCGGAAAGCTGCGTCAGCAGAGAATTCAGACACTGGCGGATCGGTTTGAACTGAAGTCTGTGCTGAATCAGCCTATGCAAAGCTTTTCTCATGGCATGCGTCAGAAGATCATGGTGGTAGCGGCGCTGGTACACGATCCGGCGGTGTGGATACTGGATGAGCCCCTGACCGGGCTTGATCCCAAGTCGGCTTACAATTTAAAAACCATGATGCGGGAGCATGCGGATGCGGGAAATTCCGTACTCTTTTCCACACATGTTCTGGAGGTGGCGGAAAAGCTATGTGATAAGGTGTTGATCATCAATCATGGAAAGACGTTGTTCTACGGAACCATAGAGGAATTGACGCACCGATATCCCACATGGGATTTGGAGAAAATCTTTTTGGAGATGACTGCGGATGAATAGTTACCTTGCATTAACAAAAACGTTGATAACAGCCATAGGGATGAGCTCACCGCAGGATAAGGCCCGCAAGGTGAAAGTGGGAATCCTGGCGGTGTTTTGTGTCTGCGGAATTTTTGTGCCGGTGGTTGTGGGAGTGGGGCTTTTTGTCCATGCTGCCTCGGAAATTCTAGGACCGGCAGGTTGCGGTGGAATCGGTGTGGAACTGATGTTTCACCTGATTACTCTTTTTAGCGCCATATTTGGAATCAATGTAATCTTTTCAGAATTCTACTTTTCCAATGATATAGAGTACCTTTTGCCGTGGCCTCTGCGGGCGTCACAGATCGTGGGGGCGAAGTTTACCGCAGTATTTTTTAATGAGAATATGATTCAGGTTTTGCTGATGATCAGCTGCGTGGTGGGATACGGAACTGCAGAAGGCATGGGGCCTTCCGGCTGGCTTCTGTCGCTGGTGGGAATCCTTACATTGCCGATTCTGCCATTAGCTTACTGTGGCATTATCAGTATTCTGTTGATGGGGATGACACGTGTAATCCGCAGTAAGGATGCCATTCAGAAACTCTCCGTGGGGCTGGTTCTTTTGGTGCTTGTTTTTCTGGTGCTGTCCATCGGCTCGCTGCAGGATTTTGATCTTACCAGCTATTTATGGTCTCTGACCACAGAGGAACATGGGTTTCTCCTGGTGATGAACCGGATCTTTCCTACAGTGCCGTTGTTTGTGAAGACCTTTACAGAGGGCAGTGTATCCGCCCTGTTTGGATATCTGGGCTGTAATCTGCTGGCGGTGGCAGTGATGCTGGCACTGGGGGAACTTTTTTATTTCCGGGGTGTGATTGGTTTGTCCCGGACATCGAAGGAAGAAAGTGACAAGCGGGCAGCCGCTGCAGTGAAGGCCGGAAGGCCCCATAGCCCCTTTGTGGCATATCTGCTGAAAGAAATACGGATTTTGCTGAGGACACCAACCTTTTTTACCAATTGTGTGGCGGTGAATTTTATCTGGCCGATTTTTGTGTATGCAGTATATAAAATTCAGAGATATCAGTTCACACTGGCACAGTTTCAGCAAATGTACAGGGATAGGAATCAGAAGCTGATTCTTCTTATGCTGTTGGGCATTGTGGGATTGTCTGTGCTGATGACGGCTCTGAGCAGTATCAGCTCCAATTCCATATCCAGAGAGGGAAAACATTTTTCCTTTATGAAATACATACCGGTATCATATCTGATCCAATGGAATGCCAAGGCATTGACGGGGATTATTTTTCCGGCAGCAGGAATACTGGTGTATTGGATTCCGCTTTGCATTTTGTTACGGGTGCCATTGTCCCATGTATTGATCTATGTGCTGCTGTGCGTCCTGTCGGTGAGCTTTGTTGCCTATCTGGGAATTTATATCGATTCCATACAGCCGAAATTAATCTGGGACGATGAATTGAGCTCGTTGCGGGAGAATTTTAATACGTTTTTTGCCATGGGAATTGCATTGGTCGTGATGGTGGTACTCTGCGGAGGAGGTTATCTGTTGTTTTATCGGTGGAGCCCGCCTTTTTGGGTAATGGTGGCAATTCTTATGGCGGTGCTTCTGGAAGGAAATATGCTGGTGATGATTATCAGCCTGAAATCCGGGGCGAAAAACATTGCGGAGCAGGAGGAAACCTGACAGGAGGAAAGGAAAGAAAAATGAGAGAAAAGATTATGAAATTGCCGAAATGGCTTACGGTTGTGGTTGTTATTGTGTGCGTGGCCGTGTTTTTGGGAATTCTGCAACTGGGAGGACTGGCAATGTCCTTGATTCCGGGAAATCTTCCCGGATTTACAGAGGATGCCGTGGTGGAACTGTTGGTTTCTTTGGTGGGAATTGCTTTGCTTTTTGTGTTGGGTTATGGAAATGTTCTGCGACAAACTGGAGAAGGATTTGTAAAGGGCTTCTATATTGGTGGATTTAATGTGGGACAGATCGGAGTGGCCATGGTGGCTATGCTCTTTACCAATCTGATGATGGAAGTTGTGACGGTGGAGCCTGTTTACAATATTCTGATTTACACATTGGATATGTTTTTGGTGGGATTTGCGGAGGAGATTTTTCTTCGTGGAATCGCCTTAAATGTGTTGGTGGATCGTTTTTCCAAAACCCGGAAAGGAGTTCTTGGGGCGGTGCTCATCAGCAGTGTGGTTTTTGGCTTGGCACATTTTGTAAACCTGTTGGCAGGGGCTAATCTGGAGAGTGTCTGTGTACAGGTGATCCAGGCGGGAATTCTGGGAGTGATTCTGGCAGCTATTTATCTGCGCAGCAATAACATTTGGATCACCATCATTATCCACGCCCTGACGGACTGGGCAAGCCTGATGGGAAGCGGTGTTTTCGGTCAGGGAGATATGGTGGATGGCATCAGCAATATTTCCCGTATGAATCTGATCTCCGTGCCGATTCTCCTGATTCCCTGCTTTGTGTTGCTGAGAAGATCAAAACTGGATGAAGTGGTGAATCGATTGAAGGGTGAACCGTCAAATCCCGGGCAGACCCTTGAGATGGCGTGGCTGGCCCGGAACCGGGAGGCGGGAACTGTGGCAGGTGTTTCTCTTGCTTTGTCCATTATCGGTTTGTGCTTTGACCTTTTTGGAATGGGAATTGGTATTTCTGTGGTAGGCCTTTTGGGCAGCATCACATCCTTAAGGACGAAGAAGCAGGGAAACGGTGTGGCCATTGCGGCCATGGTGGTTTCTATTGTGGGTATATGTCTGGCCATTTTCATGACCATTGCGCTGGGATGGTTCTACTACACATCCTTTGGGGAGAATATGCAGGAAATGATGGAGATGATGGAAAATGCAACATTCTAATATAACATTGAATGAATTTTACGAATTGAAAGCAGACAGCTTCCTATTGGTGGATATGCGGGATGAGGATGCTTACCAGCATGGTTGTATCCCCGGGGCAGTCCGTATGGATCTGCAGGAGGAACCGCAGGGACTGCCGAAGGAAAAGAAGATTATTCTGTACTGCGCCCGGGGCGAGCGGAGTATAGAACCGGCAGAAAGACTGAGAGAGCAGGGGTATGATGCGTACAGTCTGGAGGGCGGGTATGGAGCGTGGCTGGTGGACAGCTTTGCCAGAAGCCGTGCGCATAGTCAGCAGCGATGCGCTGATATTGAGAAGAGTATCCGTAAAAAATTCCATAAGGATATTTTCAGCAAATTTGCAAAAGCCATCAATGAATATGAACTGGTGCAGCCAGGGGACAAGATAGCTGTATGTATCTCAGGTGGAAAGGATTCCATGCTGATGGCCAAGCTTTTTCAGGAATTGAAACGGCATAACAAGTTTCCCTTTGAACTGGTCTTTCTGGTGATGGATCCCGGCTATAATGCAGCCAACCGCAGGGTCATCGAGGAAAATGCAAGACTTATGAATATTCCCATCACGGTGTTTGAAAGCGAGATTTTTGATGCGGTATACGAGATTGAAAAGTCTCCCTGTTATCTGTGTGCCCGTATGCGCAGAGGATATCTGTACAGTAATGCAAAAAAACTGGGATGTAACAAGATTGCATTGGGGCATCATTATGATGACGTGATCGAGACCATTCTGATGGGGATGCTTTACGGTGCTCAGGTCCAGACCATGATGCCGAAACTCCACAGCACTAATTTTGAAGGAATGGAGCTGATCCGTCCCATGTATCTGATCCGGGAGGACGATATCAAGCATTGGAGAGATTACAATGATCTTCATTTTATTCAGTGTGCCTGCAAGTTTACCGATACCTGTACCACCTGTGATCCGGACGGAAGGACGGTCTCAAAGCGTATGGAAGTGAAACAGCTGATTGCCCGGCTGAAAGAAACCAATCCCTATGTGGAGGGCAATATTTTCCGTAGCGTGGAGAACGTCAATCTGAAAACCATCATTGCCTATAAAAAGGATGGGGTAAAACATCATTTCCTGGAAGAGTACGAGGAGTAACAGGCTTTCTACATTGACAAAATATGATACTTCATGGTATCCTAAAAGGCAGTATGGAGTAATCATTCTTCATGTATTTTATAAGTTGATTTAAATATCGTGCAGCTGCACATCATCTTGTGAAAAGTCGATAAAAGCATGGACGACATATTTGCTGGAAGACTTAGAAATGATTACGGATAATAGGAAAGGATAATCAGACGGATGATGAGAAATCATCCGTTTTTCGCTTTATAGGAAACTTCTATTTAGGAGATAATCAGATATGGATTTAGAACAGCAGAAAAGAGCCCCGATTTATGAGGCTTTGGAAGAATTTAAAAGTCGCCGGGTGGTACCCTTTGATGTACCTGGGCACAAGCGTGGACGGGGAAATCCGGAGCTGGTACAGTTGTTGGGTGAAAAGTGTGTAAGTCTGGATGTAAATTCCATGAAGCCGTTGGATAATCTGTGCCATCCCGTGTCGGTGATCCGGGATGCGGAACAGCTGGCGGCGGAGGCCTTTGGTGCGGAAAATGCTTTTCTCATGGTGGGCGGGACCACTTCTGCGGTACAGAGCATGATCCTGTCCGTGTGCAAGGCAGGAGACAAAATTATTCTTCCCAGAAATGTGCATAAGAGTGCCATCAACGCATTGGTACTGTGCGGGGCAATTCCGGTGTATGTGAACCCGGAGACCAACAACATGCTGGGGATTTCATTGGGCATGGAGGTCAGCCAGGTGGAGAAGGCCATCCGTGAAAATCCGGATGCGGTGGCGGTGTTGGTGAACAACCCTACCTACTATGGTATCTGTTCAGATCTGCGTTCCATTGTAAAGCTGGCCCATGAGCATGGGATGAAGGTGCTGGCGGATGAGGCCCACGGCACTCATCTGTATTTTGGTAAGGGACTGCCGGTTTCTGCCATGGCAGCCGGCGCAGATATGGCATCCGTATCCATGCATAAGTCCGGAGGAAGTCTGACACAGAGCTCCATTTTGCTGTTGAACCGGGGAGTGAATGCGGACTATGTGCGTCAGATCATCAATCTGACCCAGACCACCAGTGCTTCTTATCTGCTGCTGGCCAGTCTGGATATCTCCCGGAGAAATCTGGCGCTGCGTGGGGAGGAATCCTTTGACAAGGTAATCAAGATGGCAGAGTACGCCAGAGATGAGATCAACTCCATTGGCGGGTATTATGCCTATGGCAGAGATCTGGTGAATGGCGGCAGTATCTATGACTATGACGTAACGAAGCTTTCCGTATATACACTGGGAAATGGTCTGGCGGGTATTGAGGTGTATGATCTGCTGCGGGATGAGTATGATATCCAGATTGAGTTTGGCGATATCTGTAATATATTAGCCTACATTTCCATCGGAGACCGGATTCAGGATATTGAACGTCTGGTGGGAGCACTGGCTGACATTGAGCGTTTGTATAAGAAAGATAAAACGGGTATGCTGGCAGGGGAGTATATTTCTCCTCAGGTTATCGTATCGCCACAGAAGGCGTTTTATTCGGAAAAGGTCTCTCTGCCGGTGCGGCAGGCAGCAGGCCGGATCTGCGGCGAGTTTGTCATGTGCTATCCTCCCGGAATTCCCATTGTGGCACCGGGGGAGATGATTACCCAGGAGATCGTGGAATATATTATTTATGCCAAGGAAAAGGGTTGTTCCATGCAGGGAACGGAGGATCCTAAGGTGGAGAACCTGATGGTATTAAAATAGTCCTGTTTCGAAAAAGGAGTTAAGACAAGGAGACAAAATGGAGATCTGGTTTGATGAGCTGTACACCGATCACGCAAAATTGTCGGTGCATATTGACAAGCAGTTGTTTTCCGGGGAAAGTGAATATCAGAGAATCGATGTGTTTGAGTCCCAGGAGTATGGAAAATTTGTGGCATTGGACGGGGATATCGTTTTCTCGGAAAAGGATGAGTTTATTTATGATGAGATGGTGACCCATGTGCCCATGGCGGTGCATCCCGATGTGAAAAAGGTGCTGATCATCGGTGGTGGAGACGGAGGCGTGGCCAGAGAACTGTTGCGCTACGAATCCATTGAGTCCATTGATGTGGTGGAAACCGATGTGATGTTCGTGGATGTGTGTCGGGATATTTTCCCGGAGATTGCCGTGGCCTTGGAGGATCCCAAGGTACGGGTATACTATGATGACGGACTTCGTTTTCTGCGGAATAAGCACGAGGTGTACGATCTGATCATCAACGATTCCACAGATCCATTCGGACATACGGAGGGTCTTTTTACCAAAGAATTTTACGGAAGCTGCTACAAAGCTTTAAAAAGTGATGGTATCATGGTATATCAGCATGGGAGCCCGTTTTATAAGGAGGATGAAATGGCTTGCCGCAGTATGCACCGCAAGGTATTTCGTTCCTTCCCCATCAGCAGAGTGTATCAGGCCTACATTCCTACCTGTCCGTCAGGTTACTGGCTGTTTGGCTTTGCATCTAAGAAGTACCATCCGTTGAATGATTTTGTGCCGGAGCGGTGGAAAGCCCTCCATATCAACACCAGATACTATACGGCAAACCTGCATCAGGGTTCCTTTATGTTGCCGAAATTCGTAGAAGACTTATTAGAGCAGGAGGAGAAGAAAGCGTGAGTAGATTATTGATTATCGGCTGCGGCGGAGTGGCCGGAGTGGCCATCCGCAAGTGTTGCCAGAACAGTGATGTGTTTTCAGAGATTATGATTGCCAGCAGAACCAAGGAAAAGTGTGATGCGGTAAAGGAGAAACTGGCGGGAAAGACAGCAACTAAGATTGAAACTGCCAAGGTGGATGCGGACAATGTGGAGGAGCTGACGGCACTGATCAAGTCTTATCAGCCGGATGCTGTGCTGAACCTGGCACTGCCTTACCAGGATCTGACCATTATGGATGCCTGTCTGGCTGCGGGTGTGGACTACATTGACACCGCAAATTATGAGCCGGAGGACACGGATGATCCTCAGTGGCGTGCTATCTACGAGAAGCGCTGCAAGGATTTGGGCTTTACTGCATACTTTGATTATTCCTGGCAGTGGCAGTATCAGGAGAAATTCAAAAATGCCGGTCATATGGCACTTTTGGGCACCGGTTTTGATCCGGGAGTTACCAGCGTATTTACGGCCTATGCCTTAAAACATTACTTTGATGAGATCCACACCATTGACATTATGGACTGCAACGGCGGAGATCACGGATACCCCTTTGCCACCAACTTTAACCCGGAGATTAACTTAAGGGAAGTATCTGCCAACGGTTCTTACTGGGAAGACGGACATTGGGTGGAAACAGAGCCGATGGAATTTAAATCTAAATATAATTTCCCTCAGGTGGGAGAGAAGGATATGTACCTTCTTCACCATGAGGAAATTGAGTCCCTGGCAAAAAATATTCCGGGGGTAAAGCGGATTCGTTTCTTTATGACCTTTGGACAGAGTTATCTCACTCACATGAAGTGTCTGGAGAATGTGGGTATGCTGTCTACATCCCCGGTGGAATTCAACGGACAGGAGATTGTGCCTATCCAGTTTTTGAAGGCTCTGTTGCCGGACCCTGCATCCTTAGGACCGAGAACGGTGGGAAAGACCAACATCGGCTGTATCTTCACCGGTGTGAAGGATGGCAAGGAGAAAACCATCTACATCTACAACGTATGTGACCATCAGGAGGCTTACCGCGAGGTGGAATCACAGGCGATTTCCTATACCACCGGTGTGCCGGCAATGATCGGTGCCATGATGGTGGTGACAGGAACCTGGAAGGGAACCGGAGTATTTAATGTGGAAGAGTTTGATCCGGATCCATATATGGATGCGTTGAACAAGTTTGGCCTGCCCTGGGTGGTATGTGAAGATCCGGAGCCGGTGAAGGTTTGGAGAGCAGATGAAGAATAAGAGTTTACAGGATAACATGGCGTCGCTTGCAACGCCATGTTATGTTATTGATGAAAAAAAATTACGAGAGAATCTGGAAGTGTTAAAGCAGGTTCAGGATGATACCGGATGTAAGATTCTGCTGGCCCAGAAAGCCTTTTCCTGTTTTTATGAGTATCCTCTGATTGGAAAGTATTTGGCAGGAACCACATCCAGCGGTCTGTACGAGGCCAGACTGGCCCATGAGGAGATGGGGCTGGAAAACCATGTATTTGAACCTGCTTACAAAGAGAATGAGATGGAGGAACTGGCAAAGATCTGTGACCATGTAATCTTTAATTCGGTGGCCCAGTTGGAAAAATATCAGGATCGTTTGCCGGGAGTCAGCATCGGCCTTCGGATTAATCCGGAGTGTTCCACCCAGGAGGGACATGCCATCTATGATCCCTGTGCACCGGGCTCCAGGCTGGGAATACGGGCGGAGCAGTTAAAGGACTGTGATCTTTCCCACGTGGAAGGGCTGCATTTTCATACCCTGTGTGAGCAGAATGCGGACGACCTGAAAAAGACGCTGGATGCGGTGGAGAAACGGTTCGGAAGCTATCTGCATCAGATGAAATGGCTGAATATGGGCGGCGGACATCATATTACCCGGGAGGATTATGATATTCCGTTGCTGGAACAGTGCATCCGCCATATGCAGGAGACCTATGATTTGCAGATTTATCTGGAACCGGGGGAGGCCATTGCGTTAAATGCCGGGTACCTGGTGACGGAAGTGATGGATGTGGTGCCCGCAGAATTACCGGTATTGATACTGGATGCTTCCGCGGCTTGCCATATGCCGGATGTGCTGGAGATGCCCTATCGTCCCCCGCTGATGGACAGCGGAGAGCCGGGGGAAAAGGCGTACACCTATCGTTTGGGCTCCAGAACATGCCTGGCAGGGGATGTCATCGGAGATTATTCTTTTGACCGGAAAATAGCTGTGGGAGATCGGCTCTACTTCCAGGATATGGCCATTTATTCCATGGTGAAGAACAATACTTTTAACGGAATGGCATTGCCGGATATTGCGGTGATGGAGGAGGACGGGACCTGTAAGGTGATCCGCCACTTCGGATACGAGGACTTTAAGGGGAGATTGTCGTAGCAAACGGGTCGCGGTCGGAACAGCTGAGAAGAGTTTTGTGGTTGCGGAAACATATGGAAAGGAATCTAACTATGAGCTATCGAAGAATCGTCACAACACCAAAGGAAGACGGATATCATATGCCGGGGGAGTTTGAACCCCATCAGGGGTGCATCATGATCTGGCCCATTCGACCGGGCTCCTGGCCCCATGAGGCCAAAGCTGCCCAGCAGGTTTTTGCCCGGCTGGCGGAAAAGATTGCGGAGAGTGAGGAAGTCTATATGCTGACGGATCCCGGCTGGGTGGAAACAGCCCGGTCTGTGCTGTCAGAAAGGATTCATGTGATACCCATGGAAAGTGACGATGCATGGGCCAGAGATGTGGGCCCCACTTTTGTGATGGACAAAAAAGGTGGAATCCGGGGTGTGGACTGGCAGTTTAATGCCTGGGGAGGCACTTATGATGGCCTGTATCAAAGCTGGGAAAAGGATGAGCAGGTGGCGGACCTTTTTTGCCGGGAAATAGATTGTCCGGTATATGATGCCAGACATTTTGTGCTGGAGGGCGGATCCGTCCATTCCGACGGGGAAGGAACGATTCTGGTGACAGAGAGTTGCCTTTTAAGTCCGGGCCGCAATCCCAAACTTACTAAGGAGCAGATTGAGGAAGAACTGAAAAAATATCTGGGAGCAGAGAAGATCATCTGGCTTCCCTGTGGAATCTATCAGGATGAAACCAATGAGCATGTGGATAACGTCTGTGCCTTTGTGGCACCGGGGGAGGTATTGCTGGCATGGACCGACGAGAAAGACGATCCCCAGTATGATATGTCCCGTAGGGATTATGAGGTTTTGTGCCGGGAGACGGATGCAAAGGGAAGAAATTTTGTAATCCATAAGCTGCCCATTCCCAAACAGCCGGTGTGTATTACGGAGCAGGATCTGGAAGGATACCGATTCGAGGAGGGGGAGGACCAGCGGGAAGTGGGAGAGCGTCTGGCTGCCAGCTATGTCAATTTTTATATCTCCAATGGTGCGGTGCTGCTGCCTCAATTTGGGGATGAGCATGATAAAGTGGCGGTGCAGATTCTGAAAGAGTGTTTCCCGGATCGGGAGATTTTTCCTATTTATGCCCGTGATATTTTAGTGGGAGGCGGAAATATTCATTGTATCACCCAACAGATTCCGAAAAAGTAAGATGATCCGATTCGTTCATGCAGATGTGACGAGTCGGATCATCTTATGTTTGGGGTTTGGATGCGTTACTTCGTTGTATAATTTCACGATTTTTATGAAAATGAGGGAAAGACCTTTTCCTTTTTTTTTGAATGTGCTATAATCTCTCTGCGATATATTGTGCTTTTTGTAAAATATAAATACAAGATATAGAAAAATGCACAAAACACAGAAAGATAGTAATGGGGGAGAAGGACCCGCCGGAAAAGCTGCGGCGGCCGGGATTATCTTGGAGGGAATTATGGATACAGAGGTAAAAACGAATGTAATTAAAAGAAATGGTGTGGAGGTGGATTTTGATCTGACAAAGATCGTAAATGCCATCAAGGCTGCCAACGACAGCATTGATCCACTGCATCAGATGAATGAATATCAGATTCAGGCTGTGGCAGATAAAATTGCAGCCCAGGTGAGACAGACTCCTCATGCGGTGCATGTGGAGGATATTCAGGATATGGTGGAGACCGGCATCATGGAGATGCGAGGGTATGAGGTTGCACAAAAATATGTGCGTTACCGCTATAAGAGAGAGCTGAACCGGAAGTCAAACACCACTGATAATGGTATCCTGACCTTGATTGAGAATCTGAATGAGGAGATTAATCAGGAAAATTCCAACAAAAATCCGGTGATTAACTCTACCCAGCGTGATTATATGGCCGGTGAGGTCAGCAAAGACCTTTCCAAGCGTGTGCTGCTTCCGGAGGAAGTGGTGGAGGCTCATGAAGCCGGGATTATTCACTTCCATGATTCGGATTATTTTGCACAGAAGGAGCATAACTGCGATCTGGTGAACCTGGAGGATATGTTGCAGAACGGTACAGTGATCAGTGAGACCCAGATTGATAAGCCCCACAGCTTTTTTACGGCATGTAATGTTACCACACAGATTGTGGCTCAGGTGGCAAGCAATCAGTACGGCGGACAGACCTTTACCCTGTCGCATCTGGCACCCTTTGTGGACGTGAGTCGCCAGAAAATTCGGGGTCAGGTCATAGAGGAGCGTAAAGCGTGTGGAGAGTCCTTGGATGAGGAAATCATCAATAAGGTGACAGAAATGCGTCTCAAGACAGAGATCAAGAGCGGAATCCAGACCATTCAGTATCAGCTGATCACGTTGATGACCTGTAATGGTCAGGCCCCCTTTGTTACCATGTTTATGTATTTGGATGAAGTGCCGGAGGGACAGCTTCGGGAAGATCTGGCCATGGTGATCGAGGAAGTGTTAAGGCAGCGAATCCAGGGAGTGAAAAATGAAAAGGGTGTATGGATCACTCCTGCATTCCCCAAGCTGATCTATGTTTTGGACGAGGATAATATCACAGAGGATTCTCCTTACTGGTATCTGACGGAGCTGGCGGCAAAGTGTACCGCTAAGCGGATGGTGCCGGATTATATTTCCGCAAAGGTCATGCGGGAACTGAAAAACGGGGATGTTTATCCCTGTATGGGATGCCGTTCGTTCCCTACTTCAGAGGATGGACAGCGCAATCCTGACGGAAGTCGCAAATATTACGGGCGTTTTAATCAGGGTGTAGTCACCATCAACCTGGTGGATGTGGCCTGCTCTTCTGATGGAGATATGGATAAATTCTGGGAGATTTTGGATGAGCGGCTGGAACTTTGCCACCGGGCACTGCGTTGCCGGCATGAGCGTTTGTTGGGCACCGTTTCTGATGTGGCCCCCATTTTGTGGCAGCACGGAGCATTGGCCCGGTTGGAAAAGGGAGAGAAGATTGATAAGCTGTTATATGGCGGGTATTCCACCATTTCCTTGGGATATGCGGGATTGTGCGAGATGTGTGTCCGCATGATTGGTCAGACCCATACCTCGGAAGAGGGACGGAAGTTTGGACTGGCCGTGATGCAGAAATTAAATGATAAATGTAAGGAGTGGAGAGAGGCGGAGAATATTGGCTACTCTGTATATGGAACACCCATGGAATCCACCACCTATAAATTTGCAAAATGTCTGCAGAAACGTTTCGGAATTATTCCCGGCGTAACAGATAAAAACTATATTACTAACAGCTATCATGTGCATGTGACGGAGCCCATTGATGCCTTTAGCAAGCTGAAGTTGGAATCGGAATTCCAGAAGCTGTCTCCGGGTGGAGCCATCAGCTATGTGGAGGTGCCCAATCTGCAGAATAATCTGGATGCAGTGATTTCCGTTATGCGGTTTATCTATGATAACATTGTGTATGCAGAGCTGAATACCAAGAGCGATTATTGCGAATGCTGTGGATACGACGGCGAGATCAAGATCGTGACGGATGATGCCGGAAAGCTGGTTTGGGAATGCCCCAACTGCGGAAACCGGGATCAGAATCAGATGTTTGTGGCTAGAAGGACCTGTGGATACATAGGCACCCAGTTCTGGAATCAGGGCAGAACCCAGGAGATCAGAGATCGCGTGCTGCACTTGTAATACACTGCTTTGTGAGGGCTTCATGACAAATCTATTATGCCATATCCAGTGAGGAGTTTAAATAATAGATAGGGGTTATTCAAAAAGGGAGAGCAGGAAATGCAAGGGAAAGATGTTTTATATAATGGACAAGTGCTTACGTTAACAAAGTATTTTGGAGGACCATGTCTATTTATTACAAAAGCCTCTCAGATATCTATGCCGAAAATGCAATTTGTAGGTGGATATCCGAATGAATACTGTATTTATATTAAAAATTTAACGGATCAGGAAAAGAGTATGATAACAGATTTGAATGGAAAACCATTCAATTTGGAAGAAGAAATAAGTAAGTTGCAATAAGGACAAATTGGGGGTTGTCGGCAAAATGTTTTTGCTGGTAGTTAGTATCGAATGTAG
>JBJELW010000034.1:0-7038 GCA_051879315.1 Roseburia sp.
AGCTGCACCTCAGGGAATCTCCTATAACCAAAATTTGCCCCCAACAATTCCCAGCTCAACGCCCCCACAACCCCAATTTGTAGAATTGATTGTGATGAGCTATTTCTCAGAAAATTACGAAAGTAGGTAAGAAACATGTTAAGATTAAGACCATATCAATCAAGTGATGCCGACACAATTATGTCGTGGAGTAAAGATGAAAGGGCTTTTTATAAGTGGACAGCTGGTGTTTTAGGAGAATATTCGCTTACAAAGGAACAGTTTAGTGCCGTGTCTGACCGTATGGCATTTACGGCAATAGATGACAATGAAATAATAGGATTTTTTACTATGCGTAAACCGAGTGAATCCTTCGATGAATTACGATTCGGTTTTGTAATTGTAGATTCTGAAAAGCGTGGTAAGGGTTACGGAAAAAGAATGCTTCAGTTGGGAATCAAATACGCAATCGAAATATATGGGGCAAAAAAAGTTTCATTGGGCGTTTTTGAGAACAACCAGTCCGCGTATCATTGTTATAAAGCGGTCGGTTTTAAAGACATTATGGTGGATGCCCCGGAAATATATCATGTGTTAGGTGAAGATTGGAAATGTCTGGAATTGGAAATGCAATTATAAATTCCAGTGAAAATATGGAAACTCTGAAAATACATAAATTAGTTTTTTAATCCCTCTTGACTCTCACGCAACGTGATAGTGTATGCTTTTCTCATGGGGAAGCAGCAGACATTGGCCGATTATTTTCGCTTGCACCCGCTATGGAGAGGAGCTGTTGACAATGAAAAGTATCAGTCAGGTTGCAAAATTAACAGGCGTCAGCATACGAACATTGCAATACTACGATGAGATAGGGCTGCTAAAGCCCAGTGAGCATACCTCATCCGGTTATCGGCTGTATGATGATGACGCACTACAGACATTGCAGCAAATTCTGTTTTTTAAGGAACTGGGTTTTCCGCTAAAAGAAATCAAGGAGATTTTAGTGAACCCGGATTTTGACAGAATTGCGGCGTTAAAAAAACAAAAGGAACTGTTCCTGATGAAACGGAATCGGATAGATGCTTTGATTCAGCTTCTTGAACGACTGGAAAAAGGAGAGCAATGTATGAGTTTCAAAGAATTTGACCTATCCGATTATATCAGTGCTTTGGAGGAGTTTAAATCCAAGCAGTCAGAACAGGTGGTAGAGCACTGGGGCAGCATTGAGAATTTCGATATGTTCATCGGAAAAATAAAGGATGATGAGGAACATGTGGCCCGACTGGCGATTCAGCAGTATGGCAGCATCGAAAAATACACCGAAGCCATGAAAGATAATCTGGAACATTTCTCTGAGATTATGGAAAAGCAATTAGCCAAAATCCCGGAAGAAATGAAAGCGAAAGATATGTTTGTAAAATTGGCTGCCCACAGGGAAGAAGATGTCGCTTCTGATATCATACAGAATATGGTTCGGGAGCAGATTGCCTTCGCACACGGAAACGATCCTTCCCAACTGACGGGAGACGATGACAATTACTGCAAGATCATCATTGATACCTATTCCAATGATTACTTCAAGAGAATTTTTGATACAAAACAAGGCGCCGGAAGCTGCGATTTTATCGCAAAAGCATTTCAATATTATATGGATCATACCGGTAGCTGATTGGGAGCTGCTTCGGCAATTTCATTGGATCTAAAATAGCGGAAACCTATTGGTAAGGTTTCCGCTATTTGCAAATCAGATAAAATTACTTTTCTTCAGGTTTTTTTGACGGTTTCTTTTTGCAGTCCTCAAGGATTGGCGCGATGACATCCAGTTTGGATTTCAGCACGATCTCAAGACTGGTGATTTTATCTACCATGTTCTCCACAGATTTGTTGATTTCAAGCAAATCCTCTTTATCACAGCTAATGCATACAGCCTTTTGCAGTTTTTCTCCCTCAGCATTTAAGATGTGGGAAATTGCGGTTTCCTCCAGGGCAATGGACTGGAGAAGGTCGGAAGCAGCACAGCATTTATCAATGTTTGTGCACTTAATACATGGCATACCCATAATGAAATAACTCCTTTTTTATATTTTGATCAGGGGCTGCTTTCTTACACGGCCACACAGCGAGTGTTTAGCCGTTGTGTAAAAAGTAACCCGTATTTCTATTAATAACGACGGCGGTCATCCCGGTCGCGTCGGTCCATATCGTTTCTGCGGTCATCCCGGTCGCGTCGGTCCATATCGTTTCTGCGGTCATCCCGGTCGCGGCGGTCCATATCGTCTCGTCTGTCATCCCGCCGGTCATCCCGTCTGTCATCGCGACGGTCATCTCTGCGATTTTCCCATCGGTCGTCCCGGTCACAGCATGAAGGACATATTGGGCACCACCAGTTTCGGCGATTGCTAAAATTATCAGACATAAGGCATTCTCCTTTTTTTATTTATGATATGCAGAAAAAAGTATAAGTTTATTTTTGCCAAGCAAAATCTATGGTATAATATGCCCTGAGGCTTGTCCTCAAAGCAGCGCGGAGCGACCTTTGAGGGCCTGACGAAGAGGCGACGGAGTCCTGAGGGCTGTTTTGAATAGAAATATGATGAATGCCCTGAGGCATGCCCTCAAAGCAGCGCGAAGCGACCTTTGAGGACGGTAGCCAGATAGAAAAATCAGATAAAACAGATCATACAGAAAAAAGGAAGTATAGTAGTGAAAGCAACAAAATCGAAAGAAATGGACATGCTAAATGGAGGATTGGCGGGGAAATTAATCCTCTTTGCCCTTCCATTGGCATTCAGCAGTATCTTGCAGCAGCTGTTTAATTCGGCAGATGTGGCTGTTGTAGGAAGATTTGCAGGAGATAATGCCCTGGCAGCAGTGGGAAGCTGTGTGGCACTGGTAGGCATTTTTATCAATTTGATCGTAGGTCTCTCTGTGGGACCTAACGCAGTGCTGGCGAACCTGATTGGACAGAAAAAACGGGAACACATCAACGATATGCTGCATACCATTCTGACATTCGGAGTGGCACTGGGCATACTGCTTATGTGTATTGGATGGTTGTCGGCAGAGATTATTCTGAAAATTTCCGGTACCCCGGAGAGCGTGTTGGGTCAGGCACTTTTATATATTCGGATTTATTATGTGGGCATACCGTTCATGGTGATTTATAATTTTGGAGCTGCGGTACTGAGAAGTTTTGGAGATACGAGAAGACCCATGTATTATCTTATTTTGACAGGTGTGGTGAATGTGGCACTGAATCTGATGCTGGTGATCTGTTTTCGTCTGGGTGTGGCAGGTGTGGCTGTCGCAACTGTAATCGCCAACATACTCAGCGCGGTGTTGGTAATCGTTTATCTCCATCACAGAGAGGATGAATTTGCCTTTCGTTTCGGCAGAATGAAGATAGAAAAAAATGACCTGGTGAAAATCCTTCGGATTGGTATTCCCTCCGGAATTCAGGGAGCAATTTTTTCCATATCTAACGTATTCATACAGAGCGGTATCAATTCTTTTGGTGAGTATGCCATCGCCGGATCCTCCCTGGCAGTGAATTTCGAATGTTTTACATACTCCATTGCCAATGCGTTTGCTCAGGCAACGGTTACTTTTACAAGTCAGAATTACGGAGCGGGGAATATTAAGAGATGCAAAAAAATATTCTGGCTGAGTATGCTGTTTGGCATCTGTTTTACAGAGATTCTGAGCATCATTTTTATGGTTTGGGATGATTTTTTCGTAAGCATTTACACCACCAGCGAGATAGTGGCAGTTTACGGTCTGATCCGCATGCATCATATATGTTCCCTGGAAGGGCTCACCGCTACCTATGAAGTGGAAAGCGCAGCATTGCGGGGCATGGGCAGATCTTTGGAACCGGCAATTTTGACCATCTTGGGAACCGTGGTGTTCCGGGTGATCTGGCTTGTGACGGTATTCCGGTGGTTTCCCACCTATGAATGGCTGATGAATGTATATGTGGCATCCTGGCTTTTCACGGGAGGAACCATGTTTATCGTTTACATGAGACATATGAGAGGTGTGGAGAAGAGACGGGCTGTTGAATGAGGCATTGGTTAAAATTTGGTTTATCTAGGTAAATATATGTAGGAGGAGAAAAAAATGATTGCAATACTTACAAGTTCCTTAGGTGGTTCTGAAATAGTGGATGGAAAAAGAGCCCCCACATGTTTATTAAGCGACAATGGACTCACAGATAAAATAAAAAGCTACTGGAAGAAGGATTCCAAGGTCCTTATTATCTGTGCGGGGCCGGAGGAATTCGAACAGAATGACGGCATGTTGTATTGCTTTAAGGAAGCGTTTGCAATGAGTGGATTGAAGGCGGCATCTTTTGAAATGTGTGATGATAGAAATGCAGAGATTGCAGAAAATCTCAAGGAATATGATGTGGTTTTGCTGGCTGGCGGACATGTGCCGACGCAGAATCGCTTCTTCCACAAAATCCAGCTGAAAAAGCGATTGGCAGATTTTGATGGTCTGATTCTGGCCTTGAGTGCGGGATCCATGAACAGCGCCGACACAGTCTATGCGCAGCCGGAACTGGAGGGTGAGGCCGTTGATCCGCAGTATGAGAGATTCCTCTCCGGGTTGGGACTTACCAAATGCATGATGATTCCTCATTTTCAGAGTGTAAGGACAGATATCCTGGATGGATTCCGGGTCATCGAAGATATTACTTTTGCGGATAGTGTAGGGAGAGAATTTATTGCCTTGAATGACGGCAGCTTTATTATTTCTGAAAATGGAGTGGAAACCTTGTATGGTGAAGCGTACCTGATCAAGGACGGAAAGCAGATTCAGATCTGTAAAGATGGGGATATGTACGTTATCTGCGGTGACATCTCGTGTCAAGAGAAAAAGGGGGAAAGTGATGAAGAAAACTGTCAATATATTTTGGGTGTGTGCAGCGTTGACGGCGATTGCACGTCTGATGATTCTTTTGAGTAAACAGGGGGTAGACTGGAATGAGGTGGGTATGGCCATAAAGGACTCCGCCATCGAGCAGATCCAGATATTCGTGCCTTTTGGTTCTCAGGAAGATATGGAACAAGAAGATGACGAATTCGTGATCACTCCTCAGGGGACTGTGAATATTGCTTACACATCATCTGAAGGTAGCGGGGAAGACGTCATTATTCCGACAGAGGTAACAGTCAAAACGGCCAAGTCTGTCGAAGATGGTTATTCGGATACCATTGCTGAGTTCGTATATGCAGGAACGGTTTGTTGGAATGTGGTGGTATTTGACCGATATACCGGAAAAGGATTGTTTGTTGTTCTTATGGGGTCTGAGCCATGTGGTGACTTTGATATGTCACAGGATATGCAAATGCGGGATAGTGATGGTGCCATGCTCGATTTTACTGCTCTTTTTGATCAGACGGTAAGCGATGAAGGAGTTGTCACAGTCACAGTTACAGTTCATCATCCTGCCTCTTACGATGGATTGGTATTCCAATATGGAGGAAGTGGAACCGGGTATTATGCAGAAAACTATTTATCGCCCCAAAATAGTGAAACAGAAGATGATGATTCGGCGGCACAGAAAAAGAGATACTTATTTACAGCAACGAATCAGTAACTATTGAGTTTTTTTAATGTTTGAATCAGGAAAAGAATCCAGGCAAGCATACTGATTACCTCCTTGATAACAGTATATGCGGAAAATAAAAAAATTTGTGGAGGAAAAATATGGAATATAAGAGATTAGTTTTAGGGGTGCTGTCAGCCGTATTGTTGATGACAGTTTCCGGATGTGGCGAAAGAGAAGAGGATTTGGGGACGGATCCTGCGCCCCAGGAAGCAGTGATTCAGGAGGACACAGAAAATCCGGTAGCAACAGAGACCGAAACAACACAGGAAGAAGAAACTGAGGAACAGGAAACGGCGGAAGGCCACGCTGCAGAAGTCTATGGTAATATATTAAATCGTTTGTATGATTTTATTACAAACGGTGAAGAAGACTATGACCCGGCGGAAGGCGAAATCGGTGTAATGGAGGCTATCGCAGGCATGGAAAGCAGTGAGGCACTGAGCAGTGTGGGTTATACCATACAGGATGTTAGTGGTGACGGCATCCCGGAGCTTTTGATCGGAGAAGTGGAGAATTTGTATGGACCGGGTAACAGCATTTATGCGGGATATACAATCGTAGATGGAGAGCCCTGTCTCATATTTGAAGGCTGGGCCAGAAACAGTTACCAGTACATGGGAGACGGGGAATTTTACTATTATGGCTCCGGCGGAGCCATGTATTCCATCTTCGGAACCTATACGATTTCCCCGGATGGAACGTCACTGATTTGTAATGATTACTACTTTACCTATGAAAAAGATGAGAGTTTCACGGAGATAGGCTTTTATCATAACACATCCGGAGATTGGGATACGTCTGTTTCTGAAGAACTGGATGTGACGGACGAAGAGTTCTGGGGAATAGAGACAGAGCTGGAAAGTCAGGTAGAAGGAATCGAACTGACACCGTTTTCACAGTATAACGACGCGGAGTAAAACATTAGTCCAGATATGGTTCGTCTCCCAAAGGGAGGAAGTAGTGCCAGGATTTGCCGGTAGTATTCCTAAATGTTACGTGATAGTATAAGGTTTGTAATAAATATGTAACATTTGAGGAGGAAACAATGAAGAAAAAAATACTATTATCAATGGCATTATTATCAGCAACAGTGGTGGCAGGAAGCACACCCGTGATTTCCCAGGCAGCAGAGGTGAAAACTTCGCAGATTGTTTCGAATAAGTGCTATAAGGTGTATGTTGGCCAGGGATGTGAAAGCTTAGCCCAGATCTTAAATGGAATTTGCAGTTCCCTTGGAAACGATTTGAGTTCTTGTCCAGGCGTAGAGAAACCGGAAATGCCGGAATTGCCGAATATGCCAAATTCACCGGAAACGTCGGCTCCGCCGGTTGCGGAAAGCCCTGACACCCAGGAACCCGAAATCAGTGTACCGGAAAACAGTGTGCCGGATCAGGAGACACTTTCCTACGCAGAGCAGGTGGTAAAACTGGTGAATGAGGAAAGAG
>JBJELW010000035.1:0-30196 GCA_051879315.1 Roseburia sp.
ACTACTGGTTTGAGGATTACATCATAATACTGTACGTTTGCCATTATGCATACACCTCCTCGATTTTCTCAACTGCTGCCTTTGTAGCAACAACCTTGTCATATTTCAGAACATCAAATACATTGATTTCGCTTGTCTGAGTTGTCTTAACAGTTGCAATGTTTGCTGCGGACTTAATTACATTTACATCCATATCATCCAGTACAACCAACGCCTTCTCAACGTTTAAGTTCTTCAGGATCTCTGCAAACTTCTTTGTCTTGATCTCATCCAACTTAAGCTCGTCAACGACAACAAACTTGCTGTCATTTACTTTTGAAGTCAAAGCAGATTTTAATGCTGCTCTCTTCTCCTTCTTATTTAACTTGAAAGAATAATCTCTCGGTACCGGAGCAAATACAACTCCGCCGCCTGTCCACTGAGGAGATCTGGTAGAGCCCTGTCTTGCATGACCAGTTCCCTTCTGTCTCCAAGGTTTTCTTCCACCGCCGGATACTTCAGAACGTGTCTTTGCTTTCTGTGTTCCCTGACGATTATTTGCAAGCTGCTGAACAACTGCCATGTGTACCAGGTGCTCATTTACTTCAACACCGAACACTGCATCGTTTAAATCCAAGCTGCCTACTTCATTGCCTTCCATATTATAAACAGATACTTTAGCCATCTGTGTAATCCTCCTTTCTTCCTTTCGCACTATTTAGCTGCTTTCACAGTCTCTTTAATAGTTACTAAAGCTTTCTTCGGTCCCGGTACGGCACCCTTAACCAAAAGCAGATTGTTCTCTGCGTCAACTCTTACCACCTCAAGATTCTGAGTTGTAATCTTAACGCTTCCCATGTGACCCGGCATTCCTTTGCCCTTGAATACACGGCTAGGTGTTGAACAAGAACCGTTGGAACCCTGATGGCGATGGAACTTAGAACCGTGAGCCATAGGTCCTCTGTGCTGACCAAGTCTCTTAATAGCGCCCTGGAATCCTTTTCCCTTTGAAATTGCAGTAGCATCTACACGATCGCCCTCTGCAAAGATATCTGCCTTAATCTCGTCTGCCAGATTGTAATCTGCAGCATTTTCAAACTTGAATTCTCTTACAAATCTCTTACCTGACACGCCGGCTTTCTTGAAATGTCCCATCTCAGCCTTGTTTACGCCATGTCTGTTTCTGATTTCCTTCTTGCCGCTGGCGTCTTTGTTCACAACCTTTTCTTTCTTGTCAACAAAACCAACCTGCACTGCGCTGTAACCATCGTTCTCAACAGTTTTGATCTGTGTAACAACACAAGGTCCAGCCTGTAATACAGTAACCGGCACTAATACACCGTCTGCATTGAAGATTTGAGTCATTCCGACTTTTGTTGCTAAAATTGCTTTCTTCATTTAATCTTTCCTCCTGTTTTTTCTACAGCGGAACGGGATCCCCCGTTCATCCTAGAAGACCTTTCGGCCATCAGGATTTCTTGCCTTTTGACTTTATTTCATTTTGATATCGATGTAGACACCTGCAGGCATTTCCAGTCTGGACAATGCATCAACAGTTTTCTGTGTCGGAGCAATGATATCAATAAGTCTCTTATGAGTTCTCTGCTCGAACTGCTCTCTGGAATCCTTGTACTTGTGTACAGCTCTAAGAATGGTAACAACCTCTTTCTTAGTGGGAAGTGGTACTGGTCCACTCACCTGTGATCCGTTCTTTTTTACAGTCTCGATGATTTTTTTTGCTGATGAATCTACTAACTCGTGATCATAAGCCTTCAATGTGATTCTCATTACTTGACTTGCCATAAAAAAAGTCGCCTCCTTTTCGCACTTAAAATTTCAGTACGACAAGCGGTGACTGTACACTTTTCCGTGTGTGTCCCGTAGGATCTCACACGTTGTTTCTACTTATTCGTTGTAGACGATATGTGATACAGTGACTTGTCGCCAGTTTCCTAACATGACATTCGCTCCACGGAAAACCTGCCACAACGGGCAGCAACCTCACGCTTCTACGCTATCAATGTCACAGCAAGTAGTAGTATACATGATGGTTCTGCCAATTGCAAGAGGTTTTTCAAAAAAAATGTTTTTTTTCGCATACAATTTTACATCTCGATATTCTTGTCCGCCACTTCCTCGAACTCCTTGCGGATGCTCTCATCCGGAGCCTTGGTGCAGAGAGTCACTGTCACGATAGCAATAAGGCTGACAACAAAGCCTACCAGCAAAGAGTAAATTCCTGTAGCCTCTGCCGGTGTTGCGCCGGATACCAGCGGAAGATAATCCCAGATCAATACAGTGAGGGCGCCTGAAATAATACCCGCCACAGCTCCCGGCTTGTTGGTTCGCTTCCAAAACAATGACAATACCACAAGCGGTCCGAATGCGGATCCGAATCCTGCCCATGCATCGGACACCAGTCCCATGATGGAACTGTCAGGATTTAATGCAATCAGGTAAGCCAGCACAGCCACCACGATTACCGTGATACGGCTGATACGAAGCACCTTTTTATCGTCTGCCTTTTTGTTGATCACTCCCTGGTAAATATCTTCGGATACCGCAGATGCTGTTACCAAAAGCTGGGAATCTGCAGTAGACATGATGGCTGCCAGGATTCCACACAGGAAAATTCCCGCCAAAAGCGGCCATTTATAATCCACCGTAAAAAGCTGCTTGATCATGGCAATAAATACATGTTCTGTGGAATACTCTCCCTCCGTTCCCAACATGGTGGGGTACAGGTATGCACGGCCCACAATTCCGATAATACATGCAAAAAACAGAGATAATGCCACCCAGATGATAGCAATTCCTTTGGACTTATTTAACTCCTTCTGGTTTTTCACTGCCATAAAACGTGTGAGGATATGGGGCATCCCACAATATCCCAGGCCCCATGCCAACTGCGAGATAATATCGATGGCACGGTATTTCTCTCCACCGTTATACCACAGGCTCAAATACACGTCACTGCCACCTGCCACGCCGCTGAGATTCAGGATCTCGGTGATATTTCCGCTCCGGCTGACCATCATGTATGCCATCAGCGGCACCACCAGCAATGCAACCAACATCAGTGTGCCCTGAATAAAGTCTGTAACGCAAACCGCCATAAAGCCGCCCATAAAGGTATACAACAAAATAATTACCGCACCAATGGTCAAGGCAATCTTGTAGTCAATACCGATCACCATCTGGAACAGTTTCCCGCCTGCTGCCAGCGCAGAAGCTGTATAGACCAGAAAGAATATAACAATTACGACAGAGGAAATCAAAAGCAGGCTTCCCTTTTCGTCATGAAACCGGTTTTTAAAATACTCCGGCAGTGTCAGAGAATTATTTGCCCGAATGGTATAGCGGCGCAATCGGTTTGATATAAAAATCCAGTTACACACAGTTCCGATAAACAGGCCGATGGCAATCCATGCCTGTCCCGTTCCTGCCGCATATAATGTTCCGGGCAATCCCATCAAAAGCCAGCCGCTCATATCTGATGCCTGCGCTGACAGGGCAGCCACCCAGCCACTCAGTCCTCTTCCTCCCAGAAAATAATCCTCAGAGTTGCTTGTTTTTTTCATGTATCTTGCGCCGATTATTACCATCATTGCCATGTACAGTACAAACGCCACAAGAATCCAGATTACATTTGAATCCAATCTTTTTCCTCCTATCGTATCTTTTCCTTTAAAATCACAAAGTCCCTATTAGGATAACAATTGTTTCCCCGATTGTAAAGTGCGTTTTTGAGGCACTGACCATCCGGGTTTTTCATTTCATCTGTTGACGGGTCTTTTTTCTGCTTATATAATATGGAAGAAACACGTTCAAAGATATTATAAGTTTAAATCATTACCTATTATAGAATAATAGATACCATCTAATGGATGCAACCAAGGAGGATGTCAGTATGTGGCTTGCCAACCAATGGAAAGATTACGAAGTGATTGATTGTTCAAAAGGAGAAAAGCTGGAGCGCTGGGGAAAATATATCCTTGTGCGTCCGGATCCACAGGTGATCTGGGATACACCAAAAAAAGAACCCGGCTGGCATCAGCCAAACGGGCACTATCACCGCAGTAAGAAGGGCGGTGGCGAGTGGGAGTTTTTCCATCTGCCGGAGCAATGGCAGATCCACTACGGAAATCTCACCTTCAACTTGAAACCTTTCAGCTTTAAGCATACAGGTCTTTTCCCGGAACAGGCCTCCAACTGGGACTGGTTCTCCGACCTGATCCGCAAGGCCAATCGTCCTGTAAAAGTACTGAACCTTTTTGCCTATACCGGCGGAGCCACCCTGGCTGCCGCAGCTGCCGGTGCCTCCGTAACCCACGTGGATGCCTCCAAGGGTATGGTGACCTGGGCCAAGGAAAACGCCGTTTCTTCCGGTCTGGGGGAGGCTCCTATCCGCTGGATCGTGGATGACTGTGTAAAATTTGTGGAGCGGGAAATCCGCCGTGGCAACCATTACGATGCCATTATCATGGATCCTCCCTCCTATGGGCGCGGACCCAAAGGCGAGATTTGGAAAATCGAGGATTCCATTCATCCCCTGGTGAAACTTTGCGCAAAGTTGCTGGTGGATAAGCCTCTGTTCTTCCTGATCAACTCCTACACCACCGGCTTGCAGCCTGCAGTCCTATCCTATCTGATCGGCACGGAGCTTAAGTCTTTTCCCGGCCACGTGATTTCCGACGAAATAGGACTTCCGGTCAGCAGCAATGGTCTGGTGCTCCCCTGTGGGGCTTCCGGACGTTTTCAGGGAGACCTCTGATGTTTTAACCGAGGAGCTGTTCCAATAATTCCCGTGTATCCTGCGCAAAAGCTGTGGCACCATGGGCCGTCAGAAATTCCCGGTCACGAAAGCCCCAGGTTACGCTGATGCACGGGATTCCTGCATTGTGTGCCGTTTCAATATCCACATCCGAATCACCCACATAAATGCAGGTCTCCTTCGGCACATCCAACTCCCTCTGCACACATTGCACCATATCGGGAGCCGGCTTTCTTTTTACATCTTCCCTTTCCCCCATAGCAACATCCACCACTTCTCCAAAATAAATGTCTTTTAATTCCTTCACCGCGAAATCTGCCTTATTAGATACAATGGCAAGCCGCATTCCCCGACGCTTCAATTCCTCCAGCAGCTCCCCCACTCCCGGATAAAGACAGGTTTTATCATTGCAATGGACACCATAGTATTCTTTAAAAAGTGCAAATGACTGTTCAAACCGGGGATTGTCTTTCCCCCCTGGAACTGACCGTTCCATCAAAAGCTGTATGCCGTTTCCCACAAACTGCCGTATTTCCTCCCGGCTGCGCATGGGCATTCCACACTGTTTCAAGCTGTAATTCACCGCATCCATCAGATCATCCAGCGTATCCAGTAATGTTCCGTCCAAATCAAAGATTACTGTTTCGTATCGTTTCATCGTGATCTTTCCTTTCTATACATCCCATCATGTTTTTTCAAATCATTCAATTCCTGGCTGGTTATCCAATGTATCTCCCGTAGATTCTCCAATTGCTTCACATTTCCACAACACACACACACGGAATATCCCCGGGGCTCTCTCCATTCCTTCAGATACGCCCCGTCCGTAGCAGCCCCGTGACCGATGGGCATTTCCATCGGCATCAGATCCTGCGCAAAAAAAGCTCCGTCCAGGGTAATCTCCACTTGACGAAGGTCTTTTCTAAGCCCATCTCCGGTCCACTTCACAAAACTTTCTTTTCCTGCCCATAATCGGCAAAAGGCCTCATCCCGGTCCTCCTGCCCATTCAGCCACCTGGTCTCCGCCTCTGTCAGGCAACGCCGGATCAACGAATCCTTACACACCCTGCGCTCTGCAATATCAATCCCTACCGGTTCCTCTGAGAAGGCTGCCACCACGAAATCTCCACTATGGGACAGGTTGTACTGCAATCCGGGAAACTCCGGAAAATAAGGCTTCCCTTTTTCCCCAACGGCGGTCACAGGAGGAACCTGTTCCCGGCAAAAGCATTTCATACCATACCACTCCAGTAAACCGGCCCCAACACACCGCCTTCGGTCAGCACTTTGCTTAAGTCTCTGCAGCTGTGCAAACCGCATTTCAGACAGAAATGGCTTCCACTCTTCTATATTCAAAATGATTCGAATATCCATTCCATAGATCTGCAGCATATTCTCTCCCTTTTTCGCAACAAACTCCCGGGCAGCAGTCACCGCTCGGGAGTTTTCTTTAACATTCGCTTGTTTTCATACATGGCCTGATCCGCCAGACGGCATATCTGTCCAAAAGAATCCCCTGCATGATAGAAAGCTACGCCCACCGCACAGGTATAGGTCGTCTCCTCGATGTTTTTCTCTATCTGTGCCACAGTTTCTGTCACCTTCTGTTCCGTACAGTCAAAACATAACACGGTAAACTCGTCTCCACCTGTACGATACAGATAGCATCCGTTCCCCAGTGCTGCATCAATGGCCTGGGTCACGGCACGGATGGCAATATCTCCCTGAGCATGTCCCTGAGAGTCATTAATCTTCTTTAGATTATTTAGATCAAAGGAAATCACTGCAGTGATATCTTTCGCCCGGATTTCTGCATCCGAATAAAAACTTCTGCTATTTAAGGCCCCTGTCAATGCGTCACGCTTAAATTGCTGAGCCACCAGATAGATATAATAGAACACCAGCAGCACACTGCCGGACAGGTTGATCAACCCATCGTACCCTGCTACAGACTCCAGACCCACAGACAGCGTGGTCAACACGGTAGCCACAACAGTAATCAGGGATTCTAATTTCCCTCCGCTTTTGTATAATCGAGTGGCAACGACCATCATCACCACAAGATAGAGCCCACTGGTAACAAACGCGAAATATCCCAGCGGTCCCCGCACAAATGCATTGGTATCATCATAGGAATATGCCACGCCCGTAAAAAATGCCGAAAATGCAATGAACGTATTCAACACCAACGGAACAGCCCACCAGTACAGCCACTTTCTTTTCTTGTTCCATACAAAAGATATCAACAGAAAAATAATAGCAGGACGCAGACTATAACCAATGGCTGACATGAGAATCCTAAGTTGTGTGGGATGATCCAGCGTGGCACACCAATACTCGATACTATCCACCACCACCAGAGCAAACACCATTAAAATTGCCCATGTAAACATACGGGCAACCCGTTTTCCACAAATGTGGCTGGTATTCACAAAAATCAAAAGACATACCAGCAGCATAACCGCTGCATAATTTAATTGAACAAAATAGTGAAGCATCGTATTCCCCCTTACACAACTGCTCCAAGCCCAATATGCACTACATATTTGTTCTAACTACTATTTTAACAATCATCACTTTATTATACAAGACTATGTACAAAAATGTAAACTATAAAAAAGGACCTTCCGTTGTCACAGAAAGCCCTTTCTTATTTTCAAATATTTATGACTCCCCCAGCAAGACCGTCTCCAGATCCTGCAACATAATGTCCAGAGCAGTGATTCCGCCCTCCGCGGTATACCATACTCCTGAATTCTTCAGATAAATGATATTTCCATTTTTGTAGGTATCTGTCTGCGTGACCAGTTCATTCTCAATCACATCCTGTGCCAGATCCGCACCATCTGCTCCAATGGCTGCATCTCTGTTCATTATAAACATGTAATCCGGGTTGGCATCTAAAATAAACTCATAGGAAACCTCATTTCCATGTGTGGCCGTTGCGGTATCCTCACTGATACCGATATTCTCAAATCCAATCTCCGTTCCAATGATGGAGCAGCGTCCATCGTTTCCCAAAAGGCTCAGACTGCCACCGCTGAACATACCAACAAGGGCTGTCTTTCCCTCTGCTACACTGCCCAAAGCCGCAATACGCTCATCGAAAGCAGCCAGCTTCTCGTCAACCTGATCCTCAAGGCCGAAGATGGACGCAATGGTCTTTCCATTCTGTCTTACACTTTCCACAAGCCCAAGTTCAGAATCCGTGGTCAGACGAACCACCGGTGCTATTTCGGCCAGATCATCATAATAATCGGACGCACGGCCTGCCATGAATATAATCTCCGGCTCGCACTCCATAATCGCTTCCATATCCGGTTCCTTGATGGTACCGAGATTTGCAACGTTTTCATTATCGTTATAGGATGATATATAATCTAAAGTCACATTGACTGAGCCTACTACTCTGTCACCAAGTCCCAGATTATCCAGAATATCCAGAGATGCGAAGTCAATGACCGCCACGCGCTGGGGATCGTAAGGAACTGTAACCTCCACAGTTTCTCCATTGCCATCCAGGCAGGTAACGGTAATGTTTTCCGGTTTTTCGGTTTCGTCCTGACTGTCCTCTGCAGTCTGTGATGCAGCAGTGCCCACATCTGCGGCATCGACTGTGGCAGAATCTTCACTATTTCCACATGCAACAAGGGACATCATCATAATAAGTGTTAAAACAATTGATACAAATTTTTTCATATTTTTCTCCTTTTAAACCTAATTAATATGGTACTGACCTTATAAACATTAATAGTAAATGGATAAAGGTTTTCCCTGAATCTCCATGATCTCAAAATCAACGTTATAGATCTCTGATAGCGTCTCTTTGGTCATCACCTCCTTAACAGTTCCGAATTTTGCAATTTTTCCATTCTTAAACGCACATATATAATCCGAATAGAATGCTGCATAATTTATCTCATGCAAAACCAGAATTACCGTCTTACCCAGCTCATCACAAAGGCGACGAACGATTTTCATCATATTGGTGGCATGATAGATATCCAGATTATTTGTGGGTTCATCCAAAAGCACATATTCCGTATCCTGAGCAATGACCATTGCAATGTATGCCCTCTGTCGCTGGCCGCCGGACAGTTCATCAATAAACCGATTCTCAAACTCTCCCAGCTCCATATATTCAATGGCTTTGTCTATGATGGCATTATCCTCCTCCGTCAGCCGTCCGCCGGAATAGGGAAATCTGCCAAAAGCAATCAGTTCACGGACAGTCAGTTTCATCTGAACATTATTACTCTGGGTTAAAATGGCCAACCGTTTCGACAACTCTTTGCTTTTCCACTTGGCTATATCCGTGCCCTCAAATTTTACGTTTCCATCATCTCTGGCAATCAACCGGGATATAATCCCCATAACGGTGGATTTTCCCGCTCCGTTTGGTCCAATCAGCGAAATCACCTTCCCTTTGGGAATCTCAAAGCTCACCTGATCCACAACAGTTTTTCCATCATACTTTTTCATTAATTTTTCTACGATCATTTTTATACCCTCTTATTTGGCACGAGGTGTCACCGTAGGTGACGGAGCCCTTGTGCCGGTTCCTTTTTCATAATTGACTTTACACTACCTTTCTAAGCAATAGATATAGAAAATAAATACCCCCACCCAAACTGATAAATACACTGATTGGTATTGTGTAACTGAATACATGTTCCACAATGAGCTGTCCCCCGATCAAAACAATCATGCCAAACAGCACGGAGCCAAGTACAAGCTGCGAATGTCGATAAGTCCGAAGCAGCTGTCTGGACAAATTTGCAATGATCAGACCAATAAATGATATGGGGCCCACCATAGCCGTAGCCACTGCAATATACAGCGTGACTCCCAACAGCAGCCGGCGGATGCATCTGTCATAATCCACGCCAAGATTGATAGCCTGATTTTTTCCCAGGGTCAGAACATCCAGCATCCTCAGTTCTTTTCTCAAAGCAAAACTCACCACTGCCAGGACCAGGATGGAAAACAGGATGATCTCCGTATTGACATTGCTGAAACTTGCCACCAGCGTGCTTAACAGCGTTTCATATTCATTGGGATCCATAATTCGGGCCAATGTGGTCTGAACGCTGGAAAAAAGTGATGTCAGCACTGTTCCAATGAGCAATACATACAGCACATTATGTTTTGTCTTTTTGAACAGATAGCTGTAAATCACCGTTGCAATGACCCCCATCAGAATCAGGTCCACCGCAAAGGACAGGTTGGAATTATTGGCCAGAACACTTGTGGCTCCTGCAAAAAAATAAACAGCGGTATGTATCAGTGTATATAAAGAGTTCATACCTAGCAGACAGGGTGTCACAATGGTGTTATTGATAATGGACTGAAATATCAGGGACGCTGCACCGATGGCAAAGGCAACGATCAACATGACAATCAGCTTAGGGATCCGTATTTTCATTGCATAGCGAAACAGATTCGGATTATCAAAACGAACTTCAACCAGCATATATCCGGCTATTGCAAGTAGCACAATGACAGTCAGGATAATAAATTTTTTTGTATTGGAATGACTGGAACCTTTCAAAACCTCCTGTTTCATTTTTCCGCACCTCCTGATAAAGCAGTGCCTTCCGCTCTTTCTTTTTTAACAATTCCAACCGATTTACGCCCGTGACTTAACCGGTACAAAAGCAGACCGATAAAAACAATACTGCCTACGATACCAATGATCAGTTCAATAGGGAGTTCATAAGGTGCAATCACCACCCTCCCGATCATGTCGCACACCAGAACAAAAATCCCGCCAAACAGAGCAGTATCAATGATGGTTCCCCGGATCTTATCCCCCTTGAACATGGCCACCAGATTGGGAACAATCAGACCTATGTAGGAAATAGAACCCACTACCACAACAACGGAAGCAGTGATCATTGCCGCAATGCATAGTCCCATGGTCAAAATCAGATTATAATGAACGCCGAGATTTTTAGAAAATTCCTCTCCCATGCCCACAATATTAAAATGATTGGCAAACACGAAGGCCAGGATGATTAGCGGCAGCACAAGGTAAACAATCTCGTAATTTCCCCGTATGATGGACGAGAAATGTCCCACCAGCCATGCGGATATAGACTGCGTCATGTCAAACTTATATGCCAGGAAATTGATGCAGCCATTGATCACATTGCCAAACATAATTCCCACCAGCGGAACCATAACCGTATCCTTAAACTGAATCCGCTGAATGAACCAGACAAAAATCAAGGTTCCTGCTATGGCTGTGATGAAAGAAAAGATAATCAGTCCCCACAAATTGGCAGATGACATAAACAGCAAGGCCAGCAAAATTCCGAACTGAGCAGACGAAATCGTTGCTCCTGTCGTGGGTGACACAAACTTATTCATGCAGAGCTGCTGCATGATCAGTCCTGCAATACTCATGCCAAAGCCAGTGCACAAAATAGCCAGCAGACGGGGAAGCCGGGAGATAAAAAACACCTCCCATTGGTGAACATCACCTGCTAAAAGCCCTTGCACATTAACGTCTAAAACACCGATAAAGAGCGAGCAGACCGACAAAATAATCAACGACACTGCCAAAATCGTTGTTGAAAGATACTTTCTGATATGAATCCCTCCTTACCCGCAAATATCATTAGGCTAATTTTTGTTAGAATATCCTAACCTCTAACAAAAAGAAAACGATGTTTTAGAACTGGTCTTACATGTTCTTCAACATCGCTCGTCTTAAGCAAGATATCATAGTCTCTCTTAGTTGGCAAGAATATTTTTTCATTTTTCGCCTATATGAGTTTTTTTCTCAACTAGAGTGGAGAATTATGGCTGTCCTGCCACTATTTTCCCTCTTCGATCCCGGTAACCTGTCCCTTTACCATATCCTCCAGTAAATGGACAGGCAGCGGTCTGGAATAATAGTATCCCTGGAACCAGGTGGCATTGTAATTCCGCAGGTAATTCTGCAGCTCCTCATTCTCCACTCCTTCCAGGCAGGTGGTCATGTTGGATTTTCCAGCAAAATAAAGGATGGAACGAACCATCTCCTGGTTTTTGGGATTATCCATAATATTCCGGATGAAACTCATGTCGATTTTTATTTCGTCCATGGGGATATTCATAACAATATTGGATGACGCACTTCCTGTTCCATAATCATCCATGGCAACCCGGATTCCGCAGCTTTGGAAATATTCCACTTCCTGGCGGAGTTTTTCCAAAGGAAAATCTTTACAACGCTCTGTCAGTTCTAAGCATAAATGCTCTGCGGGAAAATCAGCTTCCGCAAGGATATTTGTCAATTCTCCGCGAAATTCCGGGCGTTCCAACTGACGGACTGACAGATTCACATTTACAAAAAAGTCCGGTTTCAATGTGAGCAGATTTTTCGTCTCCCGCAAAGCTGTCCGCAGAACAAAGTTTCCCAAATCGTACATACTGGGATCTGTCTCCATCCATTCTATGAACATCCCCGGCGGAACCTTTCCATAGGGTTCCCGGCTCCATCGCAACAGTGCTTCTGCTCCAACCACAGCTCCATTGTCCGCATTCACGATGGGTTGATATTCCACATAAAAGCCTTCACATTTATTTTGAACAGACTGATGTATCACCTTCATCAGTGCCAAGTCTACGCCCCGGGAGGTCTGCACCTTATCGTTAAAGATCACCAGCTGACCCTGTTGTTTATGTACAGAATAATCCATCGCATAGGAAACCTGACCTCGCACAGAGGAGGAATCTCCCTGATAGTGCTCCAGAAGAATCGCACCTGCGCCCATCTTTAGAGGAGTCTTTTTCCCTGCCACCAAAATTCCCTCTTCCAGCGCACTCCGCACCTGCTGCTCGAACGCGATGAGTTCCTCACGCCCCATTTTCTTCAATATAAACACAAAGCACTCGCCCTCTAAATGATAAACTGACTTGTTCTGGTCCATCATGTAGATAAAACGCCATGCAATGGCATGCAGCAGCTCATTGGAATAATCCAGACCATAAATCAAATTAAAAGTGTTAAATCCCTCCACCTTAATCTGCAGGATTGCAATCCTCTCTTCCTCAACCATTATTTTTTCCAAATGCTCCACATACTTGGCATAAGTATAAAGATCCGTCTGTGCATCGATCTCCGGCATGATACTCTCGTTTTTGATGGCGAACACCAGATACTCCGGCTGACCCGCCTCGTCGCTGATGGTTCTTTTGTGAATGCTGAACAGGGAATAAATCCCATCTTTTCCCCGTATGTGGATCAGCAGATCAGAAGCTAACTTCCTTCCCTGTAACAGACTCTCTATTCCTTCCTGATACTCCAGCTTATCCTGAGGGTGCACCCACTCCGTTATCATGTGCTCAAAGTTCTGATGGTTTTGTCCGGACAATCCGAAATACTCCATCGTGGATGCTGAGCACCAGGACTGATGCTCCTTAACATCAGTAACCCACACAAAAGATTTATCAAAAATCCGATCCATAGCATCTATGAATGCTGAGACCCTGGAGTTATCCTTCTCCCCACACTTCTTTTCGATCATCTATGAATCCCCCCACCAAATGCAATACTACGTGTTTCTCACTAACTCATAGTAATTGTACCACATTAAGGGGATAGATTCAATTTAAAGAACGCTCTTGCTGATGCTGCCTCTCACACTCTTACCGGCGCCGGCCTTCTCTACCTTAACGGCATATCCGAACAGTAGGATTCCTATCGCGAACATCAGGGAAATCATTCCCACTCCCTTGCTAATGTCGCCGGTCAGTTGGGAAACCATACTGACAACAGCGGTTCCCACAAAGGAAGCTCCTTTACCGCAAATATCCATTAGTCCAAAATATTCTCCCGACTGATTGGCCGGAATAATTTTCGCAAAGTATGAGCGGGATAACGCCTGGATACCTCCCTGGAACATTCCCACAAAAATGGCCAGAATCCAGAACTGCAGCTGCGTGGTAAGAAACACTGCAAAGACTGCAATGCCAAAATATGCCGCAATGCATACCATAATCATCTTCTCAGCTGCAAACTTTTGTGCCAGCCTGCCAAACAGAATGGCAAAAGGAAACGCCACTATCTGAGTGACCAGTAGTGCCAACAAAAGACCGGTACTGTTCAATCCAAGCACCGAACCGTAAGCCGTTGCCATATCAATGATGGTGTAGACCCCATCAATATAGAAAAAGAATGCCAGCAAAAACAGAAATACCTTTTTCTCTTTTCTAACATTTTTAAAAGTGGTTCCAAGCCTTACAAAGCTCTCCCTTATCGCATGGGGCTGCTTTTCCACATAGTATTTCTGCCGATATGTTTTAAGCAGCGGAATAGTCATTCCAAGCCACCATGCCGCCGTGATTACAAAAGCGATCGCCATGGCCGTTTCCATAGTGATTCCAATGTTACCGGAACTAAGAACAATTATTAGGGAAACGATAAAAGGAACGCAACTGCCAATATATCCCCACGCATATCCCTGGGACGACACATTATCCATCCGCTCTGTGTTTGTGACATCAGAAAGCATGGAATCATAAAAAATCAAACTTCCCGAATATCCAATTTTAGCGATAATGTAAATGATCAGAAACAACAGCCAGTTTTTTGCCAATCCCAGGCTGACACAGGCCACCGCACCAATGACGAGTGAAATGGTAAAAATCGGTTTTTTATACCCCTTCGTATCTGCCAAAGTACCACATATAGGCCCCATCAATGCCACAATCAATGTTGCAATAGATGCCGCATACCCCCAGAATGCCATATATTCCACATCAGATAGTCCCGCATTTTCTGCCAGATAGTTAAAGTAAATAGGCATTATGGTGGAGACGAGAAGGGTAAAGGCAGAATTACCCACATCATATAATATCCAGTTTTTTTCTTCTCTTGTTAATTTAAACCGCATTTTTGTTCTCCGTTTCCTGTGTCAATTGTGAACTAAACGTATAATCGTATATTGAATTTAATTCCCTTGGACCTGCCAGATACTCTTGATATTCATGAATCAAAACGATAGCAAGTTTCTTGGCCTCCTGATAGAGAGCCCAGAGTTTCTCTGTACTATCTGCACAGTGAGGATTTGCCTGATAGTTTACCATCAGTCCATGTAATTCTTTATAGTTACCTGTCACAGTCAAAAACGAGTTAATCAAAAAGCGTTTTCCTTTCGAGGGTGCAACAAGCAAATTATTGTACTTTATTGTGCCCTCCAGCGCTTTGCGTATCTGTTCGCTGTCAGTCTCTTGAAAAAATTCCCGGATTATCTCCGCGTTATCCACAGACGGTATAATGTGCTCCGTAAGTCTGTGCCGGACAGGGTCATATCCATCCTTTACCATCAGCATCCGGTCAAATTCCACCTCTATCTCTGCGTGGCTAATGCCACTGGATGCTATTTTTTCATCGATATACCCGTGGCAGGTCACATCCAGAGCAAAATGACAAATGAAACCATATACATAAGACAGATATGCATCATTTCCCTGATGCCGCTTAATCACTGTAGCCGCATGCTCAAAAAATTCCTTTCCGGCTCTCTCATGCATCCCATATCCAATCTGATTGATCTTATTGCTAAAAAGCGGCTTATAATAAAATAGAATATCCGGACCATGATTTCCAATCAAAAACAAGTCCGGATATTCTTCCACTATTTTTCCTGCGTCTTCATCAAGACTACTTCTCACTTCCTGCCCCATCCGATAATGTGCATAAGTTGACGGCATATGAGTTCTCCTTTTCCAGACGATTTATTAGTTTTACTATAATCCATCGCGAAAAAAGGAGACACCGTAGTCATGTAAACCTTATGTAATTCTTCCGTAAAGCCAAACCCGGAGAAGGTTATACACTCTCCGTTTTTCCATTGGTAAATAAGCCAGAAACCTTCTTTTCAATTTTCTTATATACCTGTTTCATCGTCATTCCCTGTACCACTGTTGTAAAGAATACGATTGCATAAGTACCCCCAAGTATAATATTGTAAGTCTCTGCACTTACCATTTCTCTGGTACTCATTGCCAACGCGATACTTAACCCTCCCCGCAGACCGCCGTATGTAAGCAGCTTTACAAAGCTGAGTTTGTCGTAGCCGTTGGGAAGTTTTCCTGCAAATGCAGTAGCCAGCCCCACGCTTGAGAATCGGCCGACCAGATTAAATACTATCGCAATGCAGGATATCAAAAGCACCTGCGGCATCTGCAGAATATGCACAAATGTCAATCCCATCATAACATACAGGATCGAATTCAGCAGGTTATCCAGAATTTCCCAGAACGTATCAAACTCCTGCAAATCCAGTGGTTTACCTTTCTGTTCTCTGCGATTACGAAGCGCTGAAAATAAGATTCCACACACCACAGATGCGATGGCACCGGAAAATTCAAAATGTTCACAAAGGACATAAGCCAGAGAAACCGCCAGAAGGCTGACAAAAATCCGCCGGTTTCCTTCCCTTGTTGCCGCAAAAATCGGAAAACACACCGCTGTCACCATGATTCCGACTAACACTGCCCCAAACAGCTCTTTCCCCATAACGGCAAAGAAGTTGCCATTTTCCTGCATCGTCGCCATTCCGGAAAAGCAGACAAACAACGCCACACCAACACCGTCATTAAAAAGAGATTCTCCTTCCATAATGAAACTGATATCTTTCGGAAGATTGAATTTTTTCAGGATACTTGTGGCGGCAATGGGGTCTGTCGGCGCTGTGATGCTTCCGAACATCAGGCACGTTGGAAAATTAAACGGCAACCCCAGAAGAGACGCACCTGCATAAAACAGAATCCCGTAAAATATCGCGCCCAAAAGTGTGGCAACGATGGAAAGCAATGTAATCGGTCGGGCATGCTTTTTGAAATTCAAAAGTCGCATATGACAGGAGCCTGCAAAAAGCATAAAACATAAAACTCCCTCCATCAAAAAGGCTTCCAAATTAAATACCTGCAGATTCTCGATCAATTCTCTCACAGGCATGTCTCTCAATGCGGAAACCAAAAGCAGGACTACCGCTCCAATTACGATCGAATACAGCATCAATGAAATTTCATACGGGAATTTTGTAACCTTCTCATTAAAAAATCCCAATAAAACAATTAATAACAGCAGTATAACCGCTTGAATCAAAAAACCAGACATAATATCTTCCTCCAATTAGCACTTCCTTCATGATAACAGTCAAAAAGAATTATTTGTTTTTCCTTCTCTTTGATAGCACAATACCAACAATTACTCCACCGCATATAATCAGTACTATAGCCAGTGGAAGGATCGGACTGTGATCGCCGGTCTTGATGATATTCATCTGATCATTTTGATCGGGCACGCCACGATTATCCGCTTTATTATCTGCAGTATCATCTCCGGATTTGTCTGACGGATTGTACTCTTCATCGTCGTCTGCCGCAGCATCCTTTGTCACCTGGATTGTGGTAGTCTTTTGAATTCCATTCTTCGTAGTGACGGTAACATTACAGGTTCCTTCTTTTACACCTGTGATGATTCCATTCTCATCCACCGTAGCTATAGAAGGCTCAGAGCTTACATAAGTAAGTCCCGCAAATTCCTTAGCCGTGGCCGGTGCTATATTAACCTTCAGATTCAGGCTCTGACCCACACCGACTTTTTTACTCTGTGCCAGTGTTACCGTTTGTACTTCCGGTGCCTCTTCTGCCTGCACATAATCAGTAAACGCCTCTAGCATGGACTGGCCTTCCACATTGTTCGGGTCGTAATTGTAATAAATCGCCCCGGCAACGGATGCCAGATGGAATATGTTTTCTCCAAAATATTCTTTCGGAATATCTACCTGGAATAACACCCGCTCTACTTCACCCGGTCTCACCACCGGTACATCACAACTTCCAAATACAACTTCTTTTATAACTTCTTCTCCATTCTCCTTGCCATTTTCTATATGAGAAAGTACAAAGGTGGATGCTTCTGACACATCGTTTCCGGTATTTGTAACAGACACCACCACATTATAGCTTACCGAATCGGCATCGTCGTCCAGATAGGTGAGCTGGTCAAACTTGATATTTGATACCTCCATGCATGCACCTGATGATGTACTCTGCACAAGTTTCGTATTATTTGCACCTTGTACTGAGAATTCGATGGGTGATCCATCGAAATCATCCGGAACCTGATAAGTAAATGTAAACTGATCTTCTATTCCGGAAGCCATGACAGGTATCGTCACTCTCTCACCTGTATCTATGCCATCTGCATAAAGTTTAAGCTCTGTCTCCTCCGTTGCCTGCACACCGGAATTCTTTACACGCCCAACAATGGTAAGCTTCTCACCTGCTCTCGGGTAAAGCTCCGAAACATATAACTCCAGATTGCTTAAATTCTCATACTCTGCCAATGCCTCATCTGAAAGCTGGGCATAATTTTCCACAGTCAGTTGTGAGCCGTTCAGATTTATGGTTTTCAAAACAATATTGCAGTTATTACTTTCGTTATCACCAATCTTTGTATCACGATACAACAAGTGCAATTTGCCATTACTGTCTACACATGGTGACATCGCACGGACATAACTGTTATCTGTGGTCTCCAACACAACACTTCCGGTTCCCCAGCTTACAGATGTTTTGTCCTCACATCCATCTGAAAATTTTTCCAGGGCTGCCATCATAACCTTCGTTCCCGTTCCTGCGCCGTTGCCTTCGGTCCATATACTGTATACTTTTCCATCAGCTCCCTGAATAATCTGGTAATCGCCCATGATGCCTGCAAGCTCATTGACAATCGTTGCCGTTCCTGCGGCATTATAGCTTGGTGCTGTCTGCTCCGCACTATTCTCGTCTACGGCTCCCAAAGTGAAACTATCCTTCATAAACTCCACCGGATTGAGGGTGGCCATACCATTTTCTACTTTCCACATGAGTATATGATAGGTCTCTCCATCCATGGTATAAGACAGTAGCTGCGGCTGTGCATGGTACTGGTCGCTGATGCCTTCCGTAACCTCTTTTGTTTTCTGGAGCGTATAACCACCGTCTTCTTTATGATTCAGACTTGAAACATAAATATGATTTGAACTACCCTCCTCAGCCGTACTGAGATAGTTTGCCTGCTCTCCTATTGTCATCTGGTAAGCAACCATTGGCTGGCCGTCCATAACAGCAAGATCAGCCGTTTTGATCATATGATAAACACCAGCTTCCTCACCACCGGATACAATGGGAACACTTTCACTAAAGGATATCTCCGAATTCTGATCCATCTTAACGCTTGTACACAACAGCATGCTTCCGGCCTGCATATAATCACTCAGTTTACTGTCCTCATTCAGGCCATCCAGATTCAATGCACGGTAGAGCACAACAACTTCCTCATTCGCCTCATCATACGCTGTATCCAGTACGGTACTGGACATCATGCTGTTGTTATTCCCTGTTGTAACCAGCGTTTTGTGCGCCACTACACTTTCAGATTCACTGTCGTACACAGCAGCCTTTATAACAGGTCTTGCATTGATAAGATTCAGGTTGCTAATCTCGTCATATCCTATACTGTTCCATGTAATCAGGTATTTGCCGGTTTCTCCAATCTCTGTCACGCTTGGATGGAAATTTATGCTCCGTTCATTTCCACTATTTGCTTCTTCCAGACTCTGGAAAATGCAACCCTGTCCATCGGTTTCATAGGTGTTTGTAGCTGCGTCATAAATTGCACACGCGAGGACTGCACAACTCTGAGTCTCTCCCGTCGCCCCCGTCCCGCTAACATTCCGTTCATCCACGGTAGCAATAATCATGTACTTATCATTTCCCATGGAATACATCTTTGGTTGCGAGAATTCATATGCATCCGAAATTAATACATCCGAACTTGGACTGGCCGCAAGAAGACTTGAACGGACCATTGCTGACGACACATTGACCTCCTGGTTGTATGATTCAAGCGGCCTCATACTGAAAGCAGACAGTGCCTCATTCATAAGCTGTGATTCATCCACTGAAGCTGCTTGCAGACTTTCCTGTGTGTAAGGATTTTCATCTATAATAGTTAGATCTACAATGTCGAAGGAAACATTGCCTCCAAAAATCAACAAGTCCAGCTTCAGATCCGCCGTGGCACTAAATACCACTTCTCCGTAGTTCCAATCCACCCAGTCAAATGCGAACTTTCCGGTTGCTCCTCCTGCAAGATCCGCAAGTCCATTGATGCCCACGCCTAGGCTCCCGGAAAATCCCAAATCCAGCTTCAAATCATTTTCTGACTTGTAAGAAGACTTCGTGGGATCATGCATATCCTGAAGAGCTGTATAGCCCTCCGGATCTCTGGCATACACCTCTATGGTATCCGAAAAATTTCCCGTGATTGTCAAACAGACAAAACAGGGAACAACATATACAATAAATGGATAATTATAGGTAAAGGATCCATTCACTCCAAAGGTCAGCCATGCACCCACAACCACTAGCTCACTGTTATGTGTTTCTTCATTTACTACACTATAAAGCGCAAGTTGTGCAGATATATTAAAGTTTACGCTCAAGGTCTTCTTTTTTAACGTCTGTTTTGCCTGATCAACATTACCTTTCAAGCAGTTTGAGAGGGCAGATACTCCCTTCTCAATTGATTCCTTATAACTTGTCCATGAATAGGGGTTGACTTTCTCACCATCCTTGTGAAGCAGCTTCGATCCACCTGCGGACATACCGATTGTTAAATATGTAACGCCTCCGCTCTTACTTACAGTAAATGTAGGAAATTTCACGCCCACTCCAAGCAGAAGATACACACTTCCAAAAAGCGGAACATCCGAAACATCCTCATCCAAACCTGTATCCGGAATATAATAAGTCTCGGTGAAATCTTGAATTACAATGGTATAGCCGGTATTGACTTCTCCATAGCTGATCTGAGACTTTACCTTGCCATCGCTGTCAGTTTCCCGTTTCACTAGTTCGATCCAAATCTGATCCCCTTCATTTGCCATCATTCCAAGCGATGCCGACCAGATATATTGAGAACCATTTCTCTCTGCAGTGACTTCACCGCCATCTTTTATGGTACCATTGGAATCCTTCAGTTTAAAAATAACATCCGTTACTTCCTCTCCGGCTTTATCAATTTCAGCCGCAAGAATCACACTATCCGCTTCGTCTGACAGATAAATGACATCACCATTCTGCACGGTACCATCATAAGAGTAATACTGCACCGCGGTAACTCTCGGACCTTCATAATAATAGGACAATTTCATTGTCTGCCGTACACTTGTTGTATCGCCGGTGGGAATCACTACATCCTGAATATACTGGCGGTTATTTGCCATAACTAAAGCGGTATATGTTTCACCCGGAAGTGCATTTAAAGTAAATGTGCCCGCACTTCCATCCTCGGCACTTTCCTTTTTTATGCCTTCCAATGAAACCTGCGCTCCAAAAAAAGCAGAATAGACATCCGAGTCTGCCAACGGTTCATGCAGAAGATCTCCGCCCTGCATATATACATCCGCAACAACGCTGTATTGTTTTTTCGTATCACACTTTTCAAATTCCAGAGACACATAGTTATCCGACATGAGCATCGGCACTTGTACCCGATAGTAGAATACACTTCCGTAATAGGTCTTTGTTTCACCGGTTTGCACATCATGGTACGACCATTTTGCACGATATCCATCATCCGGTTTGGCAGCAAAGATTACAATATCATTTGCGTTATAATGGCCGTCATAGTCCTCAACCGTATATTCATCTGCTGTAGAGTCTTCCGGTTCCCCGTCAAAGGTTCCGTGGGTTGCCCCTGTGACATTTAAAAGCAGCCTCGACTTTCTGTTTGAGATAATCGGCGTAATCTCATAATACCCGTCTTCAAGAGTAATACTCCATTCATTGTACGGAACTGAGTAATAGATCGGATTAGTCAATGGTGAAGTAGAACTGCTGCCTGAGTCCACTTTAAATGCAGTAAAGTGATAATCGCCCGTATAACTTTCATTTTCATCCACTGTAAATGTCAGTTCCGAATGTATTTTATAAGAGGGGTCCCATTTAACAGTAGCAATTTCCTCCGTACCATCCTTGTAAACAGCTTCTCCTTTTTCCTCATCAATTGTTGCACTGAGCGATACCCCATCAATGGCTGCAAAATCTTGTTTCAGAACCTTTACCTCAGCCTCATCATATTCAAATATGGGCCGGATAATAATTGTATCATCTGTAAACTTACTACTATATTGTTCAATAATTTCAGAAGTAAGCGTAAATGTCGGGCATTCTGTTTCCAGCTTGTAATAGCTGTTATATTTACTGTCCACCAGTTCATATCCCGCGAAATGTGCAGCTTCATCCATTTGCGTATATGAAAGCTGAAACGATTCGCCCCGATAGGCTGAAACGCTCTCGCCAGTCACGGAATGATCCGCTGACAATGTAAGCCTCACATCACCTGCCGGCACTTGATCGCTTCCATCACTTTCCGACTCTTTATCGCTTTCATCACTTTCCGGCTCTTTATCGCTTCCATCACTTTCCGACTCTTTATCGCTTTCATCACTTTCCGACTCTTTATCGCTTTCATCACTTTCCTTCTCTTTATCGCTTCCAAGGCTTGCCGGAGACACACACTTAAGGGTATATTCTTTCAACTCTAACGCAACATGACCTTCATCTTTGCCATCAAACTCCTGATTGTACAGATAGTAATAAATCCAACCTGATCCGGCATGCTGCTCAGCCGTCATATAAAGGTAATGCTCTCCTTCTTTGCTGACACTGAATCTGTGCATGCCCTGCCCTGTCAGATCCAGGACATCGTAACGTGCGCCTATGGAAGACAAATTACCCAGCATCCCTTCATTCAATGCATAATCCTTATCGGATATATATACATCCAGATGATCCCCCGCGACGGTTCCTACTCCGTAGCTTGCAGAAAACTTCACCGCCTCCACACCGGTAAAATCATACATTGATTCTGTTCGGATCGAAGCATTTCTCTCACATCCTGCTCCAATGATACTATGAAAACCAAATTTATAGCGACTTTCATCCTCCTCACATTGAAAGGTTATGCCGTCAACCAGATTCGTATATGACCCTTTGACAAATTCGTCCATGGAAATATCAATTACTCCTCTGGTTTGCGTGAAACTCGCTGCCGCTCCAACCAGTGTGGTAGTATAGGTAATCTCCTCTTCCGAGTTCTCTGTCCTCAGCGTAAATGTCTTTTCTTCCTCACTGTCTGCTGATACCAGCGGAATATGTACCCTCTGAACAGATACTCCCGGTGAGAAGAGAAGCTCCGTTCCGCTGAAAATATAATCCTCCCCATTCACCGCTGTCCCGTCCTCCGCTTTCAGGTCATAGGACGTGTATCCATTGGTATTTCCCGTTCTTTCTACCAGAACAGTTACATATCCATCCTCCACCTCTTCTGAACCTTCCACCAGAGACACCACTGCGTCTTCTGTCTCTCTCGTCTCAATAAGTGTAACCACAGATGTATTATATTCGCCGGTTTCCAGATCATCTTTACATTCACAGATGATAAACTGAAACTCTTTGTTACCCACCGCTTTTTCCGGCATCTTTGCGCGGACACGAATTTCTTTTACCTGTTCCCCTTCCGCAAATGTAAGATCAAAGGTACAGGAAGCATCTTCTTTTACCTGATCCATATCAACTGCCAGATCAGAATCTTCGTTCCCCGTTTCGTCAACCGTACTTTCTCCTGTATTGCCGGAAGGATCCGTATTTAGATATACATCGTATGTAACACCGGTTCCATTCAAAAGAACATTGGCCTTCCCGTCCAGGACCTTTCCATCCACCACCAGCTCATAATCATCACCATAACCGGCCGTAATATCCTGGGTGATAATGGTCACAGTCTGTTCTTTCTCTGTATTTCCCTGCCGAAACAGATGATAAACCAGCTCAGATCCCACATTTACAGACGTGGCTGACCCCGGAAAAGTTACCGCACCATTGCTGTAATTCTTCGCTTCTTCACTTTCCAGTATCTGAGTTTTCATAGTATCCAGATCATAAGAATATGATTCTGTATAAAATTCTTGGGCCTTTGCCGGCACTTCCGGCATTATAGTCACTACCATGATTCCGGCTAGAATCCCTGCAATGAAACGTCTGATCCGTTTCTTCATAGCTTTACCTCCTTGCACGTTTTCCGGTTATTACCATTGCTGCCATGGCTGTAAGTAACAGAAGCAGATATTCGGTTACGGATCCTGCATCCCCTGTTTCCACTGCCTGATTACTGTTTTCACCCTTTTCTAAGCTGTCATTTTGTGCAGCATTGTTCTGTCCATCGCCATCCTGCACCCCATTATTCTGTCCTGCGTCGTTGTTCTGCCCCGGATCGTCCTTTTGGCCGTCGCCATTCTTCCCTGGGTCGTCCTTCTGGCCGTCGTCGCTCTTCCCTGGGTCGTCCTTTTCGTTGTCTCCCGGATCATCGCCATTATCCGAATCATCATCATCATCAACGATTTCCCCTATATCTATTTGCGTCAATTCACCATCCGCGATGAGATAATTCTGTAGTACGTCATCTCCGTTATAGACGGCCTTAAAATCATAGGTCTGATTAAGTTCAACCGCTATTTTTGCGCTGAAACCGTAGCTGCCTTTTTCAATCATTACAATGTCCACATTCTCTGCTGCCACTTCGTATTGGTCGTCCGTCTGTCCACTCAACTTCCTGTATAGAGTGATTGTTCCTGATGGATAATCAAATACTCCCGGCAGATATCCCTGTAATGCCAGTGTCTGATTCTCTTTATCTACTTCATTAACTTCCAGTGCAATCTTTGCCTTTGCCTTTTCAATCGTAAGTGTTGCTTCTGCACTCTCTGCTGACGACTGATAATGATCATTCTGGAGACTATATGCACTGACTTTATATTCGCCTGCTTCCACCGGCTCTCTGTCAAGAATGTATCCCGTTTCTACATGCTGGTATGTATAAATCACAGGAATCGCCTCATTTTCTGCTATGGGCTTGTTATGAGAAGTTAAGGCTGCTTCATCTAGTGCTACAGACTGACCGGTATATGTAACCGTCTTATCTGACAGACTGATGTCAGCAGGTGCCTTTGTGACCCGAATCACTGCAATTGCATAAGCCGCTCTGTAATTCTCATTGCCAGCTTTTTCAGCAATCACAAAGGCTATTCCTGTATCCTCAATCTCTACCGTACCCTCCTGGGATACTTTAATCGCATCGGAGTTACCAATTCCTTCTATCGAATAATAATCAACTTCTCCCGGCCCATTATTCTCATCCACAACCTTCAGGCAGAAATCTTCTGAGCCATATTCTTTTGTAATCAGCATTGTTTCAAAGTAAATATACTGTGACTCCTTTGACATGTCTACATCTTCCAGTTTACCGTCCGCAATGTTGTAATTACTCTTTGTCCCCTCATTATAGACTGCTTTGAAATCATAGATCTTTTTTTCCAGAGAAATCGTTGCGCTGAATACAAAGTATCCATCCCGCTGAACAATCTGAATATATTCTGCCACCGGCACGTATGCACTGTCTTCTTCATCGTGAAGCTTCTGATAGATCGTTACTGTTCCAGTAGGATCGTCAAAAACACCTGCCAAAACACCTTTCACCTGTACCTCTCCACTTGTCGATTCATCGCTAAACCCCGGAACAACCAATGCGATAACCCCATTCGCTTTCTCGATTTCCAATTTATAAATTGCAGATGCATCTGTATAATTAGATGTGTCAGACGCAAACTCCACTTTACAATAGTAGTTTCCTGCATCTACTACACCATTCTCACAATCTGTAACCGGACTTGTACAATTTTCGTCGCTGTAGTATGTATAGGTAACGTCTCCTGCCGGTGCAGGCACACCCGTCGCACCGGTTATGCTTACAGGGGTCAGAGATTGCACCTCACCATTATATGCTTCTGCCTGGTCTTTCCCCTGAATCACCGGTGTAAATGGTTTCACCTTCAGGTTCACATTTCCAGCAGCCTCTGTGTAATTCCGTGCAGCGGATTCATCAGGGATGAATACCGTTGACAACTCATAACTACCAACGTCACGTCTTTCATGACTGATTGGCTCTGCCCATACAAACCTACCATTCAGCACTTCGCCTTTCACCCCTGTTGCCGTTCCGGAAATCTCTGAAGCGCCAAGCTCTGTTCCATAAATAATATCTTCCGCCTGCAAGCCGGAAAGAGTCGGAGTTGCTTTTTCAATGATAATCTTCTGCACTCCGCTTTCCCCATCATGATAGTTTTGATTATTTCTAACAAATGCCTGTACGTAATACGTCCCTGCGTCTACCGGCGCATCGATTTTAATGAAAGCATTTTCATCTGCATAATACTGATAGGTAACCGTTGCATCGGTAATACCCACGCCGTTTTGATTCGTTACTGTGGCAGGAGCCAGGGTTGCCATATCTATGGCATCACCGGTGTATGTTTTTGTGGCATCCTGAAGGGTTACATCTATATCTGCCGGCTTGATTAAAAGTGTGGCGCGATTACTGAGTGCTCTCTTATAATTTCCGCCTTCTAACCGAACCGCATATACATAGTATAGCCCCGCATCACTTGGCGCCGTTGGAGAATAAAACATATCCGTGGATCGGAAATACATAAGCACGTATGTATTTCCTTCTTTGTCTATCCACAGATCTTTTCCTGTTACCTTTTTCAACAAGGTTTTTGTTCTTTTTCCGTCCACACCTGTAAAATACAATGTATTCGGTGCTGCCGGCTCACCGTTATAGACTATTTCCATTGAGTCTAACTCAATCGTACACTTTGCAGGCTCAATGGTAAGCGTTGCCGTTTTCGGATTTCGTACAGACTGTGCATAGTTATCCGAATCTCCGGAAATATAGATTTCGGTGACTGTATATGTTCCCGCATTCACCGGTGGCTCATTGCTGTGATAGTTAAGCGCATCACAATCGAACTTATAAGAAACACTTCCCGCCGGGAATCTGCCTTTATCTTCTATTTGAGACGCTTCCTCCGATTCCTTAGTAATTCCGTCGATTCCTGTTACAACTGTCGAATCCGGCTCGTGAGGCTTTCCGTCATAAGTTACCGTCTGATCTGTGAGGGTGATTGTCGGCTCTATCTGAGTAATAATCAGCTTACTTACACTTGGAGTGGACTGACAATAATTTCTTTGGTCCTCAATCATTGCCTGAACATAATAGGTTCCTGCATTCACAGGTGGCTCCTCCAGCTCGCCGGACAAGCTCCCGTTCTCACATGTACTGTAATATGTATAGGTGACCGGCAAAGCATCGGTTACCTCAACATCTGATCCCTGGTATGTTACTGTTGCCGCATTTGCAACCACCGGCTGGCCTGAGTAGGACACTGTTTTATCCTTCACGGATACTGTCACATCTGCAGGTTTTACCGTGATATCATAGAAAAGATACCAGGATTTCGTACCAGTTCCACTCGTACCCGTCACATAGGCAACTAAGGTTTCTGTTCCGGCATTTTCCGGTTTCACCGTAATGGTTTCATCAGTGTTGTCTCCAACAATATTAACCACATCCCCGTCATTGACACTTGACAGATTCAGCCATGTAGTGCTTACATTCTCACAAGAAGATATTGCTGTAAGAGTATCCTTGGCAGTAATATCCTTCGACGCTCCTTCGTAAGTCAATTCCACATCCGTATGATTTAAGTCACTACTCCCGAAGGCTTCCAGTCTATTAGGATTTATTTTATAATTATCAGACGATCCCGGTATGTAACTAGCATCTAAATAATATCCTGATGATGGTTTAGTCACAAGGTTGAAAGCAGCATAATATCGACCCTCTTCATTTTCATTTACGTATGCTGTCATTGTGGTGGAATCCCAAATATTCGTACCAGACTTCGGTGTTAATTCCAGTTTTATCTGTCCCTCTGGTTTATAGCCACTCACTGTATTTGTCACATATACATTTACCGAATTTCCCGTTGTATCAATGGGTACCTGAATAAGATCACACACTCTCTGCTGTATCGTAACCTCTTGCTTGTCAGTTTCAGCATAGCTGTAATTGGCAGTGTTAGAAGTGGTATACACAGTCACGTAATACGTTCCAACATCCACCGGTGCCTGAAGCAGCTTTACATACTGTTCCCCCACCTTTTTATAATACTCATAAGCCAGCTTCTGGCCGGTGGGTTCATTATTCACTCCGGTTACTGTTACCGGAATATTGGACGGTGGCTGACCGTCAAAGACTTTTGTACTCGACTGCAGCGTGATCGTTGGTGTGGCTTTATCCACCGTTATCCTTGCCGTACCGGTGGCCGTTGTATAGTTCTCCTCCCAGAACTCGCTTGGTGTATATTTTACTTCTGCAGTTGCCGTTCCGGCAGATGTGGGTTCGGTGTCCGGATATACCCATGTAAAGGTACCGCCCTCCATGGTCTGACCCGTAACTGTTTTCGCAGTTCCCGTGGGGTTGGTAGCCGAAATAGAGTCTCCATATATAATTGACGATTCACCCCTCAGATTCGAAAGATCCGGCGTCGCCTTATTAATCACAAGCTTCGCCGTATTACTGGGGGCTGCTTCATAATAATCGTCCGCCCCCAGAGTCGCCTTCACATAATAAGTTCCTGCATTCACCGGATATTCCCCTGATGCCATTTCATATTCACACGCTGCATCTGTATAATAATGATAGGTGATCTTCCCTGTTGGTTTCTGGTAACCCTCCGGCCATGTCACAGTGGCTTCATCGATATGAACCTCCTTACTGTTAAACGTAACCTCCTTATCCTCCAGTTTTATTTCCGCCTTCAGCTTTACATGTGCACGTACCCAGAAATAGTTGCCTTCATACGGAATGTTCTCTACCAAATCCATCTTATCCTCAGAATATGTGGTGACATTCTGGCTTGCCACATTTACATTTTCTTTGGATTCACACATGCGATACTCATAGTAGCTGAAGATATAGTCGCCGTCATAGTTTTCATTCGGCTCGTAATCAATGGTAATATCATCTCCCACTCGTTTTGCCTGATTCATATAAAAGGTTCCGATTACTGCATCGGTACCGGTCTCATAGAGAATATATTCTTTTGACCCATCCTCGTTCTCTTTGCTCAAACGTACTTTTACACCATCGTATTCCACTACAACATTAGAAAAATCTATCGTTGCCTCTTTCGCGCGAAAAACAGGCTCCACATAAAAATCACCCAGGTTATACGCGCCAGCTTTCTCTTCCATTTTCTGAATCATGCTGCTGGTCAATGTAAATGTACACGCATTATCCTTGCCGGTTACATCCATTTCGTATATGAGGTTTTCCTTATTCTTATCACTATAGAATTTGAAAGAATCCAGATCACAGACATGTACATCTTTCAGTGAATATGTGAGAGTTACTTGTTCATCCCTGTATACTGCCCCCATATAAACGTTTCCATTACTATCCGGTGTTGAACATGTAGTTCCATCATCCATCCTAATCTTAACATTACTAAATGCTTCATAGGTTTCTTCTGTTGATGCTTCCGTCGTCTCATTATACACAACATGGGTAAGCTTCTCCGATGCAAGGAGCCCTACGTTATGCTTCTTTAAAATTAGATTAACACATCCCTGTGAACCTCCGTCGACAATGGTCTCATTATCAATATAAAACACAGCATCGCGGCAAAACCAGTCTTTCGACAAACCCACAAACACATATTCATCGGAATATCTTTGAGTAATATCGCAACTCTGAGGCCGGACACTTTCATTTTTTTTACATTTGAAATTCAACATCGGCCAAATGGTTCCATTAACACCGTCTTTTCCACTTATTCCTTCCGGAACATCTTCCCACCAAGTCGTGTTATCGAGTGTATCATAATTGGTGCTGGGAGATGGATCTACATATAATAATAATAAATCAGTTCCACCCGTGTCATACTTTCCGTACAGCTCAATCCCTGTCACATCTGTCATGTCATACGTTTTACCGCTTCGATAGGTACAACCCAGATTATTTCTGTCAGTAAAAGAATTTTTGTAGTGCAGCTTATACATGCTGTTGGATGAGTCTTGAGATACAAGCCCAAATTTATCCGTATTCTGATCTTTATCCGGTGTGGTGGTATGCACCAGAACAAAATCCGACAGATCCACATTCACGCGTCCTCTGGTTTTTTCAATGTCCGCTGCCTGTGTCGTGGCACACATCATCATGCCTGCAGTCGCCAGAACCAGAGCTGCCACACTGAATCCTTTCTTCAGATTAAACCATTTCTTTCTCATGAAAGCCTCCTCTATATCGATTTTGCAATATATCTTTGAATGAAACACTTCTCTAACTTATTACAATAAACAATATTTTGGCGTTTTTCAATATATCTGGCGCGAATCGACACTTAAACGGCGCGAATCGACAAAAAATCGCATCTTTTGGCTCGATGGGCTCGAATGTAAAACGAGATTCCCGTTTTGTAAACGAGTTTC
>JBJELW010000036.1:0-1842 GCA_051879315.1 Roseburia sp.
GGAGAGTCAGGGCGCAATAGCTGCATTTGGGCGCAGCAAATGAAGGGTACTGAATCCGCATTTCCAGTTTTGGAAAAGCTCTCCCGTATCCTCTGCCCTGATGATCACTCAGGCTTTAGATTTTTGATTGTGATGAGATAAACAAAAGCCACCGGCAAGAACACACAATAGCAATAGCTACTGTGTTGTTCTTGCCGGTGGCTTCAACATGTAATATTTCTGGATTACCTACCGGTTGTCAACAGATACGACCGCGAGATGGATTTACTAAGGAACTATGCCCCGACCATCCCTTCTTTATCTGGTATTAAATTGTGAAACTGGGCTGCTTGCAAAATAACAGGAGGTAGCCTGTAGTAACGCATCTGCCAATATGTCTGCTAATTATCTTCCATAAGCGTATCTCATAGGTACGGTACCCTTTGGCGGATATAACTCAATGATATCCCGTCTTCTGCTTTTTAGCTTTCTGACCATTACCATCTGGCAATGTCTGCATGTAACCTTTATTGTACCGGCTTCATCTTTCAGACCGGTAACGATTTTGCCACAGTTTGGGCAGTGCCATGAAAACGGCACCCATTCATGATCCTCCATTACTCGTTGCTCCTTTAATCATCGTAATCGCGTGTGGCTAACCCACACATGTCTGTCACCTCATGGATCATGACATATTCAGTTGTTGTTTTGGGTAAAATCAGATGGCGTAATTCTTTACCTCCACAAACCATTTCCCTTCATCTTCAAATAGATAGGTTTCACGGCTTTGTATGACGACAGTATACCGAATGCCTGTTCCGCCGACTTTGGTTGCCGCTACTCGCTTTCTTTCCTTGAGACGGTCGATTGTATAGGTTTTCCCATTCTCAAAAGTGATTGTCAGAGGCCGGACATTTCCTTCTGGAGAAACATTCAGCGTAACACCAACATCCACACGCCAGGATGTCTGTTCCTGCATGAATGTTACCTCCCATTTTGCTGAACAGCGGCAATCAGTCCGCCAGAGTAGATATACCCTTCGGGCTTGTACCGATGGAGAGCTAACTCTTTGGTGTCGGGGTTGAGAAAGCAGGACAGCTTTCCAGTCCGAAAAGGTCTTGAAGCATCAAACACCAAGGAAACGCCCTGCTGCAAATGAGCGCCATTATGAATATCCGCAGAGGAAATCACAAACAGACTTCCACAGCGATTGCTTATCTGGGTCGGGGCAGTTGTCCTTGACCGAAATCTCAATGCAGATACCATATAGTAACCTCCTAACTCAACATGCCAGTCGGCATTCTGATTTCCACTTCCCGATCCGTCGGCAGCTTTGGAAGATTCCGGCTTATCGTTGCGGGCAGGATCGAGTTTTTACCAAAGCGTCTGTGAATCTCCTCCACAACGGATTCCAAACGCTCTTTTTTATCAACAACGGCTATATTGCCAAACATATCTAATTGCTCCGGGGCGGAAGCAGCATACAGATCGATGGCTCTCACCGTTACTGAACGAATTGGATAGTCCCAAGAGTAGGACCGCTCAAAAAGTGTGTATGCCAAAATTCTTTGCCTCATAGTTCTTTGCCAGAATAATTCCATGCCGGTTCTCTGGATCACCACCCACGGCAACAGGGTGCCCGCCAGAGACCTATCCAGCATACACTCCATCGAAGCATAGAATTCATGTCGCAATGAAGAATTGTCCTCTGCGAATTACCACCCTCTATCCAGGTATGAAACCAGCCCTTGACAAGTGAGAACTAAAATGCTATCCTGAGTGGGAACTTTAGTTCTCAATTCGTGTCGAATTATAGCATGGCAAGAACACGATGTCAATACCAATTTCAAACGAATGTTTGAC
>JBJELW010000037.1:0-1807 GCA_051879315.1 Roseburia sp.
CTACAGTCTTGTTTTTATGGAAACACTCATTTATAATGGGAGAAGATATCATACATGTGGAGAAAGGATGCGGGGAAACCTGTTGATCCGGTATCTGCAGGCAGACTAAATCAGGAGGAGAGCTTTTCATGGATCAGGAAAAGGTAATTGTCATTGACTTTGGCGGACAGTACAACCAGCTGGTGGCACGTCGCGTGCGGGAATGCAATGTGTACTGCGAAATCTATTCCTATCGCACAGATTTGGAACAGATCAAAGCCATGAATCCAAAGGGAATCATTTTGACAGGCGGCCCCAACAGTTGTTACGAGGAGGGAGCACCTACCTATAAAAAGGAACTTTTTGAACTTGGCATTCCGGTATTGGGCCTGTGCTATGGCGCACAGCTGATGATGCATGTGCTGGGCGGCAAAGTGGAGAAGGCTCCGGTACGAGAGTATGGTAAGACAGAAGTGCAGGTGGATACCACTTCCCCTTTATTCACAGATGTGTCTGAGAAAACCATCTGCTGGATGAGCCATTTTGATTATATTTCACAGGTTGCAGAGGGATTTGATGTTGTGGCACATACAGCAGACTGTCCGGTGGCAGCAGCCCAGAATCTGGGGAAAAATCTTTACGCCATTCAGTTCCATCCGGAAGTGCTGCATACCCAGGAAGGAACCAAGATGCTACACAATTTCGTCCGTGGTGTCTGCGGCTGCAGCGGCAGCTGGCGCATGGATTCTTTTGTGGAGCAGTCCATCCAGGAGATCCGTCAGAAGGTAGGAAACGGTAAGGTACTGTGTGCTCTGTCCGGCGGCGTGGACTCCTCCGTGGCAGCAGTTCTCTTATCCAAAGCGGTGGGAAATCAGCTGACCTGTGTGTTTGTAGACCATGGTCTTCTGCGTAAGGACGAAGGGGATGAAGTGGAGGCAGTGTTTGGCCCGGAGGGACCCTACGAGCTGAACTTTATCCGTGTCAATGCACAGGAGCGTTATTATAAGAAGCTGGCCGGTGTCACCGAGCCGGAGGCAAAGAGAAAGATTATCGGCGAGGAATTTATCCGTGTATTTGAGGAAGAGGCAAAGAAAATCGGTGCAGTGGATTTCCTGGTACAGGGAACCATCTATCCGGACGTAGTCGAAAGCGGACTGGGCGGAGAATCCGCAGTGATCAAGTCCCACCACAACGTAGGCGGACTGCCGGATTATGTAGATTTCAAGGAGATCATCGAGCCTCTGCGCAACCTGTTTAAGGACGAGGTCCGCAAGGCCGGATTAGAGCTGGGAATCCCGGAGAAACTGGTATTCCGTCAGCCATTCCCGGGACCGGGACTGGGCATCCGTATCATCGGCGAAGTAACTGCAGAGAAGGTGAAAATCGTGCAGGATGCCGATGCCATCTACCGCGAAGAAATCGCCAAGGCCGGACTGGACAAGAGCATTGGCCAGTATTTCGCAGCTCTGACCAACATGCGTTCCGTGGGCGTTATGGGTGACGAGCGAACCTACGACTATGCCGTAGCCCTTCGGGCAGTAAACACCATCGACTTCATGACCGCAGAAGCAGCCGAGATTCCATTCGAAGTGTTGCAGAAGGTGATGAGCCGAATCATCAATGAGGTGAAAGGGGTCAACCGCGTCATGTACGATCTGACCAGCAAGCCACCGGGAACGATTGAGTTCGAATAGTAGCCACAAGTCTGGGAAGCCTTATAAATAGGGCGTTCCCGGACTTTTTCTTTTGCTCTGCTACTATTTTGCTACTAACCGCAACTACTCTATTTCACATCGTTTTGTTTCTTAGATAGCTTTTCTTTGAGGCA
>JBJELW010000038.1:0-13087 GCA_051879315.1 Roseburia sp.
CATTCGATACTAACTACCAGCAAAAACATTTTGCCGACAACCCCCAATTTATCTGATTGTACCTATATAAGCAACTGACTGATTGCCAATCGTTACAGTGCCATTATTAGAGTATTTGTTGAATATAGCACTCAAAGACTCAATATACTCCTCATATTCACTGTCTCCATCTCTGAGTGAGTAGGAGCTTGAAAGACTTCTTGCGATAAACTTTTCTTTATCGAAATATAGGGGGTTATCAAATGATACATAATCATATTCTCCGTCAAAGAACTCTTTGATTCGTTGGTCATCTTGCACTATCCCTCCGCTGAATCCTTTGAAGTTGGGACAATATCGAGAATAGATTTTATATAGTTCTTGATTTACTAAATCTGAATTATCTCTGACATTCCAAATAAGGAATACTTTTCCGCCTTCGTTGATGATACGGGAACATTCTTTTCTGAACTTAGTAACATCGAACCAATGAAATGCCTGTGCAACTGTAATACAATCAACAAATCTATCTTCAAGCGTTGTATTCTCAGCATCACCCTGTACAGAATGGAAATTTATGTATTCACACAGTTCTCCTTCTGCAACACTTCGCATATCTTCATTAGGTTCTACACAATACACCTCACAACCTCTTTCAAGTAAATGCTTTGCAAATTTTCCTGTGCCAGAACCAATGTCTGCAATGATGGATAATTTAGAGATGTCATAATTGTCATACAAGTAATCAATCAACTCTATTGCATAACTTGGTCTGCTTACTGTATAGTCCTTTGCTCGCTCATCAAACTTTTTTGTAGTGTCCATAAAATTGTCTCCTATACAAATTTGTCATTGTCTTTTGCGCCTGTCACACCATCCTTCCAAACGCAAATGTTTTATCCCGCCAAATTCATTACCATGCATTCATCCGATGCGCAAAATCCAAGAGCTTCATAAAGCGGTCTTCCTGAATCTGTAGCATCTAAACTGATTTCTGTAACGCCCTTTTCTTTCGCCTCATCTATTAACATCTGTACAAGCTTACGCGCAATACCTTGCCTGCGATATTCGGCATTTGTATAAACATTCATAAGATGTGCTCTGTTTCCTGTTGGATGCGAAAACGTAGGCATTATTTCAATATAGGACATGCTTGCACATGCCACCACCTTACCGTTCTCCAAGGCAATACTGGTTGTCTGATTACCTACCTGAAAATATCGTTTACTATTTGCAATAAGCTCATCTGAAAAAATAAAAGTATCCGATAGTTCATTTACTTTCCGAAGCATTTCCAATCGAATATTCATAAGCATATCAATGTCCTCTTCTGTTGCTATTCTATATTCCATAATATTCTCCTAATTCAATTCCATTTCACCCTTCGTTATTGAACAAACTATCATATTATTTCTTTTCCCTGAAATGAGATTTATTCTTCGTCCCCGCAAAGAAGCCTCTATTTGAAAGCCCAGCTTATGAAGCAACTTGGCAGAAGCAATATTATTCTCGTTATACTTTGCTTCAAGCAAATATAAATCGTCTTCACACAGATATTTTTTTACGACACAAGTAAGTGCTTCATAGGCATATCCACAATGCTGATATTTTTCTGCAATAACATATCCAAGTTCACCTATCTTTAGTACATCGTATGGAATATCAACGGTAATATAGCCAATTAGATTCCCTGTTACTTTTTCTTCTAATACCCAGGCGTTTTTATTTTTTTCCATAGAACTTACCAAGGATTCCATTTGAGAAACATCACTCATTGGATATGGAATGATATATTGACCTAAATCTTTATCTTTTCCCCAACTCTCGAAACATTTTTCTGAATCCTCAGATATAAAATTTCTTATTATCAAACGTTCTGTCTCAAGCATTTTTTCTCCACTACTTCAAATTATTTTAAATGATGTTTCCACCAATATCTGATATCTCGGCTAATACATCTGTTGGAATATTTGTATCCACAAATATCATTTTATCTTGTTTCGATAATTCTTCAAGAATTTGCAACTCTAAAACAGTACATTCTTTCGTAGTTTATGTATCCTTTTTTGCAACATACCGGCACATCATCCCTACCGTCAGAATGTCCCCGCCACTGCATTCATAAGGTATTTCAGCCTCGTCCACAAAGCCCAGCTTATGCAACACTTTTGCAGAACTACTGTTTACTTTTGCATACGATGTAATACATTCCTTCATCCCAAGCTCTATCTCTGCAAACTTCATAACTCCCTTCATTGCTTCTGTGATATAACCATTCCCCCAATATTTCTTTCCCAGGTTATAGGAGATGTCCCAATGATTCTCTCTATCGTCCTCATTATAGAAAACCAAGCAGGTGCCGATAATTTCTTCTGTCTCTTTTAAAACAATGATCCATCGATACCATTTATTACTCTCAATTTGTCCCAGTTCAAACTTTACAAACTCCTGTGCTTCGGCAATATCATTGCTGGCTTTCCACCACATATACCTGGACACGTCTTCGTCTTGCATCCAACAATCAAAAATGTCATTCAAGTCCGGTTCTTGTATTTCTCTAAGTAATAATCGATTCGTTTCAATTCTTGGTGTTATCAAGTTCTCACGCTCCTGTTAACTTTCATCCAAATGCAATCCAACGCCAACAAAAATATAGCCGTACGACCTCAAATAGTACTTTCATTGTACTTTTCGTCGTACGGCTATGTCAAGACACCGGATTATTCACATATCCCTTGAATTCTACTACTCACAATAAAACTCAATTGCTTTAGATGCAAAAACTGCTGTGCCACTTCCACCAACTTTATCAATATTTTCTGTGAACTCCCCTCCCCCAGCATACATTTTTCCCAGACAACCAAGAATCTCATTGGAGCAGCTGTAGAAGTGTTCTGATATATAATTCTGCAATTTCTTTACCTGAAGCTGCACTTTCTCATCTGCCGGATCCAATGTCATCATCTGTCCAAACTCCGCAAAAATCTGCATGAAGTCGTTCATCATTCCCTGCTGCTCCTCATCAGTCCAGTTCTTAGCTTTTTCCTCAAATTCCTTGTACTCTGGTGTTTTTCCCCACTGCTCTTTTGCACGTTTGGAATACTCATCAATTTTCTTCGTATCAAATACTGTAAAATCCATCTGTTTCACTCCTAACCATTTTATTCCACGAGCGAAATTAATAAGATTTTCCAGATGCTCCTTCTTCAGACTCAAAAGCTCTATTTGCTGCAGCCTTTCCAGTGCTGTATCGTCATACAGCCTGTATCCTGACTCTGTATATTCACTTGGTTTTAAGAGTCCGATGGTATCGTAATATTGCAGTGTGCGTATACTCACTCCTGTTAACTTACTTACCTCATTTACTGTCATCATTGGCATTTCCTCCTCTCGATAAGCATACTTTAAACTATTACGCAACGTAGGAGTCAATAGTTTTTTATTATTTTAAAAACACATACTTCGCCTCGCTAGACAACTCCCCACAAAACTGATATCCCAAACCGGTAAATGCTTTCACATCCTCCAGCTCCAGGATCCGATGCTCTGCCATAAACCGGACCATCTCGCCTCTGGCCATCTTGGCGTAGACTCCCTTTTGGACCACTTTCCCGTTTACTTCCTCTCCAAACACACAGGTGACAAAACGATCCTGCGGCTGCAGGTAAGGCTCTACACACTTGGAATATTCCTTTGAGGCCAGATTCAGAATGACATGGGAATCATCCACAACCCCGTCATACAGTTTGCTCCCCCAGAATTCATATAACCCCTTTTTGTCCTCCATCACAGTCTGCGCCTGCATCTCCAACCGATAGGGTGTCACGCCATCCATGGGTTTTAACACACCATAAAATCCGGACAAAATTCTCAGATACTCCTGTATGTAACTGAGCATTTCCGTTTCAAATACCGAGGGTGCCATGTACTGATACTGAATTCCCTCATAGGAAAGGATTGCCGGAGTCAGTCTGCCCTCCAAAACCATATTCTGAAATCGGTCATAATTTTCCTGGGCCAGCTTTTCATTACAGCGCCACAATGCCTGGGCGTCCTGCAGATTCAGGCTCTGCATCCACGCCATAATTTTTTTGGTTTCCTCCAAATACATGGGAAGTTCCTCCCATGGCAGCGCATCGTTTTCTTTCATTTTTTTCGCCGGTGAAATAATAATTCTCATGACATGACTCCTTGCTATCCTTAGTTAAAAAACGAAACATACATACTCTTAGTGAATCACTTCAATATATTCACTTTCCGTATCGTAGTTATGCCTGATTACCGTATAAAAAGGTGCTTTATACACAATAACATCTTCTCCCCATTCTTTTTCATAGGCAAATCTTGGGACCTGTTTTCCGATTCTTACCCCCAGGTAATCCACAAATATTAAACCGCCAAATAAAACAAAAAAGCAACCTATTGTAAAAATAATCTTATATTTATTTTTGCATATCACCTGATATAGCCCCGTTGACAATATGATTGCCCCAATAATGGAATAGATAGAACCCCAACTACTGTCACTGGGAAAAATCATCAGGGCGGAAATAATTAAGAAGGCTCCAAATCCCATCAGAATACCTCCTATAATCTTTCGCATTTTAAAATATTGCATTTCCTTATCTTCATTGGTATACTCCGCTACTTTTACTAAAGTATCTTTCATTTCTTCATTCATGGTCTCACTTTTCCTTTCTCCATCGATAATTTCCTTGATATCCACCTCATAAAACTCTGCTAACTCTACAAGAATACTGATATCAGGTAGTGTACTTCCTGTCTCCCAACGGGAAACAGAACGATTTGACACATTTAGTTGCTCTGCCAACTGTCCTTGTGTCAGACCTTTTTCATTTCTTAATTCTTTCAAGAAAGAACCCATTTTTATTTGGTCCATAGTCGGCCTCCTTTCAGCGTCAGAGTATCATTTACTTCTCCCGTTTTGAACGACACAAAGTGAGAAATGCCGTATTTTAAGGAGTAGACACATCTGTCTTGCATTACGAAATCATATATCAAAGTATAACATATAATGGATGGACCGCGGGAACGGATTCAAATGCTTTTTGGAGAATACTTGCTGAAAAATGGCGGCATGTTTGTTATAATTAGACAGTTATTGATGCTTTCATCCTTACAAATTGCAGAAAGGAGAACCAGAATTGTTTGAACAGGATTATGTTATGCGACTTATAAAGGAAATGGTAAGAACTCTTCTGAAACTGTTATTCAATATTGATACAGATTCGCCTTCGGCATAATTGCTGAGGGATAGTGAAGATAAACAGACTTTGGCGTCACTCCTTGCCATGATTGATGAGGGCCGGATTGATGACGCAGAAAACCAAGTATATGACATAACAGAGGATGGCGATAACAGAAATTTAGAAATTGCCGTGCTGTTCTATTCTTATCTGAACGATAAGTCTGATGACTTCTTGGAAGAACATAATTTTAGCCGGGATGAGATAAAATCCGGGTTGCAGGATATCATATCAAGATATGGTATAGATGGTCTTACAGAGATGTTTTTGGAATAAACGATCCCGCGAGACTATAGTTCATGGTAATATGGACATATATCTTCATAATGTCCATCCTTCATCCTGAATCCATTTGGAATTGTTCCCAACTGCTTAAAGCCAAGGCGCTCGTACAAATGACGAGCATGAACATTCGTCGCTACAACCGCATTAAACTGAAGAATTCTAAATCCTTTTTCTTTGCCCTGTATGAGACAATCCTTAACAAGCTTTTCTCCTATGTGCAGTCCTCTGGACTCTGAACTAACGGCATAACTTGCATTACATATATGACCACATCTGCCAACATTATTGGGATGGAGAATATACAATCCATATATTTTGCCTTCCGCATCCTCTGCTACCCCACAGTATGTCTGAGAATCAAAAAATATCTTTCCTAAATTTTCATCAAGGAGTTCCTCCTGAGGAAAAGCAATACCTTCTTCCACAACTTGGTTCCAGATTCGAACCATTTCTTTCACATCATCTTGTCTATATTTTCTTATAGAAACTTCCATTTTTATCTACCTCTGAAAAATTGAAATTTTATATACTTGCCAATGTTTTTACCACCTCATCATACCTCTTTGTATGATTGACAATATCCTCCTGGGAAACTCCATAATATCGATAGATTTTTCGATAAAGTGCACGATATTTTTTCATGGATCTTTTGGAGCCGGATGCAGATCCCCCGATGTATTGATATGTTTTTTCAATGCTTATTTGGGATTCAAGCTTGTCATCCTTCTTCTCATAAATGTGCATATCTATATCAAACTCGGTCTGTGGAATAGCCTCCGCTGCTTTTTGTCTTTGCTCTAATTGTTGAAAAAATATTTTTACACTTTCCTCATCATGATTTTCCAACTTTGGCAACTCTGCTAAGTCTCCCAGAAGCTCGGGCTGATATTGCAATAAAAACGATGCTCTCATTTGATAATACTCTGTTTGATATCTTGAATCCGTCTTATCTATTTCTGTATATCCAAATTCGTTCACAATGTAATCTGCTACCTGATCCATCGTATGAGAATCAGCTTTCAATGAGCTGATGATCCGCCTCTTTCTGAAATCATATCGTATTTTATATAGTTTCTGTTTAAGCGTCCTCTTCTGATTCGCTTTTCCACCGATGAAAAACGAAGTTGGGCCATCTGCTCCTTCTATGACAGCCATGCTTTCTGCCACTTTATCACCCATGTTAACATTCTCCTTGTTTCTTTGCGATTTGACTTTGGTTATACCGTTGGGTCAAGAGCAATGATAAGACTTGAAAATAACCGTTTATCAACATCTCTTCAAATTTCTACCATTTTCTCTACCCTATAGGCCTATTTCTGCCCAATAGGGTAAAATGAGAGAAATTGCTCAGTTGCTACTAGCAACTCTCTTCAGGTAGCTACTGCCTGCAAATGCTTTTTTCTACGTAAGCAGTATATTAAGCAGTTACTATGGAGCATTTCTGAAAACTTTACTGCTTAGTAATCTAAAATAAAAAATAAGCCGTAAACATAGGCCACAAAAGATAGACACAGCTTATAAAATTACTGCTTAAATGATTGCATTTGGAAAGCAGGCAGTAACCGTCTCCTGTATCAATAACAGAACAGGGTAGATTGTATTGATATTCTCATAAAAATGAAGTTAGCGCCCCTACAAACCCAAATTTAACTTTTTAGCCTTTTACATATTTCTCTACAACACTATCATCTGTTGGTTCCTTAAGATAATCACATCTTACGTTGTGAACAAATGCCTCGTAAAAATTTTTTTCATTCTCACCACGAAAAATATATGTATTATTCATTCCTATATCCTCCGGCAATTTACCTCTCCCTTATCTATTTCTTATTCCTCTGATAAAACTCTTTCAAATCGGCTTTCACTTCATCCGGCAGCATGGTTTTCTTTACCCCTTCTATGGCACCCTCAAGTGCCATTAAACGATGAATACAGGCAGAATCATCAATTTCCTGAATTTTTAGCCATGCTTCTTTAGCACCAATCTTCTTTAATTCTTCCAATGAGTTTATGCCAACCTGAATAAGCTGTTCTTCGACGGTCGTCCCTATATTTGGTAGCTTTGACAGTTCTCCCATAAGACAATTCTCCTGTTCATCAATTATTTTTACTTCTATGTTTGCGATATGATTGATGGGATCTACTACTAATACAGCAGATAGTATCCGTCACTTTCTACGATAATAGTGGTATCGTCCTCCATCTCTTCCTGCTCTATTTCTGCACCAAACACAGCTCTCGACTCCAGCGGGAAATCAGCACGCCTGATTTTCACAAGATCAAAACCACACAATGCATCCTCCTCATCCTCTGCCGCAAATCGCCGTGCCTTGGGCCATCTCCAACCAAAATACAATGTCTCATCACTGTATGACATATCCTCAATCAAAACCGGCAGACAAGTTGTTTTGTTCCACAAATTGTGCTCATAATGTCCAAAAACAATATACTCATCAAAATCAATATCGCCCATATCAATATTCAATTTATCCTGAAGCAAGTCCCACTCTTCTTCCGTCGAAATCAATTGCGGAAATTCATAGCCGTCATTGTTGGAAAATAAAAACTTATCTTCATCCTGAATAACCGCAGCCCCGTAATGAATCCGTTCAAACTCAAGGGCTGTCATCTCATCATTGTTTACTGCACCACGATTCGTGTAACCAACTACACCGTCGCCATTTTCCCCATCCGTGGAAAAGAAATGATCAATGTCTTCACCACTACAGCCTGTTAAACAAATCACAAGTATACTTAATGTTAAAAGAAACTTTTTCATATGTCCTCCTCTGCTATGTAAGAGTAAGAAACTTATCTTTCATCAGAAACAAAATGTTTAACACCTAATTGCGGATGAGCTAATTCTGTTCTAAAGAACTCCGGATAATACTTTATAGGTGAATCTGGTGTGATCCATTGTAAGAATTCTGCATGATCATCTTCTGTAAAACTTTGGCTTATTGCTTCAAAGTTCTCCGGAACTTTCATATAAAAGAAAAATGAAATCTCATAAATCAGTTTCCCGAGATTAGAAGCAACATCACCATAAAAATAGTTCTCATGAACAAAGCCTAATCGATCAACTTCCATTCGTATTCCAGTCTCTTCAAAAACTTCACGAATCACAGCTTCCTCAGCAGTTTCGCCAAACTTTATCCTTCCACCAACCGAATATAAATACGCTGGTTGAATCTTGTTTCCAACCATCAGTATCTTCCCATCCTTCATGATAATCGCACCTACACGGATGTTTAATAGTCCATTGTCACATGGAACAGTCATATCTGTTTTCATATCTTCTTTCATCTCATCCTCCTCAAACCAGAAGTATTACCATCCCAACTAATACATCTTATTTTCATAATCCTGCAAGTCATGAAAAATATTATCCACAAATACTACATTTCCCACAATACGATATAACATGAAATATCTGTGATTTAAGAAGTTAATGCGACGATATTCTAACTGACGTAGTCTTGGGTTATCACACAGCTTCAAACTTCCTGCTACATGCTTTATAATCCATACTTTGCCCTCATATCACGAGAAACTACTGTCGCATCTTTATACATTCCCTGTTCTGCGTGCTCACGCGATTTTTCCAGCTTATCTAATATTTCCTGTTCTGTTAATGCTTCATATGGATTTGCATTTGCCCTTTTTATTTCAAACGGAAACCCATTTACTGCTAACGCCTGTGTTAAAAACATACGAATTGCAGTTGTGGTATCTGTTCCTAAATCTTTAAACAAAGCATCTGACTTCGCTTTTAAATCATCGTCTACTCTTACTTGAATGGTACTTGCCATTTAAGCCACCTCCTACACCTACTCTATTTCTACTATAAGAATAACAATCAAGCATTGCCAAATCAATACATTTGTAATGACTTAGCATTATTGTTTGCGCCATCTGTTATAACAATATCTCCCGGCTGCATATCCGTCTGAAATCCGCCTGCAAAGCCTACATGGATCAGTTCCTTCACGCCGCCGGCTATTAAGTCTTCAGCCTGTGTGGCTATCGCCGGGGAACACATATTTCCTTTGATAAAACCAATGTTTTCATTTTCATTAAAAACATAGAGCTGCCCACCCAAAGGGTATTTATATGTTCCACAATTTTTTGAAATCATTTCATCATAAAGACTATCTGCCAATAAATAAACTCTTTTTGGCACATTCATTTTGTCGATATCAAATCCTTGGTTTTTTAATTCAAGCCTGACTAACTTCTTAGGATCCGTTAAAACTTCATTTTTATCCATTACATTATCCTCGTTCCGTTAACTAACTGGAAGTTAACGATTTCTAATTTTTCTCTTTCCTAACCTACCCATATAACTTTAGGATTGTCAATTGAATACTCATCATTAATACAGTTCAAATCATACTCTATGCAGCGTGCAAATCGCTTTCCAAAATAGTAAGCCACAAGTATCCTTTTTTCTTGAAGGAAAATATTGAAGTGCATTTCGGGATTAATAAAAAAGCCATTCTCATTGAACTGCGAAAAGGTACTTCCCAAATACGCTGCTGTACTGTTTATCGTGCCATTCTCCAACAACCATGTCGTTTCTATATCTGGTTCATTTTCTTCCTCTGTAAGGTTTTTATTATGTAATATCCAGACTTTACTCGATATGTCATTACATTCTTTCTTCTCGTCCTCGTATATCCTCTTACACTCAGACACCATAAGTTGTTCTATTTTAGCAATTCTATGCATGTTAATAATGTACTCTGCATCTGATCTTACTTCGTTTTCTATATCATCAAAATGATCCTCTAATATTTGATATGGTCCCCATGTATAATCTTCCAGTAATTGCAAAGCATCTTCTTTTACATCTATATCATTACATGTAATAACAACCACTTGCAAGAGATTAATAAGTTCATCTTTAATACCAGAAATATCTTGACCATAATATGGGTCCATATACCAATCCAGACAAAAAAGCAAACTGCGTTTCCTGTCCATATCTTCACCCAATAATACTCTTTGAATCGATGTTATTCCTTCCCTAACGATTTCTTTATCATTTTCAGTATACGTCACACACCTGAGTTTTCCCATGTACAGTCCCTTCTTTACTATTTCTCTCTTTCATCCTTATGCAATGCTCCCAGTAAAATACTGAATAATCATTAAAGACTATTTTTTATCATCAAGGCTTTCCAGTATGGCATCGTTCTATATACGTTGTCTATTTTTTCCACACTTCTTTAGGCGCAGAGTAATGAATGTTTAAATTAACATCATGCTCCATAATCATTTCCCTCCTACAACTCCCGATTTTTCTAGCTGTTCCAAGTTACTCCACCGTAAACTCAGTCCAATCCACATGATTGTACTGCATCACATCATCTGCTTTTTCCATCCCAATCTTTTGGTAAAATGGTATCGCCTTATCATTTGCAATCAGATAAACTGCAATGTCCTTTTCTCCGCCGGCAAGATTGTGTGCCGTTTTCATGAGTTTTCTGCCTATTCCCTGACCTTCATACTTACGGTCAACTCCCAGATCCGTAACATACAGCCAATATGCAAAATCCGTCAATCCAAACAAAACGCCCACAATGGTTCCTTCTTCGTTCCTTGCCACCAGACTAATTGACACATTTTTCACAAGCTTTTCTATTCGCTCCTCAAATCTCTCTTTGGGATATTGCGAACCCAGATCCGTCCGTTTTAAAAATTCTATGTATTCACTTGCGCTGACTCGTTGCTCTGTAATTTCTATTTTCATATATTTTCTTTTACCTCACTTCCGGGAATTCAAATACATCCCCCACATTCACAAGATCCCAATCGGACTCTGTAATTTCAAAGATAGCCCCGGAACCACCATCGATGACCCGAATAATTCCTCTAACTCCTAAAGTTTCATCCTCAAATTCGTATACACCATCACTCTGCAGCACAGAATTTCCATCAAATGTGGTCAGGCGGTATATGCTGATGGTGGTAGGATAACGATTTTCCTCCGCCTCCTCAACAGTAAGTTCACTGTAGACGGTATCCATGGTGCCCTGCCGATCTACGAAGTCAAGAACCAACAGTGTGGGCACTTCCAAATCAAGACTTTGCCCGGTTGCCTCCGCCAGATATCCGGCGATTTCATAGCAGCGGATCCGTGTAAGCTCGCTTGCTTTTGTATTCTCAATGAAGGGCTGCATGGAGCCGCCTTCAAATTGCGCCCCTGCCAGCTCGATTTTTTCTTCCTTCTCTTTTATCCAGTTTTTCTGTTCGTCCTGAACGGTAGCCTTGAAATCCTCAGAAGCCACCTCCATAAACCGGCTCCACAAACTGTTAAGTTCATCATCCCAAAGTTGATAGTCCTGTGCGCTGAGTATATTCATATCAGACTGGGTGGTTGCATCCTGAAGTTCGTTTTGAATTTCCAGAGATTCCGCCTCAATCGCTGACATCTCCTCGTTCAAATCCGCAAAGATTTCCTCTGATTCCAGACTGTCCCCTGATGTTTGCTCTTCCGAACTATTCGGAGCAATCTCATCCATCTCTGCAACATTGATTTCATCAATCTTGGAATCTGTGACACCTGTCTCTTCATTTTTTCCGCAACCTATTACAAAAGCTATGGACAGCACTGCTGTCATCAGCACACATATCATTCTTTTTTTCATTGTATTTTCCTCCTACCCTTCAAAAATTGGTGCTGGTTTCTTTGCAGTCTTATTGTTCAAGACCTTTAAACTATGTCTACAGATATCTACCTATCACATCATCACTCCAGATATGCGCTTCTATATATCTTTCCGGTCCATATTTTCCATCATCATTCCAGTCTTGAGGTAATCCATATTTTTCTATCACTTCCAGGATTTCGTCGTAAGTATAGAGTTTCTTACGATACTCTTTTCCATCGTTTACCCTGTCACTAAAGGTTGGATGTGAATCACCGTAAGTAAAGGATATGGTTCTTATGTCAAACTCCTCAATCGGTATTTTCACAAACGAACTGTTCTCATACCAGGTGCTTAACCATGGGCTGTGTTCCACAACCATATAATGTGGTGCCTTTCTGTATATTAGTCCGCCTTTCTTTTGGAACTCAGTTCTTAATATATTTTCATAATAAACCCTTGCCTGCATATAGTCAGCATTTCTTTTCGCACATTGCACATTAGGTTTCGTAATTGCAATTCCTTGAAGTACGCTGTTTGCCTCGTCTACCGATAAATCTGACAAGTTTTTAAATGGTCCAATTGTTTTATCATAATAGTGATATAAAAACATGTTTCTTCCTCCGAGATTGGGATTGTCGAACGGTACACAGCTACTTCGAATTAGATGTCGGAAACTTGTCCATATATTTTCTGATTTACCCCGTATTCTCCGATCTCGACACTGGCTGATGTACGGTTATGAAAGTAAAAAGTGAATCTGTAACCGTATAATCTAGACCGAAACTACGGTTAAAAATCGCAAAAACGAAATTCTAACCGTATTATTCAGACCGAAACTACGGTTGAAAATCGCAAAAACGAAATTCTAACCGTATTATTCAGACCGAAACTACGGTTGAA
>JBJELW010000038.1:13187-28771 GCA_051879315.1 Roseburia sp.
CGAAACTACGGTTGAAAATCGCAAAAACGAAATTCTAACCGTATTATTCAGACCGGAACTACGGTTGAAAATCGCAAAAACGAAATTCTATCCGTATTATTCAGACCGAAACTACGGTTATAAATCGCAAAAACGAAATTCTAACCGTATTATTCAGACCAAAACTACGGTTAAAAATTATAAAATGCAAAATAAATCCGTACATGAGCCATCTTCCACGAGTATCGGTTCAATGAATCCCAACACCGGATAACTCGATGAAAAGAACTATCAACCAAGTTATAGGTTCGGCATTTAACAATCGAAAGACTTATTAAAAGAGCCAATTTCGATTAAATTTCCTTCCATGAATAAATATATTGACCAATATTGGAAAATACAATAAACACTAAAACAAAAACAATTTTTTTACACAAATCCTGCCAAGAAAATACACCCGCATAAATGTCATAGGCACATAATGCAAGTATTAATACTATCGTATAAATAATGTCTGACTTCAGATTTTGCGGCTTTCTCTTTTCTCTTATCATCCAGAAGAGATGAATAAAATATGTAAGGAAAAAGATAAGTGTTACTGCTGCAAAAGTGATAAAAACAAATGTTATTAGCCTATCAGCAACTATATTGTCCTCATTGCATACACAGGCCAATAATAAAAGTAAAACCATGGCCCAGATTCCAATGATGTATCGCGCAATGATATTTATTAACCTTTTCATCCTTCCCCTCCACTAACTAACCTGCAAATTTCTGCTTTTAAAATACCCCTGCATGAACAACCTTAATTCCCGGTTTCTATCTATATCCGTTTCATCCCCCGGAATAAAATCATCCAGATACATACTCTTGTTGCTTGGTCCCGGATATGGCTCCGGATAATGTCCTCTATGCGCCCACGCCACGTAATCTGCGCCATGTTCAATCAACAAATCCAGAATTCTTGTGAGCTGCTTTCGCACTGCCTCCTGAGATTCTGAATAGATACTTGCTCGTTCGAATAACAATTCTGCCTGGTTTACGGACCAGTTAATCGCATCAAACCCATTGGAAGCTAATTTATTTACATCCGCCCCCATCTCAACAAGCCGCTTAACATAACCAAATGCAACCTCTGATTCCTCAAATCGCCTATAGCAAAGAGAAGTAATTGTAGCATTAATGGCATCAAATAGAACCGGTGCACGCAGTCCCGGATCATCATCTTCGGCTTCCATAAAATTGATATCAGCACCATGCTCTATTAAATACTCCGCAATTTCGTATTTCCCGGTTTTAAGTGCAACCTGAAGGGGAGATTGTCCATGATCCTTCTTTGGCAATGCTCCCGAAACACAGTTCACAAGCTCCGGCTTCTTCTCAATGATACGTTTTACTTCATCCAATTTCCCTTGACGAATTACCGTAAACAATTTCTTCATTCTACTTTTCCTTCTTGCCCTGTAGTCCTGACACTTTTCGCATGGTGCCTCTATCTACTTTTCTTTATGGTCTTATACTTGTAAATAAACGCAGCCAGAATTAGTAATGCTGCCAAAACTGTAATAAAAAGCATTGCTATACTGTGATTAGATATTGCTACACATAAGAAAATTCCTATAAGTCCACCATAGAAGCCCACAAGAATAACTGCACATAGAATCCTTAACGGGAGTGGTACTTTCTTTTCTCCGGCCGCCTCTATACAGCCTTCCAAAATAATTTCAAATAAAAGTTCAAAAACAAAATCCATGTCTCTACTTCACCCCTTGTCTATTTTTTATCACTCCCGACAATAAATTATTCAATGTTACTAAGCTTCTAAGCGAGATGAAACTATATGGACCGCAGCCGCCATTCCACCATCACCATAAGTTGGACTTTGCATAAAATCGGATGATACTTGACTTAAGCTTTCTCCTACTGATAACGTATGACAAATTTCACTTTCCCACCATAAAGTCTTGACATAGATATAGACTCCATTCCTAATATCACATCTGTTATGTGAGATTGATAGGACTGACTATGTTTTTCTATCAAAAAACGAATAAGCTCCAGTCGTTTAGACATACTTTCAATATTTGTTGAAGTGGGTGCAGTCCGATAATCGATGAGCGGTTCGGATACAATCCCAATATGCGCACCCGGCATAATTTCCAGCATACTAAGAAAAAAGTCCCAGTCCTCAAAACCCGAACGCATAGACTCATCATAGCCACCACTCTTTTCCCATATTTCACACCGTACAATATGTGTAGCGGGGCAGCAGTTACGAGCAAGAAATTCGGCTATGCCGCCTCCACTCGGACGAACCGTTCAATATAATGCGGCTCCATTTTATCGTCTCCATCAAGTACAAGTACCATTGGAGATTGTGTTTCTCGAATACCCGCATTTCGTGCAGTCGATGCTCCTGCATTTGGCTGCTGTATCACACTTATGGGAACAGACGTATCAATCATTGTTTTAATGTTATTCAGTATGTTAATGGAATCTTCATCTGTCGAACCATCATCTACAATAACAATTCTAGATGGTTGCATAGTCTGATCACACAATGATTGAACTGCTTCAAGAACCAAAGTCCCTTGATTAAAACTGGTAATGACCGCTTCAACGTCTTCTGCAACACACCCATTGCTTCTTGTATCCATTTTATTCACCTCTCCGTTGTCCAATTTTCCCTTCACCACGCATCATAGGACTGGGCCATTCTGTGCAATCTCCGCAATGACTCTCCAGCTGTTGTCATAAGTATACATCACCTAGGTGTCATCTGCAAAGGTGGTCTTGTAGAGATAGATAATAGCCAAGCATGGGCGATTTCACCCAGCCTGGCTATTATTTTAATCAGCAATACCTACATCCGACTTGTAAACTCCTCGATGGAGTCCACCTTTGCGGCTAACTTTAACCATCCCTTCAAAGTGTCCATATTCTCCTCTATCATAACCTTGGTCATCAATTCCTGAGGAATAGAACCATATTCTTCTAACAGTTCCAGAACATCTTCCGCTTTGCCTTCCATTCTGCCACGCTTCTGACCAATCTCCTCTCCAAGCTTCTGGCCAATCCCCTTCCCATCCTCAAATTTTTCATCCATCTTCATTTCTATGGTCATATAATTAGTCCTCCATTCATCATCCGCCCGGATCTCTTGAACTCTTTTCTGAAGTCCACCCGTATATTCATCTGTGGGCTCTCCAGTCTTAAAATAATTCAGAAGATTTACTGCCTTTTCACTTACTCCGGTTCTATCACCGAAAATATTTATAAAGTACGTCTTCCTCTTGTCCTCCAAAATGAGTTCCGGGTTCTCCCTGCACATTGTCTCGAAAGTGTAGATGCTTCGATTGTCTTCAAACGGATCAAAATCACAGACAAAAATGACTATGGATTTCTTCAAATCCTTGTACTTCTGACCTGCTTTAATCTGGTAGCTGTCCATCTCACTGTGATAGTAGCGACTGCGAAGGTGCCGTTCCTAAACACCGACCCAAACATCACGTCGTTGGTAATTTCCATGGTGTCAAAATCAATTGCGTTACTCATTTGTACCTCCTTCTGTGAACGTCACGTCCACCCCGGGAGGTTTCCAAACCTCCCTGCTATGAAATTGTTGATTGAAAATTAAGCAGTGAAGTTTGTTTGATATTAAGATTTTTCGATTGGATGGCGCTACGCGCATCCATAGATAATAGACTTTCTGCTTGGGTTTAGTCTATCATAGAATCATTGTTTTCACAATAACCAAACCGGATTTTATAGTCTTTCTTCGTCCACCGATCCTGGATGGTCATTCCATTACGAATGGCCACATTCTGAGATGCGGTATTGGTATCTCTGATAATGGAACAGGACGCACGTCAAATAGCCTCACGTTCTTTTGCTGCGTAATACACCTGTTTTGCATCATACATTTTTTTATCTGCTTCCCGCATAATGCTCTCAAATGGCTCCTTGGCCAGCTTGCGATATGCCACTCCAAAAGAAATGCTCACTTTTTTAAGCTCGCAATAAACCTGAGCCTGCTCCAGCATTTTGTGGATAGACTTCTCTTCTTCACCCAGCAGGATTACCACAAATTCATCTCCCCCGATTCGATAGACATTCTCTTTTCCAAAACATGCGGTCAACACTTCTGCCGCATCACAAATGTATTTATCTCCGGCTTCATGTCCATGGGAATCATTCATCTTTTTCAGGCCGTTCAGGTCACACATCACAACAGCAATGGACTGGCTGCTATCATAGTCTCCGTCGTAAGCCCACTCCAGTGCAGTACGATTCTTGCACTTGGTCAGTTGATCCATAATCGCCATTTTTTCCAATTTCCCGGAGTAATCCCGGAGGCGCAGCATCATGGAAATCACAAATTCCATCATGTCAATCAACTCCGAAATATTCTCCATAATATCTGCCGGGGGATTATCTACACCGTAAAAACCCACATACTTTCCACCAACTTCAATGGGTCCTGTAACCAGACTGGTTATACCCTGTGGTTTTAACAGCTGATACACAGGCTCACTTATCTTGCGGTATTCCTCAATATCGTAAATAATAACATTCCGGGATTTCTCATATTCCGCAAACCAAACATCCAGCGTACCTTCATAAGGAACCCCTTTTAGGTTATCGATCTCGGCGGACACGCCTTCCCTGCAACACTCATAGGTGTTATCAAAGGTGCCATCATGATTATCCTCAAATATGTAGGCACGATCCGAATTCAGATTCTCACAAATATACTGTAATAATTGATTGATGATATGATCCGGGGATTCCGCCGCAGAGGCAAAACGAATCATGTCTGCAATGAATTTATTATGATCCAGCTTTTTCATATGTTTTCTCCTTTGTTCATTCCAGGACTCTCTTCATGGATACTTCCTACCCTAAACGTCGCTATATCAGCATCATTGCTTTAATCACCAAAAAAACACAACCACAGATATCGTAACTATAGGCATTGTAAAAATAAGGTTCTCCCCCGGAATCACATTCTTTTTAACAGCTTTCATTATACGCCCGATTAAGAAAAGCATGATAACCGTAAGTAACACAACCAATACTATGTACCGTCCCAAAAACAATGCGCACATCCATATTCCTTTAATAACACCTCCGCCCATGTATTTAGCGATTTTAGGATATACCAATATAACAATTATCCCCATAACCACAAACGAAATCATATTTTCTCTTTCTCCCTCTACATTCCCAAATAATCATATAATTAACACTTCATCCACCTTTCCTAAACTTTATCTATCGTAAATACAATCTCCGATCTCCCATATTCATCTTCATACCTACTACAATAAGTATTAAAACCAATGGTATCCTGCTTAGTAGCCTCATCTATAACCAGATTTTCAATATTCCTTAAATGCGAAATCAATTTTTCTTTTGGATACTCTTGATTACTGTGTCCGCAAAGATAAGTGGTAAAATCCATTTTCATGGCAGCTGTTATTGTTTCATATAAGTCTTTCATGGATAAAGAGCCATAGTTAAATAACCACAACCCTTCATTTAGTGCATCCCCGGCAATCAGTATATTTTCTTCCTGTACAAGCAATCCTATCGAACCTTTCGTATGTCCCGCCAAAGGCACCACCACCACGTTAACATTTCCCAATGAAATGTTCTGGCCAATCCGGATTTCATTCAACTGGTACACTGCCGGGTTATTCTCTTTAAAATAATTGATTACATCCCATTCCTCTTTTAAGGCATACACTGTATCAAACCAATGGTTCCCGCCGATATGATCTGGATGTCCATGGCTGTTAATCACCAGATACGGCGTGGAAATGTTTGACTCCACAAATGACCGTAAATCTCGATTTCCATGTCCGGTATCAACCAAGACAGACAGTTCACTTCCTTTGACAAGGGTACAATATACCCCGTCATCTTCTGCAATCTGCCAGATATCATCCCGTATTTTCGTATATTCATATAATTCGTTCGTCAAGCTGACCCTCCCTTGTTCTTCTATTGGCACCAGTCCAGAATGATATCAAAATCCTCCGGCACCCACCGGCCGTATAGCTTTTTCGTCAATGCCACTGATATCAATGGTATCAAAACCATTGACCAGCCGTTCCTCATGGCATTCCATAACCTCATCCTTACTTATCTGATAAATATCTCCGCTGTGAAAACGGTGATTGTGATCGTCATAGGAAAGTAACAGCGGCGCATTGCCATCACTTTCTGCCATGGAAAACACCACTGTCTTTAGTCCGGTTTGCGGAGCGATGTAAATATCAACAACCTTAATCATACGCAGGGACGCGTTAGCATCCCCCTCCCGTCGACACTGCTCCGCAGAGACAAACAGATGACGATAGAGAATAAAGGCTCCCACTGCTCCAAAAATAACCAGGAAATATAGTGTAACGTTGTCCATGATGGCTCCCATTACCACTCCATCAATGCCCATAAGCATTAGCCCACAGCCAAGAACAATCCCCTTCGTTTTTTCGATATCCAAATTCATAGCAAAAGCAATCAACGCAAAGGCCAGCGCAAACACACTGAAAAAGAGCCACAAATCACCGTCATCCGTCACTGGGATCAGTGATCGGGTCATCCAATCTTCTTTTGCCACTACATAATCATTGGGATTATCATTGTTGTAGAGAATCGATATCTTTTGCCCTTCCTTCGGCACGTTACCTTCAGAAAAAATATCCCCCGTACTCCGAATGTATTCTGTTCCGTCCACAGTATATTCAATCTCAGCGGAATATGTATAATAAGTACCATCATCACTATCTTCGTGTTCATAGCTCTGTAGGGAATTTATCCGTCCTGCCACATCCGAATAGTTTTCATAATTGGACGCATAGGTAAATCGATGAATCGTACCAAAATACAGTGCGACAATGCTGAATACAACCAGTATGACAAAGAAAAACCAATGCGATATTTTGTTTACTTTTCTCTGTACCATCATTTTCCTTTTCTCCATTCATTTATTTCCTCATTCACCGAGAAAATCCATAATCTAATTCCATCCACGTTCCTTCGGAACGAACAATTCTCGATACAGTACAAAGGCACCCACTGCGCCAAAAATAATCAGGAAGCACATGGCAAAATTGCGTGTGATAATACCCATCACCACTCCATCAATACCCATAAGCAGCAGCCCGGAGCCCAGAATAATCCCCCTCACCTGCTCGTTATCCAAAGCCATTGCCGCCACAATCAACCCAATACCAAGAAGCAGCAGACTGGTAAAGAGCCAATCGTCACCACTATCACTGAGCGGAACCAGAGACCGGGTCATCCAGTCATTTTTGGCCACCACATAATCGTTGGGGTCATCATTGTTGTAGAGGATTGGAACCTTTCGCCCCTCCTCCGGCACATCGTCTTTCGTAAAAATATCATCTGTGACCTGGAAATAATCCACCCCGTCCACCGTATATTCAATCTCGGCAGAATAGGTATAATAGGTATGATCATCACTGTCTTCATGCTCATATTTCTGCAGAGAATTCACCCGTCCGCCCACATCAGAATAATTCGCATATTTGGACGCATAAGTAAACCGGTGTACGGTTCCAAAATACAGCATAATGGCACTGCATACCATCATTCCTGCAAAAACGAGCCAAATCACTTTTTTATCCACGTATCTTACAACCTTCATACTTCCTTCGCCTTTCCTTTATGTGCATTTCCGCAGTATAATGTCTGTCATCATTATAACTTGCCTATGTGTGGCGATTCAAGTAAAATGATAACTGTTTAGGGATTTTGCATGAAAGCCCGGAAAGGACGAGGTTATGAAATCGAAAAATCATCAGACTTTTTGGAAATACTTTTTCAGGGTTATAGTTTTGATATTTGTTGCTGTAGCAGCATTGGATGTGACCGTGTGGGCATGGCATGAACATAACTGGCATCAGTTTTACATGGAATCAAACGCGGCTGAGTCAGCGGGATACGACGAGGAATACTCCATCTGCAGCCGGGAGGAAGATATCCTTTTTGACGGGGAAGTCTACACCCATTTTCACGCGCACCGTCACATGAGCTTAGACGGAGATTATCACGAGGATCTCCTGGTCAAAAGCGATTCGCAATATATAGATAACGTCCCGGACCAAGATGAAAATCTTATTATCTTTGCAAAAGAGGTATCCTCTTATGACGATTTGCACGGAACCAGTTATACTTTTATCGAAATCTATTCTATCTGTGATTACACAATGGATGACATGAGACAATGGCCTGTCATTGCCATTTTGGTGACAATTCTTGCTGGTTTCATCGAGGTAATCCTGGTGGTTATATTTATTATTCACAAGATTGTGGAACGCAGAAAATGACCAGCCCAGTCTTAGGGCCGGCCATTTTTATAAAAGCAAATCAGCCTTCAAGCTCTGTCTGTTTTTTCACTTTCTTTATCTCTCCCGCCAGCTCAAATCCTTTCTTTGCAGCAATCACTGCGATAAACTCATTGATGACTGCTGCGGCGGCAATGGTTCCCTGTACGATCTGCACCAGTTCCGGCGCATCTGACAGCGTGGAACAGATAATTCCTGTAAATACCAGCGACACACCGGAATGAGGCAGCAGCGTCAGACCCAGATATTTCCTTACCGTGTCCGGCATATGGGTAATCTTTGCGCCAAACATAGCCCCAAAATATTTTCCAAAGGCCCGCACAAAAATATAGACAAAGGTGTACAACCCCGCACCGAGAATCAAATGATAATTCAGCGGTGCTCCCAGATCCACAATGGCAGACAGAAGACAAATCCCAAGGATTGGTGCAAAAAATGCCGAGGTCTCCTCCAGACGCTCCGGCGTCACCATGTTGGAGAATACCGCTGCAAAAGAAACACCCATCAGCATATAATTCAAGGTAATTCCGGTCAGCAGGAAGGTATTAACAGACCATCCAATCAGCATGGTGACTGTGATGCCAGCCAACAGTATGCCGAGAGTAGCCGCCTTGCCTTTGCAGCGTTTCAACAGCAGTCCGGTGGGCAGTCCCACCACGCCGCCGATGATAACAGGAAGAAAAATCATCACCGGAATCATGTACAACGGCACTGTTCCACCTGAAGCCTGACGGGCAATCAGGGAATTTACCGTGAAAAACACTGCAATTCCAACCACATCATCCAGTACTGTCATGGGAAGAAGGGTATCCGTCACCGGACCTTTCGCATGAAATTCATTCACAATAGACAATGCCGGTGCCGGCGCTGTGGCAAGGGCAATTCCGCCAAATACAAATGCCAGATAAACAGGCACATCCAGACAGGCAGAAATCACACCAAATGCAAGGCTGACCACCGCAAAAGTACCCAAAGACTGTGTCAAAGTAGTAACCACCAATGCTTTTCCATAGCTCTTCAGTTTTTTCCAGATAAGCTCCGTTCCAAGCATGACACCAAAGGCACACTGCATCCACATGATAATCGTCTTATACCAGGCAGCGTTCAAAATCTCCTGAGGCATCACTCCAATGGCATGGGGACCCAGTATCATTCCCACAATCAGCCAGCCCAGAATAGACGGCATTTTTATCTTCGTCATTAATTTTCCGGCCACAAATGCAATCGCAAGGGTTGCAATCCAACGCAGTACATATAGGATCATCTTTCTTACCCCTTTCAAAATCCATGAAAACTTCGAAATAACTACGATGTTTGACATTATAGTGCGTTTTATTGTAAATTACAAGAACAGACATATCAGAATCAATCGGTGGAGCTTGTTTCGGAAAGGAAGATGATTATGAATCCTACAATTTACATATTCATAGGCTATCTCAGTGGAAGCATTTTGTTTGCAAAGCTTTCCAGCCGGTTGTTTCAGAAAGACGATTTTTGGGCAGAAAGTCCCGACCAGAATCCCGGTACCGCAAACGCCTTCCAATATGGTGGATTTTTATGTGGCCTTTTCACACTGCTTGGTGATTTGCTGAAGGGGTTTCTTCCTGTGTTTTTGTATTTACACGCCCTATCTCCCGAGACAATGAAGGGGAATGACTGGTCATTGGCTCTGGTTTTGGCCGCTCCGGTGTTGGGACATACCTTCCCGATTTTTTATCACTTCCGCGGCGGAAAAGGAATTGCGGTGAGTTTTGGCTCCCTGTTAGGATTAATCCCCTATTGGAGACCGGCTATCACCCTTGCCGTATTATTTATTTTCTTTTCCACCATTTTGGTGGTCCGCCCCCATTATTATCGGACCATTGCCACTTTTTTATGCGCCTTGGTTGCCATGGCACTTTTAAAGGAACCAGCGGATATCTGGATAGGATTTCTGCTAATCACCTGCTGCGTGTTACTCCGCCTGCACATGAGTAAAGAAGAAAAAGACGAAATGAAAGTAAGTTTATTATGGAAGCACTGATATTATCCTGCGGTACCGGCGGCGGACATAACGCAGCCGGAGTAGCCGTAAAAGAAGAAATGCAACGACGGGGACATGCCGTCACCATGCTAAATCCTTTTGACCTGAAGGGCGCAAGGCTGGCGCGAATCATCGATCAGGTCTATATTAAAATCGCGCAGCGCGCCCCGCGCCTGTTCGGAGTCATTTATCGACTGGGAGATTTGTACCGACGCCTTCCCTGGCGTTCGCCGGTATACTTCGCCAATGGGAAAATGGCTTCCACACTGGCGGACTATCTGGAGCGGCATCCTGTAGATGTTGTGATTATGCCCCACGTATTTCCCGGGGAAATTCTGACCTACATGAAGGACCATGGAATGGCTGTGCCTAAAACAATATTTATCGCTACCGATTACACATGCATTCCTTTCACGGAGGAGTGCTATTTTGATGCCTGCGTGATACCGTCGGAACAGCTTGCACCGGAATTTCTTTCCTGGGGTATTCCCGCAGACCGCATTTATCCTCTGGGGATTCCGGTGCGGTGCGACTTCTCATCCGCCCTGAGCCAACGGGAAGCAACAAACCTGTTAGGACTGGATGAACATTTTCGGTACATTCTGGTTTCCGGAGGCAGCATTGGCGCCGGACAAATGATGAGGGTCCTGAAAAAACTCTATCGCCTGACCCATGGAACTGCCTTTCGAATCATTGTAGTCTGTGGTAACAACGAAAAACTCTACCGAACTTTACAGGCACGATTCGGGAATCAGCTGATTCTATTAAAAAGTACCGACCACATGGCGCAGTATATGCAGGCCTGCGACTTAGTGCTGGTAAAACCAGGCGGATTGTCTATTACGGAAGCTGCCGTGTTAGAGCGCCCATTAGGACTTCTCCCTCCCATTCCGGGATGTGAAAGCCGAAATCGTAAATTTTATCAGTCCAACGGTTTGTGCTACACGGCGGATGCTTCCACTTCAAGCCTTCAGAAGCTGCTGGAAATGGCGGACTCTCCCAAAAGTAATCAACAGCAGCACCGATGTCAACGAGAGGTTATCCACAAAAATGCGGCGCAGAAAATCTGCGACCTGGCGGAGGAATTGGCAAGCGAGGGTTGTTAGAGTAATTTACTCAAACAACTTTCGCAGTTCCTCTTCCACCTCTTCCGAGATATTCCCTTCCACTGTGGCCGGTTTGTCCAGTGCCTCATAGCCGGTTCCATACTGAAATTCTTTGGAAAGCCAGATGGATTCTCCGGTACCTCGATCTTCAAACACAAAAATCAGTTCCATTCTTTCCTTTTCTGTATTCGGATCATATGCCGCCATCTTTGTGTAGATTTCTTTCAGATAGATGTCCTCCTCATATAAACGATACAGACTGTCTGCAATCTGCTGACTATACTTTTCACCCTCTCCATCAGACAGATCCGTTGGGGAAGAAAACGAGAGAGAAACATCCTGTACCCGCTTTATCACATTCTCCTTTTCTCCCTCTAACATAGCTTCATATGCTTCGTCCACATTTTGCGTAAGCGCCCAAAGCGGCATTGTTCCCATATCCCTATGCTGCACATACCACAGTGCATTGCTCTTTAAAGGAATCAATATGCTCGATGGCCTTTAAAAAGGTGGTCTGGGTAATATCCTCTGACAATGTAGGATTGCCTGACAGGCGAAGCAAAAACCGATACACTTCCGGCCCGTAGCGTTCATAGATTTCTCCAATATCCACTGCCGATCCCCCTTCTTTTTTGTTTCTATCTATTAGACAAATGTCTCGCCAATTCGTTACAAAAATTATATCCCCTAGGGAATCCTCCATTCCGGAACGGAAAACTATTCTGAAGGAAAAAAGAAAAGCCTTGCTGGACCAGCAAAAGCAGCTTCAAGATGCCATCCACTACATAGACTGGAAACAAGGCTTTTATGATGATGTGTTATCCGGCAGGGCAATGTATTACAGCAACCTGATCCGTACCGAGGAATAATCATTATGATTTCTTTTTCGTATCAAAAATATCATCAATGTCTTTCAGAATATTGTTGGTGTCCGCTATCACCACCACCGTATCACCGGCCTGCATACTGCTGTTTCCATCCGGGATAAAGATGTCCTTTCCCCGGATAATGGCAGCGATAAGAATTCCCTTTTTCAACCGGAACTCCGGTGCACGGAAGGGCATATCACTCCAAGCACAATGATCTGACACCTCAAAAGCAATGGCCTCTGCCTGTCCGTCTGCAATACGGTACAACTTCTTAATCCAGCTGTCATCACTGCTTCCCAGATTTCGGATTACCGACAGAAGTTCGTCCACAATCACACTGCTGGGCGATACGCAGGTACTGATATCAGACTTCTTCAAGATTTGCTCGTAACCTGCTTCGTTGATCTTAGCCAGAACCTGGGTCACACCCTCAGAGTGCGCAAACAGGGACACTGCCAGATTGGTCCGGTCGTTTCCTGTGACAGAAACGCAGGCATCCATCCGTTTGATTCCTTCCTCCTCCAGCATCTGCGGGTCCACCGCATCTGCGTAGACCACCTGAGCCTTGGGAAACTGTTTGGTCAGTTCGATGCAACGTTCCTTATCTTTTTCCAGAATCTTCAGGGAATATCCGCTATCCTCCAGCTCTTTTGCCAGATAATATCCGGTGGTGCCACAGCCCACCATAAAAATCGTTCTTACCCGTTTCTCCTTCATGCGCAGTCTGCGGAAGATAGTCCGCACAGACTTCACCGGTACGATCACTTCCAGTTTATCCTGAGGCATGATCTGCGCATTACCATCGGGAATCAGGATTCCCTTTTTCCGGCGGATAGCCACCACCAGCATATCCGTATCGAAAAATTCCTTCACCTGCCGTACTGTCTTATTGGCCAGTGGACTGTTTTCCTCCACCTCCAGTTCAGAAACAAGAATCTTCCGCTCGAAAAATGCTTCTGTCCGCAGAGCGGAAGACTGACCGATATGCCAGAGCATTTCCTTTGCCGCTTCCTTCTCCGGATTCAGCAGCCTGTCAATGCCATATTCTTTCAGAATGTATGCCTCGTCCTCGTCGAACTCCGGGCAATGAATTCTGGCAGATGTGTCCCGGGTTCCCAGTTTTTTTGCCGTCATGCAGGAAAGAATGTTTAATTCGTCGTAGGGTGTCAACGCCACCAGAAGGTCTGCATTTTCCGCCCCTGCCTGCATGAGAATATTGCGGGATCCACCGCTTCCCACCACACCGTTCATATTGTATTTATCCGTCATTTCATCTACTGCTTCTTTTTGGCTGTCTACGACCACCACTTCGTGCTGCTCCTTAGCAGCGGCAATGGCCAACATTCTACCGGTCTGTCCCATTCCAACAATAATAATCTTCATCTGTATTACCTGTTCCTTTCCGCCTTTATTCTATCATTCTTCTCTCTTTCGATTGCAAAATAAACCTTCTTTACGGTCAGTCCCTGTACCAGCACTGTGAAAAAGATGGTGATGTACACGGTACTTAATACAATCAAATAAACCGAATCCGTCAACAACTCCTGGGTTCCCAGGGCCAGTGCCAGGGAAAGGCCTCCCTTTAAGGCACTCCAGGTCATCAGTTTGGAAAATTCCTTGCTATTGTAATTTCCCGGCATATGCTTCTTATCCATAAAAACCGTACAGCATCTCACTCCTGCATACCGGGATAAAACCACCGCCACAATTCCCAGCGGAAGCAGAAGCAGGAAATAATTACTTATGGTCATAGTCGAAACCGTTAATCCCAGCAGCATGAACAATGCGGCATTGAGAATGCCATCAGCCGCCTCCCAGAAATGATCATAGAGTTTCTCCGGATCCTGTACCTGAAGCTGTCGGTCAATTCTGCTTCTCATATAGGCAAAGCACATACCGCACACAACGGAAGCAATTACACCGGAAAATCCCATATGCTCACAAATCACATAAACCAACATAACATCTGTCAAACTGATGAGGATATGTTTTACCGGATCCTTCGTCAGCCGAAGCATGGAAAAGAGAAGGAAGGAAACCACGATTGCCACTGCAATGGCTCCAAACAACTCCTTACCCATAATGTAGAAAAAGTTTCCGCCGCTCTCGTGAGCCACAATTCCCTTGAAAAACAAGAACAGCGCCACACCGGTTCCATCATTAAACAACGACTCGCACTCAATCACCGAGGTAACATTTTTTGACATTCCTAACTTACTCAAGATTCCTGTTGCCGCAATCGGGTCTGTGGGGGACACGATACATCCTAATAAAATGCAGGTCCACAGATTCATGTTCATACGGAAAATCCATGCAATCACAAAGAACATCAGTCCGTACACCACAGAGGACACCAGTGTTCCTAACAATGCCAAGAGTGTGATTGGCCTAAGGTTCTGTCTGAATTTCGTTACAGATACCCGGCTCGCTCCCGCGAACAACATAAAGCACAACACACCATCCAGCAGATACGCTGCAAAATCAAAGTTCACCTTCAACTGTAACTCTGTCATTGTCTCCGCAAACTGGGGCATCTGCTCCAACACTAGCAATAATATCCCAATGATCAAAGAAAACAATACGATTACAATATCACCCTGAATATGTAACCATTTCTCATTCACCACACTGATTATGACAATCATAAGTGCAATCACTGCAAAATACGACAGCATACTCATAATTTTCTTCCTCCCATATGTGTTTTCTATTACACCAACCTATTTTAACACATTTATACAAAATATAAATCCATTTTATAAAAAAACAAAAACCCTGCATTCGCAGGGTTTTCATGTTATTCATCCGTCGTAATCAACGATACTAACGTATCAATCTCTTCTTCACTCATGCCGCCGTTCTTGAGATAATTCACGGCGTCTTCTGTGAAATCTGCTTGTTTCAAAACTTCAAGATCTTCCGTTCCATGCAGATACGCAACATAGGAATTAAATTTAAGATCGACAATGGCATCATATTGATCCGGGCTGGATTCCTTGGTAATGCCGTAATAGTTGTCATAGGTAATCATGTAATCAGTCAGCATTTCATCGTATGTCGCACCGGACAACGCTTCTAACAGCATACACACGAAACCGGTCCGGTCGATTCCCAGTGTGCAATGTACATAATAAGGTCCTTCATATTGTATCATCTCCTGCAGTCCTGCAACAAGGTCTTGCACATATTCGTCGGATCGGTAATTGGTTGCCATATTTAACGCAGCAACCTG
>JBJELW010000039.1:0-6630 GCA_051879315.1 Roseburia sp.
GAAGTAAGGAGGCTCGAACTCCTGACCTTTCGCGTGTGAGGCGAACGCTCATCCCAGCTGAGCTATACTTCCATTTGTTTCTTAACAATACTATTATGTCACAAACGGAGAAAAATGCAAGGAAAATTTTTCTTGCGTTTCCATTCTTACATGGTAAACTATGAGTAGATGTGTTTTGAAACTGTCCAGAAGATTCTGAACAGATTGTTTTTGAGAAACGGAGACTTGCAATGTACATTCAACTAAACGGACAAATACTTTATTACGAAAAAACCGGGGAAGGACAGCCCTTTATTCTGGTACATGGAAACGGCGGCAGCCACGAGGTGTTCGATGTGCTGACCAGTCAGTTGTCCGAACACTATACCGTCTATGGAATCGACTCCAGAGGTCATGGTCTTTCTGCCACTCCGACAGAGCTGCATTATATAGATATGGCGGAGGATATTGCTGCTTTTATCGACGCGCTGGAGCTGGAGCGTCCCCTGTTCTATGGTTTCAGTGACGGGGCAATCGTAGGGCTGCTTTTGGCCAGTATGTACCCCAGCAAGCTGGACAAACTGATGATCAGTGGTGCAAACCTGAACCCCAAGGATCTGAAGGGAAGCTTTTACCGGCATCTAAAAAAAGAATACAAGAAAAATCCCCGGGAACTCCATCGTCTCATGCTGGAGGAACCCAATATCACGGAGGAGGACCTCCACGATATCACTATCCCCACTTTGGTTCTGGCCGGAGAAAAAGATCTGATTAAAAAGAAAGTTACCCAGAAAATCGCTCAGCATATCGAACATGCCACGCTGGTCATTGTGCCGGGTGAAGACCACGGCAGCTATGTGGAACACAGCGAAAAACTTTATCCATTGCTGATGGATTTTCTGGGTAAATATGAGTAACTATGTTTGCGCCACCGATGAAGTCTAGGTATAGGAATTGTAGATTTCTCCGGTGGTGTAATTGTATGTATACAAACCACTGCTGGTGTAGGTATTCGCCTTTGCAGCCTCATTCTCTGCATAAAAATTAGCCATGGAAGCCTGTGCTGAAATCTGGTAGCCATAGGAACCGGTACCATTAAACAACGATTTTGCTATAGTCATATCAGATTTCTTGAAGGTATCTTCGTCCAGCGTCAACTTGTTGTCCTCATCGATGGAAATACCGATCTGGGACAACAGAGAAGAATTCTGCTCCGTGCGGTTCACCATGGAAGATACCGCAGTAAGAACTCCTGTGGTATTGGAGTCACCGCCACTCTCAATCATGGAATTATACTTCGTCACAAACGCATTGACCTTCTTATAGATAGCGTCCGTATCGTAATCCTTTTTGACATTCCCATCCTCGTCCTTAATATCCACCTTGTTGAATACAGACTTATTTCCCACAGTCAGCAGATCATCTGCCGCTTCTTTCAGATTCTCTGCGGAATTCTCCACCCTGGCCAACACATTGGAACTATCCTTCGCGGTGGAGGTACTCTGACTGATGGGCAGATCCTTGTCGGAATAATATGCCTTCATGAGCTTGCCGTAGGAACCGTTCCGGATGGTGGTATAGTCCGTCACATTGATTCCATACAATCCACTTAAGGTATTGGAACTGCCGGATCCCGTATTCAGACTGGAAAAAAGTGTACTGATGGACCCGGAATCATACCCTGATATCGTTGCCATAATCATCACTCCTTTGATATATACTGGTGTGACCTCCCTGTCACATATTTCTCTCGTTACCTAATTTTATCTTAGCACCATATTTTTCCTTTTTCAATCTGTTTTTTCCTTCCTGAGTTTCCGCGTTTTGTATGTTCAGCAGGCCAAAAGAACTTGCTGCGATAGCAGCAAAGTTAAATTGCACAAAATTGGTCTCGGAAAACGTGTTTTCCGAAGCCAATTTATGTGCAATATTCACCTGCCACATTTGTGGCAGGTGCTTTTGGCCCCGTAAAATAAAAACGCGGAAACTCAGGATTTTTGCCACTTGGGAACAAACATCAGAAGTATAATCGTCACCATCAGCAGGATTGTTACCAAAATGCTGCCCTCCATGCCGAAAGCTCCTCCGTTTAATAATTCCTTCCCCTCTGTCATGACAGAGTCAAACACAGATGCCGTCTTCCCGGTACCGCTGACCTGCACCCCATACAGATTACCCTGTACAAAATTCCATATGGAATGGATGGCACCCACCACCCAGATATTACCGCTGCGCAGATAAAAAAGCGACATAACGATTCCGAACAGCACCAGATTCACAAATGCCAGTGCATGGATTCCAGGATTACCCAGATGAAGTGCCGCAAAAATCAGCGAGTTGGTAAGAATAGCCACCCACACCGGATGACGTCGGGCGATAGAAACCATGAGATAACCCCTGCAAAGTACTTCCTCCGCCATACCCTGAATCATATATCCAAAGAAAAACAGGACAATCATGCCCCAATTGATGGAATCGGATAAGGTTATTTTTAATCCACCCAAAGCCCATGACAAAAGCTCCGCCACAGAAAACATCACAAAGCCCAGAAGCATGCCCCAGCCGTAGCTTTCCAGGGCACCTTTCTTCGTAAAACCCACCAGCGATGGTTTCCGTTTCTCAAAAAGCACACAAAATCCCAACAACACGGCGATCATTACAATATCTACAAACAGAGACCACACTACAAGACCATCGGAATTCATGGCTACATTCATGGCTGCATCTGTGGCAGCAGCTATATCCCCGGCCATGGCCGCACTGCGATAGGCGTCATCCGAAAACAATGCCACCAGTTCCACCGGCATGGTAAATATCAACATACCAATCATGCACACCAAATATACCAATGCTGCAATCAGAATCTCCACCGGCCAGACCCAGCCCTTTTTCTTCTCTGCGGACTGCCGGATCAATTCTGTTTTTTCCATCCAAAGATTCATTTGATTCTCCCTCCCAGACTTGACACGAGGTGTCACCGCAGGTGACGGTATACGCCCTCAAAGGTCGCTTCGCGCTGCTTTGAGGACAAAACCTTGTGTCGATTTTCATATTTGACTTGACACTATCATCCAATTTTTGACACGAGGTGTGTCGGTTTTCATATTTGACTTGACACTATCCTACGAATACATGATTCGTTCATTGTCAAACATTTTTGCCAAAAGCACGGTCAGCCCCAGAGAATAAACCAGATTTGCCGCCAACGTGATAATCATATTTACCGGCTGATAGTCAAAACTGAAAATTCCGTTCATACACTGTACACTGTTGTAAAGGGGAATCAGATAAAGATAACTCTCGGTTACGGCTCCCTTCCCCAGCATGGATGTGATGGAAATCAGCATGACGATCACCATCAATGGCATGATCATGGAGGAGGCTTCCTTTACACTTTTTGCATAAGCGGAAATCACTGCCAGCGCACCGATCAGCACCAGTACAGTGGTCAAGATCACCAAAAGCAACAACAGATAATCAGATACGGTATATACGGCTGCGCTCATTTCCTCCATACCGCCCATCAGTTTTGGCAGCGACAACATTGTCCCAAGGAAACTGGAAATTCCGCTGAGCAGACCGATAAACGCCAGGCTGATGATTTTGCCCAATGCCAGATGGGTGCGCTTCATGGGTGTTACCAGCAGGGTAGCAATGGTGCCCCGCTCCTTTTCCCCGGCAATGGATTCCGGCGCAATGGCCATACATCCGCTGAACAAAAAGATCATCAACAGCATGGGCAGCATCATGGAAAATATCATGGCTGTGGTATCCTTCTCTGTGGCCAGATCGTAACTATCCTCCCCTGCATTCACGTCAAACCGGTTTGCCATGGAGGACTCATAGGCGTCCAACAGTTCAGAAATCATACTCATACACTCGGCAGATTCAGTTCTGGCCGAATTATAATACACTTCCACCTGGGGTGCCGCCTCTGTTGAAGTGCTGCAGTCGTAGGACTCCACATCCGCCTCAAAATTCTCCGGGAATACCAGCAGAATATCTGCCTCCTGCTCACTGACTGCAGTCTTCTTCTCCTCCAGACTGGTTTCATCCTCCAGTACATCCGCCTGGATATCAGCCTCATCCAACATAGTCTGAATGCTGTCCGGCATATTTACCTCGTAGACCTGATAGCTGTAATCCTCATCCACGGCAAACTGCTCCATCAGCCCGCTTCCCATGAAGGAATACAGCACATAAATCATAATTCCGGGCATCAGTATGGTGGTAAATACCATTCTTTTGTCCATAAAAAATCGCAGCAGTTCTTTTTTGATAATGGTCATCACATTATTTCTCATATCAGCTCACCTACCGTTTCCTCATATATTTCAAAAAAGCGGTCCTCCAGGCTTTTGCCACCACAGAGATTCTCCAGTGTGTCGCAGGCAACCATCTCTCCGTTTATAATGATGCCTACCCTGTCACAAATCTTGTCGATGAGGCTGAAAATATGTGTGGACACCAGAATACTTTTCCCCTCCCGCTTCAATTCCACCAGAAAATCCGTTACTACCTTTGCAGTCAGAACATCCAGTCCGTTGGTGGGCTCATCAAATATGATGATTTCCGGATCATGCACCAGGGAAATCACCAGAGAAACCTTCTGCTTCATACCGGTGGACATGTCTGCCACCTTTACCTCTGCAAACTGTGTAATCCCGAACTTATCAAAAAGTTTTTTCTTCCGTTCATCCCGCACCGCAGGCTCCACCCCGTGGAGCTCAGAGAAAAAGTCGTACAGATAATTGGGGGTAAAAAATCCCTCCAGCTTCAATTCACTGGTGAGAAATCCAATCTTACTTCTCACATCCTGGGGATCCTTTACAATGCTGCTGCCATCGATGATGGCATCCCCGGTATCCGGCTTAATCAAAGTAGCCAGCATACGCAGAGTCGTGGTCTTACCGGCGCCATTTGGTCCCAGAAGCCCAAACACCTCCCCGCGGTATGCAGTAAAGGAAAGATCCTTCACGGCGATCCGTCGTTTCTCAGAGGTCTTTTCAATCTTCTGTTGCTTTTTTGACAGGTTAAATATCTTCTTCAGATGCTGCACATTTACAATCTCATCCATAGGCCTACCCTTTCTTGTACTATTTGTCTAATACAATATTACTTCTTCTCTCTTTTGTCAACCTTTTCCTATTGGAGAACTCCGCCATCTATGCAATGATACTACCTGCTTCCCGGATCTCTTGTACATTATAGACAAAAAAATTTTCGATTTTTCAAATAAAATGTATTATTTTACAATATCTTTATGGTTTGTTCATATTTTATTCATATTTAAGTTGTATATTAAATACATCGAAAGGGCAACGCCAACAGCCCTACTGATTTTCGGAAATTCATGTTATTAGATATATTTTTTCATAATTAGCCTCGGTGTCTTCGGATGCCGGGGCACTCCTCATTTTATAGGAATTTTTGAAGGAATACTTCCGAGGGATGGGACTAGCGAAATGCTTTTATGGGTAAAAAATCTTGTGTTTCAATTTCCCCCCGTGTTACAATCCACTCAAAGCATTTGGTAGCTGCTTTGCGGCTACGCACTTTCTATATCGATTTGGCATTTACATACGTGATGCTGTCTTTTATTCAGATATTCAGGAACATCGATGCTTTTATTCTCAATTTTACAAAAGCAGGGGTTTCTGAAATACAAAAGGACCTCCTGCCAATACCTATTATTCAAAGGAGGACACTGAATGAACGATGAGATTTCTGTGGTAACCCGGTATAAAGATACCGTATTTTGCATCCTGTTTCACAACAAGTGGCGACTGCTGGAGATGTACAACGCGCTAAACAACACCTGCTATACGGACCCGGATGCGCTGGAAATTGTCACACTGGAGAATGCCATTTACATGAGCATGAAAAATGATGTTTCGTGTCTGTTGGATATGCGGATGCAGCTATATGAGCACCAGTCCACGGTGAATCCGAATATGCCACTGCGGGATCTGATGTATGTGTGTGCCCAGTATGAGAAATACATTCTCAAGAAGGACATTTATTCCCGCAAGCTGATAAAGCTGCCCACTCCCAGATTTATTGTATTTTACAACGGCACGGAGCAACAGCCGGAGCAGAAAGAATTACGTCTGTCCGATGCCTTTGAGATTCCGGAGGAGAAGCCCTCTTTAGAGCTTCGGGTGACGCAGTTCAATATCAATCCGGGATATAATGAGGAGCTATTAGAAAAATGTCCCACCTTATTCCAATATATGCAGTATGTGGAGCAGGTGCGGACATTCCGGCAGGATCATCCTTTAGAGGAAGCGGTACAACATGCCGTGGCCTATTGTATTGCAAACGGGATTCTAAAAGATTTTCTATTAGAGAATAAAGCGGAGGTAATCAAGATGACGATCTTTGAATATGATGAAGAACTACATAAGAAGACTCTGCACGACGAAGGATACGAAGATGGATTCAGTGACGGATTCAATAATGGATTCAATAATGGATTCAATAATGGATTCAGTGATGGGTTCAGTGATGGATACGACAGCGGAAAATGTTCCACCGTTACCGAAAAAATCTGCCGTAAGCTTGAGAAAAATAAGTCACCGGAAACCATTGCAGATGAACTGGAAGAAAACCTGGATACAGTGAAACATATCTGTGACGTAGCAAAGGCCT
>JBJELW010000040.1:0-1772 GCA_051879315.1 Roseburia sp.
GCACTACCTGCAACGGGGGAAGTACTCCGGTTACCTGCGCAAGCTGCAACGGAAGTGGAAAATGTAAGGTGTGCGGCGGAACCGGGGAACAATAAAGAACGTACCCAATACGTACTGGGAATAATTTAATATCTTTTTAACTACTAAGAATGAGCGTTTTTGTCTTGCAACTGTTCCACGATTTTCTTTACATCATAGTTAGGAGCATAGGCTTTTGCTACATTGCAGATATGTTTTACGGTGTCCAAGTCTTCTTCCAGTTCATCCGCAATGATTTCCGGTGATTTGTTTTTCTCAAGCTTGCGGCAGATTTTTTCTGTAATGGTGGAACATTTTCCGCTATCGAATCCGCTATCAAATCCACTATCAAATCCATCATCGAATCCATCTTCATACCCCTCATCATGCAGAGTCTTTTTATGTAATTCTTCATCATATTCAAAGATCGTCATCTTAATTACCTCCGCCTTATTTTCTAATAAGAATTCCTTAAGAATACCGTTTGCAATGCAAGTATCCACGGCATGTTGTACTGCTTCCTCCAAGGGATAATCCTGTCGGAATGTCCGCACCTGTTCCACATACTGCATATATTGGAATAAAGTGGGACATTTCTTTAATAGTTCTTCGTTATATCCCGGATTGATATTGAACTGCGTCACCCGAAGCTCTAAAGAGGGATTCTCCTCCGGAATCTCAAATGCATCGGACAGACGTAATTCTTTCTGTTCCGGCTGGTCTTCTGTGCCGTTGTAAAATACGATAAATCTGGGTGTGGGGAGCTTTATCAGCTTGCGGGAATAAATGTCCTTTTTAAGAATATATTTCTCATACTGGGTACACACATACATCAAATCCCGCAGCGGCATATTGGGATTCACCGTGGACTGGTGCTCATATAGCTGCATCCGCATATCCAGCAGGCATGATACATCATTCTTCATACTCATGTAAATAGCATTCTCTAATGTGACAATTTCCAGCGCCTCCGGGTCTGTATAACAGGTATCGTTTAGAGCATTGTAGAGCTCCAACAGCCGCCGCTTGTTGTGAAACAGCATACAAAATACAGTATCTTTGTACCGGGTTACTACAGAAATCTCATCGTTCATTCAGTGTCCTCCTTTGTGTAATAGGTGTTGATATGGCAGGAGGCTCTTTTCGTTAGGAACCTCTCTGCTTTTGTAAAATTGAGAATAAAAGCACTGATGTTCCTGAATATCTGAATAAAAGACGGCATCACACGTGTAAATGCCAAATCGATATAGAAAGGGTGTAACTGCTAGGCAGCTACCAAATGCTTTGAGAGGATTGTAACATGGGGGAAGAAGAAAAACAAGCGGTTTTTTGGTTAAGTAGGGACGCTCCTTTTGTCTCGTTTTGTCACAAGGAGTGTCCCACTGTCCCAGAACATTAAATTAAGAAATACCTATTACAGATTTCGCATCTGTAGTAGGTATTTTTATTGGAAATGACAAGGACAAGGAAAATAAAATTCATTGAAAAATATGGTTATGAGATTATAATGTGAAGTATGATAAAAAAGTATTTAGTTGAAAACCGGAGGACAAAATCTATGAGAAAAAAAGTGATGACATTCATGTGTCTTTTGCTTGCTGCCTTGCTGTGCGCATGCGGAAAAGAAGCTACTGTGACAGAGACGGAAACTCTGCCGTCCACAGAGAGGCACAACTGGAAACGGAAACCACAGAGCAGACGGAAGTGGTGGCGGAGGATCTGATTCCCGAGGAATATGCCATGGCGGTGATTGT
>JBJELW010000041.1:0-27610 GCA_051879315.1 Roseburia sp.
ACAGAACACGAATGCAAATCTATAACCGTACAGTTCAGACAAAAACTACGGTTACGCAACAAGAAAGTGAACCTATAACCGTACGAGAGCTCCAACTTATACGGTTACAGATTAGAAAGTGCGAAATAGATCCGTATATCAGCGCCAGCCACTAGAAGTATTGAATCAAAGAAGCCCACCAAATGCCTGAATACCTCCGAACCCCTATTTTTTTCGTGGCTCCCACACTCCTCAATTTATAGAATTCTACAAATCCCAATTTAACGAGCTCTTTAGAACCAAGGAAGTTTTTCGCCAGAAAGCTAAAAAGATTGGCGAAAGGTGCAGGAAATGTAGAATGTAATGACTTATTATATGGAGAAAATTTATGACAGGAAAGATGACAAAATTTGAGAAAGTAATTGAGATTATCGCTGCATGTATATTAGTTGATAGTATCATTTTGAAGTGTTTGATAGGTTACAATGATGTAGGTACTTTAGTGATACTCGCATTTACGGGAGTAATGGTTTGGTTTGTTTTTTTGATTTGTGCATTCTTTCCTGCGGATTGGAGAATGACTGAAAATCAAAAAAAGAAAATCAGAGATATGGTGCAGTATCAGAATAATTATCGAAAAGTGTTGATTGGTATTGATGCAGTATTTGCAATATTATTTTCAATTTTAATTTTCACAGTATCATAAGAGATAGAGATCCATATATTTACCCAACTCTTCCCGTTCAGACAATGAACGGGAAATTTTTATGCTTTATTTAAAAACTTTCAAGTAGTATAATAGCTATATCTATGAAGAAGCAGAGGGAGGATACCTATGGCAGCAACCGTTTATTTTTCGCGAACCATTACACCGGAAAACGTCTTGAAGATGTATCAAATGCTGGGAAAGAAATTATCGGGCAGAGTGGCTGTTAAGGTTCACTCCGGGGAGAAGGGAAATCAGAATTTCCTGAGACCGGATTTCTGGAAGCCTGTAATCGACTATGTGGGCGGTACCGTGGTGGAGTGCAACACCGCTTATGATGGGGAAAGAAATACCACTTCGAAGCATAAAAAACTTTTAGAGGAGCATGCGTGGAACAAGTATTTTGCTGTAGATCTGCTGGATGCGGAGGGACCGGATTTAAAGCTGGAATATCCCAAGGGGAAGGTTATCCGGGAGAACTATGTGGGGAAGGACATTGTAAATTATGATTCCATGCTGGTGCTGTCACACTTTAAGGGACATCCCATGGGAGGCTACGGCGGAGCGTTGAAGCAGCTTTCCATCGGTGTGGCATCTTCCTATGGCAAAGCATATATTCACGGTGCCGGTGTACCGGAAAATATCTGGACTGCGGATCACGATGCGTTTCTGGAGTCCATGGCGGATGCAGCAGGCTCTGTGGTGGATTATTTTAAGGGAAATGTGGTTTATGTGAATGTTATGAAGAATATGAGCGTGGACTGTGATTGCTGTGCAGTGGCTGAGGATCCTTGTATCGCGGATATCGGAATCCTGGTTTCTACTGATCCCATTGCCATTGACCAGGCTTGTATCGATCTTGTATATCAATGCCAGGATCCGGGCCGTGATCATCTGCTGGAGCGAATTGAAAGCCGTAACGGTATTCATACCATCGAGGCGGCTGCGGCATTGGAATATGGAACAAGGGAATACGAATTAATAGAAATAGAATGACTTTATTTGGGGTAGTGCAAGGCTACTCTTTCGAAATCCAAGATGGGAGCATACTATGGGGGATACAAAAAACGAAAGATTAGAACTGCAGACAAAAGCTTTTGTGGCTGATTTGCTGGCAGGCGTCAATACGGCGGATCATATTGAGAATATGATTGGCTATATCATAGAAGAGGTGGGGATCTTTACCCATGCTGACAGAGTCTGTATCTATGAACCGGATGCAGGGGATACCTGTTGGAAAAAAATGTATCTGTGGCAGTCTGAAAATTTAGCTGCGGATGATGCCAAAGCGCAGAATGTCCGGCTAAGTCAGGTAGAGACATGGAGCGATATTCTGAATCAAAAACAGTTGGTTGTGGTGGAAGACTGCGCTTTGATTCGGAAGACAACACCCTCGGAATATGGTGTGATGGAAGATTTGGGAATGAAAGGGCTGCTAATGGTTCCGGTGTACGGGCAGGAGAATGTGATGGCATGCCTGTGTGTGGTGAATCCGGATTTTACAGCGTTTTCCGTAGTGGAAAGCACATTGCTGCTTCTGGGAAGACAGATGGGGACCATATACCGACAGGACAAGTTTAATCACAAATATGGGATTTTCATGGAGGGAATTCGTTCCAGCAATCTGTCCGAGTTCATCGTGGACTGTAATACCGGACGATATGAGGCATTCCGTATCACCAGAGTGTTGAATAACACAATCCCGGAAGAGGGAGAATGGGAGTGGCTCAGGCATTTTTATGCGTCCATTATAAAGCCGGAATATAAGGAACAGGTATTACGGCGTACGGAATACGAGTATATGAAAAGTTTTCTTTCCACGGATAAGAGCACTTTTACCATTGATATTGAGCGTGAGGTTAACGGTATTAATGCCTGGTTCCGATTGGAGTTTTCCGTAGCTTCTTTAAGTGAAGCTGGGCAATTGGAGCGCTTTGTCCTTTTGGTAAAGGATATCACTCAGATGAAGCGGGAAGAGGAAGAACGTCAGCAGGTGATTACGGCATTGAGCAGTATTTATACCTCCACAGCCATGATCGATCTTCAACAAAAAATCTCGAAGCCCATTCAGTTCTCTCATATCGCCCGTCAGTCGCTTCCTAACGAAAAAGTTCCTGCTCAGGAGATAACGGAGATGTTTTGCAGTCGTCTGGTACAGCGGGATTATGCAGATATTGTACGGGAGTTTATGGATTTGGATACCATGCAGCAGCGGCTTGCTAAGACGAAGGTGATTGCCTGCGAGTTCCAGGGGACAAGAATGGAATGGGGGAGAATTACTATAACTCCTGCCAAGTGGAATGCGAATGGCGCTTTGGAGAAGGTTGTTTTTGCACTGCAGGATATTTCGGGTCAAAAGCAACGGGAAGAACGGATGCAATACAGGATCGAACATGATGAACTGACCGGGACATTGAACCGAGCGGCATTTAACAGAGTGACGAAATTGCTGGAGGAGTCTGTTATGCCTTTTGCACTCGTACTTATGGATATTGACCGGTTCAAGGGAATCAATGATACCTATGGGCATGATGTGGGAGACGAGGTCCTTACCCGGTTGGCGATGGTTCTCAACGAAAAAATGCGCATGTCGGATGAAGTCTTCCGGCTGGGAGGAGACGAATTCGCAATCGTTATGAACCGGGTCACATTGGAACAGTCTGGCAGCGTGAAGCAGATTATAGAGTCTATCAATGAGTCGATCATGTCAGGCCTGGACGGACTGCCACCGTTTTCTGTAAGCGCCGGCGTGACGTTTTCGGTATCGGGGTATGATGAAAAAACATATCGGAATGCGGACCAGGCACTTTATCGTACGAAGGAGACCACCCGCAGGGGCTGCAGCGTCTATGAGGAAATTGCAAGGTAATCCGAAGCAATTAGTCCAAGCGGAAGTTAAAGTTGTATGAATTGCACAAATATTGTATGATTAAATAAATGACTATAGTACTATTTTATATTACTAATATGACAAAAGAAGAGGTGTATACGTATGAATCAGTTCTCAAAAAAGATGAGTTGCCTGCTCATCGCTGCAACCGTGTTCATGGGTGGATGCGGTTCATCCGGTTCTTTGAACTCGTCACAACAGGGGGAACAGCCGACAGACATGGACGGAACGGTTGCTTTACGTGTCTGGGGCGCAGAGGAGGATGCCGCATTGTTGGAGCAGATTTCTTCCCAGTTCCAAGCTCAGTATCCCGACACACAATTTGATATCACCATCGAGGCAATGCCGGAATCTGATTGTAAGGAAAATTTGCTGGGAGATGTGAACAATGCTCCGGATGTATTTACTTTCGCGGATGACCAGCTATCTGCACTGGCAGCTTCCGGTGTGTTGGAGCCGGTGGCAAATGCAGAGGAAATTGCCGCTCGCAACTCCGAGAGTTCCGTTGCTGCTGCCAGCATCAATGATGAATTGTATGCTTATCCCCTGACTGCTGATAACGGCTACTTCATGTTCTATAACAAAGCATATTTTACGGATGATGACTTGCAGACTCTGGATGGCATGCTTGCTGTGGCTGCCGCTAACGACAAAAAAGTCACCATGGATTGGAGTTCCGGCTGGTATCTGTATTCCTTCTTTGGCAATACCGGACTCAGCATAGGGCTCAATGAGGACGGAATCTCTAACTATTGTGACTGGAATTCCACTTCCGGAAGCATCAAGGGAACCGATGTGGCGGAAGCAATGCTTGCAATCGCCAACAATCCCGGATTCCTGAACGGGACTGACAGTGTCCTTGTGGAGGGAGCAAAAGACGGAAGCGTTATTGCCGGCATCAGCGGTGTATGGAGTGCCAACGCCATAGAGGAAGCATGGGGCGACAATTACGGCGCAGTGAAACTTCCCACTTACACCTGTGCAGGCCAGCAGATTCAGATGTCCTCCTATGCAGGGTATAAGATGGTTGGCGTTAACTCCTATTCTCCGTATGCTGACTGGGCTGCCCAGTTTGCCGACTTTATGTCCAATGAAGATAACCAGAATTTACGATTCGAGCAAAGAGCCCAGGGACCGGCAAATAAAAATGCAGCTGCATCCGGTGCTGTTGCTGAATCACCCGCAATCCAGGCATTGATTTCTCAATCCTCCTATGCCAGCCTTCAACGTATCGGCGCTACATATTGGACCCCGGTTGCCGATTTCGGAATACTCATGTCCACTGGTTCCACCGGCGGTCAGGAACTACAGGATATTATGGACGCCTTGGTAGATAAAATCACCGCATCCATGACCTAAAGCGGAAGTAGTTAAATATGAAAAATGAACCGGCACAAGGGCTCCGTCATCTTCGCTGACACCTGGTGCCAAGTCAAGGAGGAAAGAAGATGAGTACTACAAAAAGCAAAAAAACTCCTGCAAAGGGAAACAATAAGAAAAAGACAAGTATCCGGTTAATGATTTTAATTCCTGTACTTGTTCTCGGAGTGGTATCTGTTTTTTCCAGTATTCTGGGAGTTCAGAATATTCGCAAAGTAAATAAAAACGCAGCTGTCATTGCGGATGAATACATGACTGCCATCGAAGAGTTTGCGTCTCTGGAAAATCAGGCACAAAACATTCATACCATGGCATTGTCCCACATTATTGCTACTGATTTTAACACCATGGTTGATTTGTGTACTTCTATAAAAGAGGCCGAGGTGTCGATGGAGGAGAAGATAGCAGATTGTTCTGCATATATTTCTCCTGATGATGAGGACTATCTTGCACTTCAGGGTAACTATGCAGCCTTCAAGGATTCTATCCGACAGTTAATGGCGTACAGTGCCAATCAAAATACGGCCCAGGCATATGCCATCGCAAACGGTGATGTATCCGCCTATGCCACAGCTATGGAAGAGAACATTGAGGCATTGAGTCTGGATATTCAGAATCAATCCACTGAAGCACGCAGCTCTCTCGCATCTGTGTATGCAAGTTCTCTTATGAGCAGTGTCTTTACGATTATCGTAAGTGTTGTATCAATGCTTGTAGCTGTATACATTGTAATCCGATTTGTGGTCAGCCCGATTCTCCGCGCCGAGAAGGAGATTAACAATATTATTCGCGACATCGACAATGGACAGGGAGACCTGACCAAACGAATTACGATCACATCCAATGATGAAATTGCTGCGCTCGGGAAAGGAATCAATTCTTTCATGGATAAGCTGCAGCACATCTTTACCATGATCGTCAACAATTCCGGCAAGATGGAGCAGGTGGTCAGTGAGGTGCTGGGAAGTGTCCGCACCTCCAATGAGAGTGCAACCGATTTATCCGCCGTTACCGAGGAGCTTTCTGCGACCATGCAGGAAGTATCCAACAGTGCGAATGCCATCAATAAAAATGCCGGTTCCGTAAACGAGGAGGTAAGCCTGATTGCAGAGAGTTCCAATGAGCTGAATGATTACTCCAAGAACATGAAACAGCATGCGGATCACATGGCGAGTTCTGCCCGCGCCAACATGGAGGAAACCAGCGCTAAAGTCAATGAGATTCTTACTGTACTCAATCAGGCCATCGAAGATTCCAAGAGCGTGGACCAGGTTAACTCTCTCACCAACGATATTTTGAGTATCTCCAGACAGACGAACCTGCTTGCACTTAACGCTTCCATCGAGGCAGCCCGTGCCGGGGAGGCCGGACGAGGATTTGCGGTGGTGGCCAATGAAATCAGCCAGTTGGCAGACTCTAGCCGGGATGCCGCCAATAACATCCAACAGATTAACCAGGTAGTCAACGCTGCGGTTCACAATCTATCTGTTCAGGCAAGCGGATTGGTCACATTCATGCAGGATTCCATTCTTCCGGAGTTTGAAAGCTTTGTTGAGGAAGGTAACCAGTATAAAGAAAATGCTACATACATTGAGCAGACCATGGATGAGTTCTCACATAAGACAGATATTTTAAAAGGCGCTGTCAGTGAGATCGTGGCTTCCATTGACGCTATCACATCTGCGATTGCGGACGGTGTGGAAGGAGTTACCGGAGCAGCGGAAAGCACACAGGCTCTTGTATTTGACATGGACAACATCAGTCTGCGCATGGATGAGAACCAGAAAATTGCCGGAGATTTGCAGCAGGAAACTGCAATCTTCAAAAACCTGTAAGAGTGAAAGGGAAGAACCCATGAAAAAAATATTAGTTACCGGTGGCACCACATTTGTCAGCAAATATGCCGCAACCTACTTTCTGGAACAGGATTATGAGGTATATGTCCTGAACAGAAACACAAAGCCTCAGGTGCAGGGCGTCAGGCTGATCGAAGCGGATCGCCATGATTTGGGTGATAAACTCAGTGGTCTTGCTTTCGATGCGGTGCTGGATGTGACGGCTTATGACGAGACGGATATCCGGGATCTGGTGGGTGCGCTGGATGCCTTTGACTGTTATATCATGATCAGCTCCAGCGCCGTGTATCCCGAGACTAACTGTCAGCCTTTTTCAGAGGAGTCTCCTCTGGGTGCTAATAAGTTCTGGGGAAAGTATGGAACGGACAAGATTGCTGCGGAGAAAGCATTGCTTGAGCGTGTGCCGGATGCATATATTTTGAGACCGCCATACTTATATGGCCCTATGAATAATGTGTATCGGGAGGCATTTGTGTTTGACTGTGCCATGGAGAACCGGGCATTTTATCTCCCCGAAGATGGGGGACTCACGCTTCAGTTTTTCCATGTCAGGGACCTGTGCCGCCTCATGGAGCAGATTGTGGAGAAAAAACCGGAGCAGCATATCTTAAACGTGGGAAATGAGGATGTGATTTCCATCCGTGATTGGGCGAAGCTTTGCTATGAATGTGCAGACAAAACCCCCGATTTCGTGGAAGTGCACCGGGACATTTCCTGGCGCAGTTACTTCTGTTTTCATGACTATGAGTATCAACTGGATGTTTGGAAACAAAATGAAATCCTTCCCAAAACAATGAAGCTTCAGGAAGGATTGAAGGAGTCCTATGAGTGGTATATTGCCCATGAAGACCAGGTGTCAAAAAGGCCATACATGGAATATATCTATGAATATTTGATAACAAAATAGATATACCGGGCTTCCCATAAAAGGAGGAAGCCCGTTTTTTGCTATGGGGTACTTGTTCCGTACTTTAAATAACGGAATACCTTTAAAGACTCTAGAGGATGACCATCAAAATCAAACATAGCCTGATTGTCCCAGGAACACCCACCGTAGTATAAACCGGCATCTTCCGGGTCATATTCCGCAGCATAGCTACTAGCCCATCCACTGCCATATTTTTCCCAAATGGCGGAATTGTCCTCCGTTGCATCCCCCACCGGGATCCAGACACCTTCCCAGTAGAAGACACCCAGGGCACCGGATTCATTGGCAGCAGCGCAGATATCTCGGATCATGGAAACCTGGCCCTGTACGGAAGCGTCATATCCTTCCACCAGATCATCTGTACCGAGGAGACTGTTGGTGGATCCATCACCGTCTTCTGAGGTGTAGCAGTAGGAGGTTTCTGCAATCATCACTTCTTTTCCAAAACGTTCTTTTAGAGTTTCCACAACGTACTGCATATTGTCGATGGTTCCATCCCAAAATGGATAATAAGACAATCCTAAAATATCATAATCAATTTCATATTTTTCAAGATTGGATGCGAGGATAATGACTTTATTGGGAGTGGAAATGCTGGTATAGTGCACTACAATCTGAATATCCCGGTCATAAGCGTCTGATATTTCCCTGACAGCTTTGCTGCCGGAGGCCAGCAATTCCATAACGTGGGAAGTGCTGTATTCACCTGCCATGCCATTATTAATTTCGTTTCCAATCTGCACCATCTCCACATCCACACCGGCATCAAGTATTGCAATAAGGCTTTCCTTAGTAAAATCATACAGGGCCTCGCTTTTCTCATCTACAGACATGTCCTCCCATGCCTTTGGTGCATGTTGCCTCTTTGGATCTGCCCAGAAGTCAGAGTAGTGGAAATCGATACACACTTTCATTCCGTACTGCGTTGCACGTCTGCCCAGCTCAATGGCAGTATCCACATCGTTGTTTCCGCCACCGTATCCGTTGCCGTTTTCATCGTAGGGATCGTTCCATACCCGCAGGCGGATATAGTTTACACCGGACTCTGCCAGTGTCATAAACACGTCCTGCTCATCCCCTTCATAATTGTAATAGGTGACACCGCTGTTTTCCAGTGACAGCACAGAAGAGGCATCCATGCCCCGGATAAAGTCGTCGGAAATATCCGGGATGGCCTCCACGTTGATGGAGGATTCCTCCGGCCCATCCGGAAGGGAAAAACTTGTAACTTCGATGGGGTCATATCCCTGATTTTGGCCACATCCCGCTAATGTGGTGACACATAGTGAGCTGCAAAGCAGCAGGTTCAGGAAAGTCTTGAAAACTCTTCTCATAGGCGCGAACTCCTTTATTTTTTTTCTAGGGTTGATTATAATTACGTTATAGTATCATTGTATAGGATTATTGTGGCAGCACGCAATGTCGGAAAACGATTTGAAACTGCAAAAATGTATCATAAATGGGAATCGAAAATATTTTGTCAATATTCCGGTGAAGAGGAGGGAAGCTATGTCAGTGTTTAAACAACAGGAACCGGAGATCCTTACCATGATGGAAGCCGTAAGCAGCGACGATTCTCCCATCCGTGTACAGAACGGGGAGAGTGAACTGGGGTGCCTGTATAAGATGAACGAGCCGTTTCAGGTGACACTGGAATGCTGTGGTGTTGACGGAATCGGAGATTATATTAATGTGGTGACCCTTTCCCCCAATCATTCCCTTCTGTATCAGGAAACCATGGACAGCAAGAATCATTCCCAAACCAAAAGACTCATGCATTTTCATGATTATTTTGAATTTGTGGTTGTTTTGGAGGGGAACATTGTCCAGAAAATTGAGGGAAAGGATTATCCTTATTCCGCAGGCAGCTGCTGCCTCATCAACCGGAGCCTTTGTCATTTGGAACAGTATCAGAAAGGGGCTAAGGTGCTTTTTATCGGTATGTCACCGGAGTTTATGGGGGAATTTTTTTCTTTCGCCCAGACTCCATTCTTTGAGGTGGAAAAGAGAATATGTGACAGTGAAATCTTTGCCTTTGTGACTTCAGATTTAAACAATCCCGGGGCAAAGGCTTATCTGGATTTTATTCCCACTTGTCAGAATCAGCAGTTTGCCAGGCGGTTGCATGGGATGGCGGAGAATATGATACAGATTCTCTTAAATCCCGATTTTGGCGCGTCCTATCAGATACGAGGGCTGCTGTGTGACTTTTTGTCTGAACTGTCGAATTCCGAACACTATCATTGCACCAATGTACAGCTGGATACCTGCAAGGACTTTCTGTTGTTTTCCCGGATTACCCATTTGTTTGAAGAAAGTGATGGGAGAATGAACCGGGCTGCTTTGGCTGAGCGGTTAAATTATAGTGGAGACTATTTGAACCGTATTGTTCACAAGTACACCGATATGTGTCTCTACAATTATGGTATGACATTTTGTCTGAAGAGGGCAGCCCGGGATTTGTTGGAGACCCGGGATTCTGTGGGGGAGATTGCTGAAAGGCTTGGATTTACCAATCGCACACATTTTTATAGACTTTTCAGAGAAAAGTACGGCGTTACACCAAAAGAGTATCGTCAGAAACATTCTTAATGGATTCGCATCACCCCGGAAGAACGATACAACGGGAAAAAAGAGATTTTCTGCAAAAAGATGACTCTGCTTTACAAGGATTTTACAAAATCAACACACAGCCGGGATAGAAGTAACTTCGAATCAGTTGCTAAGATAATGGTAACCATATACATAAGTGGAAATCTAGGTGAGTACGAGGAGAGGAAAGAATGATGAGTACATTATACTGCAACAGAGAATTGTCCTGGCTGAAATTCAACGAAAGGGTACTGGAGGAAGCAGAAGACCTGCGCAATCCCCTTTGTGAGAGATTGTCTTTTGTGTCAATTTTTCAGAGTAATCTGGATGAGTTCGTCATGGTGCGTGTGGGCTCTTTGAATGCAGGAAAGCACACGGATGCCCGTGAGAACAAGACCAATATGACCTGTCTGGAACAGTTGGAACAGATCTCAAAAAAGGAAAAGAAACTGTTAGAGCATAAGGATGAGGTCTTTAAAAAGCTTACCGCGGAGCTGGAGGAACACGGCGTTAAGGAGCTAAGATACAACAATCTGACCGAGAAGGAAAAAGATTTTGTATGGAAGTATTTTGAGCGGGAGGTTCGTCCGTTTATTTCTCCGCAGGTGGTTGGAAAGAGACAGCCCTTCCCGTTTTTGAAAAATAAAGAGATTTATGCGGCAGTGGAACTGCGCACGAAATCAGATACCGTAAAAATCGGAATTATTCCCTGCAGCAGCCAGGTGTTAAAACGCATCATCCCCATTTCTGAAGATGGCAAGCGTTTTATGCTGGTGGAAGAACTGATTCTGCACTATGCCGGAGAGATTTTTGATAAATATCTGGTAAAGAGCAAATCACTGATCCGTATCCTGCGCAGCGCAGATATTGACGTGGACGAGGCGCTGGGAGATGACGAGAAAGATTACCGGGATGTGGTGGAGAGTGCATTGAAAACCAGAAGCCGTCTTTGCCCCCTGAGACTGGAGTATACCCGTCACATGGATGATTCCATTATCCGGAAAATGTGTGGTTTCCTGGATTTGAACAAAAATCAGGTATTTCATTCAGAGACACCGTTGAATCTGGGATTCCTGTTTCAGATCGAAGATCTCCTGAGGGAGGACAAGAGCTTGTTTTATGAGAGAAGAGTACCGCAGCAGCCGGCTATGGTGGAGCGTACGCAGTCTATGATGCAGCAGATCCGCAAGAAAGATATTTTGCTGTCCTATCCTTACGAGAGCATTAAGCCTTTTATCCGTCTGTTAAATGAGGCTGCCAATGATCCGAAGGTGGTTTCCATCAAGATGACGCTGTACCGTGTGGCAGCCAACTCTAAGATTGTGGAGGCGCTGATTGAGGCTGCGGAGAATGGAAAAGAAGTTGTGGTATTGGTGGAACTGAGAGCCCGGTTTGATGAAGAGAATAACATTCGATGGTCCAGACAGTTAGAGGATGCAGGCTGTCGCGTGATTTATGGACTGAGCCATTTAAAGGTACACTCCAAGCTTTGCCTGATTACAGGAAAACGAAACAACAAAATCGAGTATTTTACCCAGATCGGAACAGGAAATTACAACGAGAAAACGGCGGAAATTTATACCGATTACTCCCTTATGACCTCATCCATCGACATCGGAAGTGAGGCTGCAGCTGTGTTTGATCATCTGGCTATGGGCAAGACCATAGAGGAGAACAAGCATCTTCTGGTGGCGCCGAACTGTCTGCAGAACAGGGTGCTGGAAATGATTGAGGAGCAGATGGAGCGGGCAAAACAGGGACAGAGCGCATATATCGGCATTAAGATCAATTCCCTTACAGACAAGAAGATCATCGATAAGCTGATCGAAGCCGGAAAGGCCGGTGTGAAGATTCAGATGGTAGTGCGTGGCATCTGTTGTTTAAATGCAGGTGTGCCGGGGGAGACCGACAATATTCAGGTGATCAGCATTGTGGGACGTTTCCTGGAACATTCCAGAATCTACATCTTTGGTGAGGGTGAGGATGCAAAGGTATATATCGGTTCAGCAGATTACATGACAAGAAATACCATCCGCCGGGTAGAGGTGGCGGCACCAGTCTACGATCCGGATATCAAAGCGAGAATTCTGGATGATTTCGCTCTGTATCTGTCAGATGACAGAAAGGCCAGAGAGCAGAAGGAGGGCGTTTATGTCCACAGAGATGGTGACGCCGGAATCAATGCTCAGGAGGCACTGTATGAGAGAGCTTATGCTGCCAGAAAGTAATGGGAGAATAGAAGGTGAAGTTCATTGACATATAAAGAAATAAAGGAAAATCCGGAGGTTAATGCCTACATTGCAAAAGGAAATGAAAAGCTTGGTGCATTGGGGTACACGGATCATTCGGAAAAACACTGTACACTGGTGGCTGTACGGGCCGGTCGTCTTCTGGAAAAGTTCGGATACACCGAACATGACATTGAGATGACTAAAATTGCCGGCTATCTCCATGACATTGGAAATGTGGTGAATCGTACCAACCATGCAGAGTATGGAGCTTTACTGGCGAATGACATTCTGAAAAACACAGATCTGTCACTGCAGGATCGGGTGATGATCGTATCAGCCATCGGTAATCACGATGAAGCCACCGGCGGAGCAACGGACTTTTGCTCCGCTGCACTGATCATTGCGGATAAAACCGATGTGCGGCGCAACCGGGTCCGGGAGAAGGATCCCTCCAGCTACGATATTCATGACCGGGTAAACTATGCGGTTACAGAAGCCAAGCTGAAAATTTCTCCGGAGAAAAAACTCATTGCCCTGAATCTGCAGATTGACGAGAGAATCTGCACCATGTATGAGTATTTTGATATTTTTTTGGGGCGTATGCAGATGTGCCGTCATGCGGCAGAATTTTTCGATTCCAGATTCAAACTTACTGCAAACGGAAGTAAGGTCTTGTAAATTCTATGATAGTCAATCAGTTGCAGTTTTTTTTAGAAAACGGAAAACAGATAGATTTTTCCCTCCTATATATGCTAGAATGTAATTATATATAACGAAAAACATTCACAGCGTATAAAAGGAGGGAACTTTTATGAAATGCAGAAGAGTAGCGCTAGAGGCTGATGTGATAAAGTATGAAACGGGTAAGGGGTTAGAGGATGGTTTTGAACTGTGGAGCGATGTGGTGACCAAGGGGTGGATCATTACCGACAACCTGGTCAAGATCACACGGAGCGATGGCAGCATCGTATGCCCTTACATTTCCCATCGCCGTGGCAGAACCTTTATCGGACAGGGAGATTACATTATTGTAGATGAAGATGGCACCAAGCACGTGTGCGGAGAAAAGAAGATTTTTGCCCGGTATGAGCCGGTGGAGTAAATTTTACTAAAGCGGAGGTTGTCATGGTAACATGGTTCTACTTTATCGTGTTTGTCCTGGCATTGATTATGGCAGGAAGTTTTATGGTTCGAAATAAAAATGTGGACACCGTTTTCTGCCTGTTTAGTATGTTGGTCATGATTAACTGTTTTGGTCGATATCTGTTGTCCACTGCAGACAGTCTGGAGATGGCAGTCTGGGCCAATAAATATCTGTATGTAGGGGGATGCTATGCCCCTCTGATGACGGTGATCGTTCTGGCAAGACTATGCAATAAGAAAATGCCTAGACTGTTGCTTGCTATAATGACCGGTTATGCCACTTTGGTGACTGGCCTTGTGATGACTATCGGAAAATGCGGTATATACTATAAACATGTGGAATTGGGACATGGCAATGGGTATAATTATCTGATCAAGACTTACGGACCGTTGCATATATTGTATCCCATTATGATGGTGATATACGCAGCGATTATGCTCTACTACCTGGTCTACGCATTGCGAAGAAGAAAAGAAATATCATTCCGGGCAGTGGTTACTTTGGGATTCACCGGTTTTACCGTCATTTTTTTGTATATATTGGAGCGTGTGCTTGGTTCAAATGTGAGTTTTTTGGCGGTGGGTTATCTGATCGGCATCGCGTTGATGACCATGTATTTTGAGCGGATCAACATGTATGATATGTCTGCCAACATCGTCAGTTCCATTGAGCGGATGAAGGAATATGGATACATGGTATTTGACGATAAATACAGGTATGTGAATGCAAACGATTTCGCAAAACACCTTTTTCCGGAAATTAAGTCATGGGTGGTTGATAAGGAGGTCCCGGTTTCTGACAATTACCTGTACCGGGAGGTGGTACAGTATCTTCTGACCTGGGATGGGACAGAGAAGGTTAATAAGGTACTAAGTGTGGGAGACGGTTATTATCAGATGGACATCCGAAAGATATCCTACGGCAAAAAGAGCGGCGTGGGCTTTCTGGTGGAACTGGTGGACAGGACTTTAGAGCAAAAATATTATAAAACCATCGAAGAATATAACGTCAGTTTGGAAAAAGAAGTGGCGGAAAAGACAAAGAACATCCTTCATATCAAGGATATGATGGTTCTGGGCATGGCGGAAATGGTAGAAAGTCGGGATAGCAACACCGGTGGACATATCAAGAGAACCAGTGCAGTGGTTCAGGTGTTCTCCCGAAGATTGCAAAATTATCGAGAATCCTTTGACTTTGATGAAAAATTTCTGCTGCAGGTGGAGAAGGCGGCGCCCATGCATGATTTGGGGAAGATTGCTGTGGATGATGCGGTTTTGCGTAAACCGGGCAAATACACAGAGGAAGAGTACGCGGAAATGAAGAAACATCCTGTGGAAGGCGCAAAGATTGTGGAGAATATTCTGCGGGGTGTGGAGGATGATGATTTTGTGGAAATCGCAAGAAATGTAGCGCTTTATCATCACGAAAAGTGGAACGGACAGGGATATCCCACCGGATTGTCGGAAACGGAAATTCCCACGGAGGCAAGGATTATGGCACTGGCGGATGTGTTTGACGCATTAGTCAGCAAACGATGTTACAAGGAAGCGTTTTCCTATGAACAGGCATTTGCCATTATCGAAGAATCTCTTGGACAGCATTTTGACCCTGAACTGGGGAAAATTTTCATGGAATGCAGACCGGAACTGGAAGCGCTGTATCAGTCATATATATAGTGGAAGGAGAAATAACTATGGCATGTTTTATAGTACCGGCCGCAGAGGCTGTGGCAACTACAATTGTAGCAAAAGTTATGGAGTCTAAGGAGTCGAAACAGACGCAACGGGAGAATTCAGCTGAGGCGAAAATTCCGGTATCAAAGAAAGTAAAAAATCTTTCAGGTTTTTTGTGGGGCGGCAGTGCGCTGTTAGCTTTCGAGCATATATGGCACGGGGAGATAGTTCCCTTCTTTCCGTTCCTGTCTGCGGCTTCAAATCCCACGGATGCCATGGAGATGCTTCATGAGATGGGGACCGTGGGTGTGGGAATGGCAGCCGCGGTAACGGTATTTTGGGCCATCATCACCTTTGCGTCAGACAGGATTGCTAAACGTCATTCGGTGATGCAACCAGAGAAACGTTAGGAGGAGCAATATGACTTTACTGATTGTTATTTTTGCTGCTGCCGCTGTGACGGTAATATGGTATGCCAGTGAAAAGGCCCGAAAGATGAAAATTGGTGTGCTGTGTTATCTGTTCTGGGGAGCTTCCCTGATGTGGCTGGTGGATGCGGTGGTTGAGTATCTAAAACTGGGTGCAGCGTTTTTTAACCCGGAAGCGGCAGATATGTTAAATGACACATTTTTGGGCTTGGCGGTGGTGGCGCTGGCACTTATTATCTGGATTGTGATTTTATTGGTGAAGGATCCTGATGGTGTGATACATTCAATCATGACCAAGTAAAATCAAAAATATCAGAGAAGTTTATTATCAATTTGGTCTCTTTTTACATTTGTGTTTTGGATGAATATGCAAATCCATTCGGAAACATTTTTTGTAAAAAGGGATTTTTTTTGAAGAAAAACGGAAGTTTGCTCCGTTATAAATTTATGAGAGCTTTCAAAAGCAAGACAGGGAGGTGGAAAAAATCAGTACACAGGAACAATTTGAACAGATGGTGACACAGTACCAGCGTCTGGTTTTTTCCGTCTGTGTGAAGCTGACCGGAGATTATTTTGCTTCGGAGGACCTGACCCAGGAAACCTTCCTGTCGGCGTTTCGCCATATGCAGGATTTTGACGGAGCCAGCCCCGGGGCATGGCTGTGCCGCATCGCCTCCAATAAATGTATCGATTACAACAGGCACAGCGCCAGACGCATGGTTCCTACGGAGGAGGAAACCTTAAACGAGACACCGGATCAGAGAGGACAGCCGGAACTGCAGTACATAGAGCAGGAGATTTTGGAACGGTTAAAATCCCGGTGTCAAAGCCTGAAGCCTCCCTATGATGAGGTGGCAGAACTTTATTTCTGCCAGGAGATGAAACCCGAGGAGATTGCAGAGAGGCAGGGGAAAAATGTAAAGACCATACAGACCCAGATTTATCGGGCGAGAGCGATGCTCAGAAAAATTTACGGAAAGGAGCGCAGCTGACATGAGAGAAACAGAAAAATGTGAAGGCATGAACCAGTTACGAACAGAATACTTATCTGACCGGGAATTAGAACAGCTCATGGGAGAAGCTGCCCGGGGAAGCCTGGCACCGCCCCAGTACTTAGAACAGCGGATCATAGAAAAGAGCAGACAGCAAAGCCGAAGCCTGCGCAGAAAAAAGACACTGTCGGCGAAACGGCAGCTTTTCGCATACAGCATGAAGGTGGCAGTGGTAACCGCCGCATCCCTGGCGCTTCTGGTTCTGATTCCCATGGTGGAGGAAAGCAGCCGCATGACGCCAGAGCAACTACAGGACTATCGAAGCCAACTGCAGCAGGAAGCGACAAAGGAGTGGGAAAGTCAGCGGGAGGACGAAAAGAAGCAGCAGGATCAGGATGGTTTCCTGAATTGGCTCAATGATACCACCGGAAATTTTTGCAGTAAACTCAACGAAAAAACAACAGCTATTTTTAAGTAAAACCTAGTGCCAAAAGGAGGATGAATAAATGACAAAGAAGAAAAATGCTTTTTTAACTTTCTGTTTTTCCCTGATCCCGGGAGCAGGAGAGATGTATATGGGATTTATGAAAATGGGACTGAGTCTGATGACTTTGTTTTTCCTGATTGTAACTATAGCGGCATGGTTAGAGATTGGGCCGCTGGTGGTGATGGCCGTGGTGGCATGGTTCTACAGCTTCTTTCACGTGCACAACCTGAGAGGAATGGCGGATGAAGACTTTTATGCCGTGGAGGATGACTATCTGTTCCATCTGGCTGACAGTGAGACCGCAAGACGCCGCCTCACCAAAGGCTATCGCAAACTGGCAGCCGTAATCCTGATCGTGGTGGGGGTTGTGCTGATCTGGCAGAGCTTCTACAGTGTGGTAGGATACATGAATCTGCCGGATTGGATGTATGAAATTCTGTACAGCATTCTGCGTTATCTGCCCAAGCTGGTGATTGGTGTGGTGGTCATTGCCACCGGAATCTTTATGATCCGCGGCAAAAAGCTGGAACTGTTTGAGGAAGACGGTGACACCACATCCAAAGAGGAGGTGGAATAGATGACAGAGGAGACAAAGAAACTGCAGCCCCGCAGAGTGGGAACCCTGACGCTGGGAGTCAGTCTTGTGCTGTTTGGCATTCTTTTCCTGGCGCACATGATTCTGCCTGTGGTAAGCTATGAAATCATTTTCCGGCTGTGGCCCTGTATGTTTATCCTGTTGGGAATTGAAATTTTACTGTCCGCCCGCAAGGACAATGTGGAGTTCCGCTATGATAAGGCAGCAGTATTTCTGGTAATTCTTTTAACCATTTTTGCCATGATAATGGCAGGGGCAGACTGGTGCATGCAGTTGGAAAAGGAATATTGGCTTTCTGTAGGCGGAATCAGTTAATAGTACGATGAATATTATGCCCTGTTTTCCACATACTAACTCCATATCCAATGATTTGGATGCTGATAATCGAAATCATATAGAAAATAATGGAGGAAATACAACGATGAAAGCAACAGGTATCGTACGTCGAATTGATGATCTCGGCCGGGTGGTGGTGCCAAAGGAAATCCGCCGAACTCTGCGCATCCGTGAGGGGGATCCGCTGGAGATCTTTACCGACAGAGAGGGCGAAATTATTTTAAAAAAATATTCTCCCATCGGGGAGCTCAGTCAGTTTGCAGGGCAGTATGCAGAGAGTCTGGCGCAGACCACCGGTCAGCTGGTTTGCATCACGGACCGGGATCATGTGGTGGCAGCAGCCGGAAGCGGAAAGAAGGATTTTGACGGAAAGCCCATCAGCAAACAGTTAGAAGAAGTGATTGAAGAACGGAAAAATCTGGTGGCAGAAAAGGGAGATGACAAGTTTATAAAGGTGACCCTGGATGACAGCGGAGATCATTATTCCCAGGCTATCAGCACCATCATCTGTGAGGGTGATGCCATTGGATCCGTGGTTTTGTATAATAAGGATGAGAAAAATAAAATCGGGGATGCGGAGAGCAAACTGGCTGTGACGGCTGCCGGATTTCTGGGCAGACAGATGGAGCAGTAGACTTGTAACTTGCTGTCAAAGTGTGTAAAATGGTGATAACTGTCCGGTAGAATGTACGGAGCAGTTGCACATGGAGGCAGCTATGTCAAAAGAGTCAAAAAAGAACAAGAAGAAAAAGCATAGAGGATTTTGGATCTTTTTTCGAATACAGATCGTTTTGATATTGTTGGTGCTGGCTGGTGTAGCCTACTATTATTTAGGAGGGTACGGCAGCCAGGTTTCTGCGCTTCGGGAAGAAGCAGTCAGTTATGTACAACATTCTTCCAAAAGCACTTTTCGTTCTGCCCAGACCACCGTGGTGTATGATGCGGCGGGGCAGGAGATTACCACCTGGAGCGGCGGAAAGGACGTGTACTATCTCAGTTATGACGAAATTCCACAGAACGTAAAGGATGCCATTGTCAGCATTGAGGATAAAAAATTCTATCAGCACAGCGGCATCGATATAAAAGCCATTGCCCGGGCAGTGTGGGCCATGATCCGCAACGGGGAAGTGACTCAGGGAGGGAGTACCATTACGCAGCAGTTGGCCAGAACGGTGTTTCTCTCCAACGATATAACCTGGCAGCGAAAAATGGAGGAGATATTCATTGCCACGGAGCTGGAGAAGAAATACAGCAAAGAGCAGATTTTAGAATTTTATCTGAATAATATTTATTTCGGAAATGGGTATTATGGAATTGGCGCGGCCAGCAGAGGCTATTTTGGAAAGGATGTAACGCAACTCACTTTGTCCGAGGCAGCATACCTGTGTGCCATTCCCAATAATCCCACACTGTACGATCCCCTGACCAATCCGGAAAATACCATAAGCCGGAGAAACCGCATTTTGGATCAGATGCGTGAGGATAAAAAGATTACATACAGTGCCTATACGGAGGCAAAACAAGAGGAAATCATTCTGAATCCGTCAGAAAAATCCATTGTGAACAGTTCTGTGGAGACCTATGTCAGTTACTGTGCTACCCGGATTCTCATGGAGCAGCAGGGATTTGTCTTTCGGACGGAGTTTGATTCTGCGGAACAGCAGCAGCAGTACGAAAAGGAATATGATGAACTGTATGCTTCCTGTAATGCAAGTCTGTACACCGGTGGATACCGCATCTATACCTCCATTGATATGGAAATGCAGCAACAGCTGCAGGATACGTTGGATGAAAATCTGGCAGGATACACAGAAGTGAATGAGGAAGGGATTTACACACTGCAGGGAGCAGCAGTATGTATCGAAAATGCCACCGGATATGTGAAAGCTATCGTGGGAGGCAGGAGCCAGGAGTATGACGGGTATATGCTGAACCGGGCTTATCAGAGTTATCGGCAGCCGGGCAGTGCCATAAAACCCCTTTTGGTGTATACTCCCGCGCTGGAGCGGGGGTATACGGCGGACAGCATCGTGGTGGATGAGCCGGTGGAGGACGGCCCTACCAATGCCAACGGCACCTATCTGGGAGAGATCACAATCCGTTATGCGGTGGAACATTCCGTGAATACCATTGCCTGGAAACTTTTGGAGGAATTATCGCCGGCAAAGGGGCTGGATTATCTGAAACAGATGGAATTTCACCGATTGGATCCGGAGGATAACCGGCTGACTATTGCATTGGGTGGTTTTACCAACGGTGTGTCACCCCTGGAGATGGCAGCAGGTTATGCAACATTGGAAAATGACGGTGCCTATCGGTCGCCGGGTTGCGTGATTTCGCTGCGAAAGGCAGACGGCACCGTAATCTACGAAGAAAAACCGGCGGAGACCCAGGTCTACAAGCCAAATGCGGCCAGACAGATGACGGAAATCCTGACTGGAGTCATGACCCGGGGAACGGCAGCGGGATATGCATTGACCACCACAGCCAGTGCCGGAAAGACAGGCACCACCAATTCCAATAAGGATGGATGGTTTGTGGGCTATACCCGCTATTACACTACCAGCGTGTGGGTGGGATATGACATTCCTAAGAAGCTGCCTGGACTTACCGGATCCGGTTATCCGGCCAAGATCTGGTACGGATTCATGAACGATCTGCATAAGGAGTTGGATTATCTGGATTTTCTTCCACCCATTCAGGAGTCGGTGGCAGAAGCCCCGGAGGAAGCAGCACCATCGGAAAATGCGGAAGCCCCGGAGGAAGCAGCGGCGTCGGAAAATGCAGAAGCCCCGGAGGAAGCAGCACCATCGGAAAACGGTGTAGAACAAGACGAATAGCAGTTGACACTTTGGGAAAACTCTCCTATACTAGATATAGTGGGTTTCGTATAACTAAAATCGAGGTTATACGACAGATGTTGTGCCGGCATGGCAGGACGAAGACAGAACCATCAGATAAGAAACGTCCGGTCACAAGGAAGACCGGAGAGAAGAATGGTAAGGAGAAACAGTATGAAAAAATATGGCTTTGGGGTAGATATCGGAGGGACAACATGCAAGCTGGGTTTGTTTGAAACCACAGGGACCCTGTTGGATAAATGGGAGATTCCCACCAACACAGCAAACGGCGGAGCATCCATTTTGGACGATGTAGCAGCTTCCGTGGAGGCAAAGATTATAGAGAAAGGTATCGACAAGGCCGATGTGGCCGGCGTGGGCGTGGGTGTTCCCGGACCGGTGGACAATGCAGGAGTGGTACATAAATGTGTCAATCTTGGTTGGGGTCAGTTTAATGTGGAAGAAGTTCTGGGCGAAAAGTGCGGTATGAAGGTGAAGGCCGGAAATGATGCCAATGTGGCTGCTCTGGGAGAAATGTGGCAGGGCGGTGGTAAGGGCCATTCCAACGTAGTGATGATCACTTTGGGAACCGGCGTTGGCGGTGGTATTATCATCGGTGGCGAGATTGTGGCAGGTTCTCATGGGGCCGGCGGTGAAATTGGACACATTATGATGGATGAGCATGAGACCGATACCTGCGGCTGTGGCAAGAAGGGATGTTTAGAACAGTATGCGTCAGCTACCGGCATTGTGCGTATGACGAAAAAACTTTTGGATGAGGATGATCGCGCATCTTCCCTGCGCCAGATTTCCGATGTGACTGCAAAGGATGTCTTCGATGCGGCAAAGGCGGGAGATGCACTTGCGCTGGATGCCGTTGATACTTTGGGCAAGATGCTGGGGACAGCTATGGCCAATATCGCCTGCGTGGCGGATCCTGAGGTGTTTGTGATCGGAGGTGGCGTATCCCGCGCCGGTGCCATTCTGACAGATGTGATTGCAAAATATTTTAAGGAGCGTGCGTTCCATGCCTGTCGGGATACCGAGATTGCATTGGCATCTTTAGGAAATGATGCAGGCATGTACGGTTGCGTACAGATGCTGTTGGAATAACTGCTTCCCCTGGCAGTTATCGTTTGGATAGGGAATGGAAGATAAGATTTACAAAATAGGCGATTATGAGTTTGAAACCTTAAGAGAATACAGGCAGGCGCAGGATGATCTAAAGAAAATCAAATATATTACCGATGAACTTGATATATATGATCCCGAGGTGGCATTGCAGCTATATAATATGATGCGGGACAAAAAAATCCGCTTTAAGAGCGAAATCGGCAAATCCTTTTTCTGGTGTATTTCGGATATTGTGGCAGAGCAGTCCCAGAGTATGCTTGTGGAGAAGCAGGCAAAGGAGGAAGCGGCTGCGGAGGAGAGACTACCTTTTCATTTTCAGCTGCGTCATATAGTGGGAATTGTCTGTATTGTCATTGCCATCGCCTGTTGTGGATACTTTGGAATTTCCGAGTACAGTGATTACCTGGCAGCAAAAAAGCTGCAGGAGCTGCAGGAGAGAGTGGATGCCAGTACGCTGGTAAATCTTTCCACAGAGCAGGAGCAGACGGAATCCGATACGGAGACCGAAACCGGGGAACCTGTGATTTTGCCGGAGTATGCAGCCCTGTATGAACAGAATCCGGAGATGGTGGGATGGCTTACCATACCGGATACAGATATTGATTACCCGGTCATGCAGTCTTCTTCGGAAGATTCGGATTATTATCTGACGCATGACTTTAATAAAGAAGAAGATTCCAATGGCACGCCGTTTCTGGATGCCAGAAATCAGTATCAGCCCAGAGATACCAATCTCATTATTTATGGACACAACATGAAAAGCGGGCTGATGTTTGGAACGTTGAAGAATTACCTGGATGAGGACTATTTAGAGGGACATCGCACCATTGAGTTCAATACCATATACGAAAAGGGAACTTATGAGATCATTGCGGTGTGTCTTGCAAAGGTGGAATACCAGGATGAGGAGGTATTCCGGTATTATAATTTTATGAATGCCGTTTCAGAACAGAGTTTTCAGGAATATTTGGAAAACATCGGGAAGCTTTCCGCGTATGATACACCCATCGAAGCGGAGTATGGAGATCAGCTGTTGACACTTTCCACTTGTAACAGTTACACGGAGGACGGAAGGATGTTTTTGGTTGCAAAGAGGATAAAGTAGACCTCATGCCAAAAGAGGAGAGATGTGAAATGAAAGAAATCAGGAAAGGAATCATGGTTTTATTGACAGCCTGCATTATTTTGGGCTGTATGCCGGCGGTACAGACTCATGCGGAGACCACCACGGATGAAAGTGGATTTACAGTGGACGATACGGGAACACTGATTGCCTATACCGGCCCGGGAGGTGCAATCACCATCCCATCCAATGTGACGTCTATTGCAGGAGGTGTGTTCGCGTCCAACACTTCTATCAGTAGTGTTAGCATTCCGGCTACAGTTACCAGCATGGGAACAGCGGTGTTTTACGACTGTACCGGCCTGACTTCTGTATCCGTGGATGCCAATATCAGTTCCATACCGTCCCAGACCTTTTACAATTGTACATCCCTCAGCAGCGTATCGCTGAATTCCAGTATTTCCGCCATTGGTTCTCAGGCATTTGCAGAGTGTAGTGCACTTTCTTCCATCAGCCTGCCCTCCACGGTGAGCAGTATCGGCGAGAAGGCTTTTTATGATTGCAGTGCACTGAGCGGGATTACGATTCCGGCAGCAGTGACCAGTATTGGTGGAAGCGCTTTTGATGGATGCGGACGGCTCGGAAGTATTTCTGTGGCTGCCGGGAGTGGCACCTACGCATCTTCTGACGGATGCCTCTATAATAAGAGCCTGACACGTTTGATTCGCTGCCCTCAGGGCAAATCCGGAGTGACACTGGCATCCACCACGCAGACCATAGGAAGCGGTGCTTTTGACAGTTGCAGATCCGTCACATCTCTGGCGTTACCTGAGGCGGTTACCACCATTGAGGCGAATGCGTTTACCGGAAGTGGAATCACCAGCATCACCATTCCGGCCACAACCACATCCATTGGCACCCAAAGTAACTGGAAACCTTCGTCAATTTCCGGCTACACCAACAGTCAGGCAAAGATTTATGCGGATGCCAATAATATAACCTTCCGGGCATTGGATGCTGACCCGGTTGTCCAGCAGCCCTCTCAGGATAGCGGGATATCGGGAAGTCCTGCAACACCGTCCGGTGAGACAGCTCCTACAGGAGATGGAAACAGCTCCACGGAGGTAACGGTGATACCGGGACCTACCGTAAGTCCGGCAACCGCTACAACAACAGGCGGAACCGCCACGGCGGCAGGGGGGACAACTGCATCGGATAATTCCGGCGCCACAGTGACTTCGGATTCCCATGAGAAGGATGATACCCCTAAGACAGGAGATGGTATTAATCCGGTGTTCTATATGTGCTTTGCTGTGCTTCTGGCAGGAATCTGTTGTTTCCTGTTCCGGAAAAAGACAGTATAGATATTGACAAACGATATAGAGTAAGATATACTTTGACAGTCAAAAGGTTTGAAGGTCAAAGTATTTTTACTTTCAAACAAATAAAAAAGAAAATAAAAGGAGAAAAGAACATGTTAGAGAAGTTAAAGGATTTAATCGCAGAGCAGTTGGATGTAGACAAGGAGAAGATCACAGAGGAATCTAATTTCAATGAGGATCTGGGAGTTGACTCACTGGAGTTATTTGAGCTGGTAATGAGCTTAGAGGATACCTTTGGAGTAGAGATCCCTTCTGAGGATTTAGAGAAGATTGCAACCGTTGGAGATGTTGTTGAATATTTAAAAAGTAAAGGCGTAGAGTAAATATGAAAACACGTATTACAGATCTGTTAGGGATTGAGTATCCGGTGATACAGGGCGGAATGGCCTGGGTGGCAGAGTATCATCTGGCAGCCGCAGTATCAGAGGCAGGCGGTTTGGGAATCATTGGTGCAGCAAGTGCACCGGCTGAGGTGGTTCGTGAGCAGGTGCGCAAGGTGAAAGAGCTGACAGACAAGCCTTTCGGCGTGAATGTGATGCTGATGAATCCCAATGCACCGGAAGTGGCACAGGTGGTAATCGAGGAGAAAGTTCCGGTGGTAACTACCGGCGCAGGGAATCCAGGTAAGTTTATCGCCCAGTGGAAAGAGGCCGGAGTAAAGATTATTCCGGTGGTTGCCAGTGTAGCTATGGCGAAGATGATGGTTCGCGCAGGTGCTGACGCAGTAGTTGCGGAGGGAACCGAGTCCGGTGGGCATATCGGATCCGCTACCACCATGACGCTTGTGCCTCAGGTGGTAGATGCAGTGGATGTGCCGGTAATTGCGGCTGGTGGCATCGCAGACGGAAGAGGCATGGCAGCAGCTATGATGTTAGGAGCTGAGGCCGTTCAGATGGGTACCCGTTTTGTAGTAGCAAAAGAATCCATTGTACATGAAAATTATAAGGAGCGTGTTATCAAGGCGAAGGATATCGACTCCGAGGTAACCGGTAGAAGCACCGGACATCCGATTCGTGTACTTCGCAATCAGATGGCCAGAGAATATCTGGAAATGGAAAAGAACGGCGCAAGTCTGGAAGAGTTGGAGGTTCTTACTTTGGGATCTCTGCGCAAAGCCGTAGTTGAGGGCGACGTGAAGAACGGAAGTCTTATGGCAGGACAGATTGCCGGATTGATCAAAGAGGAAGCAAGCTGTAAGGACATTATCACAGGAATTGTGTCTGAGGCAGAGAAGCTTTTGAAATGGGAGTAAAGCGTTAAGCTATAAGGAGATTAAAATGGGTAAGACAGTCTATATGTTTCCGGGACAGGGAGCACAGTATGTTGGAATGGCGAAGGATTTCTATGACCAGTTAAAGGAATGCAAAGAGGTGTTTGAAATCGCATCCGAAGCATCCAATCTGGATATTCCCAAGCTTTGTTTTGAAGAAAACGATCAGATACATATTACAGAATACACACAGATTGCCATGCTGACAGCAGAGGTGGCGATCTTTACTGCTCTGCAGAGCAGAGGGTTACAGCCTCAGGCGACAGCCGGGCTCAGTTTGGGTGAGTACGGTGCATTGGTGGCAGCCGGCGTTATGGAGCCGAAGGATGCATTCCGTGTGGTTCGTTCCAGAGGTATCTTTATGCAGCAGGCAGTGCCGAATGGTGGAGCAATGTCCGCAGTGTTAGGTCTGGACGCAGCAACCATCGAGGAGTTGTGTGCTAAGACGGCAGGTGTTGTTTCCATTGCCAATTACAACTGCCCGGGACAGATTGTCATTACCGGAGAATCACAGGCGGTGGCAGATGCCTCCGCATTGTGTCAGGAGGCAGGGGCAAAGCGCGTGGTACCGTTAAAGGTCAGTGGCCCCTTCCATTCACAGATGCTGACAGGAGCAGGAGAAAAGTTAGGAGAGGTATTGGAGAGCGTGACTCTTCATGATATTGCAATTCCTTATGTGACCAATGTGACAGCAGATTATGTCACAGATGTAGCACAGGTGAAACCGCTTCTGGTACAGCAGGTATCCTCCTCTGTGCGTTGGCAGCAGAGTATTGAGCGGCTGATTGCAGACGGATATGACGAGTTCGTGGAGATCGGACCGGGTCACACTTTGACCGGTTTTATGCGTAAGATCGATCGCAACATTAAGACCGTGAACATCGAGAAGTGGGAGGATTTTACAAATTATGTTGGAGAATAAGATTGCACTGGTCACAGGTGCAAGCCGTGGAATCGGACGGGGAATTGCCCTGCGTCTGGCTAAGGAAGGCGCAACTGTGATCGTTAATTATAATGGAAATGCCGCGTTGGCTGCTGAGGTGGTGGAGCAGATTACTGCTGCCGGTGGTATAGCGGAGGCTTATGCCTGCAATGTGGCGGATGATGCAGCCTGCGGCGAGATGATCAAGCATATCCTTGACACTTATGGACGGCTGGACATCTTAGTGAACAATGCAGGTATCACCAGAGACAATCTGGTGATGAAGATGTCAGATGCAGAGTTTGATGCGGTGTATGAGACCAACTTAAAGGGCGCATTCCACACCATTCATCATGCATCCCGCGCTTTGTTAAAACAGCGCAGCGGACGTATTATCAATATTTCATCCGTATCCGGAATCATAGGAAATGCAGGACAGGCTAATTACTCTGCAGCAAAAGCCGGTGTTATTGGCTTGACAAAGAGTGTGGCGAGAGAGCTGGCATCCCGTGGAATTACAGTAAATGCTGTGGCACCGGGAATGATTGATACGGATATGACCAGTGGATTGTCAGATAAGGTGAAGGAGGGCATGCTGGCCCAGATTCCTTTGGCAAGAATTGGTCAGGTAGAGGATATTGCTGCAACGGTGGCTTTTTTGGCATCCGATGATGCCGCATATATTACAGGACAGGTTATTGCCGTGGACGGCGGCATGACTATATAGAGGGAGGAACCAACATGAACGAAGTTCATGTTTTGTAATGGTTCCGACCGACGTG
>JBJELW010000042.1:0-6376 GCA_051879315.1 Roseburia sp.
TTTACCATGATCTGCTTCAGCTTTGCATCTACCTCTTCGAAGGTCCAGCTTAATCTCTCAGAGTTCTGAGACATCTCCAGTGCGGAAGTAGCAACACCACCTGCGTTGGAAGCCTTACCGCAGATGAACCATACACCGTTCTCCTGCAGATACTTGGTTGCATCCAAAGTAGTAGGCATGTTAGCGCCCTCGCATACTGCCAGACAGCCGTTTGCTACTAACTGCTTTGCATCGTCGATGAGCAGCTCGTTCTGGGTTGCGCAAGGAAGTGCGATATCACACTTGATCTGCCATACGCCGCGACCCTCATGATACTGTGCGCTGGGTCTTGCAGCAGCATACTCGGTAAGACGAGCACGCTTTACTTCCTTAACTTCCTTTAACAGCTCCACGTCAATTCCTTCCGGATCGTAAATCCATCCGGTAGAATCAGAACAGGTAACTACCTTTGCGCCCATCTGCTGTGCCTTCTGGATTGCATAGATTGCAACGTTTCCTGCACCGGATACTACAACGGTCTTTCCTTCCATAGACTGACCATGATCCTTCATCAGCTCCTCTGTGATGTATAACAGACCATAACCTGTTGCCTCAGTACGTGCTAAAGAGCCACCGTAGCTTAAGCCCTTACCGGTAAGAACGCCTTCGTAAGAACCACGAATTCTCTTGTACTGACCGAACATGTAACCGATCTCTCTTGCTCCGGTTCCGATGTCACCGGCAGGAACGTCAACGTCTGCTCCGATGTACTTGCAAAGCTCTGTCATAAAGCTCTGGCAGAATGCCATTACTTCTCTATCAGATTTTCCCTTAGGATCGAAATCAGATCCACCCTTGCCGCCGCCGATAGGCAGTCCTGTCAGGGAGTTCTTGAAGATCTGCTCAAATCCTAAGAACTTGATGATACCTGTATTTACAGAAGGATGTAAACGTAATCCTCCCTTGTACGGTCCAATCGCATTGTTAAACTGAATTCTGTAACCGGTATTTACCTGTACCTGGCCCTTATCATCTACCCAGGGAACTCTGAACTTGAACTGTCTGTCAGGCTCTGTGATTCTCTCTAACAGTGCCTCTTTTCTGTACAGATCCTCATTTGCATCGATTACAGGTCTTAAGGACTCTAAAACCTCTTCTACAGCCTGTAAAAATTCCGGCTCAGATGCATTTTTTGTTTTTACTCGCTCCAATACCTCATCAACGTAGCTCATTTCTCAATCTCCTTATCTCTTAAATAGAATATCCAACAAGATTATTTTATTATGAAATGAATTTTTTGGCAATAATTTTCTCATTTTTTATCCAATTTTTTTCTACTTTCAGGGATATTGGCAGCAGATTTTGCAATTTATTTAATCAAAAAATTCATTTTTGCACATTAAAAGGAGTAGATGTCCTACTCCTTTCATTTCATAATGTATGCTTTATACTTTTCCCGGAAAAAACTGATCAGTTTGCCCAGCGTGTGTATCAACATCTCGGTTTCTTCATCCGTCAGTCCATTCTTCAAATCCTGAATCATATTGCTGTGAAACCTGGCATGATGCTCATAGGCACGCCGCCCGGAATCAGTCAGCGAAAGCTGTACCACGCGCTTATCTTCCTGGCAACGGTTCCGCTTGACGTATTTTTTTCTCACCAAAGCATCCACTGCCTTGGATAATGTTCCAGTTGTCACATTCATGATCTTGGCTACCTGCGTCATGCTCTTTGGTTCATCCAATCCAACGGCATCGATAATGTGCATATCGTTGCTGGAAATATTGGTGAACTCTCCGCTGATCAGACACTTTGCCTCGATATCCATCAATTCATTGAAAACCATAACCAGTGCATCATTTATGGTCTTGTCTTCGTTCATATTTTTCTCCTCTACCAATTCAGCACTGCAGCACCCCAGGTCAAGCCTGCGCCGAATCCGGCTAAAACAAGTCGATCTCCCTTTTGGAGCAATCCCTTTCGGTTAATCTCGTCCAACAGAATGGGCACACTTGCTGCTGAAACATTCCCACACTCATCCATATTGGTAGGGAATTTTTCCATAGGCTGATCCAATCGTTTGGCAACGGCCTCAATAATGCGAAGGTTGGCCTGATGCAGCACGAACAGCTTTACATCTTTCTCATCCAATCCGGCTTTATCCAATACCTGGGTTATCACCTTAGGCACAGTACGCACTGCAAAGCGGAAAACCTCCTGGCCATCCATGGAAAGATGCCCGTACTCCTCCTGGCCTTCGTGATAAGGATTTACCACGGGACGGTTCTGGCATGCCAACACCATTCCCTTAGTTCCGTCTGATCCCTGTACACTTTCGAATACTGCATTCTCGTCAGCTTTCACCACTACAGCACCTGCACCATCTCCAAAAAGCACACAGGTACTGCGGTCTGACCAATCCATAAGCTTTGACAGGACCTCAGCCCCGATTACCAGTGCATTTTTGTACATACCGCTGGCGATATATGCCTGTGCCGTACTCAGGGCAAACAGGAATCCGGAGCAGGCTGCTCCCAGATCAAAAGCCACCGCATGAACGGCTCCAATTTCTCTCTGCACCTCGCAGGAAAGTGTTGGCACTACATAATCCGATGTGGCTGTTGCCGCAATGATCAGATCAATCTCATCAGCCTCCACCCCGGCATTTTCCAACGCCCGTTTTGCCGCCGTAGCAGCCAGGCCGGTGGTTGTTTCCGTCTCCGCCAAATGTCTGGCACGAATTCCGGTACGGGTGGATATCCACTCGTCCGATGTATCCATGATCTTGCTTAAATCATCATTGGTCACACGTTTTGCCGGTATGGCGCTTCCTGTTCCACATATTCGTATATTCACCGTTCTTCTCCTTTAAAACTTCCGGAATCTCTCATATCTCTGGCGTGCCAGCTGCTCGCCGGTCTTGCCTTCCTGACGAATCAGGAAATCACGGATACATTTGTGCATATAATTTCCGATGGAAGTCAATGCATCGTCATCTGCACCGCCGTATTCCGGAATAACTTTTTCCACAACGCCCAGACGGAATAAATCCTGCGCGGTAATTTTCATAACTGAAGCTGCCTCTTTGGCTCTCTTTCCATCCTTCCACAAAATGGATGCAAATCCTTCCGGAGACAAAACAGAGTAGGTAGCGTTCTCCATCATGTAAACTTCATTTCCCACAGCCAATGCCAGAGCACCGCCACTGCCACCTTCTCCAATCATAAATACCAAAACAGGTACCTTCAGCCCTGCCATCTCGTAAAGATTACGGGCAATTGCCTCACCCTGTCCGCCTTCCTCAGCCTCCATACCACAGAATGCTCCTGAAGTGTTTACAAAGGTGATAATAGGACGATGGAACTTTTCTGCCTGTTTCATAAGACGAAGTGCCTTACGATATCCTTCCGGAGAAGGCATACCGTAATTGTGACGGGCACAATCCTTCATATCCTTACCCTTCTGAATACCGATTACTGTTACAGGCTGTCCGTCTAAGGATGCAATTCCACCCATGATGGCCGGGTCATCCCGGAACAAGCGATCTCCATGCATTTCAATAAAATCTGTGAAGATTTCGTTAATATAATCTTCTGTACACAAACGATCCACCCGTCTGGCCATACGCACCTTATCCCAAGCTCCAAGCTTTTTAGACTTAGCGCTACGCTCACGCATAAGCTCGGTGGGTCTTCCATCCACTTCTGTATTATGATCAAACTGCGCAAAACCATCCACTTTATGAAGGGTTAAAATCTTGTAAAGGGTTCCCTTTAAATCCTTACGTTCCACAATGGCATCTACAAATCCATGCTCCAGCTGGAACTCTGCCCGCTGGAATCCCTCCGGAAGTTTCTGCCCGATAGTCTGCTCGATAACGCGGGGTCCTGCAAAACCAATCAATGCCCCGGGCTCTGCCAGAATGATATCTCCCAGCATGGCAAAACTTGCCGTCACACCACCTGTGGTAGGATCTGTCAAAATCGGAATATATAAGAGACCTGCCTCGGAATGTCTCTTTAATGCTGCGGAAGTCTTGGCCATCTGCATCAGAGAAATGATACCTTCCTGCATACGGGCTCCCCCGGAACAGCAGAACATAATAACCGGAAGCTCCAGCTCTGTAGCACGCTCCACAGCCTTTGTAATCTTCTCACCTACGGCATGTCCCATACTTCCCATAAGGAAACGGGAATCGCAGACACCGATTACCACCGGAATCTCATGAATCTTACCCATACCTACGGTCACGGCTTCCTTCAATCCGGTCTTCTCCTGGACAGCGGCCAGCTTTCCATCATATCCGGCAAACTCCAAAGGATCGCTGCCGTACTCATCTGCAAACCACTCCTCAAAACTCTGGGGATCCAAAACCATCTTCAAACGATTCTTGGTCTTTACACGGAAATAATTATTACAGTTATAGCAGATGTAATGGTTCTTTACTACTTCTGCTTTCTTCAACATCTGTCCGCAGGCTTTACACAGGACTTCCTCTTCCTGTACCTCCGCGGTTTTCTCATTCACATCGTTTTTTACATCGCTTCTGCTTTCCTTAATTAAGTCAAATAGTTTTCCCATTCTACTCACCACTTCCTACGGCAAAGGTAAGCTCTGCCTTTACTGCAATTTTTCCATTAACCGTTGCTACTGCCTCACCGACTCCGATGGGACCCTTCATACGGATGATCTTCGTCTCTAAAGTCAACACATCCCCGGGAACTACCTTCTGCTTGAAACGCACCTTGTCGATTCCTGCAAAATACGCAGTCCTTCCCCGGAACTCCTCCTGCTGTAAAATAGCCACTGCACCGGTCTGAGCCAAAGCCTCAATGATCAGTACACCCGGCATCACCGGTTCCCCGGGAAAATGTCCGGCAAAGTAGGGTTCATCGTAAGTGACACACTTCTTACCTACCGCACGCACACCCGGCTCTAACTCTTCGATGGTATCAATCAGTAAAAATGGATGGCGATGTGGAATAATCTCCATGATTTCCTTGGTTGTAAGTAATGCCATAACTATTCCTTCTTTCTATAATATTTATAAACAAATCAGAGCCATTCGCAAAAGTTACTTCTAGTCGGTATATTTTTTAATCAACAAGCTTGCGTTATGTCCGCCAAAGCCTAAAGAATTGCTCAGGGCATAAGGAACCTCTTCCTGATAGGGCTCCTTACAATAGTTCAGATCGATTTCATCATCCACTGTCTCATATCCTGCTGTGGCATGAATGTATCCCTCTTCAATCTCCTTTACGCAGGTCAGGCACTCGATGGCTCCTGCTGCTCCCAACAAATGTCCGATCATGGACTTGGTGGAGTTGATTTTCAAATCCTTGGCATGATCGCCGAAGGCCAACTTGATGGCTCTTGTCTCAAACAGATCATTGTGGTGTGTACCGGTTCCATGCGCATTGATATAAGTCAGGTCTTCCAGTGCCACTCCTGCATCCTCCAGAGCATTGGACATAGCTCTTGCTGCGCCGGCCCCGCTGTCCTCAGGGGAAGTGATATGGTATGCATCTGCGGAACATCCATATCCTGCAACCTCAGCGTAGATATGAGCGCCTCTTGCCTTTGCATGCTCCAGCTCTTCCAATACTAAAATAGCTGAACCTTCTCCCATAACGAAACCGCTACGGTTCTTATCAAAAGGAAGAGATGCCTTCAAAGGATCCTCTGCTGTGGAAAGTGCAGTCAATGCGGTAAATCCTGCAATACCGATAGGAGTCACGCAGGCCTCTGTACCACCTGCCACCATCACATCTGCCTCGCCGTACTGAATGCTGCGGAATGCCTCTCCCACTGCATTGGTTCCGGATGCACAGGCAGTTACAACATTTAAATTCTTACCCTTTAATCCATACTGGATGGATACATTTCCTGCTGCCATATTGGAGATCATCATAGGAACAAACAACGGATTCACACGGTTCGGTCCCTTCTCCAACAGACGGCAATGCTCACGCTCGATGGCCTGAAGACTACCGATTCCGGAGCTGACAGAACATCCCACACGATAAGCGTCCTCTTTTTCCATGTCAAGACCTGCGTCCTTGATAGCCTCGCCTGCTGCAACCACAGCAAACTGGCAGAAACGCTCCATACGCTTTGCGGTGCGGGCATCCATGTAATCCTTAGGCTCAAAATCCTTAACTTCAGCTGCTACATGACATTTATACTCAGTCGCATCAAAGGCGGAAATCTTATCGATTCCCACCTTTTTTTCTTTTACTGAATTCCAAAATGTATCTACGTTATTTCCGATTGGAGTGATGGCTCCCAATCCGGTAACTACAACTCTTCTGCTCATTTCGTTCCTCCTATTAATAAGGTGATGCCCCCTCGTTTCACTCGGCGGCACGTCGGTCGGAACCATTACAAAACATGAACT
>JBJELW010000043.1:0-6272 GCA_051879315.1 Roseburia sp.
TATGATCCATAAAAATCAGGTCATAATGCTTGACGCACACCAGGTTTAAGCATTCCATGCCACAGGTGGCCAAATCCACCTGTACCTTGCTACGCTTTAGCAGATGCTGGAAGACTTTCAGATTCATTTCCACATCATCCACCACCAGAATCCGGGCCTGCTCAGCCACGAAATGACTCCTGCTGTGTTCCTGCTGCTTGCTCTTCTGCTTCTGTCTGATATGAAAAACTCCGATGGGCGTATCCTCTGCAATCTGCTGAGGCACTTCCACTGTAAAAACAGATCCCGCTCCATAACTGCTTTGTACCTCTATGGTTCCCTGCATCATATTCACCAATTTTTTGGTGATGGCCAAGCCCAGACCGGTTCCCTCCACACTACGGTTTCTTTTGAGGTCAAACCGCTCGAATTTCCGAAACAAATGCTCCATATCCTCTTGTGTCATTCCGATGCCGGTGTCCTCCACCTGCAGACGCAGGCTGATTCCCTCTGCCGTACGCGTCCCGCTCAGTCGAAGCGTCACCTCACCCCGGTCTGTATACTTTACCGCATTGGTGAGCAGGTTTAACATAATCTGGCGCACCCGCGCCATATCCCCCACCAGACGTGTGGGAAGTGTCTCATCGCATCGAACCACCAGCCGCAGACCTTTATCCTGCGCTCTGGACAAAATCATGTTGTAACAATCCACAATCAGAGATGTGAGCTCATATTCTTCCGTAATCAGCTCCATCTTCCCCGCTTCAATCTTAGAAATATCCAAAATATCATTTACAATCGATAAAAGAGCCTGTGCAGAATTAAATGCATTCAGGGCATACTCCGAAATCTGCTCATCCTCCGATTCCCTCAGAATCATCTCATTCATTCCGATGATGGCATTGATGGGTGTCCGAATCTCATGGGACATCTGGGAGAGAAACTCCGACTTGCTCTTATTGGCCTTCCGGGCCTCCATACACTTTTCGTATACCACTTTGGACATATCATCGATGCTCTGCTCCTGCTCCACCAGATCCTGCTCTTTAAAATCAATCATTTTTAAGAAAAACTTCATAAACAGGCAGGCACCTACCAGAACGATATAAAATAAAATCAACTCCACGGATGCCGGCGCATTTCCCATTCCGGGGAAATCCAAAAGTACCACCACAGTGATAAAAACCGGCATAAACACCATAAGATAATTATAAATTTGATGACAACAAAATGGCAATCCGCAGAAGATAGGCAACGACAGCATCACCAAAAACACGCCACCATCTCTGCACAATATCCCCATCAGCAGTGCCAGAAAACACAAAATCGTAGTCAGAAAAATCGCCCTTTTCATTGCAATCTTTTTTGACAGTTCCATCTACAGACGCACCCCCTTCGGAACAATCAGTTTCAGTCCCTTGGGGACGATTTCAGCAGTCCACTCCCGGATTCCCCGGACCAACTCGCCATCCTGGTTCATCAGTATTTCACCGCCATCTTCCCTGCGAAGCTTCAAAAATCTAGTCTTCTCCACCACTGACACCTTTTTCAGATACTTGTAGTCTTTCTTAATCAGGGCAATCAACACCGGGATACAAGTAAGACCGGGGCGCTGCTTAATCAGTCGAAATCCTGCTTTTCCGTCCACAGGATCTGCATGTTCAAAAAAATACAGATTTCCACCCAGCACATTCCCATTTCCGAAAAACAGTTCCGTGACTTTTCCTCGGTACACACCCCCCTCAGTTTCCCAAATATACTTTTGGGTTCCTGTGGACAACAAGGCATGCACCACGCCCAAATTGTAGGGCAGATTATCGTTAATGACACGCAGAAAGCGAAGCCTCTCCATATCATGCACCGTAATGGTATCCATTCCCATGGAAAAGGTATTCAGCATCACACCGGCATTGCTGCGGATATAATCCACCTCGATCACATCGCCGTAAATCAGTTCCCGGATATCCCGAAACCGCTCCGCATCCGCTCCAAACACTTTGATAAAATCATTGGTAAGCCCGCAGGGATAAAAGGCAATCTCCACATTCTCCAGACTGTCAAATCCGTTGAGCACATTACGCACGGTTCCGGATCCGCCACAGCAATAAAACCTCAGCTTCTCATCCTCAAAAATCTCCTGAATCTGCCGGATCAAATCCTCTTCCTCTCCTGCACGACGGGTATGAAATACGAAGTAGTGCAGGTTGGGCATTTCCTTTAATTTTTTTCTCAGTCCATCCGCAAATGTCCTCTTTCCAGCATAGGAATTTATCAAAAAAATGTGTATCATAACAAACCTTTCTCTGTAGCATTTTCTGCCGACATCCGTCGTTTTTACCAATTTTTATTCCGATAGAATGGCATGCAGAACCTCCTTTAACGCAGCCGGCATAAAGGGCTTTGTCACTATGTCCTCAACTCCCAACGCTCTGCCCCGCTCCAGCTCCAAAGCCTGCTTGTCTGCCGTCATAAATATCACCGGCACATTGCTCTTTTCCCGAATGTGCACCAGTGTCTCAAATCCATCCATGCCCGGCATACGCATATCCAAAAGCACCAGGTCAATATTCTCCTCGTCCAAAATGTCTAAGGCTTCCTGTCCACTGGTGGCTCCGTAAAACCGATATCTGGCTTCATCCTTTAATGTAAACTCCACAAGTTTTAAGTTCACCGGCTCATCGTCCACTACCAAAATATGTTTAATCATAGATTCCGTCTGTTTCATAAGATATTCCTTATCCTCATCTATCATCTGCAGCATAATGTCTGCAATCTTCGGGTCAAACTGGGTTCCTCTTCCCTTTATAATCTCCTCACGCACCACTTCCTGAGGCAGTGCTTCACGGTAGCTTCGATTGCTGGCCATAGCATCATAGGCATCCGCCACACCGATAATCCGGGCAATCTCCGGGATACTCTCCCCTGCCAGACCATTGGGATATCCCTTTCCATCATATCGCTCGTGATGGAAACGAGCCCCATCCGCATAGAAATGATCCTCCGAAATTTCTTTTAAAATATGATATCCCGTTACGGGATGCAGCTTAATCAGCTCAAACTCCTCGTCGGTAAGCTTGCCTGGTTTATTGATAATCTCCTCCGGAACACGAATCTTACCCACATCGTGCAGCAGTCCGGCACTGTAAATTTCCTCCAGTTCCCACTCTTCTTTTCCCATGCGCTGGGCAATCAGCTTCGAGTACATGGCCACGCGCTTGGAATGTCCGCTGGTGTAACGGTCCTTGGCATCCACCGTCTCACTGAGAGCCGTCACCGTCTTTGTCAGCAGATCCTCCTTTTTGGTCTGCTGTTCCTTCAGCTCCTTGGTCTGTTCAGACACCTTTTCCTCCAGCATCTCTGCAAATTTCTTCAGCCTATCCTTCTCCTGGAAGTGCTCGATAATCATCGCCACCGACCAGACCACAAAACCTGCCGTTTCAAAAATCACCAGAACCAGGTACCAGTTGTACCACCTTTCCTCCCACATCTGAGGCTCTTTTACCAGTTCAAAGCTCCGTTCCTCCAGCAGTTCTCTTCCGGAGGCATCATAAAGCTGCAGATGAATGCGATAGGTTCCGGCGGATAAATAGTTGAGTTGAATGGGATCTATGGAGGTAAACGATACCGGCTCGGTCTCATCTTCGTATCCCTCGATGAAAAACTTCACCTTCACATCCATCAGTGTGTAGCTTTTTACAACAGGCTCCACCACGACTTTCCGTGTCTGGGCCGGAATCAGATAAACCCCATCCTGCATTCCCACAGACACCCCATCACAGTTCACCTCACTGATTCCGTAACAATAGTTGACATTTTTCATCCAGCTGTCTCCGGAAAACTGTACCACTCCGTCATTGCAGCAGAAGTACAGCACACCATCTTTCGAAATATAGTTCCAAGAATTAGCCGTGATACCGGAGCTCAAACCACTCTGGGCATTGTACAGGGTATAATACATCTCATCATTTGCGCACAATTCCTCCACATCCACCACATAGATGCCGGCAGAGGACAGCACATAGGCCAGACCTTCGTGAATCACAATATCATAGTTGTTGTAGTAAGGGAACTTGTCTAAAATCGTAATGGTATCCCCCATAAAGCACAGCGAATTTCCTGTAACCACCAGCATACCCTGTTTGCAGGAAACCAGGCGCAGGATGATATTGGAGGACAGCCCATCCTCCTTGGTGATATTTCCTATGATTTCTCCATCCTGAATCTGGAAAATTCCTGCTCCGTCACTTCCTGCATAAAGCACATGATCCTTTTCCGTCAGGGAAAGAATCTGGGAATTTCTCAGTCCATCCTGTTTCGTCAGATTTCCTGTCACATCTACCCCGTCAATAAAGTAGATGCCATCTGCAGTTCCCACCGCCAGACTGCCGTCAGAAAGCTCCGTAATACATCTGGCTCTGTCGCTGGTTACCAACGGCTCCAGTTCACAGGTATAACTGCGCAATGCCTTCTTTCCATCCGCACAAACCAGACCATTCGATCCGTAAGTACAAATCCACAACCGATTCTGACTGTCCACGAACAGAGAACGCACCCGGTCTCCATCCAGCAATTCCGTCAACTCATTCTCCCGGATATTTCCTTCATCGTCCAGAATCACCAATCCATTGTCCGTACCACAATAGAAACAATCCGCATACCGCACCACTGCGTTGGTCACATCTCCGTCAATCTTCGCATGGGTGAACAGGTTGAAAAAGGGCGATTTGGACAGCCGCAATACTCCATATCTGGAAGAAGCTACCCACATATTTCCCTGATAGTCCTCATGAATATCCTCGAAGGATGCATGAAAATCCTCCGTCTCCTGGGCGTGATAGGTTCCATCCTCCTTTAAATATCCAAATCCGTTTTCTCCACATATCCAAATCTGTCCCTCTTCATTCTCCTTGATTTTCCGGATATTCTGCACCGGAGTCTGGAAATGGTTTTTCAGGCTGATTCCACCTTTATTCACATCCAGAATATAAATATCCTCACCGGCAGTTCCCACAGCCAGCCCCATGCTGGTAGAGGAAATACAATTGTAAAACACATCCGACTGTTCCTCGGTAGTATCCACACAAATCTCATCATCCTGCAGCACAAACAAATCGCCGTTGTTATCCACGCAGACAATCAGATCCCCGTCCCCGGAAATGGACATCACATAGGTCAGTTCCTCATTGATCTCCCGAATGCTGTCCTCTTCATCCACCACACACAGATGATCCGTGGTACCCACATACATATTTCCCTGCTCATCCTCGTAAAAACAGCGGATGGAATCGGAAGACAGTCCATCCTCCGTATTAAAATAACAGAAGGCTCCTCCTTCGTACCGGGCAATACCGCCATCGTTGGTACCAATCCATAATCTTCCTTTAGAGTCACACAACATGGCTGTGACACTGACGATACCACTGTCCTTCATAAAGGTAAAGGATGTGCCGTCATAACGGGTCAGCCCCGCATAGCTGCCGATCCAGATATAACAATCCTCTGTCTCCGCAATGGCATTGGCTTCCGATGACATCATTCCATTCTGATTATTATAAATCTGTGCACTGTATTGGCTCTCATTCTCCTGGTTGATGGCACCATAAACCATCTCCGCCGGCCACAGTGCAGCAGACAGCATGACCAATGCCAGCAGCCCGGCCACCACCTGCCTGGACTTCGGCTTTTTCTTTCTCTCTGCTGTTTTCCCGGACTTTTTATCAAAAAGAATATGGCTGATTCCCTTAATCAGGAAAAATCCCAATATCATACAAATCTGTTTGTCGATAATTTCCACCACAAACTCGCCTGCCAGAGCTGCAAAAATGCGATTGAACCCATACCAGTCCATCATATCCACCAGGGCATCCCCCCAGCGGTTGCCGGAATATCCATCATACAAAAAAATATTTAGAGGAGTAGATACCGCCATGCAGCAGATTCCCAGCCAGAAACTGGCAAAAACTGCAGTACGGAACTTTTCCAAGTATCCCTTCCGACTCAAAAACCACAGTAAAATTGCAGAAACAATTCCTGTCAGGGTATAAATCAGTGTCATCCGATCATACACCGCAAAAATCACGTTGTTCAAAACCGCCACCAGAATGCCGCCCGGCAGACCAAGGAAATAAGATGCCACGCAGGTTCCCTGCATATCCAGCCAAATGGGCAGCCCGCACTTTGCGGCAATGGCTTTTCCCACCAGATTTATGGCAACACATACGATAAAAATAATAATTCGTTCTCCCCATGTGAGTTTTCTCTTTTGTAAAAGCTCGTTCACGACAATTCCCCTT
>JBJELW010000044.1:0-25692 GCA_051879315.1 Roseburia sp.
TCTTATTGATGAATGCCATTCTAGGTACGTTGTAGGTATCAGCCTGACGCCATACATTCTCTGACTGAGGCTCAACTCCACCCTTTGCACAGAAGACGCCGACAGCGCCGTCCAGTACACGGAGTGAACGCTCTACTTCCACAGTAAAGTCTACGTGGCCAGGGGTATCAATAATATTGATACGATGCTCTAAAGCACCCTTCTTAGCCTTGCAGTTCTCCTGCTCGGTCCAGTGACATGTGGTAGCGGCTGAAGTAATGGTAATACCTCTCTCCTGCTCCTGCTCCATCCAGTCCATGGTAGCAGTACCTTCGTGAGTATCACCGATTTTATAGTTTACACCAGTATAGTATAAGATACGCTCGGTCAATGTGGTCTTACCAGCATCGATATGCGCCATAATACCAATATTTCTGGTTCTCTCCAATGGATATTCTCTTCCAGCCAAGGTTTTTCCTCCTTAAATAATGCTGCGAAAATATGCGGACTAGAATCTGTAGTGAGCAAAAGCCTTGTTTGCCTCTGCCATCTTGTGCATATCTTCTTTTCTCTTTACAGATGCGCCTGTGTTATTAGCTGCATCCATGATCTCATTTGCCAGTCTCTCTTCCTGAGTCTTCTCGCCTCTCTTACGGGAGAACATAGTCAACCAACGAAGAGCCAATGCCTGACGACGCTCCGGCCGTACTTCGATTGGAACCTGGTATGTTGCACCACCAATACGTCTTGCCTTTACCTCCAGCACAGGCATGATGTTGTTCATGGCCTCTTCGAAAACCTCAAGAGCAGGTCTCTGGGTCTTCTCTGCAACTCTCTCAAATGCTCCGTATACAATCTTCTGTGCTACACCCTTCTTACCATCTAACATAATGTTATTGATAAGCTTGGTAACCACTTTATTATTGTAAATCGGATCTGCTAATACGTCTCTTTTCTGAGTATGTCCTTTACGTGGCACGTTACTTCCCTCCTTAATCATCTTCTTTTTTTCGATTAATTCAACGGTACTCACATGTGTCTCTCTAAAATGTGTTCGTGCGGAAATATATTGTAAAAATAATTCCAACACTTACCTTTAGTTCTGTTTGTGATACTATTGGTCTGCTCTAAATATAATTACTTAGAAGCCTTCGGTCTCTTAGCGCCGTACTTAGAACGGGCCTGCTTTCTGTTAGCGACACCAGCGGTATCAAGAGTACCACGGATAATATGATATCTTGTACCAGGTAAGTCCTTAACACGACCACCACGGATCAGAACAACGCTGTGCTCCTGTAAGTTATGTCCCTCACCAGGAATATAGCTTGTTACTTCGATTCCGTTGGAAAGACGTACTCTGGCGATCTTTCTAAGAGCTGAGTTAGGTTTTTTAGGTGTAGCTGTCTTAACAGCAGTACAAACACCTCTCTTCTGCGGTGAAGAAGCATCGATAGACTTCTTTCTTAAAGAGTTATAACCCTTCTGCAGAGCAGGTGCTGTAGACTTCTTTACAGATGTCTGACGTCCTTTTCTTACTAACTGGTTGAATGTTGGCATTATTTTCACCTCCTATATTATTTGATAAAAACGCGCTTGTATGCACGCTAAATTATTATATAAGCCTCGGGGGCACTTGTCAAGAGTTTTCTTTCGAGGAACAAAGAATTGAAACCAAGAAAGAAGAGGTGCCGCAACACCTCTTCCTTCTATATAAAATACATATAACACTGCGACAGCATTTACATGCTAAAAACGCATTACTCTTCTACTGTTTCCGTAACCTCGACTGCTTCTGTTTCTTCATCCACAGGAATTTCTTCCACCGGTGCCTCATCGAATGTCTCCAAATCCCCAAAATCCTCGAAATCGTCGAAAGAAATCTCAGCGTTCTGGTCCACATCTGTATTCAACTTGATGTTACGGTATCTCTTCATACCGGTTCCGGCAGGAATCAGCTTACCGATGATTACGTTCTCCTTCATACCGATCAACGGATCTACCTTACCCTTGATAGCAGCATCGGTAAGAACCTTGGTGGTCTCCTGGAAGGATGCGGCCGACATGAAGGAATTGGTTGCTAAGGATGCCTTGGTGATACCAAGCAGGATTTGTGTTCCTTCAATCTTCTCCTTGCCCTCAGCCTCTAAGCGCTCGTTGGTCTCGTCAAAGTCTAATACATCGATCATAGATCCCGGCAGATAATCAGAATCACCGTTGTTCTCTACACGGATCTTCTGCAACATCTGACGCACGATTACTTCGATATGCTTATCATTGATCTCAACACCCTGCAGACGATATACTCGCTGCACTTCACGAAGCAGGTAATCCTGTACGGCTCGCACTCCCTTGATACGCAGAATATCGTGAGGATTTACAGAACCCTCGGTCAGTTCATCTCCGGCCTCTAACTCTGCGCCATCCATAATCTTGATACGTGATCCATAAGGAATCAGGTATGTCTTGGTCTCACCGGTTTCACTGTTGGTGACAACGATCTCACGCTTTTTCTTGGTATCCTTGATGGTGGCCGTTCCGGCAAACTCCGTGATGATTGCAAGTCCCTTAGGCTTTCTGGCCTCAAACAACTCCTCCACACGGGGAAGACCCTGTGTGATATCGTTTCCTGCCACACCACCGGTATGGAAGGTTCTCATGGTCAACTGGGTACCCGGCTCACCAATGGACTGTGCCGCTATAATACCGATAGCCTCACCCACCTGAACAGCCTGCCCGGTTGCCATATTGCTTCCGTAACATTTTGCACAGACACCGATATGTGAACGGCAGCTTAAGATGGTACGGATCTTCACCTTGGTGATCTCATTTCCATTCTCGTCCACACCCTTGCTTACAATTGCAGCTGCACGCTTCGGTGTAATCATGTGGTTCTTCTTTACGATAACATTTCCGTCTTTGTCACAGATGGTCTCGCATGAGAAACGTCCTGTAATACGCTCCTGCAGGCTCTCAATTTCTTCTTTGCCATCCATAAATCCCTTCACGTACATACCCGGGATTTCTCTTCCGGTTCCCTCGCAGCAATCAGACTCACGAATAGTCATGTGCTGAGATACATCAACCAGACGTCTGGTCAGGTATCCGGAATCGGCGGTACGGAGTGCGGTGTCGGAAAGTCCCTTACGAGCTCCATGTGCAGACATGAAGTACTCCAATACATCAAGACCCTCACGGAAGTTCGACTTGATAGGCAACTCAATGGTTCTACCGGTGGTATCTGCCATCAATCCACGCATTCCGGCCAACTGCTTGATCTGCTTATCAGATCCACGGGCTCCGGAATCAGCCATCATGAAGATATTGTTATACTTATCCAATCCGCCCAACAGTGCTGCTGTCAGCTCATCGTCCGTTTCCTTCCAGGTCTCAACAACCTCTTTGTATCTCTCTTCCTCAGTGATAAGACCACGCTTATACTGTCTGGAAATCTGGTCTACAGTTTCCTGAGCCTTTGCAATCATTTCCGGCTTCTGAGGCGGCACTGTCATATCGGAAATGGAAACCGTCATAGCTGCTCTCGTGGAGTATTTGTAACCCATGGATTTAATGTCATCCAGAACCTCCGCGGTCTTGGTGGCTCCATGTGTATTGATAACCTTTTCCAGAATCTGCTTCAACTGCTTCTTTGCAACCAGGAAGTCTACTTCCAGTAACAGTTCATTTTCTTCCTTGCTTCGATCTACAAATCCAAGATCCTGGGGGATAATCTCATTAAAGATAAATCTTCCCAGTGTGGACTCGATGGTACCCGTCTTTACAGTTCCGTCCGGCATCTGCTTAGACACACGCACATGAATTCTGGAATGCAATGTCAATGCCTTATTCTCATATGCCAAAATAGCCTCATTCACACTCTTGAAGTATTTACCCTCACCTAAAGAACCGGGTCTCTCCTGTGTCAGATAGTAGATACCCAATACCATATCCTGTGAAGGGACAGCCACCGGGCCACCATCGGAAGGTTTCAACAGGTTGTTCGGTGACAAAAGCATAAATCTACACTCAGCCTGTGCCTCCTGGGACAACGGCAGATGCGCTGCCATCTGGTCACCGTCGAAATCGGCGTTGAATGCGGTACACACCAGCGGGTGAAGCTTGATGGCCTTACCTTCTACCAGAATGGGCTCAAATGCCTGAATACCTAATCTATGAAGAGTAGGGGCACGGTTCAACATAACCGGATGCTCTTTAATAACATCCTCCAGCACATCCCAAACCTCAGGCTGAAGTCTCTCTACCATTTTCTTTGCACTCTTGATATTGTGTGCAGTTCCGTTTGCCACCAGTTCCTTCATAACAAACGGCTTAAACAGCTCGATTGCCATCTCCTTAGGCAGACCACACTGGTAAATCTTAAGTTCCGGTCCCACCACAATAACAGAACGTCCGGAGTAATCAACACGCTTTCCTAACAGGTTCTGACGGAAACGTCCGGACTTACCCTTTAACATATCTGAAAGAGACTTTAACGCACGGTTTCCGGGTCCGGTAACCGGTCTTCCCCTTCTACCATTATCGATCAGGGCATCCACTGCTTCCTGAAGCATTCTCTTCTCATTGCGGACAATGATATCCGGAGCACCCAGTTCCAACAGTCTTCTCAGACGATTATTTCTATTGATAATTCTACGATACAGATCATTTAAATCGGATGTTGCAAAACGTCCGCCATCCAGCTGAACCATAGGACGAAGATCCGGCGGAATTACCGGTATTACAGTCATGATCATCCACTCCGGCTTATTTCCGGACTCACGGAAGGACTCTACAACCTCCAGTCTCTTGATGATTCTGGCACGTTTCTGACCGGTTGCTTCCTTCAGTTCTGCCTTCAATTCAGCGGAATCCTTTTCCAGATCAATCTTCTGCAAAAGCTCCAAAATAGACTCAGCGCCCATTCCTACGCGGAAATTGTTTCCGTATTTTTCTCTGGCATCCTGGTATTCCTGCTCAGAGAGAACCTGCTTCTCCATCAGCTCAGTGGTTCCCGGATCCAACACGATATAGGATGCAAAATACAGAACCTTCTCCAGCACTCTGGGAGAGAGATCCAGAATCAGACCCATACGGGATGGAATCCCCTTGAAATACCAGATATGGGAAACCGGAGCTGCCAGCTCAATATGTCCCATACGCTCTCGACGCACACTGGCTTTGGTTATCTCTACGCCACATCGGTCGCAGACAACACCCTTATAACGAATTTTTTTGTATTTTCCACAATGACATTCCCAGTCCTTGCTGGGTCCAAAAATCTTCTCACAGAACAGTCCATCTTTCTCCGGCTTTAATGTTCTGTAATTGATGGTCTCCGGCTTCTTTACCTCGCCTCTGGACCATTCTCTGATCTTTTCAGGTGACGCCAGCCCAATTTTGATAGCATCAAAACTGATCGGCTGGTATGCATCTTTATTCATTGCCTCTGGCATCTATGACACTCCCTTCCCTTATTCTTCATCGAAATCTTCATCTGACACATCATCAAAATTGAAATCATCCACTTCCTCGGGATCTTCCTCTTCGATGTCGTTCAGTTCGCCGCTCTCTTCATCAAATTCCTGCTTGGTGAATCCCATTTTCCCAAAGGACTCATCATTGTCAAACGCAGTAAATTCCTTGTCTCCGGCTATAATGGAATTCAGATCGGTATTACCATACTCACTGGTTTCCATCAGTTCAACCTCGTTGCCATCCTCATCCAGCACTTTCACATCCAATGCCAAAGACTGCATCTCTTTCAAAAGCACCTTAAAGGACTCCGGAATACCAGGTTCAGGAATATTATCGCCCTTAATAATAGCCTCGTAGGTCTTTACACGACCCACTACATCGTCAGACTTCACAGTCAGGATCTCCTGCAGTGTGTAGGATGCGCCATATGCCTCCAGAGCCCAAACCTCCATCTCTCCGAAACGCTGTCCACCAAACTGAGCTTTTCCACCCAGAGGCTGCTGCGTTACCAGTGAGTAAGGACCTGTAGAACGTGCATGGATCTTATCATCTACCAAATGATGCAGTTTCAGATAATGCATGTGACCAATGGTAACCGGCGAATCAAATTCCTCACCGGTACGGCCGTCACGCAGCTGAACCTTTCCATCCCTTGAAATCGGAACACCCTTCCACAGTGCTCTGTGGTCACGGTTATCTGACAGATACTGCATTACATCCTCACGCAAAGTATCCTTATACTTTTCTTCAAACTCTTCCCACTCCAGATTGACATAATCATTTGCCAGTTCCAGAGTATCCTGAATATCAATCTCTCGAGCACCGTCAAATACCGGTGTTTCGATATTAAAGCCTAATGCCTTTGCAGCCAGACTCAGGTGAATCTCCAAGACCTGCCCGATGTTCATACGGGAAGGCACACCCAACGGATTCAGCACGATATCCAACGGACGTCCGTTAGGCAGGAACGGCATATCTTCCACAGGAAGCACACGGGAAACCACACCCTTGTTACCGTGACGACCAGCCATCTTATCACCTACAGAGATTTTTCTCTTCTGGGCGATGTAGATACGAACTGCCTGGTTTACACCCGGTGACAGCTCATCCCCATTCTCTCTGGTGAACACCTTTGCCTCCACAACAATACCATACTCTCCGTGAGGAACCTTAAGGGAAGTATCTCTTACCTCTCTTGCCTTCTCACCGAAGATGGCGCGGAGCAGTCTCTCCTCAGCGGTAAGTTCGGTCTCGCCCTTAGGAGTAACCTTTCCTACCAGAATATCACCGGCGCGAACCTCTGCACCGATACGAATAATTCCTCTTTCATCCAGATCTTTTAACGCATCGTCACCAACACCCGGAACATCTCTGGTAATCTCCTCCGGTCCCAGCTTGGTATCGCGGGCCTCTGCCTCGTATTCCTCAATGTGTACAGAAGTATACACATCATCCTGTACCAGACGCTCGCTCAGCAGAACTGCATCCTCGTAGTTATAACCCTCCCAGGTCATGAATCCAATCAACGGATTCTTACCGAGAGCCAGCTCACCACCGGAAGTAGACGGTCCGTCTGCAATCACTTCCCCGGCTTCCACATGGTCGCCCTTGAACACGATGGGTCTCTGATTATAGCAGTTACTCTGGTTACTTCTGGAGAACTTCGTCAATTTATATACATCTCTGGTACCATCATCATTTTTCATGGTAATCTGATTTGACTCAGACTTCTCAACGGTACCGGATTTCTTAGCTACCACACAAACTCCGGAATCCACAGCTGCCTTTGTCTCCATACCGGTTCCCACCACAGGAGCCTCGGTGGTCAAAAGCGGCACAGCCTGACGCTGCATGTTGGATCCCATCAAGGCACGGTTTGCATCGTCATTCTGCAGGAACGGAATCAATGCTGTTGCAACGGAGAACACCATCTTAGGAGACACATCCATGTAATCAAACATGTGTTTATCATACTCCTGGGTCTCCTCTCTGTAACGACCGGAAACAGAATTTCTTACGAAATGTCCTTCTTCGTCCAGCTTCTCGTTCGCCTGTGCCACATGATAATTATCCTCTTCATCGGCAGTCATATATACCACCTCGTCCGTTACACGAGGATTCTTCGGATCAGACTTGTCAATCTTACGATATGGTGCCTCGACAAAACCGTATTCGTTGATTCTTGCATAACATGCAAGGGAGTTGATCAAACCGATATTCGGTCCCTCAGGGGTCTCAATCGGGCACATACGTCCATAATGAGAGTAGTGAACGTCTCGCACCTCGAATCCTGCACGGTCACGGGACAAACCACCCGGTCCCAATGCGGACAAACGTCTCTTATGTGTCAACTCACCCAACGGGTTATTCTGGTCCATAAACTGTGACAGCTGAGAAGATCCAAAGAACTCCTTCACCGCAGCAGTTACGGGTTTGATATTAATCAGGCTCTGGGGAGAAATTCCCTCCTGATCCTGCGTAGTCATACGCTCACGGACCACACGCTCCATTCTGGAAAGTCCGATTCGATACTGGTTCTGCAGCAATTCACCCACGGCACGGATACGTCTGTTGCCCAGATGATCGATATCATCATCATTTCCAATGCCCCACTCCAGGTGCATATTGTAATTAATGGATGCAAAAATATCATCCTTGGTAATATGTTTCGGAATGAGCTCTGAGATATTTTTACGGATTGCGTCCTTAATATCTTCCAGATCTTCATTCTCATCCAAAATCGTCTTAAGTACCGGATAATATACCAGTTCCGTAACACCCAGCTCTTTGGGATCCTCAATATCCACGTAATTGGTAATATCCACCATCATGTTGGAAAGAACCTTGACATTACGCTCTTCCGTAGCAATCCAAACATAAGGAACTGCTGCATTCTGAATCTGTTCTGCCAACTCTCTTGTAAGCTCTGTACCCTTTTCGATCACTTCGCCGGTAAGAGGATCTACCACATCCTCAGCCAGAACCTTTCCATTCAGACGGTTCTTGAATGCCAGCTTTTTGTTAAATTTATAACGGCCCACTTTAGCCAGATCATAACGTCTGGGATCAAAGAACATGGCAGATACCAGACTCTCCGCGCTATCCACGGAAAGCGGCTCACCGGGACGAATTTTCTTGTACAGCTCTAAAAGTCCCTCTTCGTAATTTGTAGCCACATCCTTGCCAAAACTAGCCAGGATCTTCGGCTCCTCGCCGAACATATCAATAATTTCCTGATTGGTTCCCACTCCAAGAGCACGAATCAATACAGTGATGGGTACCTTTCTGGTTCTGTCGACTCTTACATAGAAGATATCATTGGGATCCGTCTCATACTCCAGCCATGCTCCACGATTCGGAATTACAGTACAAGAGAACAGTTCTTTACCGATTTTATCGTGAGCAATACCGTAATAAATACCCGGGGAACGTACCAGCTGACTGACAATAACACGTTCAGCGCCATTGATCACAAAGGTTCCGGTCTCTGTCATAAGAGGTAAATCGCCCATAAAGATCTCATGCTCGTTGATTTCGTCTGTTTCCTTATTGAATAGTCTGACTTTGACCTTCAAAGGAGCTGCATAAGTAGCATCTCTCTGCTTACACTCCGGAATAGTATACTTTACATCATCCTCGCAGAGTGTAAAGTCCACAAATTCCAGACTCAGATGTCCGCTGTAATCCTCAATCGGGGAGATATCTGCAAATACTTCTTTCAGACCCTCGTCCAAAAACCACTGATAGGAGTCCTTCTGGACCTCGATCAGATTCGGCATTTCCAATACCTCTTTCTGTCTTGAGTAACTCATACGTATGCCTTTTCCGGCTTTCACCGGACGTATTCTGTTTTTCTCCATTGACGTTTCACCTCTCGTTTTTATTTAAATATACCTATTAGCAAAATAAGGTTATACTTTTACACAATAAGCCTATCTCACCACAATAGTGCATCGTATATGATATCATAGATGCGGACTAAAAGTCAACAAAAACTTTTCTCCATATAGATATCCAAAGCCCGATACACTTTGGATCTGCGCCGTGATATCAAGCGCAAAAAAGCAGCCGGTCCGAAAACCGACTGCCCTTTTTATCATCCGAAGAAAAATTACTTTAATGTAACCTTTGCTCCCTCTGCCTCTAACTTAGCCTTGATGTCATCAGCGGTAGCCTTGTCAGCCTGCTCCTTTAAGATCTTAGGAGCGCCATCAACTAAGTCCTTAGCTTCCTTTAATCCTAAACCAGTTGCCTCACGAACAACCTTGATAACCTTAACCTTGTTCGGGCCAACCTCTGTCAGCTCTACGTCGAACTCAGTCTTCTCCTCAGCTGCACCAGCTGCGTCTCCACCTGCTGCTGCAACTACAACGCCTGCTGCTGCAGATACGCCGAACTCTTCCTCGCAAGCCTTTACTAAATCGTTTAACTCTAATACGCTTAACTCTTTGATTGCATCGATAAACTCTGCTGTTGTTAACTTAGCCATTTTAATTTACCTCCATTTGGTTTAATAATAATGATGATCCCTTCGGCTTACTCTGCCGGGGTCTCTGCTGCTTCTGCGGGAGCTTCCTCAACCGGAGCTTCCTCTGCAGGTGCTTCTGCCTTAACTTCTACATCAGCTGCGCCGCCCTTCTCTGCGATCTGATTAAGAACACGAGCAAGGTTGCTGATAGGAGACTGAATACTTCCAAGGAACTTGGACAGTAATTCCTCTCTTGACGGGATAGTAGCGATTGCCTTCATTCCCGCCTCGTCATAGAAGGTTCCTTCTACAACGCCGGCTTTAATTTCAAGCTTCGGAGCAGTCTTGGCGAATTTGGAAAGAATTCTTGCCGGTGCTGTTGCATCTGTCTTAGAGATTGCGAAAGCATTCGGTCCCTCTAAGGAATCAGCAAGACTTGCAAATTCTGTTCCCTCAATTGCACGGTTTACTAATGTATTCTTATATACTTTATAAGTAATACCAGCTTCTCTTAACTGCTTACGCAGCTGAGTATCCTCTGCAACTGTAAGTCCGCGGTAGTCAACAACTACAACTGACTGTGCATCTTTGATCTGCTCAGAAATTTCCTGTACGATCGGCTGTTTAAGTTCTACTTTTGCCACGAATCGTGCACCTCCTTCTTTTATTTTCATATTCCAAAAGACAGGTACGATTATGAAAAAATCCTCCCTTGGAAGACAGGGAGGATTCATTGTCAATCAACAAATACATTCGTATCTGCATTCCTCGGTAGGCCCTATGGTTACGCCTTACGGCACCTACTGTCTTCGGCAATATGCTTTGCTATTATAACAATTAATATTTAGGATGTCAACATCAAATTATGCTAATTTGATAGGGTTTACCTTTACACCAGGGCCCATGGTAGGAGCAACAGAAACGCTCTTTAAATACTGTCCCTTTAATGTAGCTGGCTTTGCCTTGTTGATGGCATCCATAAGAGTCTGGAAGTTGTCCGCTAACTGTTCTTCTGTGAAAGAAGCTTTTCCAATTGGCACATGGATAATATTTGCTTTGTCTAATCTGTACTCGATTTTTCCGGCTTTGATATCATTTACTGCCTTGGTAACGTCCATGGTAACTGTTCCAGCCTTCGGGTTCGGCATTAAGCCCTTAGGTCCTAACACACGTCCGAGGCGTCCTACAACGCCCATCATGTCAGGTGTTGCAACAACAACATCGAAATCGAACCATCCATCATTCTGAATCTTCGGGATCAATTCCTCGCCGCCTACGTAATCAGCGCCTGCTGCCTGTGCCTCATCTAACTTGGTTCCCTTTGCAAAAACCAATACCTTTACAGTCTTACCTGTTCCATGAGGTAATACTACAGCGCCACGGATCTGCTGATCTGCATGACGTCCGTCACAACCTGTACGGATGTGAACCTCGATAGTCTCATCAAATTTAGCAACTGCTGACTTCTTAGCCAGTGCAATTGCATCTGCCGGATCATATAAAGTTGCTCTATCAATTGATTTTGCAGCTTCTACGTATCTTTTTCCTCGTTTCATTTCAAATAACCTCCTGTGGTTTTATCGGGAGTTGCCCCTCCCACTCTAATCATTTCAATTAATCTTCTACTTCGATACCCATACTTCTTGCTGTTCCAGCGATCATGCTCATAGCTGCCTCTAAGGAACCTGCGTTTAAGTCAGGCATTTTCAGCTCTGCGATCTCCTGGATCTTAGCCTTGGAAATCTTAGCAACCTTGTTCTTGTTCGGAACTGCTGAAGCACTCTTTAAGTTGCAGGCTTTCTTTAATAAAACTGCAGCCGGAGGAGTCTTGGTGATGAAGCTGAAGCTTCTGTCTGCATAAACAGTGATTACAACAGGAACGATGGTATCGCCCATATCAGCTGTCTTTGCGTTAAACTGCTTTGTAAACTCTACAATATTTACACCATGCTGTCCAAGTGCAGGACCAACAGGCGGTGCCGGTGTAGCTTTTCCGGCAGCAATCTGTAACTTGATATACCCTTCTACTTTCTTTGCCATTTGGATGTGCCTCCCTTTTAATTCATCTTCTTAACATCTGAAAAACTGATTTCAACCGGTGTTTCCCGGCCGAATAACTCTACATTGATCGTGCAGATCTGTTTTCCCTGATCCATACGCTGGATTACCCCGATGGTGTCCTTCCACACACCACCGATCACAACGACGGTATCTCCTTCCACGAAATCCACGACAATGTTGTCTGACTTGATTCCCAGCGGTCTCATTTCCGCATCGGTGAGTGGTACCGGTTTGGATCCCGGTCCAACAAATCCGGTTACGCCCCTGGTATTTCTTACCACATACCATGTGTCATCATTCATGACCATATTGATAAGAACGTATCCCGGGAACATCTTCTTCTGGACCTGCTTCTTGGCGCCATTCTTGATCTCGATGACTTCTTCCATCGGAACTCTGACCTCAAGGATCTGGTCTTCTAAGTGTCTGTTCTCGATTGCCTTATCGATATTCGCTTTTACCTTATTCTCATAACCTGAGTAGGTATGAACTACGTACCAGTTAGCCTCTGCCATAATCACCTATGCCTCCATTACAAATTCACTAGAAAATCAACACCGTACTGAATGATCACATCCAGTATCGCGATGATCAGACCAACTACAACTGACGCAACGACTACTGCTGTCGTCTGACGGGCAAGTGATTCTTTGGTCGGCCAAACAATTTTCTTGAATTCGGCTTTCAGACCGGTAAACCAATTTTCCTTTTGAGCTACGCTCTTTTTTTCGGTTTCTCCCATACTTGTCACTTCCTTTTCTTTTCGCTCATCGGTGATACATTACTTTGTTTCTTTGTGTAATGTATGAGTCTTACAGAATCTGCAATATTTCTTAGTTTCCATTCTGTCCGGATGAGTTTTTTTGTCCTTTGTCAGGTTGTAATTACGCTGCTTGCATTCTGTGCATGCTAATGTAATCTTTGTGCGCACAACTTCCACCTCCATTACTCTTTTTGTGTTTTTATGCCTAATTTTAAGCATAAAAAAAAGACTTACTTCCAAGCTAAACTAATATAGCATAATAAAACCCTCTCGTCAACAAGTTTTTTCTTGAATTTTCGCAGTTTTGCTTGTCTGTTTTTTGACCTACTATATATAGGAAGAAACTGCTTCTGATGCGTCCATATTTTGTTGATGACAAATTATTTTCTTTATGTTACACTAAGTATGTATAAATAGGTTTTTTATGCCCCGATGTCTTCATTATAATATCAGGAAACAGGTGCAGGGATCGCATTTCTCATTTCCGATGAAGACACATTTCAAGGAAGAAAGGAGGGGATTTGATATGGCTAGTGCTGTAATGGATAACATGTATAACTATTATCTCAGCACTTATGGCAATTCTACCGTTTCCAGGTACGACTCCCATAAGAAAAGCGAACTGCGCTCTGTATACAACAATATTGTCAAAATCAACAAGGAATCCCCTCTCTATAAATTGAAGAATTCCACGGATATGCAGCGTTTTGCCATCGATATCAAAGAAAACGCCAGGCAGATCAACAATGTAATCGCCTCTCTCTCCACCGGCGAGAATTTGAGAGATACATTTCAGAAAAAAATTGCCGTATCCGACCAGGAAGACGTGGTGGATGTCACATATATCGGTAACGGCTCTGAGAGCGAGAATACGGACAGTTTCACCATCCAGGTAAAGCAGCTGGCCTCAGCCCAGGTTAACCATGGAAACTATATCCGTCAGAACGGACTGGATTTCGAACCGGGGAATTACTCTTTTGATCTTACCACCACCAACAATTCCTATGAGTTCCAGTTTACTGTTAACGAGGGGGATACCAATCGCAATGTTCAGGATAAGCTGGCCCGGCTGTTTAACACAGCCAAAATAGGGATTCAGGCAGATATTACCGAAAACGAAGCAGGAGAAAGTGCTTTGATTCTTACCTCCAGCCAGACAGGACTCAGTGAGACGGAAGAATTTCTTTTCCGCATTAGTCCTGACGGATCCAAAGAATCCGCCGATGCTATCCAGCAGTTAGGCATTGGGGAAATCACAACTCCGGCAGCAAATTCATCCTTCCTGCTAAACGGCGTAGAGCGAAGTTCCTATGCAAACACATTTACCATCAACAATACATTTGAAGTGCAGCTTAAGTCTGTCAGTCCGGATGACCAGCCTGCAACCCTGGGCTTTAAGCCGAATATCGACGCCGCCGAAGACAATATCCGTGAACTGGTGGATGCATATAATTCCATCATCAGAACCGCAAACCAATACAAAAACAGTCAGGAAGAAAGCAGCAAACTACTGAACGATATGGGAAGTGTAGCGTTCCATTACCTGGATTCCTTTAAGCAGATTGGCCTGATTGTTCAGGATGATGCCTCTATCTCCATCGACCGGGAGCAGCTGGCACAGGCCATAGATTCGGAAGATGCCGAGAAAAACTTTTCAGTACTCAACGATTTTAAAAACGGATTGAGTGCCAAGGCTTCCCAGGCTTCCCTCAATCCGATGCAATACGTAAACAAAGTTGTGGTGGCCTACAAGAATCCGGGGCGGAACTTTGCCACCCCGTATATCACCTCCATGTATTCCGGCATGATGCTGGACAAATATTTATGATTTAACACAGAGACTTTTGGATTCCTGCGGGGCATTCTGCTTTTAGCAGATTTCTGCCCCAGAAGGCATCTTCTTTTCCGGAACCATCAGGGATAATGTTCCGTTCTCATCTTCTGCACACAGCAGCATTCCTTCTGAGAGTACCCCCGCCAGTTTTGCAGGCTTTAAATTCACCAGAACCATTACTTTTTTACCCACCATCTCTTCCGGGGAGTAATCCTTGCGGATGCCGGACACGATCTGTTTGATCTGGCTGCCGATCTTTACCTGGGAGCAAAGAAGTTTTTTGGATTTTTCCACCGCTTTACACTCGATGATTTCTCCCACCTGGAACTGCATTTTCGTAAAATCCTCAAAGGTGATTTCATCCTTTGCTTCTATATCAATTACAGGTTCTTCTTTCTTGTCAGATTCAGATTCCACTTCCTGCCCCAGGGCTCTCTGCTCTGCTTCATACTCTGCCTTCTGGGCTTCCCGGATAGCCTCCACCTTAGGCATAACCTCCTTTAAATCCAGTCGTGCAAACAGGATTTCCGGTTTCTCCACTACCTTGGTACCGCTTGCATAAAGTCCAAACTGATCCATATCATCAAAAGCACGCTCCGTGGTGTTCAACTGTGCCAGTATCTTCTCTGCAGTCTCCGGCAGAAAACTGTGAAGCAGACTTGCTCCGATGGTAATTGACTCGGTAAGATTATAAAGCACTTCGCTGAGGCGGTCGGCCTTTGCCTCATCCTTGGCCAGTACCCAGGGCTCTGTCTCATCGATGTATTTGTTGCAACGGCGGAAAATATTAAACACCTCGGTGATGGCATCTGCCACACGGAGTCCATCCATCTTTGCCGCCACCTTATCCCTGGCTCCACATACCACTGCCTTCAGATCCTCATCCACCGGTTCTGTCGCACCGGTGTTCTTCACCACACCATCAAAGTATTTATTGCTCATGGAAATGGTACGGCTCACCAGATTTCCCAGGATATTTGCCAAATCGGAATTAAATCGCTCCACCACCAGTTCCCAGGTGATGATACCATCGTTCTCAAAGGGCATCTCATGCAGTACGAAGTAACGGGTGGCATCCACACCGAACAGATCCACCATATCATCCGCATAAATCACATTTCCTTTGGACTTGCTCATCTTTTCTCCGCCCTGCAGCAGCCATGGATGTCCAAACACTTGCTTTGGAAGCGGTTCACCCAGTGCCATCAGGAAAATAGGCCAGTAGATAGTATGGAAACGAATGATGTCCTTTCCGATCAGATGAAGATCTGCCGGCCAGTTCTTTTTATACAGGTCAGTATGATTTCCGTCTGCGTCATAGCCAATCTTGGTAATATAGTTGGTCAGCGCATCCAGCCATACGTATACCACATGTTTGTCATCAAAGTCTACCGGAATTCCCCATTTGAACGAAGTACGGGAAACACACAGATCCTGCAGACCCGGCAGCAGGAAGTTATTCATCATCTCATTTTTCCGGGATACGGGCTGAATGAACTCCGGATGGGTGTTGATATGCTCAATGAGGCGGTCTGCATATTTACTCATTCTAAAGAAATATGCCTCCTCCTTTGCTGGCTGTACCTCACGGCCGCAATCCGGACACTTGCCGTCCACCAGCTGAGACTCTGTCCAGAAAGACTCACAGGGCGTACAGTAAAGCCCCTCGTATGAACCTTTGTAAATATCTCCCTGATCGTAGAGTTTTTTAAAAATTTTCTGTACCTGTTTTTCATGGTCCTCATCGGTAGTCCGGACAAAATTGTTGTAGGAAGTATTCATCAGATCCCAGATACGCTTTACCTCTCCTGCCACCTGATCCACATACTGCTTCGGTGTCACACCTGCTGCCTCTGCCTTAAGCTCAATCTTCTGACCATGCTCGTCTGTTCCTGTCTGGAAATAAACATCGTATCCTTCCTGCCGCTTATACCGTGCAATGGCATCTGCCAAAACAATCTCATAGGTATTTCCGATATGAGGTTTGCCGGAAGTATAGGCAATAGCTGTTGTCATATAAAACTTTCCCTTGTTGCTCATTTTGCGTTCTCCTCTTTTCTCATCTTTCCTTTTTCATTGAAAAAAGACCCCGCCTTCCAAAGAAGACGAGGTACAATACTTAACGGGAACTATATCTAGTCACCAAAATCGTAATATTCTCCCGTCTGTTCATAGTAGGACTGCTGGAATGCATCCCGGAAATTACCCTGAAAGTCAGGTGAACTCACACCGATAATCGTACATACAGCGACATATACACCTACCAAAATACCCAAAATAGAGGTCACCAATCCGGCAATCGCCATCCCTGTCCCGCCCCATTTCTTAGCCAAAGACACAGCAGCCAGAATCAATCCAATCAACCCCGGAAGCCATCCAATCACACAACATAAGGTCATGGAAAGAATTCCCAAAACCAATGATGCTATAGCAAAAGCTCTCCTGCTGTCTCCCATCTTTATGACCACGTCAGAACTGCCTCTACGCGGTGTCGGTTCATAATCATTGTAATCCATTTTCATTCTCCTTTTTCATATCATCATAACGGCTTTATAATAACCATATTCCCATAAAAAGTCAATGGCACCTGTTCGCAAAATCTATTCGCCGAAATCATAATACTCACCGGTCTCCTCGTAGTAGGACTCCTGATACGCCTCCCGGAAAGTATCCTGAAACTCATCGGATTTCACACAGTCGATCAGAGTCCAAAAGACATAGACACCTACCAATATTCCTAAGATAGACGTTATCACTCCGGCAATTGCCATTCCTTTCCCGTTATGTCTCTTTGCCAATGAAATGCAGCCTAAGATGAAACCTATACTTCCCAGGATCCAGCCTCCTGCACAACAAAGAGTTACGGAAAGGATTCCTAAGACCATGGACGCTATGGCAAACCCCGTCCTTCCATATTCACTCTCGATAACTACATTATAATTACCTCTTCGTGAGTCAGATCCGTTTGTCATAGCTGCCCCTCTGTCTTTTCCGGTGCAGCCTGCGCCGGTTCTACCGGTGAAGGATTAAATGGTACTTCGCCCTGAGCCGGTGCCGGCTGGGCCGGTGCCGACTGATATGATGTTGGCTGAGCCGGTGCCGACTGATAAGATGTTTGCTGAGCCGGTGCTGCTGCGGAAGCGGCTACGGTGATTCTGGCACCACACTGACCGCAGAACCCGGTTCCTTCCGGAAGCTGCGCCCCACACTGCGGGCACTTTACCGCTCCCTTAATCTGTAAAATCTGATCCTGCATCCTGGCAATGTCCTGCTCCGCCTCCCGAACCAGTTTGATATGCTCGATGGCCTCTGCTCCTGCATCGTCCTTGTGTGCTGCATAATAGAGTTTACCAATCTCCGTATACTGCTTTTGAATCAGATCCTCTTTTGCCTTAATATCCAGGTTCAACTTTGCAGTGCCGGATAAATCTTTTGCTTTCTGGGATACATCCTTTCCCGCTGATGTTATGGTTGCCCCCAGCTTATCAAAAAAATCCATGTAACTCCTCCTTTCAAATCTTTCAACAATTACTTACGATTATATACTTTTATGTTCTATTTTGCAATTCTTTGTGCTAGAATTGAAGCATAAATACCCACTTGCGAAGGCAAATTTTATGTGGGCCTTATCACAGGGTAGTCACCTACGGTGACACTTTATGTCAAAGGTTAGGAGAATTTGTATGAAAAAAAATTATTTTCTGCGTTTAACCGGCAGTTTACTTATGATATCCCTACTGATGATATCCCTACTGCTAACCGGCTGCAGTATCGAATCTTCCCCTCAAGCCACAGTGGACAACACTGAGCAACTGCTTTCAGACACCTCTGAGTCTGCAGAAATAAATGCACAGGAGGATATCTGCTATCTGACCTATGACAAAGATTACAACGGAGAAGATGACCAGGTGCTTTTATCCATGACCTACATTTATCCATCTCTCATACTGCCCAATCAGGAGCAGGCAGCCACCGCCATCAACAGCTATTTTGAAAAAGAACTGGAAACAGTGAAAACTTACAGTAACGATACACTACTGCCGGAGGCAAAACAGTCTTTACAGCAGAACCCCGGTGATTTCAGCAGTTTTGCATCCTATCAGCAATACGAGCTGATGCGCTGCGACCGGCATATGGTTTCTTTTGTATCTTCCAACAGCTATTACCTTGGAGACAATAATTTCGACTTTTATTACCAGGGCGTATCCTTTGACGGTGCCACCGGAGAAGTCCTGACATTAACGGATATTGCTTCCGATCCGGATGCATTTACGGAAAGCATCTGCAATTACATTTTATCCCAGTTGGAACGCCCCTGTTATGAGGATTATCTCCTGTATTCTTTGGACGAATGTGCGGATCTTATCGCCCGGAAGGTACTGGTGGAAGGGGGATGGTATGTGTCCTCTGCCGGTGTATGTATTATCATTCCCACCGGGTTATTGACAGATTCTGATTTGGGAATTTTGCGTTACACCGTTCCATATCAACAGTTAAATGGTCTCGCCGTCGCCTACGAATACGACGGGCCCTTTGAGATGGCCGGCCCCTTGGGTACTACACTGACTGCAGACATTGACAATAACGGTGACGCAGATGCCATCTACTTCGATGCGATGTATAACGAGGATGACGGTTCCGTGCGAACCACCCTGACAGTCAACGGAGAGAACTATTCCCAACTTTTAGAAGACGAAACATATGGTCTTACGGATGGTGCCACTTATGGTCTTGACTATTATCTGATTGATCTGGACACCTCTGATAAGTATATTGAGCTAGCCATTCAGGATAATGGCATGAGTAATGATCCCATTACACACTTTTTCCGGTATAAGGATTTTAATCTGGAGTATATGGGTTATATTTCGGATCTTGTCAGCAATTCCAGTTTCCGCTGGGATGGCACAGGCACCTTTTCCTGCCATTTGCTACTGAGTCTGATGCTTACCACCGAAGTTACTGCAACTTATGAGATTAAAAAGGATGAAATTCGGCTGGTAGAACAGGATTGGTACGAACTGGATCTGTCCCGCATTCCTCAGGATATGCAGTTCAACGCAATTTTAGAAGAATTTACTGCATACACGGAAGCAGATCGACACTCCCAAACGGTTTCCCTATCCCCTGCCGATGGCCCCGTACAGTTTACCGGAACAGATAACGAACACTGGGTATCTTTTGTAACCCCTTCCGGCACAACATACTATCTGTATCTCACGGATTTCATCACCTTAGAATCCGGTCAGTACACTTTTGACGTATTTGACTCACTCTATCTCGCCGGGTAACGATTCCTTCAGTCCGGGTTGTTTATTTTTCTAAAGCCTGCAGACTTTGCATGATTCCCATGTAAACCGCCCAGGCAACCTGATCCTGATATTCCTCCGTGGATAACAGTGTGGCTTCCGCATCGTTGCTGAGAAAGCCACACTCCACTATCACAGTGGGGGAAACCGTCCGTTTCAGCAGATAGTAGCTCTCGTTGGACTTTGCCTCCCTGTGATTATCCGGGTCAAGATATTCTTTCATATTTTTCTGAATGATCTCCGCAATCTGTTTTCCTTCCGCAGACTGGGCAAAATAAAAGCACTGCGCTCCGCAGATGGATTCCTGAGTGTAGCTGTTTTGGTGGATACTGATAACCATATCCGGCTGTATCTCTGCAATCATTTCCACTCTCTTTCTCATGTCACACACCTTCTGATTGCTGACTCCCTCATCCGCCAGGCTCTCATCCTCTTCCCTGGTCAATACTACCGTCACATCGTTTTGCTCCAACAATGTCTGAAGTTTTTTTACAATGGAAAGATTGATCTCTTTTTCCTGTTCCCCATGTATGCCTATTTTCCCCGGATCATCTCCACCATGTCCTGCGTCCAGCACCACCAGATATTGACTCTTTTCCACGCTCAGACTGCTGACCAGCACTGCACCCTGTCTGCCCAAAAGAGCCACTCCTCCCAGCAAGGCGATAGCCATATATAGTTCTATTTTCTTTTTCACGCAAAAAACCTGCTTTTCTCACTCCTTACTTTATATGAGAAAAACAGGTTTTTCATACTTATTTTCTAATCTGTATACTTGATGATGGTATCCCAGATGCTTGGGCTTTCAAATCCCAGCTTCCAGAAGGAACATCCTGCCAACTGATAATTTTTCATCACATCCAGCTTCAATGCAATAGAGTCCGCATCCTCCAGCCAGATTTGATAAATCACGCCATCCTTTTCAAACTCACCGTAATTCTGTCCGTACTCATCACTCCAGCTGTAGGTAGCACCGTTCATCTCCAGACGGCGCTTGGAAGTATCCATGCCCAGGTTTTCGTACCCGATGGTGTACACAGTCCCATCCTCCGTCTCTCCGTCTGACTCCTCTGTGGTAGCCTCATCTGTTTCCGTCTCTGCCTCTGTATCCTCCTCAGTGACCTCCGGTTCCACCGGAGTCAAAGACCACAGCTTCGTATAGAATGGACATCCCAATATAATCTGCTCCGCCGGGACTTCCTGCAACGTATTTACAACACCATCCGTAACCCAGCCGATGGATGCAACAGAACCCGCTTCATTGCCGCCTCCGTAATGTTCATCGTAAGCCATGACTACGATATAGTCCGCAAAATTTGCCTGCTCGGCCCGGTTATAAAAGGCCGTGTACTCAGAGGGTACATAATTGTCCACAGACAACACAATGCCGTTATTGGCACACTTCAGGGAAAGTTCCCGGATAAATTGGATATATCCGTCCCCCACACTGCCGGACAGGGACTCAAAATCCAGATTGATTCCGTCCAGGTTATAAGAAATGGCCTCTGAGATCAACTGATTCTCCAGATTCTGCCTTGCAGATGTATGGGTCATAACATAAGTGGTGTCTTCCACCGTGGTGTTATCCGTAAGATTGCTCACCAGGCCCCATACCTCAATCCCCTGCTGGTGACAGTAACTTACATAATCAGAGGATGCGTAAGAACCGATGTCTCCGTTGCTGTTTTTCAGGTAAAACCAGGTAGGGGAAATTACATTGATTCCTTTTGTACTCTGCAGTACATTTGCCACATTACTATTTGCATCCTTAGTGGTTACCTGATGCCAGGCCATCTCAATGGTAAAGTCTTTTGTGATATGTGTAAATACCGGCTCGGTGAACTCATTGCTTCTGGTGATGGTATCTCTGCTTCCCAGATAATTGTTTTTCACATATCCCACATATCCGTCCAGGGTGCATACCTTTGTCCATTTTTCCCCAGTCTCCAGCACGTCCAGAACCTGTCCCTTCTGCACATCACACAGAATAGGGCTCTTGATGCCGCCTTTTACACGAAGTTCGGAGTCACGCTTCACTGTAACGGTTTCCACATCTCCCCATTCCGTGTTGATCACCACACGGTTCGGGTCTTCGTAAACCGTGTAGGTAAGGTTCGTATACTGCTTCACAAAATCCAACGCCATATACATGGTATCCTTATCATTGCGAACAATGGTGTAATCCGTGGTCTTTGTTTCCTTGTCCTGCTGATAGGTGTTACCACCGGAAGGAATGGTAAGCAAAGAATCCGGAAGCGTATAGAGCAAAAGGTTCTCATTTGCATCCCAATAAAAACGCTCATTGAACAGATCGTGCACCGTATCATAATCCACATATACGGTACCATCCAAATATCTGGCTTTCACATCGGAAACCTGATCATTCAGCACGATTGCCATGGATTCCGAGCTGTTTGTAAGCCCATAATACTCTGTCAGATCCTGTCTTTCATCCGAGGGGATATATTTCTGAATCAGCTTTGTAGCAACAATAATGATGCCGATCACCGCCACCAACACAATCCCTGCGATTACCGGCCCCGCTTTTCTTTTTCCCACTATTTTATCCTCCAGTATCTCCTGGCATGAGGTGTCACCGCAAGTGACGAAGTCCTGATGCCATATAACACTACTAGAATAAGTCATATTGGTTGAAATTTCAACCGCAAAATGCGGGGCAGCACTGCCCCGCAACTTTCCGATATGGGCAGGCATTAGGAATTCCGCCCGTATCTGTCTTTTTCTTTTTTTAATACGATCTCACTTCCCGCTTCCCTAAAGGATTCTCGTGATATGTTAAAATAATGTACGCAAAAAATTTACGTCTGTCTTCTTCAGGTGAAACGGATCCTCTATATACGGGCAGCAAAAAATGGGGATTTTATATTTTTTTTGAAAGTCTTTTTTATCTTTTTTGTTTCCCAAATGAGCAAATAATGTCACAGAATTCCCCCACTTTTCTCCCTTATATATATAGGTCATAAACTGTTCTACCTCTTGATTTTTCCACGGACTTAAGGACATCAGAACAAGTTTTCTGTCGCAGCGCATGAACTCATTTTTACTGCGATAAAAATCACTTCCGGCATCCACAATATAGGTATCGCATTCCGTCTGCATCCATTCTCCCGGGGAATTGCCTGACTGATTGGGAAAGAAACTGGCCCGCCCCGCATAATGAAATTTTCTTCCTGCCACCTCCTGCAGCTGTTCTATCTCGTGATTTCCACTTAGTTCAACGTAAGCCGTTCTGCTTCTGCGGTATCGCAGTGAATACTCCATCATGGCGACCCCCAAGTGTGTCACACCCACACCGGATTGTACGCCGAGAATACCTATACTTTCCTTTCGGTCCATGTCTATACGCACTCCTTCCTCTCCAACATTTGCGTGAATAATGCCTCCGTTTTCTTACTTTCCCGGAACGGATTTTTTTCATACGGAACATAATAGATTTTCCGCCCAGTCAAAGCGGCAAACCATTTTACCTGCTGTCTGTCCCCATGATTACAAAGAATCATCAGATTGGAAAGCTGCTTCAGCTGTTGATAGGCTTTCACGGCGGCCTCCTGCCGCCAGACAGACAGATCCACCACCAGTATGGTCAGTTCTCCATCCTCCAATAAGGCCTCGTTCAGCTTGGTTCCATAATCGCAAATCATCGTTCCCTGGTACGCCTCTCCTGCCGCTTCTGTCACACTCTTTCCCACAAAGTGCTGATAAGCCACGCATCCATCCTGCTGTATCTTTGCCGCCGACTGCATCGCAATCCGATCCGTCACTTCCCCTCCGGAAGCATCCAGATACAAACTGGGCTGCTTTTGTCGATTCAGATACGAGTTGCATGCGATTGCAATGTGAGTCGCCCCTGCGCCCGGGCTCGCTGCCACCACAATTACATGGTGTAAGAGATGTTCCGATAGATTTCTTCCATAATTTAATGTCTGTTGCAGAGCATATTGCAGTTCCTCCACATTTTGATACCTCTTTGCCGGATTATTCCGCATGCATTTTGCAACAATATGCCTGAATGATCTTGAACAAGAATGGCTGTTGCGCCTTTCATAACATGCCAGCACCGCCCCCAGTGCATAAATGTCTGTCTGCACCTGCAGCCGGCCTCCGTTGTATTGCTCCGGAGCCGCAAAGCCTTTTGTTCCATATTTTTGGAAATTTGTTCCCAGATTGGTAATATAAGATGCAATTCCGAAATCGATTAATTTCACCTGATTCCCACATACTATAATGTGAGACGGTTTCAAATCCTGATAAAGAATCGGATCCGGTTTGTGATTGTGCAAAAATTGTAAAATATCACACAACTGTAATGCAATCTGCACCATATATTGTTGGGAAATGGATTCCTGCTGAAGCAAAATCTGTTCCAATGATTCACCCTGTATGTATTCCTCCACGATATAGATTGTCTGGTCATCTTCCTCCATATCGTAAATGACGGGGATACCGGGATGTCTCAAAGAATCGGTAAGATTCGCTTCCGAGAAAATTGAAGTCGGCATAGAACGTGTCTTGGATATACACTTGATTGCTCGATCGGTCTTCAATTTCGTATGTCGGGCAAGATAAACTATACTGCCGCCACCTTTTCCTAGAACCTGGCGGATTTCATACTTGCCTAACAACAGTTTGGATTCTATCACTCAGATCACTCCCTCCTGCGAGGAAGAAACCGATGGATATCTCTTGCATACATATATATCATAGTATATATGTCAAATGCAACCATAAAATAAAAGTTTAAGATATTTTAGAAAATTTTAATAGTTTTTCTCGGGTTTACAAACCATATCCGTTCACTTATAATATGGGTGTAAACTCATGGATATAAGAGATAAAAACGGCATCAGGGTTCGTCACTTACGGTGACATCTAATGCCAACAGATAAGGAAGTGATTTTATGAAAATTGAAAAAATCAATGAAAACCAGATCCGCTGCACGCTTACACGGGAAGATTTAGCTGACCGCCATTTGAAAATCAGTGAGCTGGCATATGGCTCTGAAAAAGCAAAATCCCTCTTTCGGGATATGATGCAACAGGCCAACTACGAATTTGGATTCGAGACAGATGATCTTCCACTGATGATTGAAGCGGTGCCTTTATCACCGGATACCATATTACTTATTATCACCAAAGTTGAATACCCGGAGGAGCTGGATACACGTTTTTCTAAATTTTCCGAACCGGATGAGGATGCATATCCGGAGTATTCGCCTTCACCCTCCAATGATTTACAAAGCAGCGCAGACGATATTTTAGAACTTTTTGATGGCAAAAAACATTCCGACGCTTCGAGCAATGCCCCTAAGGAGATGCCGGCATCCCCTGCCTCCATGTCCAAGACACAGTCTGATTCTGCAGCGGATAAATCCGTTTCCGACATTTCACCGGTAAGTGATCTCGTCAAACTTTTTTCCTTCCGCAGCCTAGATCAGCTTACTGCGCTTGCCCGTGTACTAAAAGGATATTATGATGAGGAAAACACTTTATACAAGGATTCCGACAGTAAATGCCTCTATCTGGTGCTTCGCAAGGGACATCACAGCCCGGAAGAATTTAACAAAATCTGCAATATTCTTTCCGAATATGCTGTAACATTGAAATACACCACCGCCATCGGCGCCCATTTCAAAGAGCATCTGCGAGTTTTAATTGCCGATTGTGCACTGCAGGTTTTAGCGGATCTGTAATTTCTCTCTTGAGTTTCTGTATTTTACACATTGAATGCGAAAAGGGGCTGTCGCACTAAATAATTAGTGCACAGCTCCTTTTTCATGCAAAAAAT
>JBJELW010000045.1:0-5989 GCA_051879315.1 Roseburia sp.
ATGGAACAAAGCATTCGCTATTCATAAATAATCCCGGGAGACAAAGCAATTTCTTCGTTTTATCTTTATGTAAAGTATAAATTTTCATTCTAATCTCTCTTTCATCAACTTGTAAATCTACCAATGAGGAATTAAGCAACTGCTCCGATAATGAACAGAAGCCGCACAAATATTGTTGCCGCTAGTCTAATCGATTTTTCTCTCTTCTCGTTTCTATCACATGACGGACTGCGATGATCGGGTGATGAAAAATCATCCGCGGTCCGGAAAAGCGCATGACCTCACGAATTTTATCCCTCATCTGTGGCTTATAGCAGTGCACTTTACAATTGGAGCAAAAAGTTTTTGTTTCCATAAAGGGACATTTATCGCTTCGTTCTACCGCATATGCCTCAAGCTCAGCACACGCCGTGCAAAGATTCTTTCCTGTGTGATGCTTCTTTCTACAGTATAGATGTATCATCTGCGAGACGAGTTCCTTCTCTCTTTCCCGCTTGTTTTGTATGTTTTTCTTCATATCTATTTCTTTCTCCCAAAAAATCTTTTTTCGCCGCGAAATTCTTTCGCACCGCATCGTTTAGTGCAGAACCACTAATCGATTTGCAGTAAGCTGTCATACCCTACCATTCCTGTTTCCACGCGCTATCCTCCTCCCATTTCAGAAAGAATTAAAGAATTTTTGTATCTGTTCAGAACAGGCCGAATCACTTGCTGATGAGGCCGTAAGAACATGATTCAGGTGTGAGCAAACCCCATCGGCGCAGCCGATTTTCATGGGTTTGCGAATCGTATCTGTGAAGCTACTGAACAGATACGAACTTTTTTAACTTTTCTACCCCGTTTGGATCCAATTCAAAAACATCCTGTAATCCGCCTTCTTCAATCTGCACCACATGGGTACAGGATTTTAAGATCAGTTCCAGATCATGCGTCACGATAAATACCGTTTTTTTGCCCAAAAAGGAAAGTAACATTTCTGCTGTTTCTTCCATATGGTCATAATCCAGTCCGCTAGTAGGTTCGTCAAAAACTAGAATATCTTTATCTGCTAAAACAGCCGCTGAAATTGCTACTCTCTGTTTCTGACCACCGGAAAGGCTCATCGGGTGTCTGTCCTTATATTCCAGCAGATCAAACTTTTTTAGGATCTGTTCCGCTTTCTCCTGTTCCACATTTTTCTGCTTAAGTGTCACATCTCCAATCACAGTCTCGCAAAAGAGCTGATGATCCACATCCTGCATCACCATATAGGTACTATCCGTCATTTTCTTTTTGATTTTTCCATGTAGCGTAACAGTCCCCTTAAAATGCCTGTTTAAACCGCATAGGCATCTGGAAAATGTGCTTTTCCCGGCACCGTTATGTCCAATAATTGCCACGATAGCATTCACTGGTATTTCCAACTGCTTTATATTCAGCGCATATTTCTTTTCCTTTTTATATCGATAGCAAAAATCCTTCAACACTATTTTTTCTTTGGTGTCTGCTTTTACAGGAACCGAATACTCCAGGGACTCAATATGTAAAGTTCTCAGTCCCAGTTCTTTTAACTGTACATCACTGTATTTTTGAAACTCCTCCATTGGAATATCAAAGTCAATCTGTCCATCCTTCAGATAAACCACACGGTCACAGATATCTTTCAGCCAATAAAGTCTGTGCTCTGCAATGATGACTGTCTTTCCTTCTTGTTTCCACATTCTAATGATCTCTGCCAGTTCCTCTATGGCATCTACATCCAGATTAGAGGCAGGTTCATCCAACACAATAATTTCCGGGCCGGTAGCACAGACTGACGCACAAGCGATCTTCTGTTTTTCGCCTCCGGACAGCATAAATATATTTCTTCCCATCAAATTTTCTATACGAAATTTATGCACTGTATCCAGATAACGCTGCAGCGTATCCTTTCTGTTCAACCCCCCATTTTCACATCCGAACACAATTTCTCCCGAGGTATCCACACAAAAGAACTGGCTTCTGGGATTTTGAAATACACTTCCAACCTTTTGCGAAATTTCATACAATTCGGTTTTTCTGACATTCATACCGTCCACCATGATAGTGCCGCCAATGCTCCCTTCATAATAATGGGGAATCAGCCCGTTAATCAGCCTTGTTATGGTTGTTTTCCCGCACCCTGATTTTCCACATAAAAGAACAATTTCTCCCGGCTTTACAGTCATACAGATATCATCCACAGTGCCGCCGTCCTGATTTTTATATTTATAATTCAAATTTTGTATTTCGATCATATTATATTCCTGTCTACTATGCTTTTACTGAAAACCATATTGACAACGCAATCACTGCCAGATAAAGAATCATCATAAGATAGTCAATGATTTCAAACCTCACCTGACTTACACAAACTCTGTCCAAATCGCCGCCAAGTCCTCTGGTCATGGCTGACTGGGACAATTCATCCCCAATCTTAACAACACAGATGATAAGCGGAACAATTCTATATTCAACGAATTTCCCCATATGTTTGAAATCAAATGTAATCCCCCGCATCCTCATGGCATCATTGATGCTCCGAAATTCCGCAGAAATGGTCGGAAACATCCGAAACATAACGCAGAATGGCACAACAATTCTATCTGAGATATGCCACTTTTTCAGCCCTGCCGAAAATTCACTTACCGTGGTGGTTGAAACAATATACGCTCCAGCAAATGCCATAGGCATAAATTTTACAAAGATAATGGTCATGGCAACAAAAAAGAGTTGTACGCCTCCCTCGGCTCCCGGAAAAACATATTCTGTCAACAGTACAGACAACAGATAAACTCCACCATAAATAAGAACCAGCTTGACTTTTCCGGCAATGAGCATCAGCAGAAATAATGCAGCACATACCATATGCTGCAGATATGGTATGTGATTGCCCAAGCCACCCAGTACAAATACAGAAATCATAACAAGCAACATAATCTTTGTACGGATATCAAGAATATACGGTTTACGTTCAAACGGCAGAAGCAGTACTTTATTTGTGATTTCCATTTACACCAGCCCTGCTTTTTCAAAATGTTTTTTGCTGACTGCTTTTGCTATGTATGCCCCAATCACTGCAGATATCACAATTCCCACTGCCATGACCGGTAACATCCAGAGTGGAAGAAAGCTTGTCAATGCATCCGCATATTCCTGTCCGTATTCCTGTCTTGTAGCGAAATATCCTGTAGGATTGATAAAAATAGGGAAATAATTTCCTAAAAGCCACAAAGAAAATACCCCGTAACTTGCAATAATTGCCTTGACGCTTTTATATTTTCCTGCTTTTAATATCAAGTCAGCCAATACAGCAAAAACAATTGCAAAAATGAACGGGTAGATTCCCATCCCGCACAAGCCTGTAATCGCCCCTGTTATGATTCCCGAAACAGACAGCATTCCGAATTTGTTTATCTTAGTATAATAAATCATCATCGGGATTGCTCCGATAATCGGTGCAATAAATGCATAACATACCATCAAAATCGGCACCAATCCCATAAAAGAACAAACCATAATTATCACGAAATAAATAGCTGTATAGACCCCAATATTGATCAGGTCCTTGCCGCTCCACTTTTTCGCATCGTACTGCAGTCCATCATTATCATACTTGGAATTGTTATTCATCTTTTTAATCTCCTTCTTTCAGTTTATATTGTTTTGTTTACTCCGTTCCCTTTAAGATCTCCACCATATCCAGCTTTCGAATACGTCCGCTGAACAAAAAGCTCACCGTCATGGATACCACCAATACCAGTATACCGGAGAATATGTAACATCCCGGTGTAACCGTCAGCGCATAATCAAAATTGTCTCCATTGGAATTCATCATGGCATTCAGACTCATTTTCCCAAAGGGCGCTCCAATCAAAATACCAATAATAGACAACCACAGATTCTGCACGCTAAGAATATTCCGAATTCGGGAAGACTGTAATCCTAATACTTTCAATGTTGCAAATTCTCCCACCCGCTCATGGAAAGAAAGATTTCCGGAGTTATACAACACAACCACAATCAAAACAATGGAAAATATCACCATCATCCACACCATGATACTGATCACTTCATAACTATTTTCCAGCGCCTGTATCATTTCTTCTTTGCTATGCACAGCTGTCACATAGGCTTCGTTTTTATACTCTGCAAAATCCTCATTACTATATGCTGTTGTTGGTGTATACTCAGCCCCGGTTTTTTCAAAGTCTTCCCGTAGAAAAGCAATCCCCTGTGTCTCCAGACCGCGGAATACAAATCCCACCTTCGCTTCATGCCATTCATTTTCGGAATATATATGCCAATAAAAGGTATCTCCCACCGTCAGTCCGAAATCTTCACAAAGTTTTCGGCTGACACCCACTTCTCCTTCTTTTAACTGAATGACATTCAAATCATTATCCAGCAAATTATATAATCCTTTTCCTTCCAGCACGGTCAGAGTTTCCTTTTTCTTATCTGTCGCTGTGGCATTGGGAACAGTGGCAATCTCGATCTGCCCGGTCATAATCAGTTCACCGTCTGTCTCTTTTGCCATCTCATCCACATCGCTAAGCTTCGCATCGGCGGAAATATTCATGACGTATTCCGCTGTCTGAATTTTCTCAAAACTCAATTCTTCCATCTGATCCACAAGGGAATTGCAGGAAATTCCGTAAATCATCAAAAGCATTCCCACTGCGGTACCGATGATTCCCATAACTGCCCGAAGTTTTGCCCGGGAAATATCCCTCAGATTGTACTGACTGCTAAATCCTAATTTTTCCCAAAAAGGAAGTTTTTCAAAGATACAGTTCTTCCCCTGCTTCGGTGGTGCCGGACGAAGCGCCTCAGCGGGCTTTACCCTTAATATTTTTTTACAGCTAAGATAAGCTGCCAGACTACAGACCGCCACAATCAGCACGGCTATGGTAAGATATTCCGCCTGAAATCCGCCTTTTAATCCCGGAACGATATACCATGTTGCAAACATATCCACCATCATCGGCGCCAGCAAGGCAGAACCAACCCATAATCCCGCCAATACGCCTGCAAGAGAAACAAACAGGCTGAAGCTGACATAATGCAGAACCACTTTATACCGCTTCATGCCCAGAGCATTTAATGTGCCGATCTGTGTTCTCTGTTTCTCCACCATACGATTCATGGAGGTGGCAATCACCAACACTGCAATCCCCACAAAAACGATTACAAACACCCATGAAAACGATTCATGCTGGGCAAGCTCGCTGTTTAACCGCTCAATGCCTGCAACGGAATGTTCATCCACCATGGCTGCATATTCTCCTTGCAACGCCTCTGAGATTTCATCCTCATGCTCCAACGCTTTCCCATCCGTGGTAGTCACAAGCATCTGCGTATAAGGCATCAGCTTCGCCAGTTTTTCATCACTAATCTGTTCCACTCTTTCCAGCAGCATATCCTGGGTAATGTCATCAATACTCATACCATTTTCAGCAAGCGCATTTATTTGCTCATCCAAAAGATTGGTTTCCTCCGCCACCTTTTTGACAGTAATTTTTCCTTGCATAATCAGGTGTTCCACATAATCCCGTATTGGAAACGCATCATAAGACATATAAACGAAGGCAATATTTTCTAAGTAGATATCCGCATCCCCTTCTGCCTGCCGATATTCATATTCCGGACTTTCAATAAGCCCCTTTACTTCTCTGGTAAAAGTAATTCCGTTATACGCAATGGTAAAATCATCGCCCACTTTTATATTTCTTGCATCGGCAAATGCCGCAGTCAGCCATATTCCGTCTCTATCCGTAGGATCAAAAGTTTCTCCTTCTATGTAGTACGGCTGATTCACAATATTTTCTCTCATCAAATAAATATCTACCTGAGCCCCATCACACTCCGGTGCTGAACCGGTGACTGACATGCGAAGCCCCGCATCCTCCACAAAGTCAAGATTTCTCACCGCTTCCAGATTTTCTTCTGTAAATCCCTCCCCATAGATCCACAAATCTGCCAGATTACA
>JBJELW010000046.1:0-25487 GCA_051879315.1 Roseburia sp.
ATTTGGCGGATACGCCACACCGAGAAAACGTGAGTTTTCGAGGTTGGCTCTGAACAGATAATCTACTTCTCGCAGCAAAACAGATTATATCCGATCAAAAGCAACAGTATGCTGATAATCACTCCCAGCACATCACTGGGCAAAAGCAGCATGATCAGCATTCCGATTCCAATCAAAAAAAACACGAATCCCCAAAGTCTCTTCATATCCCACCACACAAAAAAGACATATACTACTTTTAGTATATGCCTATTTCTGTCTCTGGTATTCTTAAACTATTTCACTGCGTCATTGAGTATGTCATTCATCTCGTTCTCAGCCTGCTTTTTTTCGTCTTCATTCAACTGATCTGTGGCGGCGGATTCCTCTTTTTTATCTTTAGAAGTAAACTTCTCCACAAAATCAGGCACCATATCCAAAATCTTGGTAACACTATCCTGATTCTTAATATTCACAAGCTTTGTGGTTCCATTTTGAATCACTAACACTGCGCTGGGCGTGATTTTTCCGCCCATACCACCGGCTCCGTTATTCTTATTATCCTGGATAAATGCTCCCGCACCAACGCCAAAGGATACATCCACCAACGGGAGAATAATGGTGTCCCCGATATGAACTGCATCTCCCACCACGGTTTTTGTGGTGATAAAGCTGTCCATTCCCTTAAAAAGTGATTCTACCGTATTACGAAATGTGTTATTCTCTGTCATAAAAGCCTCCTTCAATTATTTAATGAATCTTTTTAGTAATCTTTTGATGTTTTGATTTTTATATAACCGAATCAGACTGCCCAATATGTGACAGGCCTGAATACGACCTCTGATATCAAATGTACCTTTTACATATATCTTTTTAGAATTAAAATCCGGCTGAATAACTATCCCGGATCCAAAGAGAAAAGGCATCAGGCTAAGCACTGCAAGGATCTGTCCGGTTAAAGCCGGATCCTCAGTCCCAAAATTCATATCTGCCCGGACCTTTTTCGGACCGTATCGTTTCAGGAGCGAGATCAATTCTCCCCATATGAGCTTTACTGCCTGCCGGTTGTTCTCATCCCCTAAAATTGTACCCAGATCTTTACTTTTTCTATGCAGACCTTTCTTCAAACGTCTGACCTTGTCAGGCAGGGAACGAATAAAACTCCAAATACTCCTGACCTTGGAAAACAGCTTTCTTTTTGGAGATTCTGACAGATTTTCGTCCACATCTTCCACCGGAACATATTCATTCTCCGATACAGTTCCCCTGTATTCTTCTATATTCTGTGAAAAATCATTTTCTCTATCCTGCGTAAGCTCCTGCAGATGATCCGGCTCCAGATCAGAATCTTTCTGTGCCGTTTGTTCCTTCCGGGCCTTGTATCGTTTCCTATTCCGTTCTTTTTCCGGACTTCTCCAGATAGGAATTCCAAAAATTCGGAAGCACATCTGTGGCTCCATCACCCCATCCAGCAAAAAAGAAAATCTTACTACACACAACAGCCAGCATACCCGCAGGCTGATTCTGCGGTGTTCCATATCGGGAATGTCTCCTGTCAGCCGGTACCGCAGTGGATAGAACAACGCCAACAGGACCAAAACAAGTATAAGTCCCAACAGAGTCAGCAGCACTATCCCAATAATTTTTAGTATCAGCAAAAGAATTGCCACCATATTTATGTTTCCTCTTGACTTAAGATATAACTTCTCACATCAAAAGACCCTGTCTTATGATATACTTCATCTAAAATATCTGCCGCCATCTGCATGGCATTTTCCCGTCCCTTTTCCATCCCGATGATAAAGAGTGTTCGTTTAGGATATGCCTTCTGCAGCAATTCAACCGCAGGTATGATATCCAGTAGATTCTCACTGTTTGAGGGAAATGCCACCAAATAAATATCCACAGTTCCCGCCCGGTGTTCAATCTTCCACCGTAGCCTGTCAGCCTTTTTCCTAATTGACTCCCCCACATATAACTTACCATACCAACGCATTATACACCTCTGCAAATCAGCTATCTGTACTTGTGTATTCCCCAGAGATTGTTCTTCTTCAACTCCAGGTATTCATTGTATGCTTTCTCCAAAATCTGCTTTTCATTGGAAAATTTTAACAGATGCACTGCCTCATGGTACTTGTAATAACCGGAATCCACAAAGAATTCTTCCTTTTGGGGTTTGCTATAATAGCTGTCCGCCATCATCAGGTACCAGTGCACCTGCTTTTCCACCGTATCCTCCGGCACCGTAAAGGAGTATTGACTTTTACCGATATACTTCATGATGGAAGCATCCACTCCGGTTTCTTCTTTTACCTCTCTTATGGCCGTATCCTGAAATTTCTCTCCCGGTTCCACCGTTCCTTTGGGTAATACCCAGCCTTCGTACTTCTTCCTGTAATTTTTATATAGCACCAAAATCTTGCCTCGAAAAATTACCACACCGCCACAGCTCGTTGCCTCGATCATTGCATACCTCCTGATGTGTGGTTCCCACATAAACTAACTTCTAGTATACCCTTTTTTCAGCCTGTATGCAATAAATTCTTAATCGGACAGCAATAATTACCATGTCTATTGGTAATATGCGTCCAAAATTTTCTTTGCTGCGGGGACAGCCACCGTACTACCTGCTCCGGCCCCCTCTGCGATCACCACAACCGCTATATCTTCCTTTCCGGTCTGATGCGCAAATCCCACAAACCAGGAATGGCTTGCCCCTTTAGTGGAGCCATACTCTGCAGAACCTGTTTTACCATAGGCTTGATAAGAAGCTCCTCCCAATGCAGATGCCGTACCCTCCTCAGTCACGGCAGACATATATTCCTTTAACGAAGAAGCCTCCTGGCTGGAAATCAATGTCCTCACTTCTGTGGGTGAAAATCTTTTTACCACCACACCGTTATTGTTTTCCGTGTGATCCACCACATAAGGTTTCATCAAAACCCCGTCATTGGCAATTGCACTGGTAATCATCAGCATATGAAGCGGTGTCACCAGGGTTTCCCCCTGTCCAATGGCTGTCTCCATCACCATGGAAGCACTGCTGGTGTTGTCTGCCGAAAAGGTGCTGACACTGCTCTCAAAATCCACTGGAAGTTTCTGCCCGAACAGCAGATCTTTACACAGACTGTTCATCTGATCCATATCTAGCGACAGACCAATATTTGCGTAGGAAGCGTTGCAGGAGTGGGCGAAAGAATCCAACAAACTCTCTTCCCCGTGAGCCTTATTGTTATAGCAATGAATCGTGGCTCCGGACGAAGTAAAACTGCCGTTGCAGTCAAACATATACTGATTATAATCTGGATTTTCCCTCATATATTCCAGAGTGGTGATGATCTTAAATGTTGATCCCGGAGGATACAATCCCTGGGTTCCCCGGTTCAACAGCACACTGCTGTTACTGTTTACAATGGAATCCCAATTTTCCGCAATGGTATTGGGGTCATAATCCGGCTTAGATACCATTGCAAGGATCTTTCCTGTAGCCGGCTCCATCACAATCACTGCCCCATCGTAACCGCCCAGCGCCTGATAAGCAGTTTCCTGCAGTGTAGAATCCAAAGTAGTCACCACATTGTCGCCTTCATTCTTTTCACCTCGAAGTTCCTGAACAATCCTCTCTCCGATAAAAGCATGGGATCTTAAAAGGTTAAAATTCATGGCCGATTCGATGCCGGACTTACCGTTGCTGGAATATCCCACCACATGAGCATACAATTTCCCGTATGGATAGCTGCGGTATTCTGTTCCATCAGAAGTCTGCACAGTTTCTGCCAGGACCTTGTCATCTGCAGATAAAATCTTTCCCCGGATGACATACTCTGAAAAACTGTCCTGTCTGGAATTATAGGGACTATTGATAAAATCCTCACTTTTTACCGCCATGAAATAAACAATATAGCACATCATGGCCAGAAACATCAGCAAAAAGATATATGTGATCACCACAAACTCTTTATTCTTCGTTGAGGTCTTCGACTTCTGTGTCAAAGGCAGTTTTTTTGCTTGTGATTTTCTTTTGTTTTGGTTGTTTTCCTTCATGCTGTAACTCTCCTTCATCCTCACGCAGGATGTACAATCCCTGAATAATTCCAAATATGATCAGCGTGCTGAGCAGGGAACTTCCCCCGTAGCTTACCAGAGGAAGTGTCACACCGGTGGATGGAATAAACTTTGTCACTCCTCCCAACGTGAGAAACACCTGTATTCCGTACACGGTTCCCAATCCCAGTGCCACCAGTTTATAAAATCTGTCTTTCAGCTGCATGGCAATATTAAAAAACATCAAGAAGCAGCTGACGCAGACCAGAATCAGACATAGTGCAAAGATTACTCCCATCTCCTCTGCAATGGCCGAAAACACGAAGTCCTGTACCACCTTAGGGATCTTATTCGGGGATCCCTGATACAATCCCATTCCAAAGAAACCTCCGGTACCGATGGCAAACAGCGACTGACAAATCTGATACCCCTCATTGTCTATCACTGCAAGAGGCGCCTTCCATGCCAACACCCTGGTCTGTACATGAGAAAACAGCTTGTAGGCAATCACGGAAGCCACACACCCGGCCGCAAGCCCTGCCAAAAAATAAGATAAACGTTTCGTTGCTACATAAATCATGGACAGATATGCCACAAAAAATATCAGAGCACTTCCCAGATCCTTAGACAGTACCAGAATCAGTACGTGGGCTGCCGCCATCACAGTGGTGAGCACCACCTGAGGAAACTCGGTGGAGTGATAAAACATGGCCGCCACATAAAACACAAACAGGATTTTAATGAATTCTGATGGCTGAATGGTGATTCCCGCAATAGTAAATGAAATCTTTGCACCATAGCTGGTGGAACCGGCGATCCAAACCACCGCCAGAACCAGAATTCCAATCACTCCATACAACCAGGTAAGCTTTCGGAAAAAACGCATCTTACGGATCATGACCGGAATGACCAGACAGATCACCCCGGATACAGCCGCAATCATAAACTGTTTGATAGCCCTCGCAGAATCAATACGGGTCAGTATCACAAAACCGATCATCAGCAACATGCACATATTGTTGGAGAGCAGGCGGGAAGCCTGGGGATAAAACAGACGATAACAGTTTTGAATCACCACAAAGAGAACAATTTCCGCCACATATAAAACCAAAAGGCTCATCTCTCTCGTCACCGCAAAAATCACCACATTGGCCAGAAAATGAGTGGTATATAAAATACGGCTCTGCCTACGGAATCGTTTTTCCTGTTTCTTTTTATCATTTCCGCGAAAAACCGCAAAACACTCATATGTATAGATTGCGAACAAAATGATCATGATATATTTTGCCAATTCTACAATTATCTGAACCATACAAAACCTCTCATTACTCTACTCCTCTTTTCCAGTGACCGTTAGTATAGTTTTCCAAAAACGGTCCGGTTTCCTGAAAAAGAAGTTTCAACACACGCTCTGTCTCCGCTTCTGTCTCCACAGTAAAACACAAACGATACCCTGCACACCCTAACTGCCTGAGCTGTTCCCTTTCCTTAAACAGACAAAGCGGGGTGGAATTATACAGGACATTATAGCATTCCCCACAGACATTCCGTACCGGAAACGACACATGATAGCGGTCTGTCAGGGTGGTCAGCTGCATCTTCCTGTCACATCCTGCAGTGTTTTTGTGCACACACTGTGCCGAAACCATCAGTGGAGACCGACCGTAGATCGTCATCTCGGAGTAGCGGTTATCCCGCCGTAGAATCTCCTTTTTGTTCAGTTCCAAAGGAATGGTATCCTGCCGGATTCCATGCTCATAAAACCATGCAGATGCGCGATTGGAATAAGTGTAAAGTCTGCTTTCCCCTATCAGATGCTTTTCAGTATTGTGGTATAAAGTAAGAAAAGAAAGCTCATCCAGACTGCATACCACATATCCATCCAGTTCTATTTTCTCAAGTTCTTTCCAAACGGATTCATAAAAGTTCCTGGTAGTACTGCGAAATACGGCAGGCAGAATAAAATATGCCAGTTTGCCCCGCTGATGCACTTTTTCCGTATCCGCTGACAACTGTATCAAAAGCTCTCTTCTGTCATACAGCGAACTATCCAGATACACTGCGGAAATCTCCGGGCAATCCAGCACAGGTTGCAGCTGCTGACGTTGTTCCACGGAAGCGGAAAAGCCGGGAACCATTGAAGAATTCTCCCGGACACATGCCTCAGGCTCCGGTTCAGGTGGACATACATGTCTGTGATAAGATGCCAGTATTTTTTCCTGCAAAGTTTCCAGAGCATCTCGGCGCAGCTGGTTTAACTGTTTTACAGGCAGAAAAATATCCGGCTCCGCTTCCACTGTAAGTTCCTCAAAAACAAAAGGCGTATTTCCTGTTTTTTTCATTTTCCCGCTGATGGTTTCTCCTGTCATAGGCTGACTCAGAGCCTGCTGTACCTTGTCTCCCTCCACTGTCACACTATAAGAATCCTTCCATACCATAAGCTTAGCAGAAAAATGTTTGTTTAGTATTAATTTTCCATAAATTTTTTCTTGTAATTGTCCAGCCACATACTGTTCCCGGATCCGGGTTATCTCCGGAGTTTCCCGTTTGCTGTGGCTGGCAGAATTTCCGGAAAGCATGGAAGTATCATTGTGGGCAAAATAATAGCCCCGGGTAAATCCGCTGCGGTTTCCCAAATCCTCTAAAGTTTTAAGATCCTTTGCATCCACAGCCCTGCGGCTGCCGTCCAGATAGGAATCCATGTATTTCCGGTAGATGCTTACCACACCGGCTGCGTACTCCGGACTTTTCATTCTACCCTCAATTTTAAAAGAATATACCCCGTTATCTGCCAGTTCATACAAAAACGGCAGCGTACATAAATCCTTCAAACTTAAAATGGGCGTCTCTTTCCCGCCGTTTACCTGATAAGAAAGCCGACAGGGCTGGGCACACCTGCCCCGGTTGCCACTGCGTCCCCCCAGCATGCTGCTCATGAGACACTGCCCGGAATAGCAGTAACACAGAGCTCCATGGACAAAACTTTCTATCTCCACATCCACCGTTTCATGCAGCTGCCGGATTTCTTTCAGCGACATCTCCCGGGCGGTAACCACCCGGCTGATTCCGGCCTGCTTTAACAACATGGCTCCTGATGCATCCGTTACTGTCATCTGGGTACTGCTGTGAATGGGAAGATTCGGAAAATGTTTGGAAATAAAATCCGCCACTCCCAGATCCTGCACGATGACACCGTCAATGCCCGCCTCATAAAATGGACACAGGTAATCATAGAGCTGCGATTCCAGCTCCTTTTCCTTTAAAAGTGTGTTCACTGCCAATATAATTTTTCTGCCATGGATGTGGCCGTATGCAATTCCTTCCAGCAGTTCCTCTTCTGTAAAATTATTTGCATAGGCTCTGGCTCCAAACAAAGTGCCCCCCAGATAAACTGCATCGGCTCCTGCACAGATGACAGCCTTTAAGGTCTCCAGTGAGCCCGCCGGCGCCAACAATTCTAAACTCTGCATAAATTACTGCCTCTATCGTCTCCTGCCGGAAGGATTTCCACCGGTTTTTGCAGGTTCATTCTTCTGCTCGATTTTTCCCAGCAAAGCCTCTTCCAGGGTGGCCTCCAGCCTCGTTTTGTTTAACAGTAGTTCTTTGTTTTCCTTCTCCAGCTCCTTGATGGTCTTGCTGTCTGTCTCATTCTGCATCTGCTTTGCAATCAGCTCATGTTTCAGATCATAAAGTTCCTTTTCCTTCTGTTCCAATTCTGTCTCCAGCTTCTCTGCCTGGGCTTTGGCCTTAAAATAGTCATCCGCAAGATTCAGTGCCAGGAGTGTGGCGCGCATGTCACTGGGAATCCGCTTGTACTCGTCCAGCTGTTTGAATTCCACCACCTTGTCATTGATGTAACTTGCCACCCGCTGTAAATACTCCTGACTTTCATATCCGCTGAGCGTGTACACCTTACCGTCAATAATTACTTCTGTGTTAGTCTTTCCTGCCATAACTTTTCTCCTCCATATTTATGGTTTATGCTCTGTCTATCCCAAAATGCTGATAGGTATGCTCTGTTACCACGCGTCCTTTGGGCGTACGGTTGATAAATCCGTTTTTTACCAGATAAGGCTCGTAAACATCCTCAATGGTCCCGGCATCTTCTCCAATGGCCGCTGCCAGGGTATCCAGTCCCACCGGACCACCCTGAAATTTATCCATGATAGTCATCAGAATATTTCGATCGTTCTGATCCAATCCCATTTTATCCACTTCCAGCAGATCCAAAGCAAAAGATGCCACTTCCCTGGTGATTCTGCCGTCATACTGCACCTGGGCAAAATCGCGCACCCTTTTCAATAAACGGTTCGCCAGACGCGGAGTACCCCGGGATCTTTTGGCCAGTTCCAGGGCACCTTCCTCTTCCACGGACACTCCTAGCTTTTTTGCGGAATGCTCGATAATGGTCTGCAGCTCCTCCACCGTATAAAATTCCAGGTGATGCACCACTCCAAACCGATCCCTTAAGGGTGCGGACAGCAGTCCGGCCCGGGTGGTGGCTCCCACCAGTGTAAAGTGGGGCAGGTCCAATCGAATGGATCGGGCAGTGGCGCCTTTTCCCACCATGATATCAATGGCATAATCTTCCATTGCCGGGTACAGAACCTCTTCCACCTGACGGTTCAGACGATGGATTTCATCTACAAAAAGAATATCGCCCTCGGAAAGATTGCTCAATATGGCTGCCATCTCCCCCGGCTTTGCAATGGCAGGTCCGGAAGTCACCTTCATATGTACTCCCATCTCATTGGCAATGATTCCGGCCAATGTAGTTTTTCCAAGTCCCGGCGGCCCGTAGAAAAGCACATGATCTAAAGATTCCTTTCTCTGCTTCGCCGCCTGTATGTAGACTCTCAGATTGGCTTTGGCCTTTTCCTGCCCGATATACTCGTCCAGAGTCAGCGGTCTTAAGCTTTTTTCAATTTTTACGTCCTCTTCCTGTACCTGTGTAGAAATCACACGTTTTTCCATGTTGCCACTCCTTCTTATGCCTTACAGATGCCGATACATTACAGAAAAGCCATTTGTTTCAAGGCCTGTTTCAAAATTTCTTCCACGCTTTCCTCTTCTGAAAGTTCCAGACTGCGTATGGCACCTGCAGCTTCCGATGCGGAATACCCAAGAGCAACCAACGCCTCAATGGCCTCCTGTTTTCTACCAATTTGTTCTTTCTTTTCTTCGTTCAGCAAGGTATGTGTCAGTTTATCTTCAAAGGCATCCTCCAGACTCAGCTTGTCCTTCAGCTCTATAATTAGTCTCTGAGCCGTTTTGTTTCCCACACCGGGTGCTTTGGCAATGGCCTTTGCATCATCCGACAATACCGCGAACCGAAGATCATCTGTTGACATAACCGACAAAATTGCCAACGCCCCTTTCGGACCAATCCCGCTGACACCAATCAGCAGTTCAAACACTTTTTTGTCATCCCGGGTCAGAAATCCATACAGTTCCATGGCGTCCTCCCGGATATACTGATACGTATAGACTTTCACCTGCTGGCCTATATCCGGCAGTTCTTCTACTGTGCGGGAAGAGACCCGGACATTATATCCGATCCCGTTATTTTCCACCACGATATGTTCAGCCCCCACAATTTCCGCCAGCTGGCCTTTTATATATGCATACATCGTTATTTTTCCCATTCCTTTCGTATCATCGGTGCAAGTCTTTTCCCAAGCTCTGCAGATAAAATTCCTATCAAGGCTCCCGTAATAGCCCCGGCAGCCACAAGCACCGATACATAATAAATTACGTAATAGGATTCCAGTATGAGAGCGGCCACAAAAATCTGACCCAAATTGTGAAATACTCCGCCAAAAATACTCACTGTCACCACATGAAACCGGTCTGTTTTTTTCAGGAAAAGCATCACCAGAAAACTTAATATTCCTCCGGAGAGACTGTAGAGGATGCTGAAAGCATTTCCAAATAATATGCCGGCCAGCAGAATCCGAAGCACGGATACTGTCAGAGCCTCCCGCCATCCCAGAAGATACAGCATCAGCACCACCAGAAGATTGCAAAGTCCTAATTTTACTCCCGGTATTCCCACCGCAAAGGGAATCAATGATTCCACATAGCTTAAAATCAATGCTAATGCCAAAAAAATTCCCATATATGCAATATGCTTCCCTTGCTTCATGTTATCACCTGACCATCGCATCTAATTCCGCATCCTCTGTTCCCAAAACAGTTACCACTACCCGGTTGGGAAGACAGATAATGGATTCTTTTTCATTTGATATGGCATGCTGTCGGACACACAACTGATCCGGACAATCTGCTTCCTCCATCCGGACCTGTCCTTCGGAGATGACCACCACATTGGTGCATACCCCATCCACCATAACGGGAATCACCTGATTCTCATCCAGGTCATAGGTCCCGTAGGAGATATCATCCACCCGGATCTGAACCTTCGCCCCCGGCGCAGTACAGATATGAAGCGCCCACAATCCCAGGACACATGCCACTGCAAGGGCCAGCAATAAAAAAATGTCATTTTTCCCGAAGCTACGATTCATTCACGACCTCACCCAGATAATAAAAGCCCTTGCATTCCGCCAGGTGCACCGGTACGATTTTTCCAATCAGGGAACTGTCTCCCTTTACATGTACCACAGAATTATTGCTGAGACGTCCCGTCACCAGAGATTCGTCCTGACTGTTTTTTTCCTCAATCAACGCCTCACAGATCTGCCCGGTCAGTGTTCCGGACTTTTCTGCGGAAATCTGCTGCACTCTGGTCAGCAGCCGGTCAAATCGATCCTTGATTACATTCTCCGGCACCTGATCCGCCATGTCGGCTGCCGGTGTACCGGTTCGTTTGGAGTAAATGAAGGTAAATGCACTATCATAACGAACTTTCTCCACCACATCCATGGTCTCTAAAAAATCTTCCTCCGTCTCCCCGGGAAAACCTACAATAATATCCGTTGTGATGGCAATATCCGGAATTGCCTCCCGGATTTTCTCCACCAATGCCAGATACTGTTCTTTTGTATAACGACGATTCATTTGCTTTAAGATACGGCTGCTTCCTGACTGGAGTGGCAGATGCAGGTGTCTGCAGATTTTTTTTGAATGCTTCATAACTTCAATAAGCTCATCAGACAGATCCTTGGGATGGGAGGTCATAAAACGGATTCTCTCCAATCCCTCAATTTTCTCCACTTCCTGTAACAACTGGGCAAAGCTCATAGGCTCTTCTAAATTCTTGCCATAGGAATTAACGTTCTGTCCTAAGAGCATAACCTCCACTACACCGTCTTTCACCAGTCGCTCAATCTCACGTACAATATCCTTTGCTTTTCGGCTTCTTTCCCTGCCCCGCACATAGGGAACAATGCAATAGCTGCAGAAATTGTTGCATCCAAACATGATATTCACACCGGATTTGAAACTGTACTTGCGATCAACCGGCAGATCCTCCACGATCTGATCCGTATCTTTCCAAATGTCGATAACCATAGAATCAGACTCCAGGCACTGTACAATCAGTTCCGCAAATTTATAGATATTGTGAGTGCCAAAAATCAGATCCACATAACGATAGCTCTGTTTTAATTTTTCCACTACTGTCTCTTCCTGCATCATACAACCGCACAGTGCAATGAGCATATCCGGATTACGCTTTTTAAAACCGCTGAGGTATCCCAGTCTGCCATATACCTTGTTATTGGCATTTTCCCGTACAGTACAGGTATTATAGATGACAAAATCCGCATTTTCTGAATTGGTCTCCACATATCCAATGTTCTCCAAAATTCCACGGAGTTTTTCGGAATCCCTGGCATTCATCTGACAACCGAAAGTGTTGACGCAGAAAGTCAGGGGGCGTCCCTTTGCCTCGCTGATCTGTGCTACATACTGCTTTGCCAGTTCCATAAAATAAAATTGTCTCTGGGGTTCCATTACAGGGATCTCTCCTGCTCTGGAAATCTTTTCCTTGATTCGCATGTGATCCATCCTATCTATTTTCTGATTTGTCCGTTTCCATAAATAATATACTTGGTGCTGGTCAGTGCAAGAAGACCCATAGGGCCTCTCGCATGCAATTTCTGGGTACTGATGCCGATCTCCGCACCAAATCCAAACTCAAATCCATCCGTAAACCGGGTAGATGCATTGACATATACCGCTGCAGCATCTACTTCCTCTAAGAACTTCTGGGCATTTTCATAATTTTCCGTGATGATTGCCTCGGAATGTCCGGTATTATAACGATTAATGTGGGCAATGGCTTCATCGATGCCCGACACTGTCTTCGCAGAAATGATATAATCCAGATACTCCGTTCCCCAGTCTTCCTCAGTGGCCACTGTAATTCCCTCTGCCGCTGTGCATACTCTCTCATCTCCGCGGATTTCCACCTGCTTTTCTGACAATCGAGCCTTCAAAAGAGGTAAGAAATCATCCACGATTTTTTCATGTATCACCAGAGATTCGCAGGCATTACATACACCGATCCTCTGGGTTTTTGCATTAAAAATAATATCCAGTGCCATATCAAAGTCTGCGCTTTCATCCACATAAATATGACAGTTTCCGGTTCCTGTCTCAATCACTGGAATGGTGGCCTGATTTACCACAGCTTTGATAAGCCCAGCTCCGCCTCTGGGAATCAGCACATCCACGTACTGGTTCAGTTTCATAAAAGCAGCCGCCGTCTCCCGGCTGGTATCTTCGATGAGCTGAATGGCTGTTGCTGGCAGATTCACGGAAACCAGTGCCTTCTGGATACTTTTTACAATCGCAATATTGGAATGAATTGCATCGCTGCCTCCCTTTAAAATCACCACATTGCCGGATTTAAAACAAAGTGCAAAGGCATCTGCCGTCACATTGGGTCTGGATTCATAAATAATTCCAATCACCCCCAGAGGCACACGCTTCTGACCAATCAAAAGTCCGTTGGGACGCTTTTTCATGGAAATAACTTCCCCGATGGGATCATCCAACTCCACCACCTGCCGGATTCCTAATGCCATCTGCTCAATCCGCTCTTTCGTGAGGAGTAACCGGTCTAACAGTCCCTGATGCATGCCATTCTCTCTTCCAGCCTTCACATCCAGTTCATTGGCAGCAAGAAGTTCCTCCTGATCTGCCACCAGCTGCTCAGCCACTGCGAGAAGCGCAGCGTTTTTTCCGGCTGTATCCAGGCATCGCATGGTTGCCTCTGTCTCTTTTGCCAATTTTCCAATCTCAATTAAATCCATCTGTCTCCTCCATCTCTTGGCACGGGTGTCACCGCAGGTAACAAATCTATTGTGCCCTTTTCTTTCTTATAACCCGCAGCGGATTATCTCTTTTTCCGTAATCAGATATTGTAATGCCACATCCTGCGGTTCGCAGGGAATATCCTCCAAAATCTGCCATCCGTATGCAATACCTGCCATACAAAGTCCCGAACGTGGTTCGCAGTAACGGTCATAATATCCTTTACCGTACCCAATCCGGCCTCCGGTCCGGTCAAATCCCAATCCGGGCACCAATACCAGTGCATCCTGCCAATCAGCTATTTCTGTGGAAACAGGTTCCATGATGCCGAAAGCTCCCGGCTCAAACTGTTTCAGATCCTTCACAACATAGAAGGTCATGTCATCCCCATGAACCTTGGGAAAAGCCACCTGTTTTCTCTCCCTGAGGGCCTGCTGTGCAGCAGCCAGCAGAGATACTTCTTTTCCCAGGGGATAGAAGAAAAAAACTTTCTCTGCTCTCTGATAAAGTTCAGATGTAAGCAATCGGTCTGAAATCTCCACGGAAAGCTGCTGTACCTCTTCTGCTGTCATTCCCCGGCGTTGCAGTTTACATTGTTCTCTTAACTGTTCCTTTTTTCGCATGTTCCTGCCCCACATTTGTAATGGTTCCATCCGGATTCACCAGATCGATATTTTCCAGCTGACTCTTTACATTTTGCCGTATACTGGCCAGGTATTCTCCCCGGAGACGTGACTGTTCTTCCTTCTCCTCCGGTGTCAATCCTTCCTGCTGGGACTTGTGATATAATTCGTTAATTCTTGTAATGATATCCTGCATCATATTATCCCATGCTCTCCTCTATATAATCTACCACATAAAAGTCTTCGTCCTTATGTGCCGCAAACAGGGTTCCCACCGTTTCCCCTTCCATAATCTGGTGAATCACATCCACATCCTTGCCGTTTGCAATCACCATATCCGTACCGGAAAGGGTGGCAATTTTTGCAGCAGTCAGCTTTGTAGCCATTCCTCCGGTTCCCACATCACTTCCTGTGGTGCCTTTTGCCATGTCTTCAAAATGCTGATCCACATGTTCCACATAGGTAACCAATTTTGCCTCGGGATTCTGTCTCGGATCATCTGTAAATAATCCGTCAATATCAGAAAGCAGAATCAAGAGATCCGCCCCAATCAGGGAAGCCACGATGGCAGAAAGGGAATCATTATCACCAAATTGCATCTCATAGGTGGATACCGTGTCATTTTCGTTGACGATGGGAATCACCCCCATATGAAACAATTCTTCAAAGGTATTCTCTGCATTTTTTCTAGACACATTATCTATCATGGTGTTTTTCGTCATCAAGACCTGTCCTGCCACCTGATTGTACTCTGAGAACATTCGCTGGTAGGTCATCATCAGTCTTGCCTGTCCCACTGCTGCACAGGCCTGCTTGGTGGCGATACGGGTGGGGCGCTCCGTGAGTCCAATGGACTGTCTTCCCACTGCAATGGCTCCGGAACTCACCAGACACACATCCATGCCCTGATTGCGCAAATCACAAAGCTGACGCACCAGTCGTTCAATCTTAGGATAATTAATGCGTCCGGTTTCCTCATGCTGCAGGGAGGATGATCCAATCTTGATCACCACTCGTTTCTTGTTTTTAAAATTTTCTCTTAAATCCATTGTAATATGCCTTCTTTTTCTGTGAATATCCGCCCTGTTTTTTAGTAAATGGGCTGCAATCTTATCCAACTATATACTTTAACATATCTGTCTAAAAAAAGCATTAAATATTTTACGCCTTACTCCGGCATCTTTCCAAAGTAAAGCAGTAATGCTTTTTCAGCATCACTGCTGTTCCTGGTGAATTTTATATCTGAAACATCAAACAGAATGCAGCCGCAGTGTCCCTTGAAGGTCGGAAAACATATCACCTTCAAATAGGTGTCTATTTCGGGGCTATAGTCTATCAGTTCTAACGTTTCCCCATAAAGTGTAGCACGCTCATAGCTTTTAAGCCATTTGGAATCCATGTTAGAAAACAGACTGCTAAAGGAGCTTCCAATCAGCTGATCCAACGGATACTTTTCCAGCTTTGCAAGCGCCGGATTGCCATATCGGAAAATCCAGTCCACGGCATGACTTTCCTCATTAAATACCATTTCTATATCCGTGAATGCAAAAGGAAGACTGTTAAAACTGCTATAATGTTCGAAATATTCCTCTTCTGTCCACGGAATTCTCTCATCCACGATACTGTTAATCATGCTCTTTTGCATTTCGTGGAACTGATCCACAATCTGCTTTTTCTTTCTACGCGTATATATTAAAGATTCACCATTGCTAAGGTTAATATGATCCGTAATAGAATGAATTGCCCTTGCAGACACGATACATCCGCGGTGTGCTTTGACAAATCCCTCCCCCAGTTTTTCCTCCAATTCCGAAAAAGTCATCCTTGTTTCGTAGATCTTCCCTCCGGAAACATGTATCTCGGTTTTCCTTTCTATTTTAAGAACGTAAAGAATCGTACTGGCACCAAGCACAACCTTCTTTTTATTTGAGATAATTGTGATATAGTTCATTTCTTGCATATAAGAAACCTCCCATTTTCTTTGTAACAAAATGCCTGGGTCGCTAATATTGTAACATCATTTTAGATTGTATCAACCAAAAAAAGATGTTTTTCCTGAAAAGTTGTGTTATAACTGTTTTAGGCTTTCCATCCATAAAACGGAAACCTACCCATATAAGGAAAGGCTTTCACCATGAAAAAATGGAAAAATTATGTAAAATATACATCCTTTCTGCTGTCATTGCTTCTATGTTTCCTGTCCACGGCAGGCTGCAGCAACAAGGAACCCATAAGTAAAACAGGCTTTTATTTTGATACGGTAATCACTATAACCCTATACGACAATGCACAGGCGGATCTTCTCGACCAATGTTTTGCTTTGGCCCACCGCTATGAACTTCTCTTCAGTACTACCATAGAAGAAAGTGATATTTCCCGCATCAATGCATCCGCCGGAGAACCGGTCACGGTATCCCATGAGACCATCGAATTATTACAGCAGGGCATTTCCTACGGGGACATCAGTGGCGGACGCTTTGACATTACAATTGGTGCCCTGTCCTCTCTGTGGAACTTTTCGGACAATTCCGGCGTTGTACCGGAAGACGAAAACATACAGGAAGCCTTACAGACAGTAGACTATCATTCCATCCGGATTGACGGCAACACGGTAACTCTGCTAAATCCTGACACACGCATTGATTTAGGCGGAATTGCAAAAGGATACATTGCTGACCATATGAAAACATATCTTTGTGAACATGGTGTGACCAGTGGCATTATTAATCTAGGCGGAAATGTTTTGGTGATTGGCGCGAAAACAGATGGTTCTGCCTACACCATAGGTATACAAAAACCTTTTGAAGACACAGGCAGCGCCATTGCAAGTCTAAAGATTACAGACCAGTCTGTGGTCAGCTCCGGCGTGTATGAGCGATATTTTGAGACAGACGATACTTTATATCATCACATATTAGACCCACAGACCGGATATCCTTACAATAATCATCTGCTGGGTGTTTCCATTATCTGCGATTCCTCCGTGGATGGAGATGCATTAAGTACCACCGCTTTCTCCATGGGGCTGTTCCAGGGCATGGCCTTTATCGAATCCCTGCCGGACACGGAGGCAATTTTTATCACAGATGACTATGCTCTGCATACCACCTCGGGAATTACAGAGGATATGCTGAAGGTTTATTAGGATTAATACAAATAAAATCCTCCATCAAGATGAAAGTAACACTTTATCAAATCTTGATAGAGGATTTCTTAAACTGTTTGTATTTGTTCAGAAGACACAATGATTCATCTTACATGGAAATAACTTTCTTGGGACACTTCTCGGCACAGGCTCCGCATCCGGTACACTTATCCTGGTCAATATAGGCCAGATTATCCGTCACATGGATGGCATCGGAAGGACAATTCTTTTCACAGATTTTACATCCGATACATCCGCTGGTGCAGACCTTCATAACATTCTTTCCCATATCTTTCGAATTGCACTGTACCAGATGTTTTGCCTCATAGGGCACCAGTTCGATCAGATTCTTGGGACAGGCTGCCACACACTTTCCACAGGCCTTACAAGCCTCTTTGTCCACCAGCGCAATACCATCCACAATATGAATCGCATCGAAGGGACAGGCCTTCACACAATTGCCATAGCCAAGGCATCCATGGTTACAGCTTTTTGCACCGCCCCCGGGAACAAAAGCCATAGCCGCACAGTCCTCGATTCCGGTGTATTCATAGTCCTGTTTTGCTTTCTCACAGGTACCGCCGCATTTTACAAAGGCCACCTTACGACTTTCCTCTGCTGCTGCCACTCCCATGATTTCTCCAATCCTATTTCCTACCGGCGCACCGCCTACCGGGCAGGCATTCACCGGTGCTTCTCCTTTTACGATAGCCGCCGCCAGGCCGGAACATCCGGCATAGCCGCATCCGCCACAATTATTTCCGGGAAGTTCTCCCAAAACCGCTTCTTCTCTGGGATCTACTTCCACTTTGAACTTTTCCCCGGAGAATCCAAGGAAAAATCCGATCAGAATTCCCACGCCGCCCACAATGACGGCTGCAATTAAAATCGCTCCTATATTCATTTCCTCTTCCTCCTAAATCATTCCGGAGAATCCCATAAATGCAATCGACATAAGACATGCCACGATCAGCACAATTGCTGTTCCCTGAAAAGGCTTCGGAATATCGTTATCCTCAATCTTTTCACGGATTCCCGCCATGATCGTAATCGCAATAAAGAATCCTACTGCTGTTGCAAATCCGTTTACCACGCTCTCCAACACATTGTATTCCTTGGTCACATTGGTCAATGCCACCCCAAGAACCGCACAGTTGGTGGTAATCAACGGCAGATAAACCCCCAGACTCTTATACAACGACGGAATGGTTTTCTTTAAAAACATCTCCACAAACTGTACCAGCGCCGCAATCACAAGAATAAAAACAATGGTCTTCAAATACTGGGTATTGGTGGGTGTCAGTATAAATTTATAGATCAGCGAAGCCACGAAGGAGGATATGGTGATAACAAATACGACCGCACCGCCCATTCCGGCTGCCGTCTCAGTTTTCTTAGATACTCCCAGGAACGGACAAATACCTAAGAACTGACTCAAAACAACGTTATTTACAATGGCAGATCCGATAGCCAGTAATAGTAATGTCTTCATCTGTATTAGCCCTCCTGTTTCTCTTTTTCTGTTTCATTCACGGATTCGCTCCCCTTTTTCTCCGCTGTCTGTTCCTTTGTTACTGCGTCTGTTGCGCCGGTTTTTCCGGTGCAGATTCCCGACTGACCGCAGGCTGCACAATCTCCCGTGAGACATCCGGAAGGTTTCGCCAGAGGTTTTCCCTTATGTTCCATTTTATCTCTGACAATATTCATAACCGCCACCAGAACAGCCAAAACAAGAAATGCGCCCGGTGCCATTACAAAAATGGTAATCGGTGTAAACCAGTTCAGGGATAAGACCTGATGTCCGAAAAGCTGTCCGGCGCCTAAAAGTTCACGGACAATTCCAATACAGGTAAGTCCCAGAGTGAATCCAAGCCCCATACCGATTCCGTCAAACACAGAAGGAAGAATGGTATTTTTGGAGGCATAGCTTTCTGCACGGCCTAATATAATACAGTTTACAACAATCAGAGGAATATATACACCCAACTGCTCCGCAAGATCCGGGGTATAGGCTTTCATAATGAACTCCACCATGGTTACCAGGGATGCAACGATCACAATATATGCCGGCATACGCACACCATTTGGAATTACCTTACGAAAGGCTGATATCAACAGATTAGACAGGATCAGTACCACCGTGGTAGACAATCCCATACCCAGTCCGTTCATGGCCCCGGTGGTGACAGCCAACGTGGGACACATACCAAGCATCAGCACAAAGGTAGGATTTTCCTTGATGATGCCGTTATACAAACGTTCCAAATACTTATTCATTGTCAGCACCTCCCTGTAATATCTGTGAAAAATAGGTGATGCAGGCATTGACTCCGTTTGTCATAGCCTTAGATGTAATGGTGGCTCCGGAGATTGCTTCAATCTCACTATCCTGTGCCGGAGTCTGCTTGACCACAGTGAACTTGTCCACCTGTTTTCCTTCAAACTGGCTGTAAAATTCTTCGTTCTGTGCTTTGTCACCAAGTCCCGGCGTCTCAGAAATAGAAGTGATGGAATATCCGTTTACCACGCCGTCTCCGGTAATGCCCACAGAGAAGGTGATATTTGCCTGACTGGCATCCTTAGCAGTCACCGTGATCACATAGCCAAGCACATTGCCGGAAGCGTCCAACGCTTCCTCCACATCCGTAATCTCATCACTGTATCCATACTCATTCATCAGACTCTCTGCCTCGTCCGCATCAAAATCCTGGTAAACGCGGAAACTGTCCGCCTCTGCATATACCTGCTTATAGGCGGCCTCCGTTTTCTGCTGTTCTGCAGCATTAATCGGTTCCTCCGTAATATCGTGAACCAGTCCCAGAACAAATCCCAGCACCAAAGTAAAGGCCATCAGGATCAATGCGTCATGTACGATCTTCTTATTCATGTTTCCTGCCCTCCTTTACCTCCTTTAGCTTGTTTATGATTTTTCTCTCTTTCACCTGTCCGAAGGCTGTCGGAATTGTAATCTTTTCTATCATGGGTACCAGAAGATTACTGAGGATAATGGCAAAGGATACGCCCTCCGCATTGGCCCCGAACACCCGGAACAGTCCGGTGAAGATTCCCAGGCAGATGCCATAAATAATCTGTCCTCCCGGTGTAATGGGGGATGTGACATAATCCGTTGCCATAAAAAATGCCCCCAACATCAGTCCACCACCGCAAAGTTCCGCCACCAGATACTGATAATTCAGTCCATGGCCTCCAAAAAGAGCCATGAAAATAACAAACGTAAGGATGTAAGTCCCCGGTATCCGCAGGGAAATCACACCCAGCAGAATTAAAATGATTGCGCCCAGCACAATACACAGTGTAGATGTCTCACCGATGGTACCTCCGGTACGGCCGATGAGCATATCCATGGTATTTACCGTCTCCCCCGCACGAATGGCAGCAAGGGGAGTTGCTCCTGTGTATGAGTCTATTGCGAAATCCGTCATATCAGCCGCAAATGCAATTAATAGAAAACATCTTGCTCCCAATGCCGGATTCATAAAATTCTGCCCCAAACCACCAAAAAGCATTTTAACCACAATAATGGCAAACACTCCACCGATGACAGCTTCCCACCAGGGAAGTGTTGCCGGAAGATTTAACGCCAGAAGAAGACCCGTTACCACTGCACTCAGATCTCCCAGTGTACTTTTTTTATGAACGATTTTCTCAAAGATCCACTCCGAAGCCATACAGCTGGCTATGGTCACGAGGATTAGAATCAATGCCCGGTAGCCAAAATTGAAAATTCCAAACACCGTGGTGGGCATCAATGCAACCAGAACATAAAACATGATTCTGCTTGTGGTATCTTTCGCCCGCACATGGGGTGCCGATGATACATGATATAATTCACTCACAATGATTCACCTCTCATTTCTTTCGTTTTGTAGCTAAAATTTGCTTCTTAGCCGTCTTGATGGACTGAGCCAACTGTCTCTTGGCCGGGCAGATAAAACTGCAGCTGCCGCATTCAATACACTCCAGGCCGTTCCATTTCTCAAAGCTGTCCTGATCTCCCCTTGCGGCAAATCGCGCAAGCCGGGTTGGAACCAGCATTTCCGGACAGGCTTCCACGCATCGTCCGCAATTGATACAGGCCGTAATCTGTTCGTCAGCCAGACGTACCTCATCCTTTGTCATGCACAAAAGGGCCGAGGTTGTCTTTGTAGTGGGAACATCCAATCCCTGAAGCGCAAAGCCCATCATAGGCCCGCCTGCAATCATCTTTTCAGGCTTTTCCTGACATCCACCGGCAGCATCCAAAAGTTCCTGAAAACTGGTTCCGATGGAAAAATAAAAATTCTTAGGATCATTCACTGCATCACCGGTCACTGTAAATACCCGGTTGATTACCGGTCGTCCCAGTTTCACCGCACGATAAACAGCAATCAGGGTCTCCACATTGTCCACAATACATCCAGCATCTGCCGGCAGCATCTTAGAATTAATGGAACGCCCTGTCACCGCATAGATCAGCTGTCGTTCCCCTCCCTGTGGATACTTTGTCATAAGCTCCGCCACTTCCATACGTGGCTCATCTTTGGTAAGTTCCTTCAGCTTCTCAATACATTCCGGCTTATTATTCTCGACACCGAACACACCTTTTGCATTGGGAAACAACTGAAGAATAATGCGCATTCCTCCTACCAGCTGTGCCGGGTTTTCCAACATTTCCCGATAATCCGAGGTGAGGTACGGCTCACACTCCGCACAGTTAGCAATAATATATTCTATTTTTTCCGGCTCTTTGGGCGACAGCTTTACATGGGTAGGGAAACCCGCTCCTCCCATTCCCACTACGCCGGCATTCTTAACGCGATCAATGATATCCGTTCTGCTGAGAGTCGTCACATCAGCCACTTCCTCATAATTCACTTCTGTATATTGTCCATCGTTCTCAATCACAATGGAATTTACCATATCTCCTGTAGCCACACGTCTTGGTTCTATGGTTTTCACCTTCCCCGATACAGAAGAAAAAATCGGTGAAGATACAAAGCCCCCTGCTTCGGCTATAAGTTGTCCTTTCAATACAGTGTCCCCCACCGCAACAACAGGTACCGCCGGAGCGCCGATATGCTGTGACAAAGGATATACCAGATCTCCCTTTGGCAACAGAACCGTAACCGGCTTATCCTTAGACAGCTCCTTACCTTCCGCCGGATGAACGCCGCCTTTAAATGTCATTAATCCCATCTATTGTGCCTCGCTTCCTTGTTAATCCGTGCATACACGCACTTACAATCAATATTATAACACACTGGCATATGAATGAAAGAATTTTATCAATAAGTTTTTCAAAAATTAAAGGATATGTGTTAAAATATTTCCAGAGAAAAAAAATCATGAAAGAACAAGGAGATAACGCTATGAAAACAATTCACAAGGAACTCCTTTTTCAAAAAAAGGATAAGATGACGCTGGAGCTGTTCACTGCAGACAGCATCTTTTTTGATATAGAGACCACCGGTTTTTCTCCGGCCCACAGTTCATTATATCTGATTGGCTGCGCCCGAAGAAGCGGGGATTATCTTTGCGTGGATCAGTTTTTCGCCGAAAACAGTCAGGAGGAAAAATTGATTTTAAACGCATTTTTAGAGTTATTAAAACAATATCAAACCATCATCACCTTCAATGGAATCGGCTTTGATATCCCTTATCTCAAGGCGAAATGTGATCAGCATGGACTGACCGAACATTTTTCGGATTTCAGTTATGTGGATATATTTAAGTCCGTCACTCAGATTAAACACATATTAAACCTTACTAACTATAAGCAAAAAACGGTTGAGACATTTTTAGGCATTGTCCGTGATGACCAGTACAGCGGTGGTGATCTGATCGCTGTCTATGAAAACTATAAAAAAAATCAGGCTGAAGATCTGTTATCCTTGCTCTTGCTCCATAATTACGAAGATGTTTTAGGCATGATCGATCTGCTTCCGATTCTCTCCTATGTTCATCTGTTCAATGGACAATATAGCAATATCGTTCCCACAGTGAACGAACTGACTTCCTACCACAACACCAGGGAAACGGAAATAATTTTAGAGATGGAAACAGAATTTTTTATCCCACAGAAATTTTCCTATAGCCATAACGGCATCTACTTGTGTGCACACGAATACACTTGTCGGATTTCTGTTCGGCTATGGACCGGCGAACTGAAATACTTCTTTCCGAACTATCGGGACTATTACTATCTTCCGGCGGAAGATCAGGCTATTCACAAAAGTGTTTCTTCCTATGTAGACAAGTCACACCGGGTACCTGCGAAAGCCGCCACCTGCTACACACGACACGAAGGTGTTTTCGTTCCGGAATACGAGGAGCTGATCACCCCGGCTTTCAAGCGGGAATATAAGGATAAAATCAGTTACTTTGAATTGACCACCAATTTTCTCCAATCTCAGGAACTCCTCAGTGCCTATACCAACCATCTTTTAAAATATCTGAAGTCCCAAAAACCTTCCAGATAAGTCTTGACAAAAAAAGTCACCATAAGGTGACTCTTTTTTACTTTGATTTTTGAAAAAAGAAAGATCGATTTCTTTTGTAGCCTAATTCCCGATAATTGATGATCTGCTCCGTACTTCCAATAAACAACATACCTTCGTCCGTCAACGACTGATGGAACTTTCGATAAATCTGATCCTTTGCCTCCTCTGTGAAATAAATCACAACATTCCGGCATACGATCAAGTGACAATTCTTAGGATATTCATCACAGAGCAAATTATGCTGCCGGAATTCTACCCTCTGTTTGATCTGATCTGAAATTTTAAAAGAATTTCCAATGGGTGTGAAATACTTTTTCTTCAAATCCTCAGGAACCGAAGCAATGCTCTTTTCACTATACAAGCCCACCTTAGCCTTTTCCAGCACCTGCTTATCAATATCCGTAGCAATTACATGGATCTGACTCAGCGGTATATGACGGGACAAAGCCATGACAAGGGAATAGGGCTCATCTCCGGTAGAGCAGGCAGCGCTCCAAATTTTGATATCATTCCCGAATTGTTTTAACAACATTGGAAAGACTTCCTGATCCAGAAACACCCACTGTTCCGGATTACGATAAAACTCGGATACATTTATCGTCAAAAAATTGATAAATTCATCAAATTTTTCGGAATCCGTCTTCAAAAGAGCTACATATGCGTCATAGGAGTCCATGCGATTTTTGCTGGCCAGACTATCAATCCTACGGCGCATCTGTTTCTCCTTGTATGCATTTAAATCGATCGTAGTCAGAGCATATATATCCTTTTTAAACTTTTCGTAATCATCAAACATATATGCTACCTCCTGCAATTATTCTTCTACCGTCTCAGCAGCTTCCTCTACTGCATCCTCCTCCGGTAAAAGTGCCTTCATGCTAAGGCTGATCTTCTTCTCTTCCTCATTGAAGTCAACGATCTTAGCTTCGATTTCCTGTCCTACCTTAAGAACATCAGATGGTTTTTCCACATGTTCCTTAGCAATCTGGGAAACATGTAACAATGCGTCCACGCCCGGTGCAAGTTCAACGAATGCGCCAAAATCTGTCATTCTTGCCACAGTACCCTTGACCACATTGCCGATGGCAAATGTCTCAGCAGCAACTCTCCATGGATTCTGATCCGGGAATTTCATACTGAGGGCAATCTTTGTTTCTTTAATATCTTTAATGAATACTCTTACCGTATCGCCAACCTTCAACACTTTCTTGGGATTTTCAACACGTCCCCAGGACATCTCTGAAATATGAAGCAGACCATCTGCACCACCCAAATCGATGAATGCGCCAAAATCTGTCACATTTTTTACAATACCATCCATGATATCGCCAACCTGGATCTTTGCCAGCAACTCTTTCTGCAGTTCTTCCTTCTCAGCAACTAAAAGCTGCTTTCTATCGCCAATGATTCTTCTCTTCTTGGGATTGAACTCAGTGATTACAAAGGAAATCTCCTGTCCCTCATACTTGGTCAGATCCTTCTCAAAAGTATCAGACACAAGACTGGCAGGAATAAATACTCTTGCTTCATCAACAACGACACTCAGGCCACCGGATAATACCTGTGCAACCTTTGCGGTTAAAACTTCCTTATTCTCGAATGCTTCCTCTAAACGCTTGTTACCCTTTTCAGCAGCAAGACGCTTATAAGTCAATACAACCTGTCCCTCGCCGTCATTTACCTTTAAGACTTTGGCTTCCATGGTATCGCCCACCTTCACAATGGTGGTAAGGTCAACATTTGCTTCATTTGTGTACTCACTGCGAGTAATTATACCGTCTGCTTTATATCCGATATTAAGGATAATCTCATCTGGTTTCACATCGATAACAACGCCTTCGACTACCTCTCCATTTCTTATTGTTTTTAATGATTCTTCCAACATTTGTTCAAAACTTATTTCTGACATTATTTTGAACCTCCTCAATAATATTATTTGGGGTTGAAGCCCCTGCGGTAATACCTACGTTA
>JBJELW010000047.1:0-5902 GCA_051879315.1 Roseburia sp.
TTGTATCAGATAAGATAGACCCCATTGTTACATCATAATCTTTCAGAGCAGAAGTATTCAATTCAATTCCATATTTCTTGAAAAAATTAGTTATTGCCAGCGTATAGTCATCGTAAAGCGGAATATCCTCATCCCACTGTTCTATCCCTTCGTACCAGCCTTCACAATAATACAAATTGGATTCGACCAGTGTACCGTCTGAGAAATCATAACCTGCATACTGAAATTCTGCACTTCCGACACCAAGCTGCGCATATGAGCAAACGTACTCTAAATTGCCATCCACATACTCCATCATCCAATACGCCCTATACATTCCGTCAGCGAAATTTCTACCCAGAAGATATTCCTCGCACATGATGTATATATTCCCATCTACCTGAACCGAATGGAGAGAAAGCGCCTCGTCATCGCTTTTACAATACGAAAGACGTGCCACATCATCCACAACACCGTACTGCCAGTCACAGTAAGTGGAAAAAGGAACCTGATCTGCCAAAACAGCTTCTCCATCCATCTCCTCATACATGCTCATAACAATCTTGTAGTAATCATGGCTATAATAATTCACATCCTCTGCCAGTTCTGTATAACACACTAACATTTCGTCCGCACCATCCGAATCAAAATCCAGAACCGTTGCACTCATTATTCCGTTGGGGTTCATCCACGTATCATCCGGAGTATGCATAACCCCGTACTGACTGGCAGCAAACACTCCATATGTTTCCATCAACTCAGACAACTTATCTTGAAAGACTTTTTGGTCATTGATCTCAGCCACATCGCTGCTTTCATCGACTTCCATCCCCGTTTCATATACTTCCGAATCAATGATTCCTTCATTTTCTGAATCCTTTTGCATACAAATAATAAGAAACCAGATCCCGATTCCCAAAATTGCCAGTATCACCAGGCCTAAAACAATAACTAGCACGATTTTTCCGGTTTTGTTCTTATCTGACGATTTTTTATCACCACAAAACATTCACATTCTCTCCTTTAGGTATTCTGATAAAGTATTAAACTTGGATTTGACGGTTACACTATACTCTTTTTCAGTTTTTAATTCAACCCTTCCCTTTTGAGCCACGTTCCCCCTCAAAAAAACAAGGACATGGTGGCTCTTATAACTTTGAACACCATATCCTTGCTGTAAATAAAAGTTCTAATTCAAGACAAATATGTTACTGTACCCATGCACCATCTGCATTTAAGGTATAACCATCGATGACAGTATCATGTGCCATAGCACCGGAGCTCATGAGGTAATACCATGTATTTCCATCTTTGAGCCAACCGGTCTGCATTGCTCCGGAAGCATCCAGATAATACCAGTCATCTCCCTGTTTTGCCCATCCTGTCTTCATAGCACCGGACTCATCCATAAGATACCAGTTTCCACCGTCACTTACCCAGCCGGTTGCCATCGCTCCGGAGGGTTTCAGATAGTACCAGATACCGCCGTCATTTAACCATCCGGTCTTCATGGTTCCTGAGGCATTCATGTAGTACCAGTCGCTGCCGTCATAAGTCCACCCGGTGGCCATCCAGCCAGCCGCATCGAAATAGTACCACTCCCCGCCGATTTTCTTCCATGTGCTCTGTGCGTAGGTTCCATCCGGATACTGATACCACCATCTGCTGCCGGACTGCATCCAACCCTCAGGCAGAGGATTTTCCACCCATGCGCCGGATGCACCCACGTAACTGCCGCCTATCCAGGTGGAAACTGCCATGGTGCCGTCGATGTAGAAGTAATACCAGATGCCGCCGATTTTCTGCCAGTCGGTGGCAAGTGCTCCGGTTTCATTGATGTAATACTGCTTCTCTCCATCCTGGAACCACTGATTCTTCACAATGCTGCCATTCTGGTAATACACCTTCTGACCATTCTCTGTAGTAACCCAGCCGTTTAAATCCTTATAAACTGCCTTCACGCTCACTGCTCCCTTAGGCATGACGAAGGTTGTGGTAGCACTGGTGGCATTTGCAAAAGTTACGCTGCCGCTTACCACTTCCCACTTGTCAAATGCCTTTCCCTCTGCGGGAGCATCGGCAGTGATGGTAACCACTGCGCCCTCCTCTGCAGTGGCAACAGCCTGGCTGTCAACGGCCGCCTTACCGTTGGTTATGGTAATGTCATACTGGGGATTTGGAATGTCTTCTGCAAGAATTAAAATACTCAAATTGCAATTCAAAACAATTTTCGCTGTATTATAACTGTCCTGCGGTGTATCATTAAGATTCGGAATATCCTTTCCGTTGTAGAACACCGTCATATCTAATGCAAATACATACCCATCTTTCACAGCTGCATTAATTGCCAGGGCATATCTCTTACCCGACTCAAAGATATCAGTATCCTCGCATCTGATGTATTCCTCCGTCTCATCATCCCAGACTGACCAAAAAGTCCAACTCGGATCTATCTCCACCATGTCTCCCAGGAAAATGCCCTCAGTGGTTACGGTCTCACCTGGCACCGGCTTTTTCACCCCGGTCAGGGTAAGACTTGTGATGGTCTCTGATACTGCCGCCTTGATGGGCATCGCAGGCAGCATCCCCAGTATCATGGCAAATATCAGAAACAGACTAAAAAAACGCTTCGCTTTTCGTTTCATATGTTGTTCTCCTTCTTAAATGTCTATCTAATTTTTTATTATAGGGATACCCCTAAGAAAAAGCAAGGAAGTTACAGTTGCAATTAACGGTGGATTCTGCTACCACCAGTTGCCTGCAACTGTAACTCCATGATTTTCTGGATACAAAAACTCAATTTTACTCTCCCGCTGCGAAATAGCTGTCTATTCCATCCGCGATGCCTTCTGCGATCTTCCACTGATAACTGTCCGTAGCCATGTTGGCATCCTCTGTGGGGTTGGTCATATATCCCATCTCCACGATAGTCACCGGCACCTGGCACCAGTTGATACCACTCATGGTATCCGTCTCCCACACATACTCTTTCCGACATCCCGTGGCACTTACCAGGGAATCCAGAACACACTGGGACAATCGCTTGCTTTCAGGGGCAAGATATCCATTATAGGGATTTGAGGAAGTCTGGCAGATAGTCATGGCTCCATTTACGGAGGAGTCCGTGGAACCATTGGCATGAATTCGGATAAACGCATCCGCATTTGCATTGTTTGCCACCTGGGCCCGTTCGCTGTTGCTGATGTTTACATCTGCGGTGGTGCGGACCATGATGACCTGATATCCCCGATTGGTAAGTTCCTGCTCCAGCTTTTGCGAAACCATTAATGTAAGCTCATACTCCGCCAGTCCACTGACACAGCCGGAAGTACCGGAGGTTACCTTTGCTTTTGTTTCGGTGGCTCCCGGTCCGATGGGCTCCTGCTCACTATTTCCTGTTTTCTGATGTCCGGCATCGATTACCACCACATATCCACTGGGCAGTTCCTCCTCCGTCACCAGGTAATCTTTGTGTACATAATAGTTGTTCCCATCTATAGAAACCTGGTAAAATTCTCCATTTTCCCCTACTACGGTGACAGATTCCCGTCTGTTCAGTATGTCATATACTTCACTTTCTGTGGAAGGAGCAATCCGTACATTCACCCGGTCACTGGCATATAACGTGATGGGATCAATAGGTGTGGTCTGGTCCTCCGGTTCCGTTTCTGTTTCCGGGACTTCGCTATCGTCCTCAGCTGGCTCTATGTATGCAGTCACTTCGGTCGCAGCTTCTGTTGTGATCTCCTCGGTTGTGAATTCCTGTCCATCTGTTTTTGCGGTTGTCCCGCATCCTGCCGACAGTAATAGTATACCGATTAAAAATAGTGTCAGGCATGCGCCTTTTCTTTTGTTGGTTTTCACTGTTCTATCCCTCTCTCTATTGATTTATTTTGAACTCTACAGCACGGTTTCAACGTACACGCGCTGTTTCCACCGAATCCCAAAACAGCGGATTATAGTAAAAGAACACAACACGCTCCTCTGTAATATAGTAGTCCCACTCATTTATATCAAAATAGTCCAATCCCAACAAATTCTGCAGCTGCTCTCCAATTTCGTCTTCCGTCTCATACACAAAATTTGAAACTTGCACTATTTCACCGGTGCCGCAATCGATGGTTATACCATCAAAAGCGGAATAGGGATGTGCACCACCCATATAACAGACATTATTGTATACGATACTGATATAATCATCCCCAACATAAGTAAAATACTGAAAAATCAGGCTGTCATAGGGAGTGTCTCCTGCCTCTGCTTCATCTCCAACGTAAATCTCCGCATCTGAGCAATATCCTTCCCGGATGGAATCGTAATAGCTTTGCAGGGTTTCATTTAGCACCGCAGGATAACTGTCATCAAAATAGAAGCACTCCATGTCATAATAAAAGCCCACACTTCCATCAGAGTTACTAAATTCTTCATGCTCCTGTTTCATGGTTCCATATTTTGTGTAATCCCGTTCCACCGACTCCTCAGTCAAAATGCGGTATTCATTTTCTGAAATCTCAGAACCTTGTTCCTCTGTCGCTGTCTCTGAATCCAATTCCACAATGCTCTCTGTTACGATTTCCTCGGGCTCATTTTGCCCGGGATCTTCCGGAGATGGCTCCTTGGCTCCGCAGGCGGTCAGAAGCATACATGCTCCGACCATGCAACAATAAAAAACTACGTTAACTTTTTTCTTCATGTTATTTCTTCTCCCATTATATATATTCATCTATTTTATATTCTGATGGCCTCACTGTACATTTGCCTTTTGTGTGATCTGTAACGATTTGTACTTCGGCGATACGATAAACCGTATCTTAGAAATAATAGATCTCTGTATCTGTTCCAAACAGGTACAGACTTCTCCAGAGTTTCACGCAGATTGCATGAAATATCTTACATCCGGCTTGTAAATTCCTCAATAGATCCAGACTTCGCCGCGAGCTTATGCCATTTCTTCAGAGTATCCAAATTCTTCTCTGTCATAACCTTTGTCTTCAGTTCCTCGGATATGGTGCCACAGTCTTCTAACAATTCGAGAATAGCTTCCGCTTTTCCCTCAGCTTTTCCGGCAGCATTTGTCTTCGATTCTCTTGGGAAGATCCCCCTCATCCTCATTCTGAGCTTCCACGTTGTAACTGACTTGCATCTCATCCGTGGCGTAAACATCCAAACGTACACTTCGAAAATCCGAGCTTATTAAGATACTGTGCTCCGTAAACGGTACAGGTCAGACTATCATGTCATGATTATACCCCACACAAAAATAGTTTGCAAGAAAACGTGAATCCTTAAATGCTTGTCTTGCCATTATTATTTGTAATAAAAGACTCTGCAGGGTTACATGGGTTGTAACTAACCATAGCAGAGCTTCCTACTACTGTGTTTCCCATTACAGGAACTCTTTTCTGCCCAATGGGCAGGAAGCCAAGTTTAATTTTTGCACTCTTTAATTTCAGGCTCTCTGTGACAACATAGTTGTTGCCGTCAACCTTATATTCAACAGAAATCATCGTGGGAGAATCCTGACCTTTAACTTTGAGTTCTTTTACATATCCAACCATTGTCTGAGTACAATTTGCTTTGTTTACTTTCATTCTTTCCTGGTCCTTTCTGATAAAATCTCCGCTGCGATATCTTATATCGTAAAGCTGTTCTGTACTAACAATACTGGTGCAGAGGCTATATATTGGGGGGGTAACTGCTACATATTAGGCCACTTATTTCTCGCCATTTATAGGTAGATACCTATTTTCTGTAATTTATGTCTATTCCAATTCTACAAATTGGGGTTGTCGGGGCGTTGGGCTAGGAATTGTTGGGGGCAAATTTGGGTTATAGGAGATTCCCTGGGATACGGCATAATTTTACGGAGATATCCCGGTTTTTCTGTTTTTCCCCGTATGCTATATTTCTTCTTTACGGGGAT
>JBJELW010000048.1:0-79564 GCA_051879315.1 Roseburia sp.
CAGTCACAAAATGTAGCATTATGTTGCAAAACCTATATCATAATAAACGATATATAGGGAAAATTCAAGTGAGTATATTTCTTGATTTTTTGCTCGCAAAAACTTCACAAATGCTAAAAATTAGAATATAATGAAAGCTAGTATGTGCACAAAGGAAAATTAGTGTAAAGTCAAATATTAAAACCGACACAAGGTTTTGTCCTCAAAGCAGCGCGAAGCGACCTTTGAGGGCGTTTCCGTCACCTGCGGTGACACCTCGTGTCAAGAAAAGGAGGAAATGGAATGAGCCGAGAGAAGGAAGAATTGGAAGAAAAGAACTTGAATGGAGACCGGGACGAGGACCTGGATGAGGTGCAGTTTGTGGAGCGGAAACGGTGGCCGTTTCTGGGACTTCCATGGACCTTTACCAAATATACCATCACACCCAGCACTGTGACAGTGGATCAGGGCTTGTTAAAGACGGTGGAAGATGACTGCTATATGTATAAGATCCAGGATGTGCGCCTTACCACTTCCTTTATTGAGCGTATTTTTAAGCTGGGAACCATTTTGTGTTATACCGGTGATGTGACCAATAAGGAACTGGTGCTTTCCCATATCAAACATGCCAAGGAGATCAAGAATTATCTGTTGAAAGCTTCCGAGGCAGCCCGGATCCGCCGCCGTACCCTGAATACTTTGGATATCGGGGCGGGTGCTGATCTGGATGATGTACTTGATGATTAAGTAAGAATTTAAAAACCGCGGTTTGGAGTTTGCTTTTTGCGAATTACCCGCACCGCGGTTTTTATCCGGTTTATACAGTTTTAATGGCTACTGCTGCTTACGGGGACGGCTGTCCTTGCAGAGGATACCCTCATACAAAAGCCCGGTGGCAAACCATAAAGGTGCAAAATCCAGTCGTATCAGGCCGTTAATATTATATTTTGCGTCACTGTAGTCCCAGGGACACATGTTGTGCCGTTTTAAAATAGAGCCGCTGATGTATTCGCAGGCAAAGATTGCCAGGGAATACAGAATCCCCCGGAACAGACGTGGTACGCCTTTTATCTTCTGATACACAGGTGCAATGAGAGCTGCCATGCCGTAAATGGGGAACATCCAGACGGAGGTTCTTCCGGTGAGTCGATAGTCTTTTTTGCGGAAGCATCCTAAGGATGTAAAAAGGATTTCCAGGCACCATCCGGTAAGTCCGCATATGAAAAAATTTTTCTTCATGTCATAATTATTTCCCCTCCGCAGTAATTCATGCGGAATTTATCAAAAATTTTGCGAGCAACGAGGTGACAAAATGGCGCAGTACGCCAATATCATAATTGACATTTCACACGAAAAATTAGATAAGACTTTTCAATATAGGATACCGGAGTCCATGCAGCAGCAGATCCGGGTGGGAATGCGGGTGGTTATTCCCTTTGGCAAGGGAAACCGGACTATTACGGGATATGTGGTAGAACTGACAGATGAGGCAGAATACGATCCCGGGAAGATGAAGGAGATTTGCCGGATTGATGACAGCAGCATCGCCATTGAGTCCCAACTGATCGCTCTGGCCGCGTGGATCCGAAAAAATTATGGTGCCACCATGAACCAGGCATTAAAAACCGTAATACCTATCAAACAAAAGACGGCGGAACGGCTTTACCGGCAGGTGTCACTTAACATACCCATGGAGGAGGCTGCTGATCTGCTGTGCCGGTATCAAAAAAAGCACAGTACAGCCCGGGCCAGACTGTTAGAAGCCCTTATGGAGCATTCGGTCATTGACTATGAGGTGGTGACCAAAAAACTCAATGTGACCACAGCGGTGATCCGGGCCATGGAAGAACAGGGTGTGGTTGCAGTGGAGAGCAGGAGAAGTTACCGTAATCCGGTGAAACCGGAACGGGCAGGCACTTATGCCATGACCCTGAATGCACTGCAGAAAAACGCGGTGGAGCAGATTACTGCCAATGCCTCCGGGGAGAGAAAACCCTGCCTGATACACGGGGTGACCGGCAGCGGCAAGACGGAGGTCTACATGGAACTCATTGCTGAGGCCATCTCCCGGGGAAAACAGTGTATTGTGCTGATTCCGGAGATTGCATTGACCTATCAGACAGTGATGCGGTTCTACAGCCGGTTCGGAGACCGGATTTCCATCATGAACTCAAAGCTGTCACCCGGAGAACGGTTTGACCAGTTTGAACGGGCAAAACGGGGAGAGGTGGATGTGATGATCGGTCCCCGGTCTGCTCTTTTTACCCCGTTTCCCAATCTGGGCTACATTATCATCGACGAGGAACATGAAAATTCCTACAAAAGTGAGACCATGCCCAGGTATCATGCCAGAGAAGTGGCCATCCAGCGGGCCAAAATGTGCGGCGCCACGGTGGTGTTGGGATCGGCTACCCCCTCAGTGGACAGTTTTTATAAGGCGGGGAAGGGAGAATATCTTCTGATTTCCATGCCGGAACGGGTACAGAGGCGGCCCCTTCCGGTATGTCATATTGTGGATCTTCGTCAGGAACTTGCTGCAAATAATTATTCCATCCTGAGCCGCAAGCTGTATGAACTGATGGAGCAGCGACTGGAAAAAAAAGAGCAGATTATGTTGTTTTTAAACCGGAGAGGTATGGCCGGATTTGTTTCCTGCAGATCTTGTGGTCGTGTGATGAAATGTCCCCACTGTGATGTGTCTATGAGCGCCCATAACAATGGAAAATTAGTCTGTCACTATTGCGGTTATGAGCAAAGTAATGTTAAGATATGTCCGGAGTGCGGTTCCAAATATATCGGAGGTTTTAAAGCCGGAACCCAGAAGATTGAGCTGTCGGTGCAGCAGGCTTTCCCGAAGGCAAGGATCCTGCGCATGGATGCGGATACCACCAAAAGCAAGGACAGCTACGAACAGATTCTGTCAGCCTTTGCCAATGAGGAGGCGGATATCCTCATCGGTACCCAGATGATCGTAAAAGGACACGATTTCCCGAAAGTAACTCTGGTGGGAGTGCTGGCTGCGGATTTGTCTCTGGGGGTGCCGGATTACCGGGCAGCGGAGCGCACCTTTCAGCTGCTGACCCAGGCGGCAGGAAGAGCCGGCAGAGGGGACCGGGAGGGTGAGGTGGTGATCCAGACTTACCAGCCGGACCATTACAGTATCACCTGTGCAGCCGGGCAGGATTATGAAAGTTTTTATGAGCAGGAGATTTTTTACCGTCAGATGATGCATTATCCGCCGGTGTGGCACATGTTGTCCATCCTGGTGGCATCTCCCCGGGAGGAGACGGCAGACCGGGAGGCTAAGATTATGGCAGAGGAGCTTTTACGTAAAGATTCCAGGCTGTTTCTGGTGGGCCCCGCGGAGGCATCGGTAGCAAAGATCAAGGATGTGTACCGCCGGGTACTTTATATCCGCCATGAGGATTACAAAAGGTTGGTGGAGTTGAAGGATGACCTGGAGCAATTAATCATGCAGCGTGAAATAAAAAATCTCAGTGTACAGTTTGATTTTGACCCTATGAACGGGTTTTAAGGAGGATATTAAATGGCAATCAGACAGATTCGAGTATTGGGAGATCCCATTCTTACAAAAAAGTGCAAAGAAGTAAAGGTGATTGATGACAAACTGGTGGAGCTGGTGGATGATATGCTTGAGACCATGTATGAGGCAAACGGAGTAGGTCTTGCGGCCCCGCAGGTAGGCATCTTAAAGCGTCTTGTGGTGATTGATGTGGGGGATGGCCCCATTGTCATGATCAATCCACGGATCACAGAAACTTCCGGCAGCCAGACCGGAGATGAGGGTTGTTTAAGTTACCCCGGCAAGGCAGGACAGGTAACCCGTCCCAATTATGTGAAGGCAGTTTTTACTGCAGAGGACGGGGAAGAGTACGAAATCGAGGGGGAGGAGCTTTTGGCCCGTGCCATCTGCCATGAACTGGATCATCTGGACGGACACATGTATGTGGAAAAAGTAGAGGGGAACGTGCACGACGTGACCTATGAGGACTGACGAAGAGACGACGGAGTCCTGAAGGCGCGTCTTTAACTGAAATAAAGTGCAATAAAGGAGAGAGAAGCATGCGTATTATTTTTATGGGAACACCGGACTTCGCGGTGGCAACCTTAGAGGCAATCCTGGCAGCAGGCCATCAGGTGGTACTGGCGGTGACGCAGCCGGATAAACCCAAGGGAAGAGGAAAGGCCATGCAGTTTCCACCGGTGAAGGAGTGCGCCGTAGCACACGGAATCCCGGTGTATCAGCCCCGCCGCATCCGGGAACCGGAATGTGTGGAGTATTTGCGGGAGTACGCACCGGATATAATCGTAGTGGCAGCCTTTGGACAGATTCTGCCGAAAGAGATTCTGACCATGCCACGGTATGATTGCATTAATGTTCATGCGTCCCTTTTGCCGAAGTATCGCGGTGCGGCACCCATTCAGTGGGCGGTGATAAACGGAGATCAGGTTTCCGGTGTTACTATCCAGCGTATGGGGGAAGGCATAGACACCGGTGACATGATCGCAAAGGTGGAGGTGCCTCTGGATAAAAAAGAAACAGGTGGAAGCCTGTTTGACCGTCTGGCAGAGGCGGGGGCAGCGCTGTGCGTGGAGGCCATGGCCGCCATTGAGGCCGGAACGGCTTCCTACACCCCTCAGAACGAGGCGGAGGCCACCCATGTGTCCATGATCAAAAAGGAGTTTGGCTCCATCGACTGGAGACGGCCGGCTGTGGAGATTGAGCGGCTGATCCGGGGATTAAATCCCTGGCCCAGTGCATACACCACATTGCATGAGAAAACCTTAAAGATCTGGGATGCCACTGTGAGAGAAGAAAATACAGATGCGGCCGCAGGAACCATTGTAAAGGCAGACAAAAAGGAACTATGGGTGCAGACCGGAGAAGGGATCCTGATTTTAAATGAAGTACAGCTGGAAGGGAAAAAACGCATGCCGGTGGATGCCTTTTTACGTGGATATACCATAGAGCAGGGGGAGAGCTTCCATGACAGAACATGATAGAAGTTCCGGCACCACCTCCTCTGTCAACAGCAGGGAACTGATTTTAGAAATCCTGCTGATGGTGACAAAGCAGGAGGGCTACAGTCATGTGGTGTCAGAACAGGTGCTGTCCAAGTACCAATACCTTTCTAAACAGGAGAGAGCCTTTATCACCCGGGTCAGTCAGGGCACGTTGGAGCGTATGATTGAGCTGGATGCAGTGATCGATCAGTTTTCTAAGACTCCCGTGAAAAAAATGAAGCCGGTGATCCGGTGTATTCTCCGCAGCGCGGTGTATGAGATTTTGTATATGGATGCTGTTCCGGTCAGTGCCAGCTGTAATGAAGCGGTAAAGCTGGCCAAGAGAAAAGGTTTTTCCGGGCTCAGTGGTTTTGTGAACGGAGTGCTGCGTGGGATTGCACGGGGCAGGGAACAGATTACTTATCCGGATCCGGTGGCAGATGTAACGAACTATCTTTCAGTAAAGTATTCCCTGCCGGTGTGGCTGGTACAGCTGTGGCAGAAAAGCTACTCCACAGATGAAATCGCAGCCATAGGTGAAAGCTTTCTGAAGGAAAAGCCCCTGTGTGTCCGGGTGAATACGGCACAGACCACACCGGAGAAGCTGATGGAGAGACTGAGAGAAGAACAGGTAGAGGTGCGGCAGGATGCGCATATTCCTTATGCGCTGTATCTCAGTGGCTACGATTATCTGGCCGGGCTTAACTCTTTTCGGGAGGGAGATTTCTATGTGCAGGATCTCAGCTCCATGCTGGTGGCAGAGTATGCCGGCATACAAAAGGGTATGTATGTGATGGATGTATGTGGAGCACCCGGAGGCAAGAGCATTCATATCGCCCAGCTGATGGAGGGAACCGGCCATGTGGATACCCGGGATGTCAGTGACTATAAAGTATCTTTGATTGAGGAAAATATCAGACGATGCCGGGTCAGTAATATGAGCGCCCATCGCCAGGATGCCACAGTGGCGGATCCGGACAGTGTGGAGCGGGCAGATGTGGTGATTGCAGATCTTCCCTGCTCCGGCCTGGGCGTGCTTGGCAAAAAGCCGGACATTAAGTACCGGATGGATCCGGCGGGACTGGAGAGTCTGGCAGGGCTGCAGCGGCAGATCTTAGACGTGGTATGTACTTATGTGAAGCCCGGCGGTGCGCTGGTGTACAGTACATGCACCATTGACGCAATGGAAAATGAACAGAATGTGGAATGGTTTTGCAGAAAACACCCGGAGTATCATTTGGAGCAGCAACGGCAGATCCTGCCCCAGGAACAGGACAGTGACGGATTTTTCATCGCAAAGTTAAGGAAAGAGTAACAGAACATGAAGGAAAAAGCAGACATTAAATCCATGAACCTGGAGGAATTAGAGCAGTGGATGCTCTCCATTGGGGAAAAGAAGTTTCGCGCGAAACAGGTTTATCAATGGATGCATGAAAAGCATTGCACTTCCTTTGACGAGATGAGTAATCTCTCCAAGGAGCTGCGGGAAAAATTAAAGGAACAGGCACAGCTTACGGTGTTGGAAAAGGAACTGGTGCAGGTTTCTCAGATTGACGGAACCAGAAAGTATCTGTTTGCCCTGGCGGACGGAAACATGATTGAGAGCGTATTGATGCGCTATCATCACGGCAATTCTGTATGCGTATCTTCCCAGGTGGGGTGTCGCATGGGCTGCAGATTCTGTGCCTCCACACTGGATGGACTGGTGCGCAATCTGACTCCGGCGGAGATCTTAGAACAGATTTACCGTATCAGCGCAGATATCGGAGAACGAATTTCCAACGTGGTGGTGATGGGCAGTGGAGAACCATTGGACAATTACGATAATCTGGTAAAGTTCATCCGTCTCCTGACGGATGAAAACGGGCTGAATATCAGCCAGCGGAATGTGACTGTTTCTACCTGTGGGCTTGTGCCGGCCATGCGCCGGCTGGCGGACGAGAAACTGCAGATCACTCTGGCACTTTCCCTGCACGCCTCTTCCCAGGAAAAGCGTCTGGAACTGATGCCGGTGGCAAAAAGCTATGACCTGACGGAAGTGATGGATGCCTGCCGGTACTATTTTGCCCAGACCGGTCGGAGAGTGACCTTTGAGTACAGTCTGGTGGGTGGGGTCAACGACAGTCAGGAGGATGCTGAAGGCCTGACGAAGCTGGTTTCCGATATGAACTGTCACATCAATTTGATTCCGGTAAATCCCATCAAAGAGAGGAATTATGTGCAGTCAGAACACAGGGATATCCTCAATTTCAAAAATAAACTTGAAAAAAACAGAATAAATGTTACTATTAGAAGGGAAATGGGCCGGGATATTGATGGGGCCTGTGGACAGTTAAGAAAAAGATTTTTAGAAAGGTAGGTGATTGCCGTGAAGACTTTTTCCATAACAGATATCGGAAGAAAGCGTAGTATGAATCAGGATTACGTCTATTCCATGGAACAGCCCATTGGCAATCTGCCAAACCTTTTTATCGTGGCAGACGGTATGGGCGGACACAATGCGGGGGATTATGCATCCCGTTGCACAGTGGAGACCATTGAACGTTTTGTGAAAAAAACAAAGCTGACAGAGCCTGCGGCGATTATGGATGCTGCAATCCGTGAGGCAAACGAAGCGGTGATTGCGGCGGCCAATGCACACACAGAACTAAGGGGAATGGGAACCACGGTGGTGATGGCATCCATCTATGAAAACCGCAGGATGGTGGTGGCCAATGTGGGAGACAGCAGACTGTATGTGGTAGATGAGAAAATGAAACAGATTACCAAGGATCATTCCCTGGTGGAAGAGATGGTTCGCATGGGCGAGATGGATAAAGCCATGGCAAAGGATCACCCGGACCGGAATATTATCACCCGGGCGGTGGGTGCCGCAGATGCAATTGAAGCGGATTTCTTTGAGGTGGATTTAGAACCGTCAGATATGGTGCTTATGTGTACCGATGGACTTACGAATATGGTGGAGGATATGGATATCCGAAACATTATGAAGGGACAGCGGGATGTGGCGGAAGCTGCAGAACGGCTGGTGGAGACCGCCAATGAACGGGGCGGAAAAGACAATGTTACAGTGATAGTCATTGAACCATTTGCAGATGAGGTGAAAGTATGTTAACAGAGGGAATGTATATAGCAGATCGTTATGAGATCGTAGGAAAAGTGGGCGCGGGCGGTATGTCCGATGTCTACAAGGCAAAGGATCACATTTTAGGACGCTTTGTTGCCATCAAAGTCCTGAAACAGGAATTCAGTGAGGATGTGAATTTTGTTACAAAGTTCCGCACGGAAGCACAGTCGGCAGCAGGCCTGGAACACCCCAACATTGTAAACATTTACGATGTGGGAAGTGAAAACGGTATGCACTATATCGTCATGGAGTTTATTGAGGGTATCACCCTTAAGACATACATTGAGAAAAAGGGCAGACTGACTTTCAAGGAGGCTGTCAGCATTGCCATTCAGGTGGGCCGTGGAATTGAGGCAGCTCACAATAAAAATATCGTACATCGGGATATCAAACCCCAGAATATTATCATCTCCACAGAGGGAAAAGTGAAAGTGACAGACTTCGGAATTGCCCGTGCAGCCACTTCCAATACCATCAATTCCGATGTGATGGGATCCGTACATTATTCTTCTCCGGAGCAGGCGAGAAACGGATTTGTGGACGGCAAGAGTGATATTTATTCGCTGGGTATCGTAATGTACGAGATGGTTACCGGACGGGTGCCCTTTGACGGAGATACCACTGTGGCGGTGGCGATTCAGCATTTGCAGGAAGAGATGGTTCCACCCAGCTCTTATACGCCGGACTTGCCGGTGAGCTTTGAGAAGATCATCTTAAAGTGTACGCAGAAGAATCCGGATCGCCGATATGAGAACATGGGAGAACTGCTGGTGGATTTAAGAAAATCCCTGATCAGCCCCAACGAAGATTTTGTTACCATGGTGCCGCTTGAGAATAACGGCAAGACACGTATCGTGGAAAAGGATGAGCTGGAGGCTATCCGGCAAAGTGCCGGCAAGGTATCCGGGGATACGGAGGATGAGTCGGAGTCGGGTGTCGATGAAGAGGACGAAGAGGAAGGATTTTTAAATCCGAATATGGAGAAGGCAATGACCATCGGCGGAATTGTGGCTGCCGTGATTATCGTTGCCATCATTGTCTGCCTTGTGGGTAACTTAATGGGAGTTCTTCATTTCGGAGGATCGAATAGAGACGGGGATACTGAAACTGAGACGGAAATACAGACCGAGACTGCTGTGGAGGGCGATACCGTCACAATGATCGATCTTTTAGGTATGACCTTTGAGGAAGCTCAGGATGCCATCGAGGATGCTGGCATTGATATTACAATCAAAGAAGGGGATCCTGTTTCATCCGATGATTATGAAGAGGGCGAGATTGCATATCAGAGTGTGGAGGCAGGAGCCGAAGTAACCGAGGGCTCCACGGTAACCGTGCGTGTCAGCAGCGGTTCCGGCGATATCACGATCAAGGATGTGGCAGGATATAAGTCCTCCGAGGCAAAGCAGCTCTTAGAAGATCAGGGCTTTGTGGTTTCCTTCGATTATGATTATGACGAGAATGTCCAGCAGGATTATGTCATTAAGACCACCCCGGACGCAGGTACTTCTGCAAAGAAGGGGGATACCGTCACGGTGATCATCAGCCGCGGCTTAGAGAGTATTCAGGTGCCTGATCTGGCAGGATATTCGGAAACAGATGCCATGAATGCACTGACGGAAAAAGGTTTAAATTATAATAAACAGACAGATTACAGCGATACTGTGGCTGAGGGCCTTGTCATCTCCACAGATCCGGTGGCAGGCAAGTTTGTGGATAAGGGAACTACTGTTACGCTGACGATTAGTCAAGGTAAGAAGAGTGTGTACTATTCTTACCATAGCGATGCACTGACTGCACCGGAGGATGGCAATACCTACACCGGAGGAAAAGTGACCCTGACCAGTGAAACGGGAGAGGTATTATGGACCACAACCTTCACCGGAACCAATCCGGGTAAGGTATCTGTAAGCAATATTTCCGGCAGCAGTTCGGGAACACTGACCATTGACTGGAATTATACGGATGCAGATGGCAATTCTGGGGTTACTACCGTTTCACAGGGCGTGACCTTTACAGAACAATAACAGGGATTTTATGCAAGGTAAGATAATTAAAGGAATTTCCGGCTTTTACTATGTTCACGTAGTAGGAGCCGGAATTTATGAATGTAAGGCAAAAGGAATATTTCGTCAGCAAAAGCTTAAGCCCCTGGTGGGGGACAATGTGGAGATTGATGTAATCTCAGAGGAAGAAAAAACAGGAAATGTGGTTGCTGTCCTGCCCAGACGTAATGCGCTGATCCGTCCGGCGGTGGCCAATGTGGATCAGGCGCTCCTGATTTTTGCTGCGGCCAGTCCCCAGCCGAATTTTAATCTCATGGATCGTTTCCTGGTGATGATGGCATGGCAGCAACTGCCGGTGGTGATCTGCTATAACAAACAGGATCTGGTGGTTCCGGCGGATATGGCTCAAATGCAGCAGATCTACAGTCAGGCGGGGTATCAGGTGCTTGGTGTCAGCGCCAGGAAAAATGAGGGTATTGAAGAATTGAAGCAGGTGCTACAGGGAAAGACCAGCACTGTGGCGGGACCTTCCGGAGTAGGAAAATCTTCACTGATCAATCTGATTGCCCCGGAGGCGGCCATGGAGACCGGTGAGATCAGTAAAAAGATTGAACGGGGCAGACATACCACCCGTCATGCGGAGCTGATTCATGTGGAGCAGGATACTTATATTGTGGATACCCCGGGATTTAGTTCTCTGTATCTTCCGGAGATAGAGAAGGAGGAACTGCAGCAGTTCTATCCGGAGTTCGCAGCCTATGAGCCTCTGTGTAGATTTGGGGGCTGCGCCCACATCAGTGAACCGGATTGCGGTGTGAAAGAGGCACTGTCACAGGGAAAAATCGGTCAGATCCGGTATGAAAATTACTGTCAACTGTATCAGGAACTAAAAGATAAGAAAAAATACTAAAGGAGACCAGCTATGTTTTGTTTATCCCCATCTATTTTATCAGCAGATTTCAGCCGGCTGGGTGAAGAAATCGGGGCTGTGGATGCAGCCGGTGCCCAGTATATCCATATTGATGTGATGGACGGAAGTTTTGTACCCAGTATTTCCTTCGGTATGCCGGTGATCAAAGCTATTCGTGGCTGTACGGAACGGATTTTTGATGTGCATCTTATGATTGAGGAGCCTATCCGCTATATAGACGATTTCGCAGACTGCGGTGCAGATCTGATCACGGTTCATGCGGAGGCTTGTAAGCATTTGGACCGGACAGTTGAGGCCATCAAAGAGAAGGGACTTTTAGCCGGTGTGGCTTTAAATCCGGCAACTCCTTTATCTGTCATCGAGTACATTCTGCCCAAGGTAGACATGGTGCTGATTATGACGGTGAATCCGGGATTTGGCGGACAGAAATTGATTCCTTACACTATAGACAAAGTGCGGGATTGTAAGCGTCTCATCGAAAGCAAAGGGCTAAAGACCGACATCGAGGTGGATGGTGGCATCAATTTAGATAACGTTGGGACTGTCATGGATGCGGGGGCTAATATTATCGTGGCAGGAAGTGCCGTGTTTCGTGGAGATCCCCGGGAAAATGTGAGGCTCTTTTTGGAGCAGTTGCAATGAGAGACACCAAAACACTAATCGTGGCAGGCGGAGAAATCGAACAGAATTTTGGCGAAAAATATATTGCGGATTTTGAACCCCGATATGTGATTGCGGCAGACCGTGGTCTGGAGTTTTGTGCGAAGGCTTGTTGGATACCGGATTGCGTGGTAGGTGATTATGACTCTGTGGAACCTGCAATATTGGAGCATTTTCGAGGAATCAAGGCCATTCAGTGGGTGAATCTGATTCCTGAGAAGGATGATACGGATACGGAGGCTGCGGTGCGTCTCGCCATCGAGAAAGGCAGTTCATGTGTTTCCATTTTGGGAGCTACCGGCTCTAGAATCGATCATGTACTGGGAAATATCCAATTGTTATATCAGTTGCATCGGGCGTGTGTAGAGGGATTTCTGGTGGATGCCTGCAATCGGATCCGTCTGGTGAGCGGAACCTGTGTCATTACAAAGAAAGAGCAGTTTGGAAAATATGTGTCTGTGCTTCCTTTTGGGTCAAGTTTGTCGGAGGTAACGCTGCGTGGGATGAAGTATCCGCTCCATCATGGCAGAATTTCCCTGGGCACCACTTTGGGAATCAGCAACGAGATTATGGATGAGCAGGCAGAGATTTCTGTTGGAGAAGATTATGCGTTAATTATTGAATCTAGAGACTATTCCGGGTAAAAAACTTGACAAAAGCGGTTGACTGCATAAAAAAAACGTGATATATTGAACACGTTCAAAAAATAATACGAAATGACGAAGACGTCAGTGATCTTATGATTGCTGGCGTCTTTTTTGTTCCGCATGGAATCTGTAGTGCCAAGAGGTAGTGTAAAGTCAAATATGAAAACCGACACAAGTGTTGTCCCCAAAGCAGCGCGTAGCGACCTTTGGGGATATGTACGTCACCTACGGTGACACCTCGTGTCAAAAGAGAAGGAGGATGTATTATGAAATTAAAAGACACAGGACTTACCAAACAGGATATTAAGGACAAGGTAAACAAGTATATGATCGAAACCTATGAGCGTTTTGATTTTCTGGCAGAGACGGCTGAGGGCATGTACTTATACGATGAGGAAGGAACTCCTTATCTGGATTTCTATGCGGGCATTGCAGTAAACAATGCAGGAAACCGCAATCCCAAGGTGGTTGCAGCTGTGAAGGAGCAGGTGGATGACATTATGCACACGTTCAATTATCCTTACACCATTCCCCAGGCTCTGCTGGCAGAGAAGGTATGTGAGACGCTGGGAATGGATAAGATTTTCTATCAAAACTCCGGTACTGAGGCAAATGAGGCTATGATCAAGATGGCCCGCAAATATGGCATTGAGAAGTACGGCCCTAACAAATATCATATCGTAACAGCAAAGATGGGATTCCACGGAAGAACCTTTGGTGCCATGTCAGCAACCGGACAGCCGGGCAATGGATGTCAGGTGGGATTTGGTCCCATGACCTATGGATTTTCATATGCACCGTATAATGATTTGGAGGCATTCAAAAATGCCTGTACAGAAAATACCATTGCAATTATGATCGAGCCGGTGCAGGGCGAAGGTGGTGTGAATCCTGCCACAGTAGAGTTTATGAAGGGGCTGCGGGAGTTCTGCGATGAAAAGGGCATGCTTCTCTTGCTGGATGAGGTACAGACCGGGTGGTGCAGAACAGGGGCGGTCATGTCCTATATGAATTACGGTGTGAAGCCGGATATTGTTTCCATGGCAAAAGGGCTGGGCGGTGGAATGCCCATCGGTGCAATCTGTGCAACCAATGAGGTGGCTAAAGCATTTACCGCAGGTTCCCATGGAACCACTTTTGGCGGACATCCCGTTTCCTGTGCAGCTGCATTGGCAGAGGTGGGCGAGCTTCTGGACAGAGATCTGGCAGGAAATGCAAAGAAAGTGGGGGATTATTTCGCGGCGAAACTTGAGAAGCTTCCTCATGTGAAAGAGGTAAGACATCAAGGTCTTTTGGTAGGCGTTGAGTTTGATGATACCATCAATGGCGTTGACGTAAAACATGGTGCTTTGGATCGAAAACTTTTGATCACTGCAATCGGTGCTCATACGATTCGCATGGTTCCGCCATTGATTGTATCGGAGGAAGAGTGCGATAAGGCATTTGATATTTTAGATGAGACGGTAAAGACATTGGCTTGACAGAGTCCGTTTTAATCGCTATCTTCTAGGTAGAATGAAATTGTGAAAGGAGAAAAATCATGCAGGAATTTTCGTTTTCTATTCCGCAGGATGTAATCGTTGGCAGAGGAAGCCTGGGAAAACTTCCGGACGTGGCAAAAAAGCTGGGCGGAGCCCATGGATTCATTATTTCCGGTCCCCATCTGAATAAGATGGGTGTTGTAAAAACCTGTGCCGAGGCTCTGCAGGCAGCAGGTATTCCCACAGATGCTTTTACGGAAACGGAGGGAAATCCTTCCGTGGAGACTGTGGATAAAGCCACAAAAGCGTTTCAGGAAAGTGGTGCAGACTTTATTATTGCCCTGGGCGGTGGATCCCCAATGGATGTGGCCAAGGCGGTAGGCGTAGTGGCAAAGTATGGGGGAAGCATTACAGAGTATGAGGGAGGAGGCAAGGTTCCGGGCGATATTATTCCGCTGATTGCCATTCCCACAACGGCAGGTACCGGATCTGAGGTAACAGCATTTTCTGTCATTACCGATCACAGCAGAAATTACAAATTAACCGTTTTCAGCTATAAGCTGATTCCGGCATATGCCATCTTAGATCCGGAGCTGATTACCACAGCCCCGGTTTCCGTGGCAGCGGCCTGCGGAATCGATGCCATGGTTCATGCCCTGGAAGCATATATTTCCAAAGCGGCATCTCCCTTCTCAGATGCCATGGCAGAAAAAGCACTGGAACTGATCGGAAAAAATATTCGAAGATATGTGGCAGACCGCACAGATATAGAAGCAGCAGAGGGAATGCTGACAGGTTCTCTGTTCGCAGGCATTGCATTTTCCTGGGCCAGACTGGGGGATGTGCATGCCATGAGCCATCCGGTCAGCGCTTTTTTCAATGTGCCCCACGGTGTGGCTAATGCCATTCTCCTTCCTACCATTGTGGAGTACAATGCTCTGGCAGACCAGGGAAAGTACTTAAAGATTTACAATCATATTTCCATAATTCCGGCACGTGAAGATGAGTTTGAGCCTTTCATGCTGGTGGATTTGCTGGAGGAGTTAAATGAGCAACTGGGCATCCCGGCATCGTTAAGTGAAGTGGGAGTGACAGAGGACAAGTTTGAGGTTATGGCAGAGGATGCCATGAAGAGCGGTAACATTGCAGTGAATCCCAGAAGCACCACGAAAAAGGATGTGCTGGAATTGTATGCAAAGGCGCTATAAGAAGCCACAAGATTTTGTGGGAAAGAGCCATCACGAAGCATAGGCTTTGTGGTGGTTTTTTTGGGGGAAAAATGGTATAGTTATTCCATGGGTTTGATGCTTTTTTGTCAGATAAGGGGAAGGGGATTTGGCAATGAAAATTCTTTATTTTGATATAGCAGCCATAATCATATTGGTCATTCTTACGACGTCTCTGTTTTTTCGCAAAATGCTCAGTGGCAGGGCAAATAAGCTCCTTGCAGTGGTTTTGGCGGATGTATTGCTCACCACAATCTTTGATTTATGGTCGGAAGCTTATCATGTCTGGATACCGGCGAAAGCAGAAATTACAGGATTTCGATATTTTTTGTATTACGGATATTTTATGTTCCGCAATCTGACTACACCGTTGTATCAGTTGTATCTGTGCGCAGTTACGGATACCTGGCATATCCTTCGAAAAAAAAAGTGGCTGCAATGGGCATTTGTATTACCGTATCTTGTGATTTGCGGCACCTTGATCAGCAATTTGTTTTGCCACAAAGTCTTTTATCTGGACGAAAATCTTTCTTACGTCAGAGGACCGCTTTTGGATATTTTATATGTGGCGTCATTTGTATATCTGCTGTATGGGGTGATATACTTACTTGTTTTTAGAAAAGTATTATCCACCGACAAATTTATTGCCCTGATCATTATGTATCCGTTGAACCTGGTTGCCATTGTTATTCAGATGTTCGTGCCATCCTGTCTCATTGAAATGTTTATGACTTCAGTGTCTCTTCTGCTGGTTACGAGCGTAGTACAGCGACCGGAGGAAATGATCAATCCCATATTGGGAATCCGCAACTATATTGCCTATACATCCGATATGAAAAAAGCCTTTATGGTGCGGAAATCCGTACGGATTATCTTTGTAAAAATCGTGAATTATCATTCCCTGTTTAAACTGGTGGGATACGATGCCTGCAATGCACTGATGAAGCGGGTTTCCTCCAATATGAAATGGATATATGCACAGGAGCATTTGTCCATGGATATTTACTATCTGGAGAACGGAGAGTTTGCCCTTGTGGCGGAGAGGGAGGAGCCGGAGAAGGTGGCAGCCGTGGCAGATCGGATCGCTGCTTCCACGAAGGAACCTGTTCAGGTGGAGAATCTGAATCTGGGACTGGATGCCTGTATCTGCACATTGCAATGCCCCAGGGATATCAATAGCTATAAGGCGTTGCTCTCCTTTGGAAATTCTTTTCATACCTATCTGCCGGCAGGCGGCTCAGTAACTGACATGGAAAAGGAAAGTGATCGCCATATGTTTCAGCTGCTCAATGAGCTGGACGGTATTATTGCTGATGCCATTGCCAATCATCGGTTTGAGATGTATTATCAGCCGATTTATTCGACCCGGGAGAAACGCTTTTTATCTGCGGAAGCTTTGATCCGCCTGAAGGATGAGAAGTATGGGTTTATTTCGCCGGAACTTTTCATCACTGCGGCAGAGAGGAACGGAACCATTCTTCAGATTGGGGATTTTGTGCTGGACAGTGTCTGCGGATTTTTGGCAGAATGCAGGGAGAAAGGACTTCCCATTGAGTTTATTGAGATCAACCTTTCCATGACCCAGTGTGTGCAAAAAAACCTGACGGAGAAGGTGCTGTTTTATTTGGAAAAGTACCATTTAAAACCGGAGCAGATTAATCTGGAAATTACAGAAACTGCGGCCAATACCGCACATGATATTGTTATACAGAATATTGATTGTCTTACTGAGAAGGGGATTTATTTTTCGTTGGATGATTATGGCACCGGGTATTCCAATATTACCAGAATCATATCGCTTCCGTTCCGTATCGTAAAGTTGGACAAGAGTCTTGCAGACAAAATAGATGACGGCAAAGTTAAGATTTTGCTGACAAACACGGTTCGCATGCTGAAGGAAACCGGAGCGGAGATCGTGGTGGAAGGTGTGGAGACCGAGGATGCGCTGCGGCAGTTTGTGGACATGGGCTGCGATTACATACAGGGGTATTATTTCTCAAAGCCATTGCCGGAGCAGGAGTTCATGGAGTTTATTGGGTTGAGTTTTTAGAGGTAATATGATAGTATTACAGGATGTAGTGACTGTTGTAAATGAAAAAAGTCCCCAAAGGAGAGCAAAATGAAGTTAGGTATCGTAGGTCTTCCCAACGTGGGAAAAAGTACCCTTTTTAATTCGTTAACCAAGGCCGGAGCAGAATCCGCCAATTATCCGTTCTGTACCATCGATCCCAACGTGGGAATCGTGACAGTGCCGGATAAGCGTCTGAAGGTTTTGGGCGAGATGTATCATTCCAAAAAAGTGACACCGGCGGTGATTGAATTCGTGGACATTGCAGGACTGGTGAAGGGAGCCAGCAAGGGCGAAGGTCTGGGCAATCAGTTCCTGGCTAACATCCGTGAAGTGGATGCCATCGTGCATGTGGTCCGTTGCTTTGAGGATCCCAATGTGGTGCATGTGGATGGAAGCATTGATCCGGTTCGTGATATTGAGACCATCAATCTGGAGCTGATCTTTTCTGATATTGAGATTTTGGAGCGTAGAATTGCAAAGGTTTCTAAGCAGGCCAGAATGGACAAGACTCTGGCCAAGGAGGAGGCACTGCTGAAGGCGTTGAAGGCTCATCTGGAGGAGGGCAAAATGGCTAAGACATTTGAGCTTTCTGACGATGAGGATGAGCAGGCATGGTTTGCTTCCTATAATCTGCTTACTGCAAAACCGGTGATTTATGCGGCCAATGTATCTGAGGATGATCTGGCGGACGATGGAGCCAATAATCCCCATGTGACACGTGTGAGAGAGCAGGCAGCTGCAGAGAACAGTGAGGTGTTTGTAATCTGTGCCCAGATCGAGGAAGAAATCTCTGAGCTGGAGGACGATGAGAAGGATATGTTCCTGGAGGAGTTGGGACTTTCCGAGTCTGGTCTGGATAAGCTCATTGCAGCCAGCTATAAGCTGTTGGGTCTCATCAGTTATCTGACTTCCGGGGAAGATGAGTCCAGAGCATGGACCATTGTGAAGGGAACCAAGGCACCCCAGGCGGCAGGAAAAATCCATACAGACTTTGAACGTGGATTTATCCGGGCCGAGGTGGTATCCTATGATCACCTGATCGAGTGCGGAAGCATGACTGCAGCCAAGGAAAAGGGTCTGGTGCGGCTGGAAGGAAAGGACTATGTGGTTCAGGATGGGGATATTATTCTGTTCCGGTTCAACGTATAATAGTGACATCGCATTGCGGCGCGTCTCCTGTGGGAGGCGCGTTTTTTTGTTTTCTGCATATCCTAATACAAAGGCGAAACGGGAGCTGTTATGAGATTTTGCGAGCTGGGAGAGAAACAGGTGATCAATGTGGCGGATTGTTGCTGCATTGGAACAGTCATAGATCTGGATATCGATGAGCGCTCGGGGAGGGTGTGCGCATTGATTGTGGCAGACACCGGACGCTTTTGCGGCTTCTTCCGGTGCGCCAAGGATATCTTGGTACCATGGGAAAAAATTGTCAAGATCGGACCGGACATTATCCTTGTGGACGTCTGTTTGAAACCTCCAAAGAAGTAGAAGACGGTGTGACAGAACCGGGAAATATGCTAAAATAAATTGACAGTGAAATTGAAGAAAGTTATACTAAATTTATATACAAAGGAGAGAGATAATATGAAATGTCCGTTTTGTAGCAGTGAAAATACCAGAGTAATAGATTCCAGACCGGCGGATGATAATAATTCTATCCGACGCAGAAGATTGTGTGATGAGTGTGGAAAACGTTTTACCACTTATGAAAAGGTGGAGACAATTCCACTGATCGTGATTAAAAAGGATAATTGCAGAGAACAGTATGATCGGTCCAAGATCGAGGCCGGCGTGCTCCGCGCCTGTCACAAGAGACCGGTATCTGTAGAACAGATCACTAAGGTAGTGGATGAGGTGGAAACGGAGATCTTTAACCGGGAGAGCAAAGAGATACCCAGTACAGTTATTGGCGAGTTGCTCATGGACAAGATTAAGGATTTAGATCCGGTAGCCTATGTCCGTTTTGCATCTGTGTACCGCGAGTTCAAGGATGTGAATACCTTCATGAACGAGCTGAAAAAAATGTTGGACAAATAAAATCACAATATTAAGTTTTATTTTTTTACATCCGATAATATAAATGTAAAGATAATGACAGAACACGAAGGAATGTGATCGATATGAATATTTCCGGTATTCGTCCCTACATGGGATATTACGATTACAACAGCATACAGAGAGTAGGACAGGAGGCAGAGGTACAGCCTTCGTCGGAAGGACAGCATCAGCTGTCACAGCCTCAGCAGGCGCTTTCCGCAGAGCGGGACTATGACTCTCAGACCTTTGGTGCAGCAGATTATGCAAAACAGTATCAGCCTGATGCAGTTTATGATCTGAAAGGGGCTGACAGTGATATTCATAATCTGGATGTGGAGCAGGCCCTGTCTGATATGCAGAAGGATCAGGTATTACAGCAGTATCAGTTCTTTGTGGGTGACAATCAGGACGGTGTCCGCGCATCAACGGAAGCGGCAGCAGCCAGTGCCCGCGCAGTGGAGAACTTTACATTATAATTTTCGAAAAGTTTTGGGCAGTTACATATTTTTTATATTACTGTATAGCATATGAGTGAGAGATGGCTCCGCAGGAATGCGGAGCATTTTTATTGAGTGTGATTACACCTCGTGCCAAATAAAGGAGGAAAAAATGAGAATAATATCAGAAAACGCAGCAGCTATTGTAATAGATTACCAGGAGAAAATTCTGCCGGCCATGTCCGATGCGGAAAGTCTGGTGGCCCGATCTGAGATATTGTTAAAGGGTTTGAAAGTTTTGGAGGTTCCCATGATTTTGACCACTCAGTATGCCAAGGGACTTGGAAACAATATTGAGACCATCACATCTGCCATGGGAAATGATGGCACGGCATACGACAAGACAACATTTTCTGCCTACGAGACAGAGCCGGTGCGCCAGCAACTGGAAAAGTCAGGGAGAAAGCAGGTCATTATTTGCGGAATTGAGACACATATCTGTGTGCTGCAGACAGCCATTGACCTGAAGGCGGCGGGCTACGAGCCGATTATCGTGGCCGATTGTGTGGATTCCAGAAAGCCGTTGGACAAGGAGTATGGGTTAAAGCGGGCCATGCAGGAGGGAGTATGGCTCACCACCACGGAGCAGTTGTTGTTTGAACTGACACGTAAGGCGGGAGGCCCGGTCTTCAAACAGATTTCCGCACTGATCCGATAAAAATGTTGCATTCACAGGGGACAAATGATAGAATCAATCTGGTTGTGAAGGAATGAGCAGTTACGAATCATACGAACTGGAGAGATGAGGATATGTTGGAGAAGTTTTATCCACAGGAATATCTGGACTCCACCTATGTCATTGACTTTGATCGCTTGTATGCGGAGGGCTACCGTGGAATTATCTTTGATATTGATAATACACTGGTTCCCCATGGCGCCCCGGCGGATGAGCGGGCCGAAAAGCTTTTTTCTCACCTGAAGGAGCTGGGATATGGCTGTATGCTTCTGTCCAATAATAAAGAGCCAAGGGTGAAAATGTTTAATGATGTGGTGAAGGTGTCCTACATTTATAAAGCCGGAAAGCCTTCCGTGAAAAATTATTTGAAAGCCATGGAACTTTTGGGAACTGACCAGAGTAACACATTATTTGTGGGAGATCAGATTTTTACGGATATCTACGGTGCCAACCGGGCGGGTATTCGAACCATTTTGGTCAAACCCATTCACCCGAAGGAAGAGATTCAGATCGTGTTGAAACGGTATCTGGAGAAAATTGTGTTGTTCTTTTATCAGCGGAAACAGAAAAGTAATACCTCGTGCCAGGAAAAGGAGTAAGGAAATGAAAATCGGAATCGGAAATGATCATGCAGCAGTGGAGATGAAGTTTGCCATTAAGGAATATTTGGAAAGTATGGGACATGAAGTGGTGAATTACGGTACGGATTCCAATGAAAGCTGCAACTATCCGGAGTATGGAGCAAAGGTAGGCCGGGCGGTGGCAGCCGGGGAAGTGGACTGTGGTGTGTTGATCTGTGGAACCGGTGTTGGAATTTCCATCGCTGCCAATAAGGTAAAAGGAGTACGGGCGGCAGTGTGTTCCGATGTGGCAACTGCCCATCTGGTGAAGGAACACAATAATGCCAATATCATTGCTTTTGGTGCACGCATCGTGGGATTAGAACTGGCAAAGGATATCGTGAAGGCTTATCTGGATGCGGAATATCAGGGTGGAAGACACGATCTTCGCATCGCCATGATCCACGAGATAGAAAACCAGTAGAAAAATTGTCCGCGTTCCTATGGAAATAGTTCCTATGGAAATAATAAAAAAAAGGTTGAAAAAACCTTATATTTATTATAAAATAGAACGAGTGGTTTACATTAAGTGAGATGTAAATTTTTCCCAAAACACAAATTTTAGGAGGAATATCGAATGATTTCAGCAGGAGATTTCAGAAACGGAGTAACCATCGAATTCGAAGGTAATATTTATCAGATTATTGAGTTCCAGCATGTAAAACCCGGTAAGGGAGCTGCATTTGTCAGAACAAAGTTAAAGAACATCAAGAGTGGCGGTGTGGTTGAGAAGACTTTCCGTCCTACAGAGAAGTGCCCGCAGGCTCGTATTGACCGCAAGGATATGCAGTATCTGTACAACGATGGAGATTTATATTATTTCATGGATGTGGAGAACTATGAGCAGATCGCATTGGATACTGCTACCATCGGAGACACATTAAAGTTTGTAAAAGAGAACGAGATGTGTAAGGTATGTTCCCACAACGGAAGTGTATTTGCAGTGGAGGCTCCGCTTTTCGTAGAGCTGGAGATTACAGAGACTGAGCCCGGATTCAAGGGAGATACCGCAACAGGTGCTACAAAGCCTGCAGTGGTTGAGACCGGCGCTACCGTATATGTTCCGCTGTTCGTTGAGCAGGGCGATGTGATTAAGATTGACACCAGAACCGGTGAGTACTTATCCAGAGTATAATATTCTGTAAAATTAAATCAAAAGGGGTTGCCGTGTTTGTGCGGCAGCCCTTTTCAGCTTTATAAGAAGTTGTAGTATATGAAGGATCAGGAGGGAAACATGAGGGACAAAAAGAATGTGGGAATAAAAATCAGTGCAGTGTTATATCCGGCGCTGCTTTTTTATGTCACGGCCTTTATGACCTATAACCCTTTTGTGCGAACCAGATGGCGGGCGCAGTTGGTAAATGTGTTATTATTTGAACTATTGGCAGTGTTACTTTTTGTATTGCTGGGAAATGCGGTGACGGCTCTGCGGACGGAGGTGGCAGTGGCATGGCTGCTGGCATTGGTGAATTCCTACGTGCTGGAATTCCGGGGGTCGCCACTGGTTCCATGGGATTTTCTGTCTCTGGGAACAGCAGCCGGTGTGGCGGGAAACTATTCTTATCTGCCCAATATGAGGCAGGTGGTGTGCAGCGTTTGGCTGTTGGGCATGTTTGTGGGGGCCGGATGGCTGCAATGGAAGCTGGACCGGAACAAATGGAAATCACGCCTGGGCAGCGCTCTGGGTTGCATGGCAGGGATAATTGCCATCACACTGGCTCTGTGGGATGACGGGGTGGTGAGCCGCTTACAGCTCTATCCTTTTTTATTTACGCCCACTGTTATGTACGAACGAAATGGGTTTGCGGTAACCTTCTTGATGGATTTACAATATTTAAAGGTGGAAAAGCCGGATGGGTATTCTGTGCAAAGGGCGGAAGAGTTGTTGGAGCAGTATCAGGAAGACAGTTTGCGTGAGGGGCAAAACGGTATTGCGGAGAGCGACAGCGAACGTTATCCCAACGTAATCGTGATTATGGATGAGGCCTTTTCGGATCTTTCAGTGTTGGGGGAATTTGAGACGAATCGGGATTATATGCCCTTTGTTCACAGCTTACAGCAGGGGGCGGACAATACGGTGACCGGCATGCTTTCGGTATCGGTAAAGGGAGGAAATACAGCAAATACGGAGTTTGAATTCCTTACTGGAAATACCATGGCATTTCTTCCGGCAGGAAGTATTCCCTATCAGCAGTATGTGCGGCAGGAGACACCGTCTCTGGCATCCACACTGGCGGATTTGGGATATGAAACATATGCCCTTCACCCCTACAATGCTTCCGGATGGAATCGGGATAAAGTTTATCCGCTCCTGGGTTTTTCGGAGTTTTTATCAAAACAGGATTTTACAAATGCCTCTTATGTGAGAGGATATGTGGACGACGCCAGCTGCGTGGAGAAAATCATCCAACTGTATGAGGCAAAAGATGAGAATACCCCGGGCTTTTATTTCTGTGTCACTATGCAAAATCACAGCTCCTACACGGATGGGTATGTGGCGGAACAGGGAAATATTTCGGTTTCCGGAAGCAGCAGTAGAGCGCTGGAGGAGTATCTCACCCTGATGGAGCAGTCAGATGCTGCACTGCAGCAGCTGCTCACCTATTTTTCTGAACAGAAGGAACCCACGGTGGTGGTGTTTTTCGGGGACCATCAGCCGGCGGATTCGGTTGTGACTCCCATTTGGAACAGGCAGGGAGTGGATTCTTACAATCTGACTCAGGAGCAGAACACTCTTCGCTACGATGTGCCCTACGTAATCTGGGCAAACTTTGAGATGGAAAGTGCAACTGATGTGGACACCAGTGCCAATTATCTGACGGCTCAGGTGTGTCAATATGCAGGAATCCCGCTGACGCCTTATCAGAAGTTTCTGCTGGAGCTTTCAGGGGAGATTCCGTTGATCTCCACCCAGCATACGGAAGGACTGGAGGAGAAACGGATCGAGGATTATCAAGTTTTGCAATATTATTTTTTGTTTGATAAGGAGAGAGACTAAACATGAAGATGAAAAAGAGTCTTCCACTGTGGCTTTCTTTTTTGATTCCGCTATGTATCACCGGCGGAATCTGTATCCTGCGGGGAATGTATCCCTTTGGTGATCAATGTATGCTGCATATTGATATGTACCACCAGTATGCGCCATTTTTTACAGAGTTTATGAATCAGCTGAAGGAGGGGGGCTCTCTCGCTTATACCTGGAATCTGGGGCTGGGGACGGATATGGTGTCCCTGATGGCGTACTATTTTGCCAGTCCGGTAAACTGGTTGCTGGTGTTTTGCCCGCAAAATTTTGTCATTGAGTTTATGTCGATACTGATTCTTCTGAAAATCAGTGCAGCCGGTCTGACCTTTTGTTACTATCTGCGCCGCCATTATGAGGATTGGGGATTTTTGCCGGTGCTTTTTTCTGTTTTTTATGCCCTGAGTGGTTTTGTCTGCGCGTATTACTGGGATATCATGTGGCTGGATGCAGTGTGGCTGGCACCGCTGATTATCCTCGGCTTAGAGCGGCTGGTGAAACAGGGAAAATGCGGCCTGTATTTCGGAACGTTGGCACTGGCGATTTTTTCCAATTACTATATTGCCATTATGATCTGCATTTTTCTGGTGTTGTATTTTGTGATTCTTATGGTGGAGCAGCCTATGGGGCATCTCAAGGCAATGCTGCGGTTTGGGGTATATTCCCTCCTGGCAGGGGGATGTGCTGCGGTGATGGTGCTGCCGGAGATTGCGCTTCTTTCCAACAGTGGTTCCGGAGGAATCGATTTCCCTGAGACGGTGGAATGGTATTTTAATCTGCTGGATGAACTGGCCAGGGCCTGCATTGGAACCCAGGTGATTGCCACCACCGGTCACTGGCCAAATCTGTACTGTGGTGTGGCGGTTCTTCCTTTGTTTTTTCTGTTTCTTTTGAACGGGAAAATCCCGCGAAAACGCAGAATATGTTTTTTACTGTTGGCGGGATTTTTTTTGCTGAGTTTTGCCCAGAATCAATTGAACTTTATCTGGCATGGCTTTCATTTCCCGGATGGCCTGCCGGCAAGACAGACTTTCTTATACGCATTCCTCATGCTTCTGGCTTCCTATGAGGCTGTTCATGCCGGGGCGGGCGTAAAATTATGGAATGTCTGTGTATCGGTAGCTTTGGCGGAGGGACTTTTGGTTCTCTGTTATTTCTTTACAGATACTGAGCTGGTCACTCCTGCCTGCATGGTGCTGAGTGCAGCGGTGATTCTTGGCTATGGTGCCCTGCTGATCATGCGAAAGGGGGATGACCTGTGGTTTCGGCAGATGTCCGTAATCTTTGCATTTGCCCTGGTGTGCGTGGAGGCGGCAGTGAATGTAAACATTACCAGTATGGACAGCACCAGCCGCAGCTCCTATACAGAGAACTGGCAGTCATACAGGGTTTTAGCGGAAGAGGTGGCAGAGGGAGATGATTTTTCCAGAATCGAAACCTTTACCAGATTGACAAAAAATGAATCAGCATTAAACAATTACCCATCAGCATCTGTTTTTTCCTCTTTGATCAATGTGGATGTGGCTACGGCTTATCGGGAACTGGGTATGGAGGGTGGTAAGAATTATTATTGTTACAATGGCGCCACCATGTTGACCTCAGCCATGCTGGATGTGGGATATCTTATGACAGACAGTGCCTGTGAGGAGAGTCCTTACCGCAGGCTGATGGATTCTTCGGATGGAATCTATCTTTACGAGAATCTGTACACGCTTCCACTTGGCTTTGTTCTGGGAAAGCAGGTGACAGAACAATGGGATTACGCAGAGGGCAGCAGCATTGATGCCCAGAATCGTCTGGCTTATGCGCTGGGCGCCACGGAGGATCTGCTGGTTCCCGCAGACACAGAGGTAACCGTGGAGAAAACGGTGATCCATGTGGAGGAAGATGGTTATTACTATGGCTATTACACCGGAAAGGATGTAAACAGCATTACGGCCGTGGTGGGACAGCGTACCCGTAAGTTCAGCAAATGTGCCCATGTTTATCTGTTGGATCTGGGCTATTGTTATGAGGGACAGGATATCACATTAAGTTCCACGGAGAGCAGTATGCTGCAGATACAGGGATACCGGATGGATGAAGAGGCCTTTGCAACCGCCTATCAAACCCTTGCGGAACAGACTATGGTGCCGGATTCCTGTACGGATACCACAGTAAGGGGGCATATTCAGGTGGCAGAGGCCGGCAGTCTCTGTTTTTCCATACCGGATGACGAGGGATGGCAAGTGTATGTGGATGGAGAAAAGGTTCCTGTCGAAAGCTTCTGCAATGCGTTTCTTTCTGTGCCTCTGGAGGAGGGATGCCATGAGATCCGGCTGGAGTATCATACTCCTAATTTGTGGCTGGGTATCCTGGTTTCTGGCCTTTCCCTGCTGGTAGGGATAGGCAGTCTGCTGGCGGAGGGGATATTTCGTAAGCACTTGTAAATTCGGAGTCCTATAAATAGTACACATTCTTTCTTATACTGATCATGTCTTAAGAACAGGCGGACCAGTGGAGAAAGGATGTGTTTTTTATGAAGGGATATTTCGTTTCAAATGGTTATATGGGATATGTGGATGGGGAATATATGCTTTTTGCGGATGAGCATGAGTATTGGGATTATTTTTCCTGATTACCCGGCACACCCAAGAAAAGTTCTGTTTATTTGATTTCTTCACTGTTTCGGGCTATAATGAAAGAAAAACGGCACATGGTGCGGTGACACCCTGTGCCCGATTAATTCAGGAGGAAAGAATATGTCGTATATTGTTCCGTTTCAGAGCGTTGATTTGTTTGAGAACACATTTAAGCACCAGATTAACAAAAAGACTGGAAAGGTAGATGACAGGACCTTTGTTTTTCACAAACATTTCGGGGAAGGGGAGGATGATCTGCCGGTGGTTCCGGACAGATACCGGCTGATATGGATGCCCGGGTGTCCCCATTCCAATAAGGCGGTGATTACTTTAAGACTGCTGGGCTTAGACCGGGTAATCAGTATTGGGGAATGCGGAATTTTGAGAGATCCGAGAGGATGGGTGTTTTCCGAGGATATAGGAGAAGTGGATCCGGTCCTGAAGATTCATTATTTGGACGATGCATATCTGAAAGGAGATCCGGAGTTCGTGGGAAGGTCTACGGTTCCTGCGATTGTTGATGTTAACACCGGCGCAGTGGTACAGAATGAGGCCTACGATATTCCTAAATATTTTGTGTTGGATTGGAAAAAATATCACAAGGAAAATGCGCCTGATCTCTATCCGGAGGGATTGCGGGATGAAATTGATGAACTCAGCAATTTCATCAATAAGAGAATTAATGCGTATGCCTGCGGCTTTGCAAGGAATCAGAAAAGCTATGATGTAGGGTTTGATATGTATTTTAAGGCGATGGATGTTTTGGAAGAAAGACTTGCCACCAGAAGATTTATCAATGGAGATTATATCACCTTGTCTGACATTCATTTATTTGTGGCATTGATCCGGTTCCATGTCAATTATCATCTTGTTTTTGGCGTGAACAAAAAAAGGCTGGAGGACTTCCCAAATCTCTGGGGTTACACAAGGGACGTTTATCAGACGGAAGCATTTTATGAATATACCAAGTTGGAGTGGATCAAGAAGCATTACCAGTTGTCTCCCCACATGCGGGCAAAACTTGGAAATGTCCACGGACTTGTGGGAATGGGGCCGGACAATCGTCAGTTACTGGCACCCACAGGACGGGAGAAGCTTTCCTCGGATCCGGAGCATAAGTTTATTTATGAAAAGGAAAACCGGCCGCTTTATGCCCATAAGGATGAAACGACAGAGATGGAATATTTGAAAGAGAATCTTCTGTTTCCTATTCAGAAAGCATCGGAAGCCACCTATCAAAATGAGCTGGAACGCTGGGCCCACATAGAGCGGGATACATTTCGGGAAATTGACAGACGACTGGCAAGCAATAAATATCTTCTTGGGGATTTTGTGACGGAAGCAGATAAGATTTTGTATCAGACATTGCTTCGCCACGACCATATTTATTATTATCTTTATAAGCTGAATTTTGCCAAAAGTTTTGATTTTGAGAATATCAAAAGATATGAGGAAGACATGAAAGCAATTCCCGCAATAGCCGGTTCCATCGATATTATAGCAGAGAAGGAAAAGGCTTTTCAGGATCTTTCTGATGAAAGAAACCCCTATCATTTGATTTTCCGTGGACCTGAGATAAATTAAAAGCCCCATGAGTACTGGGATTATTTTCTCAGAACTTCATTTGGGGCGGTTGAAGTTCCAGGGGATTTTGGGTATAATCTTGTTCAGAGAAAGGTGAGTGAAAGCGATGCAAGACACAAGAGTAGATATTTATCAGGGACCACAGGACATCAAGCTGCGCCCCTACGAGCATCATGTAAAGTATTACGAGACAGATCAGATGGGAATCGTACATCATTCCAATTATATTCGTTGGATGGAAGAAGCCCGTATGGACTTTATGTCACAGATCGGTCTGGATTACAAGCAGATGGAGGAGATGGAGATCATCAGTCCGGTACTGGAGGTACATTGTCAGTATAAGTCCATGGTACATTTCAGTGACACGGTGGTGATTGAGACGCAGATTACCCACTATAACGGAATCAAGATGGCAGTGGCATACCGTATGACGGATAAGGAAACCGGGGAACTTCGCACCATAGCATCCAGTGAACACTGCTTCCTGAGCAGAAGTGGAAAGCCATTGTCTTTGAAACGCTCTTATCCGGAGCTTGACACCAGATTTTTCCAGATGATGGGCGAGGAAAGTTAGATTATATGAGTGAGAAATTAGTTCTGATCGACGGACATAGTATTTTGAACCGGGCATTTTTTGGACTCCCGGATCTGACCAACGGAGAGGGTCTGCATACCAATGCGGTATACGGATTTTTGAATATTTTATTGAAAATATTGGACGAAGAGCAGCCGCAGTATCTGACGGTTGCTTTTGACGTGCATGCACCTACTTTCCGGCATAAGATGTACGATGCCTATAAGGGAACCAGAAAGCCCATGGCAGAGGAACTCCGCCAACAGGTTCCCCTGATGAAGGAGATGCTCCGTGCCATGGGGGTAAGGGTGATTGAGCAGGAGGGATTAGAGGCGGACGATCTTCTGGGAACTCTTGCAAAAAAAGCCGAGGCTCAGGGAATGGAGGTGTCCATTGTATCCGGGGACCGGGATTTATTACAGCTGGCCACGGAACACACCAAGATCCGCATTCCCAAGACGAAAAAGACTGGCACAGAGATTGAGGATTATTACGCAAAGGATGTGCTGGAGCGGTATCAGGTAACTCCCACACAGTTTATTGACGTGAAGGCATTGATGGGTGATACTGCGGATAATATTCCCGGTGTACCCGGAATCGGAGAGAAGACAGCTACTAGCCTGATCGTGGCCTATGGAAGTATCGAGAATGCCTATGCCCATGTGGACGAGATTAAGCCGAACCGGGCAAAAACCATGCTCTCCGAGCATTATGATATGGCACAGATGAGCAAGGAATTGGCAACCATCAAAGTGGATGCAGATGTTCCTTTGGAATTGGAACAGGCAAAACATGGCAATCTTTTTACCCAGGATGCGTATCTTATGTGCAAGCGTCTGGAGTTTAAAAATTTGTTGAAGCGGTTTGAACTGAGTGCGGATGCTACAGAAAACGAAGTGGAGAACAGTTTTTCTCTGATTACGGAGCTTCAGGATGCAGAGCAGCTTTTGGGCCGGGCAAAGGAATGTGACATGATTGGCCTACAGCTGGTGATGGAAGCTGATACCCTGCTGGGGGCGGCGGTTTCCCTCAGTGAGGAATGTACATCTTTGGTGCTGGTTCAGGGATTTGTCACCGCAGCCTATCTGATGGAACAGATCCGGAGCCTGCGGGAGCAGGGGGTGGAGATCGCCACTTTTGATCTGAAACCGCAGCTGAAGTTCCTGACGGATACTCCTGCCGGAGGAATCTATGATGTGAAGATTGCGGCATATCTGCTCAATCCTTTAAAGAACGACTACAGCTACGAGGATATTGCCAAGGATTATCTGAAACTTATGATTCCATCCGCCGAAGACCTTTTGGGGAAACTTTCCCTGGAAAAAGCTTTGGAAGAAAAACCTGAGGCTGCATTGAAAGTGTGCTGCTATCAGGCTTACGTAAATAGAAAATCAAAAGATGTTTTAATAAATGAACTGCAGAGCCAGGAGATGCTTTCGTTGTATCAGGATATAGAGATACCCTTGGTCTACACCCTCTATGATATGGAACAGGAGGGAATCGGCATTGATGCACAGGAATTGAAGGAATACGGTGAAAAACTGGCAGTTTCCATTGAAAAGCTGGAACAGGAAATCTATGCGGAGGCGGGGGAAACTTTCAATATCCAGTCTCCCAAACAGCTGGGCGTAATTCTGTTTGAAAAGCTTCAGATGCCCAACGGGAAAAAGACCAAGACCGGATATTCCACGGCTGCGGATGTGTTGGAGAAGCTGGCACCCGATTATCCCATCGTGTCAAAAATTTTAGAGTATCGTCAGCTTACCAAACTGAAATCCACCTATGCAGACGGTCTGGCGGCTTATATCGATGAGGATGGGAGAATCCGGAGCACTTTTCAACAGACAATTACTGCCACCGGAAGGCTTAGCAGCGTGGAACCGAATTTACAGAACATTCCCATCCGTATGGAACTGGGGCGGCTCATTAGAAAGGTTTTCTATCCCAGAAAGGGCTACGTGTTTGTGGATGCGGATTATTCCCAGATTGAGCTGCGTGTGCTGGCCCATATGTCCGGGGATGAGAATCTCATCGATGCATACCGGCAGGCACAGGATATCCATGCCATCACAGCCTCAAAGGTATTTCATGTGCCCTTTGAGGAGGTAACTCCTCTGCAGAGACGTAATGCCAAAGCGGTGAATTTCGGGATTATATATGGAATCAGTTCTTTTGGATTAAGTCAGGATCTGAGCATTACCAAAAAAGAAGCGGATGCCTATATCAAGAGCTATTTCCAGACCTATCCGGGAATTCGGGAGTTCCTGGATCGACAGGTGGAAGAGGGAAAAAGGGATGGTTACGTGAAAACCATGTTTGGCAGACGACGTCCGGTACCTGAGCTTTCTTCCAGCAACTTTATGCAGCGGTCTTTTGGGGAGCGTGTGGCGATGAATGCTCCTATACAGGGCACTGCGGCAGACATTATCAAGATTGCCATGATCCGGGTACATGACCGGATGAGAGATGAAAAATTAAAATCAAAATTAATTTTGCAGGTACATGACGAGCTTCTCATTGAGGCGGCAGAGGAGGAAGTGGACCAGGTGCGTATGATTCTGGAAGAAGAGATGAAACATGCAGCAGACCTTTCTGTGGAACTGGAGATTGATATGCATACAGGCAAAACCTGGTACGAGGCGAAGTGATGAAATTTATCGGAATTACCGGCGGAGTGGGAGCCGGGAAATCAGAGATATTAAAATATTTAGGCAGCCGGGAGGATACCCGGGTCATGCTGGCAGATGAGATTGCCAGGACGCTGTGTGAACCGGGGCAGCGCTGCAATGAAAAACTCCAGCAGATTTTTGCCGGAGATCAAGTGTTTGATGCGCATGGGAATATGGATCGGGGCCGCATGGCGGCGGTCATCTTTGCAGACGGGGAAAAGCGTCGACAGATGAATGAAATTGTGCATCCGGCAGTGAAGGAATATGTGTTGGAACAATATAGAATTTTTCAGGAAAACGATGGGATCCGTTATCTTTTCCTTGAGGCTGCATTGCTGATTGAAGAACATTATGATGAAATTTGTCACGAACTATGGTATATTTATACCTCGAGGGAGAATCGCAGGAAGCGTTTGATTGCTTCCAGGGGATATAGCGATGGAAAAATCGATGAGATTTTTGCATCCCAGCTTTCTGAAGAGGAATACCGCAGCCATTGTGTACGTGTGATTGACAACAATGGCACCACGGATGAGACGATTTCACAGGTCGAGGAAATTTTAAAGATACTTGAGTGAGGAGAATACAATGGCAGATAATACGACAAATCAGTTTGTGTTTGGACTGGACATCGGCACCCGCAATGTGGTGGGAACCGTGGGATATCGGGACGGCAGGGATTTTTATGTGGCGGCACAGTATTCCATGGAACATGAGACCCGCGCCATGCTGGATGGACAGATTCACGATATTGGCCGGGTGGGCCGGGTTATCGCTGAAGTAAAGAAGAAGTTGGAAGAACAGCTTGAGATGGAGCTGAAGGATGTGTGTATCGCAGCCGCAGGTCGTGTACTGAAGACAGTTACCACCACCGTGGAGTATGAATTCCCGGAGGAGACGGTGGTGACAGCGGAGCATGTTCACACACTGGATCTGCTGGGCGTTGACCATGCACAGCAGATTTTAAAAGAAAAAAATGATACGCGATACAAGTTTTACTGTGTGGGTTATTCTGTCATTAAGTATTACATAAACGATGAGATCTTCTCAAATATTGAGGGACATAAGGCGGAAAAAATATCAGAGGAGATCATTGTTACCTTTCTGCCCGAGGATGTGGTGGACGGTTTGTATTCCGCTGTGGGACTGGCCGGATTAGAGGTGGCCAATATGACCTTAGAGCCTATCGCTGCCATCAACATTGCCATACCGGAAGCTTTTCGTATGCTGAATATTGCCCTGGTGGACGTGGGGGCGGGTACCTCCGATATCTCTATCACAAAAGACGGCAGCATCATTGCATACGGCATGATTCCTTATGCAGGGGATGAATTGACAGAATTGATCGTGCAGAAGTATCTGGTGGATTTCAATACAGCGGAGCATATCAAATTAGCCTCCGGAAGCCAGGAGGAGATTGAGTTTAAAGATATCATGCTGATTTCCCACACCATTAAGGCAGAGGAGATCTGGGAGCTGACAGAACCTGTAGTAGACCGGATCACCACAGAGGTGGCGGATAAGATCCGGGAGATGAACGGGGACAAGTCTGTCAGTGCAACCTTTGTGGTGGGAGGCGGCGGCAAGATCCATGGATTTACCGAAATGCTGGCGGATAAGCTGGAACTGCCCAGAGAACGTGTGGCCTTAAGAGGAGAAGAGGTTTTGCAGTCCGTACATTTTGCCCAGAAGGATGTGGTAAAGGATCCGTTGATCGTGACACCGGTGGGAATCTGTCTGAATTATTATGATCAGAAGAATAATTTTATCATGGTACGCTTTAACGGGGAGCGGATCAAGCTGTATGACAATGGACATCTGACCATTGTGGATGCTGCCATGCAGGCGGGATTCCCCAATGAGTATCTGTTCCCGAGACGGGGAGAATCCATTGAGTTTACCGTCAATGGAAAACAGCGGGTAGTTCGTGGGGAGGCCGGTGAGTCGGCGGTAATCAAAGTGGATGGGAAAGTGGTCAGCATCAATGCTTCACTGATCCCCAATTCCGACATTGTCATTGAGAAGTCTACTGCGGGAAAACCGGCGGAGTACACCATTGAACAGCTGGATGAGTATACATCATCCACCATCGATTTTACGGTAAATGGGAAAACAATCACCTGCCCTAAGTTTGTGCAGGTAAACGGTGTGTTGGAGCCGGGAACATACAAGGTACGCAACCGTGATCAGATTGAATTGCGCAATTACTATACAGTGGCGCAGCTGGCGGAATTTATGGATGTGCAGATTGATGTTCAAAGTGATATCATTCTTAACGGAAAACCGGCAGACACGCAGTCAATGGTATATGAGAACTTTGAATTGGAGTGGACCGTGGCACCTTATGAGCCGGCGGAACATGTGGAACGGGAACCAGTACAACAGAGTGAACCGGAGGGAGAAGAAAATTCCGAACCGGAACTGACATCCGGAAAGGATACAGATGCCGGAGAGCAGCCTGCAGAGGTACAGCAGCCTGAAGAAGATAAGCCGGAACAGCAGGATCTTTGCATATCCGTTAATGGCAGCGAAATTCAGCTCAGCGGAAAAGAAGAATATATTTTTGTGGATGTATTTAATTACTTCGACTTTGATCTGTCCCAGTCTAATGGCCGGGCGGTGGTGACTAAGGTAAATGGCCAGGATGCCCAGTACACCCAGACTTTAAAGGACGGAGACAAGATCGAAATTTACTGGAAAGAGAACAAATAACATGCAATTATGTAGTATAGCCAGTGGAAGCAGTGGTAACTGCATCTATATCGGTACGGAGGAAAGTCACATAATGATCGATGCGGGCATCAGCGGAAAACGCATCGAGGCGGGATTGAACGGAATTGGTCTGAAAACTTCTGAAATGCAGGGAATCTTAATTACTCATGAGCATTCGGATCACATTTCCGGTCTGGGCGTGGTGGCGCGCAAGTATGGGATACCCATGTATGCAACAGGGGAAACGATAGCGGCCATCCGACGCTGTGGCAGCATCGGAAAAGTGGATGAGAGTCTGTTTCATCCCATTAAGCCCGGGGTGGATTTTATGATCGGGGATATGCTGATTGAACCCATCCCGATTTCCCATGATGCGGCAAACCCGGTGGCCTACAAGGTGACAAACGGGGCGCATAAAATGGCGGTGATTACAGATCTTGGCACCTATGATGAGGATATGGTGGACAAATTACAGGATTTGGATGTATTATTGTTAGAAGCAAATCACGATGTGCGTATGCTGCAGGTTGGGCCATATCCCTATCCTTTAAAACAGCGGATCTTAGGGGAGCGGGGACATCTGTCAAACGAGCGCAGTGGTCAGTTTCTGGGCCGGCTGCTCCACGACCGTTTCAAGACGGTACTGTTAGGGCATCTGAGTAAAGAAAACAACATGGCGGAGCTGGCCTACGAGACGGTGCGTCAGGAGGTGGAACTGGGAGACAATCCCTATCATGGCAATGATTTTCCCATCCATGTGGCGCGGCGGGACACCCCTTCACCGGTGTTCGAGGTGTAACAAATAACAAGATAACAAGGAGAAACAAATGGAACAGACAAAGAAAAAGACAATTATCACAGTGGTAGGTAAGGATACAGTGGGTATCATCGCAAAGGTTTGCACCTATCTTGCAGAGAATCATATCAATGTGCTGGATATCTCCCAGACGATTATTGATGGTTTCTTCAATATGATGATGATCGTGGACTTGAGTACATCCGAGATGCATTTTTCCCAGTGTTCAGAAGAGTTGGAAAAGCTGGGAGAAGAAATCGGTGTGTCCATCAAGTGTCAAAAAGAGGAAATTTTTGACATGATGCACCGTATTTAGTGATACAGGCGTAATAATTTGATACGCATTACACGAGGAGAGAACTACATATGATCAACATATTTGAGGTAAATGAGACGAATAAAATGGTGGAGCATGACAATCTGGATGTGCGTACCATCACCATCGGTATCAGTCTGTTGGATTGTATCGATTCTGATTTGAAGAAGTTAAACGAAAATATTTATAATAAAATCACCACGGTGGCCAGGGACCTGGTTCCTGTGGGGGAGCAGATTGAACGGGAAATCGGGATTCCCATTGTGAATAAGCGTATATCCGTTACTCCCATTGCACTGGTGGGCGCTTCTGCCTGCAAGTGCCCGGAGGATTTTGCCACCATTGCGGATACTATGGATGCGGCTGCCAAGAAGGTGGGAGTCAATCTCATCGGCGGATATTCCGCATTGGTATCAAAGGGGATGACCAGAGCAGATGAAATGTTGATCCGTTCCATTCCTATGGCACTTTGCCGTACCGAGCGGGTATGCAGTTCTGTGAATCTGGCTTCCACTAAGACCGGTATCAATATGGACGGTGTAAAACTTATGGGAGAGATTCTCCTGGAGATTGCGGAACAGTCTAAGGATCGTGATTCCGTGGATTGTATGAAACTGGTGGTATTTTGCAATGCGCCGGATGACAATCCTTTTATGGCAGGGGCATTTCACGGTGTTACTGAGGCGGATGCAGTCATCAACGTGGGCGTCAGTGGACCCGGCGTGGTGAAGAATGCGGTGGAAAAAGTGCGGGGTGAGAACTTTGAGGTACTCTGCGAAACCATCAAAAAGACTGCATTTAAGGTTACCCGTGTAGGACAGCTGGTGGCACAGCGTGCATCCAAGCTTTTGAATATTCCTTTTGGTATCGTGGATTTGTCTCTGGCACCCACACCGGCTGTGGGAGACAGTGTGGCAGATATCCTGTGTGAAATTGGATTGGAATTTGCCGGAGCTCCGGGAACCACTGCAGCCCTGGCCATGTTGAATGATCAGGTAAAAAAAGGCGGCGTGATGGCATCCTCCTATGTGGGCGGATTAAGCGGTGCATTTATTCCGGTGAGCGAGGATCAGGGAATGATTGATGCGGTACAGGCCGGAGCAATTACTTTAGAGAAATTGGAGGCTATGACCTGTGTATGTTCCGTTGGTTTGGATATGATTGCCATTCCGGGAGACACGCCGGCCACCACTATTTCCGGTATCATTGCAGATGAGATGGCGCTTGGTATGGTAAATCAGAAGACTACTGCAGCGCGGCTGATTCCGGTGATCGGCAAGGGGGTAGGAGATACGGTGGAGTTCGGCGGTCTGTTTGGCTATGCGCCGATCATGCCGGTAAACAAGTACTCCTGTGCGGACTTTATCAATCGTGGAGGAAGAATTCCTGCACCGATTCACAGTTTCAAGAACTAATCATTATGATACGAAAATTAATTTTCTTTGAAAAAGGCGTTGAGACATTGAGCTATTTTTCCCGTCAGCTTGCAGATGCTTTGGCTCTGTGGGGATATCAGAGCTTTTTCTATGATATCAGCGGGAAAGAACGCTCACTTAAGCACGCAGTAAAATTCATAAAAGCCGGTGAGACGGCGGTGATCACATTTAACTTCATCGGTCTCAGCGGCGAAGCTTTTTTAGAGGAGAAAAACGGGAGTAGCATCTGGGAAAACTATGGGCTCCCGGTGTACTGCATTCTGGTGGATCATCCCCTGTATTATCAGAAACAGTTAAAAAGCGGCATCAAAAATCTCCGGACATTTTGCATTGACCGGCAGCATGTGGAGTATATGGGCAGATTTTTCCCGGAGATTCCCTGTGCCTTTTTGCCCCTGGCAGGGAATCTGACAGAGGAGGAATACGGGACACTTCTGGCGGGAGGGGATGTGGCAGATAAATTGCGCAGTCAGTGGATTCCCTATGGGGACCGGGAGTTTGACGTGGCCTTTATTGCCAATTACGTGAAACTTCCCTCCATTGAGGAGCATTTTACCAGCCAGACCCAGGAGTACATTGATTTTTATCATGAGATTCTAAACGACCTGAGACTCCATCCCCAGCAGCCGTTAGATCCCGTGTTTGAAAAGTTCATCAAGCGGGAAGTAGGTGAGGCCAGTGAGGAGGAATTGCAGTCTGCCTATTATGGGATGCTGTTTCTGGATATGTACAACCGCACTTATTTCCGGGAGCGCACAGTTCGGACGCTGGTGGATTCCGGGGTCAAGGTGCATGTGTTCGGGAAGGACTGGGAGAAACTTTCCGTGAAGCATCCGGAGAATCTGATCTGCAGCGGCAGGCAGCTGGATTCGGCCGGCTGTGTGCAGGTGCTGCAAAATGCCAGAATCGCATTAAACACCATGCCCTGGTTTAAGGACGGGGCCCATGACCGGATATTCACTGCTATGCTACATGGGGCAGTGTCACTGACCGATCCCAGCATTTATCTGAAGGAGCGTTTCCGGGATGGCAGGGAGCTTCGCTTCTATGAGTTGGCGCAGCTGGATCAGATTGCGGAAATCGCAAAGGAAATGCTGGCGCTGCCGAAAGAGACGGAATATATGGCGCAGCTGGCCTTTGAGACGGCGGTGCAGCAGGATACATGGATGAACCGTGCGGAGAAGATTAACCACATGAGCAAAAAGTAAGCTGCCAAGCAGCGATTTTGCGAATGGGGTTCTGAATAGTTACGCGAATATTTATGATTTGAAACGTTGTGCAACATATAGAATATGTGTTATAATCTGTGCTGAGGCTTGTCCTCAAAGCAGCGCAAAGTAAACTTTGAGGGCCGTCTTGCAGAGATATTATGCCAAATGAACAAGCAGATGAATGAAGTGAACAGGAGGAACAGATCGATGAAAATGGTTTCATTAGGACAGGAGATAGGCAGTACCACATATCCGGGAAGAGGTATCGTAATCGGTAAATCCAAAAACGGAAAGTATGCGGTCACTGCTTATTTTATTATGGGAAGAAGTGCAAACAGCCGCAACCGTATCTTTGTGGAGGAAGGTGAAGGCATCCGCACACAGGCCTTTGATCCATCTAAGCTGGAAGATCCGAGCCTGATCATATATGCTCCGGTACGGGTATTGGGAAACAACACTATCGTAACCAACGGAGATCAGACAGACACTATTTATGAGGGAATGGCAAAGGGAGAGACCTTTGAGCAGTCGCTACGCATCCGTGAGTTTGAGCCGGACGGACCAAACTATACACCTCGTATTTCCGGTGTAATGCATGTGGAAAACGGATCCTATGACTACGCGATGTCCATCCTAAAGAGCAACAATGGCAACCCTGAGGCATGCAACCGTTACACCTTTGCCTATGAAAATCCTGTGGCAGGAGAGGGACATTTCATCCATACTTATATGAGTGATGGAAATCCGCTGCCCAGCTTTGAGGGAGAGCCGGTTCTGGTGGATATCGGGGATGATATCGATGAGTTTACCAAATTGGTATGGGAGAGCTTAGATCCGGACAACAAGGTATCTCTGTTCACCCGTTTTATCGATATTGAAACCGGCACTTATGAGAGCCGTATCGTAAATAAGAATCAGTAATACGGTTCATATCTGTGAAGTACTGAACGGATACAATCAGTAAATAGAAAAGAGGAAGAGAGAAAATGAAAGAATTAGAGTTGAAATACGGATGTAACCCCAATCAGAAGCCGTCCCGCATTTACATGGAAGAGGGAGAGCTTCCCATCACAGTGTTAAACGGAAAGCCCGGATACATTAATTTCCTGGATGCCTTCAACGGATGGCAGCTGGTCAGTGAGCTGAAAAAAGCCACTGGTCTGGCAGCAGCCACTTCCTTTAAGCATGTGTCGCCGGCAGGTGCAGCAGTGGGACTGCCTTTATCTGAGGTGGAGCGCAAGATCTACTGGGTAGACGATATGGATATGGAGTTTACACCTTTGGCCAATGCCTATGCCAGAGCCAGAGGTGCAGACCGTATGTCATCCTTCGGTGATTTCATTTCCCTGTCTGATGTGTGTGACAAGGCTACCGCACTTTTGATCAAGCGTGAGGTGTCTGACGGTGTTATTGCTCCTGGTTATGATGCAGATGCCTTAGAGATCTTAAAGGCAAAGAAAAACGGAAACTACAATGTAATTCAGATCGATCCGGACTATGTGCCGGCTCCCATTGAGCACAAAGAGGTATTTGGTATCACCTTTGAGCAGGGAAGAAATGAACTGGTGATCGATGACAAGTTCTTTGACAATATTGTGACAGAGAATAAAAACCTTCCCGAGTCAGCAAAGATTGATCTGGCTATTGCCATGATTACCTTAAAGTACACCCAGTCCAACTCTGTATGCTACGTGAAGGATGGACAGGCCATCGGTATCGGAGCAGGACAGCAGTCCCGCATCCACTGTACCCGTCTGGCCGGACAGAAGGCGGACAACTGGTGGTTGCGCCAGTGCCCGAAGGTATTGGAGCTTCCCTTCTTAGACAGCATCAAGCGTGTGGACAGAGACAATGCCATTGACCTTTACATTGGTGAGGATTACATGGATGTGCTGGCTGACGGAGAGTGGGAGAAGACCTTCAAGACGAAGCCTGAGGTATTTACGAAAGAGGAGAAACGTGCATGGCTGGATAAAAACACCGGTGTGTCCATTGGTTCCGATGCATTCTTCCCCTTCGGAGACAATATCGAGCGTGCGCACAGAAGCGGTGTCTGCTATGTGGCTCAGCCCGGCGGATCCATCCGTGATGATCATGTCATCGAGACCTGTAACAAGTACGGTATGGTCATGAGCTTTACCGGTATCCGTCTGTTCCATCACTAAGAGAAAAGATATTTTATTGACACTCCTCCGGGCTATAGCTGAAATCTATAACCAGTTCAAAATTATGGGTATTACCCATTTTCCTATCGGAATGGTATGATAACCACATGAAAAAATATTTAACTAAATGGAGGAGAAAAATTATGAGATTTAAAGAGGTTATCAAGCGGACAAGTGCAATTGCATTGTCAGCAGCACTTTTAGCAACAGGTCTTACGGGCTGCGGTTCCACCGGAACAGAGGCACCGGCTGACACATCCGATGCAGCAGTCAGTGATGCAGATGCAGGTGAGGACACCGATGCAGAAGAAGAGGTTGCATTTGATTCCGAGGAGAACACAATTCGGTTTGCAATTTCTGCAGGTACCATTCGTACCGCTGTTGTAATTCTGGCAGATGAGTTAGGCTACTACGAAGAAGAAGGCGTTAATGTAGAGCTTGTCGACAGTAACGATACGGTAGCAACACTGACAGCTATCAGTTCAGGCAAGACAGACGTTGACGTATTTGGACAGAGTATTGTTCCCGGTCTTACCTTCATTGCAAATGGTTCTGACTTAGTAATCTTTGAAGGAACTGCTGCAGAAGGTGGTGCCATTGTTTCCAGACCGGAAGATGTAGAGAAGTACAAGGATTTAGCAAATTATGAGGGCATTACAGCAGCAATGGTTCGTAATGAATCAGGCTGGATTATCACGAGACAGGCATTGTTAGATGCGGGCTATGATGTGGATTCCATTACATTGATGGAAGTAGACAGTCAGGCAAACGCTGCACAGGCTGTTTCAAAGGGAGAGGCAGACGTTGCATTCTTCCCGGAGGAGTTTGTGGCTTCATTCTCAGATTTAAATATTGAGGAAGTAATGCCTGTTGCGGAGATTTCCCCTATGTATGTATGCTGCCGTCAGGTTACTTCAGCTGAGAAGATAGAGCAGAAGCATGATGCATTTGTGAAGTTTACAAAGGCTAATCTGCGTGCATTCGAATATTTCAGTGACGAATCAAATCGTGAAGAAATCGATCGTATATTAGCTGAGTTCTCAGGTCAGACAGAGGAATATGTAGACAATTATTTCTTTGTAAATTCTACTACATTGACACTGGATCCCAATAAGACTGGTGTGGAAACTTATTATCAGGCATTGATCAATTCCGGCTACTTTGAGGATGGAACGGATGTCGATGTTTCTGATCACATTAATACGGAGATTTATGAAACTGCATTAAACGAAATCATCGAGGAATATCCGGATGATGAATTTTATCAGGAACAGTTAGAAATCTTCAACCAATATAATTAATAAAAAACTGCCTGCTTCTCGTGATGATACGGAAGCAGGCAGTTGAATGAAAACAGGTAGAAGGAGATATTCATGAGCAAGATAGAAATCAGGAATTTATCGTTTAGCTATGAAGAGAATAAAGACAAAACACTGGCGTTGGAGGATATCAATCTTTCCATCGAAGAAGGAGAATTTATCTGTATTTTAGGACCGTCTGGATGTGGAAAAAGTACATTGTTAAGTCTGCTTGAAGGCTTAAATGTATGTTCCAAGGGCGGAATTTTTATAGATGGAAATGAAATCAAAGGCCCAGGTACGGATCGTGCAGTTGTCTTTCAGCACTATTCTCTTTTTCCGTGGTTGAGCGCCAAAAAGAATATTATTTTTGGAATTAAGCAGGGAAATAAGAAATATTCCAAAGCGGAACGGAATGAGCTTGCAGATGAATATCTACGAAATGTAGGATTGGAAGATGCGGCTGACAAATATCCGGCACAGTTGTCCGGAGGTATGCAGCAGCGTGTGGCCATTGCAAGAGCATTGGCAATGGAGGCTGATATTCTGCTTATGGATGAGCCTTTTGGTGCCATTGATCCAAAACTTCGTTTGGAACTACAGGAATTGTTTAGTCGTCTGAGCAAGGAAAAAGGAAAAACAGTGGTTTTTGTCACCCATGATATTGATGAGGCAATTTTACTGGCAGACCGGATCATCGTGATGGAGCCGGGAAAAGTTCGCGCAGAGATTCCGGTTACAATCCCAAATCCGAGAAAACGTGACGAATTGTCTGGTACGAAAGAGTACCAGAACTTACATAAAAAATTGATTTCTCTGTTCTATGAGCGTGTTGCACTGGAAATCGGTAATGAGGAGGTAGTGCTGTGAAACTGGTATTTAATCGCGTAAATATCGTATTTATTATTGATTTATTACTTGTTTTATTTATGCCCACTTCCCAAAATATTGACTCGCCGTGGGCACTTGTGGTTGTATTGGTTCTGGCAGAGATTCTATTTCTGGTTCAGTATGCCAGAAACAAAAAAAAGAGCACCATTGATGTAGCGTTTGTTACCTTTATCTTTTTAGGACTTTGGGATTTTTTGAAAAAACTTGGAAAGTTACATCCGGTTCTTGTGCCACCACCGGAAAATGTTTTTAATGTATTTATTACCCAGCGGGAACTGATTCTACAGGGAATTGGAAGTTCTGTACTTTTACTGGTATATGGTGTTGGAATTGCATTAGTGGTTGGCATTGTTTTGGGATTGCTGGTGGGCTGGATTCCCAGATTGCGGGAGGCTGTAATGCCCATTGCCAATGTAATCAGTCCGATTCCACCACTGGTATATACTCCGTATGTGGTTGCTGTCATGCCTACATTCCGAATGGCGTCCATCTTTGTCATTTTTTCAGCAGTATTTTGGCCCACATTTCAGCAGATGGTAGGACGTGTCAGCAGCATGGATCAAAAGATCATTCAGTCAGCTAAGGTTATGAATGTATCAACGCCAACCATGTTGTTTAGAGTTATTTTACCATATTGTATGCCGGGAATTATTACCGGACTTTCCGGGTCCATGCGGGCAGCGTTTTTGTGTTTGACCGGTGCAGAGCTGTTAGGTGCAAGCTCAGGTCTGGGATTCTTCGTCAAGAAGTTTTCAGATTATGCGGATTATACCAAGGTAATCGCAGGTATTATTGTGATGGGTATTGTGGTTACAGTGGTTGAATTGCTGATCAAACTGTTGGAAAAGAAGTGTATCAAGTGGAGATATAACTAATTACGAAAGGAAAAGGGAATTATGGGAAAGATTTATCACAGTGTTTTGGAGTTGATCGGACATACACCGTTGATTGAACTGCATCGGTTGGAAGAGGCAGAGGCAACGGAAGCGCATATACTTGCAAAACTGGAAGCATTCAATCCGGCAGGCAGTATTAAGGATCGTACTGCTTTAAATATGGTCCGGGCAGCAGAAGAGGAAGGCAAGTTAAAGCCGGGCGGGACTATCATTGAAGGTACTTCCGGAAATACCGGTATCGGTTTGGCGGCACTTGGAGCTGCCAAGGGATATAGTGTAAAAATCTGTATGCCGGATAATGTGTCCCGGGAGCGCAGTGTATTGCTGAAATCATATGGAGCAGAAGTTTATCTGACACCTGGCGAGGAGAATATGGCAGGTGCGGGGGCTAAAGCGCAGGAATTGGGAGCCCAGATAGAGAATTCCGTGGTAATCGGACAGGGCGCAAATCCGAATAATCCGGATGCACATTATAAGACCACAGGACCGGAAATCTGGGAAGATACTGATGGAAAAGTTGACATTTTTGTTGCAACGTCTGGAACCGGTGGAACAATCAGTGGAACCGGAAAGTATCTGAGGGAGAAGAACCCGGACGTTGAGATTATTGCTGTGGAACCACTGGGAAGTCCAGTATTAAATGGTGGGGAACATGGACCTCATAAGATTCAGGGAATCGGTGGTGGAGGAATACCGCCGGTTACAGATGCTTCCCTTTTTAACGAGGTGATCGATGTCAGCGATGAAGATGCGTATGCATATGCCAACAAGCTGCCGAAGGTAGAGGGAATTTCAATCGGTATTTCTGCCGGTGCTGCATTATGGGCAGCGGTGCAGGTGGCAAAGCGTCCGGAGAACAAGGGAAAGAATATCGTTGTTATTTTCCCGGATAATGGAGATCATTATTTATCCAGTGACCTTTACGATTAAATATGATAATCCGCAGTTTGTCGCGGAGTATGAAAACGGATGATGGAGAAAAAGGGAGATAGTAAAAATATGGCAGATTTTGGATGTTGTGGAGAATCCATCGTATCAGTCGGAGAAGAGATTGTCGGAGGATTCGTGAACTGGAGTGATGAGGAAGCAGATCGGGATGCTGCAGAGCGTGGAGTTTTGCCAAGACCGAAGAAAAAGGGGCGTGAAATCGATCAGCGTGGAGCATTTGTTCGCCAGCAAAATCGTTTTTCGACTCCTTTTGGGGATGGAGAGGGCGAGTTAAAAGCCGAAGCAGGAAAATACCGTCTGATTTGGTTTAAGGGATGTCAATGGTCTAATCGGGCATCCATTGTCAGAGAATTATTGGGATTACAGGATGCCATTAGTGTCAATCTTGTGGATCATTCCGGCGAGACCAATAAATACGGTTGGGGATTTTCCCAGGAGCCAAATCATGAAGATCCGGTATTAGGTGTCAAGTTTTTAAGTGAACTTTATAAAAACGCAGATCCCGATTACGCCGATCGCGCGACGGTTCCGGCGCTTGTGGATGTGACTACAAAGAAAGTGGTAAATAACGACTATCATCGACTCACTAACTATTTCGAAGTGGAATTTCGTCCATTTCAGGCGGAGGACGCACCGGACTTGTACCCGGAGGAACTGCGCAAGGAGATTGATGATTTCAATGAATGGTTGTTCCCTCATATCAACAATGCTCATTACCGGATGGCATTCTGCCAATCCATAGAGGCATATCAGGAGGCATTTGAAGATTTTTATGATTCAATGGACCAGCTGGAGGAACGGTTATCGAAGAACCGGTTTTTATTTGGTGATTATATAACAGACAGTGACGTTCGGTTTTTTGTAACTCTGACCAGATTTGACACCAATTATTATCGTAATCTGGGACCCTTGAAGCGCCGTGTTGTGGATTATGAGAATATTTGGGCATATGCAAGAGATTTGTATGAGATTCCTGCATTTAAGAATAATACCTATTTCCGTGATTTTTCTAAAGGCCGGGGAAATAAAAATGCAGATTTCGTAGATTTTAATACCCGTTTTGTAGATCAGATAGATTATGAAGCCTTCTGGTCAACCCCACAGAATCGAAAAGCATTGAGCAAGACACCTGAAGAGAAATTCTTACGACATAAAAAATAATCCTTGTACATGGATTTCATATTTGCAGAAAGAATGTTTTTAAGGGAGAGAATATGAATATTTCATATAAAACCACGAAAGAAAATGTGAATTGGCAGGAAGTGGCTGAGGTGTTGGATCGTTCGGGATTGTCACATCATACTGCAGAAGAACAGGAAATCATGTTCACAAACAGTTATTCGGTTGTATTCGTATATGATGACGATCGTATTGTTGGTGTGGCGAGAGCACTGTCCGATGGAATCAGTCAGGCATCTGTCTATAATATAGCATTGGATAAGGAATATCAGGGGAACGGGATTGGCAGAGAAATGATCGAACGGCTGTTGGCACCTCTTGCCGGACAGACTATCATTCTGTATACTCATCCTAAAAATCTTGGTCTGTATGAAAAGTTAGGATTCCGGAGAAATAAGACGGCAATGTGCATAATGGCCCAAACGCCGGAACATATGGAGTGGATGGAAAAAACAGGTTTTCTCTTGCCGGAGAACTACCGGTTTGAAGGGGAAGAGAAATGGGAGTTTCATAAGTAAGTAAATATAAAAGCCATGAAACAGACAGGAGCAATCCTGATGTTTCATGGCTTTTTTGTCGGGTTGTCGCAGCCTGTTATGTCAGGCCCGGGCTGGCGACTTTATTTCTTAAAATTCGCACGTTTTCTAAGAGTGGGATCCAGAATCCGTTTGCGGATACGCAGGGATTCCGGCGTAACTTCCAGAAGTTCATCCACATCGATAAAGTCCAGTGCCTGCTCTAAGGACAGCACTTTTGGCGGAACCAGTGTCAGTGCTTCATCCGCGGAAGAGGAACGGGTGTTGGTCAGATGCTTTTTCTTACATACATTCAATTCGATATCTTCAGCCTTGGCGGAAGAACCGATGACCATACCGGAGTATACCTTTACGCCCGGTCCGATAAATAAGGTACCGCGCTCCTGGGCAGAGAATAGGCCGTAAGTTACGGATTCGCCGCTTTCGAAGGCAATCAGGGAGCCCTGTTTGCGGTATGCGATATCTCCCTTGTAGGGGGCATATCCGTCAAAAATGGTGTTGATGATTCCATTTCCCTTGGTGTCGGTCAGGAACTCTCCACGGTAACCGATGAGACCACGGGAAGGAATGTAGAACTCCAAACGGGTGTAGCCGCCGCTGATGGGCTTCATGTTGCGGAGCTCACCTTTGCGCTGGCTTAACTTGTCGATGACTGTTCCGGTGAAGTCATCCGGTACATCCACGTAAGCAATCTCCATAGGCTCTAACTTTTTGCCGTTTTCATCAGTGTGATAAAGCACCTCAGCCTTACTTACAGCAAATTCATAACCTTCACGGCGCATATTCTCAATCAGGACGGATAAATGCAGTTCTCCACGGCCGGATACCTTGTAGCTGTCGGCATTTTCTGTCTCCTCTACACGAAGGCTCACGTCTGTATTTAACTCCTTAAAGAGACGATCCCGGATGTGACGGGAAGTGACATATTTTCCTTCCTGGCCAGCCAGCGGACTGTCATTTACGATGAAGTTCATGGACAGAGTGGGCTCGGAAATCTTCTGGAAGGGAATGGCAACCGGGTTTTCCGGAGCGCAGATGGTATCGCCGATATGAATATCGGAAATACCGGAAATAGCCACGATGGAACCAATCTTTGCCTCAGTGACATCCACCTTGTTTAATCCGTCAAACTCGTACAGTTTGCTGATCTTTACCTTCTGCCGCTTGTCCGGTTCATGATGGTTTACAACAACTGCTTCCTGATTCACGCGAAGGCAGCCGTTATCTACTTTACCCACACCGATTCGACCCACGTACTCATTGTAGTCAATGGTACTGATCAGCACCTGGGTGTTGGCGTCGGGATCGCCGGTGGGAGCGGGGATATAGTCAATAATGGTTTCGAAGAGAGGCGTCATATCCTTCTTCTCATCATTCAGATCACGCACTGCGTAACCGTCTCTTGCGGAAGCGAAGATGAAAGGGCAGTCTAACTGTTCTTCGGAAGCATCCAAGTCCATAAACAACTCTAACACCTCGTCAATCACCTCATCCGGGCGGGCTTCCGGGCGGTCGATTTTATTGACGCAAACGATAACCGGAAGATCTAACTCTAATGCCTTCATCAAAACGAATTTTGTCTGAGGCATGGCTCCCTCGAAAGCGTCTACCACTAAAATGACACCGTTTACCATTTTCAGCACACGCTCCACTTCGCCGCCGAAGTCTGCATGGCCGGGGGTGTCAATAATGTTGATCTTCACATCCTTGTAAAATACGGCAGTGTTTTTGGAAAGGATGGTGATACCACGTTCACGCTCAATGTCATTTGAGTCCATGACACGCTCCTGAACCTCCTGGTTAGCGCGGAATACACCACTTTGCTTTAACAATTCATCAACCAGAGTGGTTTTGCCGTGATCAACATGGGCAATAATTGCGATGTTTCGAATATCATCTCTTGTTGTCTGCATAATTGAAACTCCTTTTAAAATCTACAACTCCATTTCCTCATGTCGGTGTGGCAAGTCCCGGACCTACCGCTAAATGACCGACTTTCTCATTTTAGCATAAAATATGAAATAAGCAAGTTTTTTTATGGGAACATCACGTTATGGTCATGAAGTGATTTTTAGAACATTTTCTGCCAAAAAACGAATTTAAGTTGTCGACATGTTTTGCGAAGTTTCTTCTTGAGGTAGGTGATATGGTAAGTGAGTTCAAAACACAGAGAAAGGGAGAAAGATTCATGGCAGATAAAATTTTTGAAAACAATCAGGTATCTATTGTAGGGGAGATCATAACCGAGTTCCGTTACAGTCACGAAGTATATGGAGAGGGCTTCTATATGGTGGATGTATCCGTAAACCGCTTGAGCAATTTTGCTGACTACATTCCGTTGATGATTTCGGAACGTCTGATCGATACCTCCAAAAGCTACATAGGACAGAAAATCCACGTAAGTGGACAGTTCCGCTCCTACAACCGGCATGAGGAGATAAAGAACCGGCTGGTTTTATCGGTATTTGTGCGGGAACTGGAATTTTTGGAGGATGAGGAGCCGGAGGATCTGAAAAGCAATGAGATTTTTCTGGACGGCTACATCTGTAAAGCACCCATTTATCGGAAGACCCCGTTGGGAAGAGAGATTGCGGATCTCCTGATTGCAGTGAACCGTTCTTATGGCAAGTCTGATTACATTCCCTGCATTTGCTGGGGAAGAAATGCGCGGTTTTCATCCGGGTTTGAGGTGGGAACCCATGTGCAGATCGTGGGCAGGATTCAGAGTCGGGAATACGTGAAAAAGCTCAGTGAGGACGAAGTGGAGAAGCGCATTGCCTACGAGGTGTCAGTAAGCAAAATTGATTGCATGGAATAATGAGGCTAGGGATGACTAACCGGATTGCTTTTTGAAATAAAGTGTGGTATTGTAAACAAATCTGAAGAAAATATTTGTCAGTGGAGGAGTATCATGGAAAAAGGTTCGATTCAGATTTATTACGGTGCAGGTCGCGGAAAGACAGACGCAGCATTGGGGAATGCACTTCTGGCAGCCAGCGAGAACAAAAGTGTGATCGTCATTCAGTTTTTAAAAGGTAAGACTAAGGATCAGATGGATTTTATGCAGAGACTTGAACCGGAAATTAAATTTTTCTGCTTTGAAAAGTCCGAGGAATATTACGAGGATTTGTCGGATGAAAAGAAGGCAGAAGAAGAACTTAATATGAAAAATGGTTTGAATTTTGCAAAGAAGGTCCTGGTGACAGGGGAATGCAATCTGCTGATTCTGGATGAGATTTTAGGGGTAATCGACGAAGGAATCGTTTCACCGGAAGAATTGAGAACCGTGCTGGACTCCAAGATGGAGGATACGGAGATTATAATGACCGGTCGGCGCCTGGATGCTTCTCTGCGAAACATGGCAGATGAAGTTTATAATATCGCACCGGAAAAGTAGAGGTTGACATCATCTGTTGAGGGTGTTATATTTAGGAAAAGTAAAGAGAAGATAGAGGTTGCGCGAGTCAACAGTACTTTGTCGGATGTTGCAGGAACAGAGGAAGACAGGGGAAAGGGGTGAGCGCCGAAAGAGAGGATTTCTGCAGATTCTTTCTTGGGCATAAATTGAAAAAATTTATGACTGTCATCATACGATGGAGAGCTATCAGAAAGTTTATGTATGACATGAACAGAGTATTAGCCGGCTCCATGGGAGTCGGTTTTTTTATATGGAAATTCTTGTTCGTGCCAAGATATGGAGGAAAGCATATGGCAATTTATACTGGTTCCGGTGTGGCCATCGTCACACCATTCAAAGACAATCTGGAAGTAAACTATGACAAGTTGGAAGAGCTGATCAATTGGCAGATTGATCAGGGTACGGACTGCATCGTGATTGCAGGCACCACCGGAGAAAGCTCCACCCTTACCATGGAGGAGCATCACAAGGTAATTCAGGCAGCAGTGGAGTTTACAAAGCATCGTGTTCCCGTGGTGGCAGGTACCGGATCGAACTGTACCGCAACGGCCATCCGGCTTACCAAGGAAGCCGAAGAAGCAGGCGCTGACGGAGCATTGATCGTGACCCCGTATTACAACAAGGCAACCCAGAAAGGACTTGTGGCTCACTATTCCCAGATTGCGCAGGCGACGAAACTGCCCATTATTATGTACAATGTACCTGGCAGAACCGGATGTAATCTTCAGCCGGAGACGGTGGCAGAGCTCTTTCAGAAAGAGGAAAACATCGTGGGATTAAAGGAGGCAACCGGCAACATGGCACAGGCTTCCCGCACCATGTATCTTACCGATGGTAAGATCGACATGTATTCCGGCGAGGATGCGTTGGTGGTTCCATTGATGTCCATCGGGGCAAAGGGTGTCATTTCTGTCTGGGCAAACATCGCACCTGCAAAGGTACACCAGATGTGTAAAAGCTTTTTGGACGGAGATCTGTCTACGGCACAGAGACTGCAGAGAGAGGCAATTCCGCTGATTGATGCACTGTTTTCCGAGGTGAATCCTATCCCGGTAAAGGCTGCCTTAAATCTCATGGGCAAGGAAGTTGGTTCCCTGCGTTCTCCTCTTTGTGAGATGGAGGAAGGAACCAGGGCAAAGCTGGCAGAAGCCATGAAAGTATACGGATTGTTATAAGTTACAGTAGGAGTGGAAAATGACAAAAATAATTATGTACGGATGTAATGGCAAAATGGGTCAGGTCATTACAGATTTAATCGCCAATGACCCGGAGATTAGCATCGTAGCCGGAGTGGACATCTACGATGAGCAGAAAAACGATTATCCGGTATTTAAGAATATTGCAGATTGTGATATTACGGCAGACGCAATCATTGATTTTTCCAATGCTAAGGCAGTGGATGCGCTGTTGGACTATTGTGAGAAGACTAAGACTCCTGTGGTACTTTGCACCACAGGATTGTCACAGGAACAGTTGGACAGAGTGCAGCAGGTCAGCCAGTCTGTGGCTGTTTTAAAATCGGCCAACATGTCTTTAGGTATCAACACGCTGTTAGATCTTTTACAGAAGGCAGTGAAAGTGCTGGCACCGGCAGGTTTCGACATTGAGATTGTGGAGAAACATCACAATCAGAAGCTGGATGCACCCAGCGGAACGGCTCTGGCTTTGGCAGATGCCATGAATACAGCTATGGATCAGGCTTATGAGTACAAGTACGACAGAAGCCAGGAACGCAAGAAGCGCGAACCCAATGAGATTGGCATTCAGGCTGTACGGGGCGGCAACATCGTGGGGGAGCATGAGGTGATTTTTGCCGGAACTGATGAGGTCATCGAGTTTAAGCATACGGCATACTCCAAGGGAATCTTTGGAAAAGGTGCAGTGGAAGCTGCAAAGTTTTTGGCAGGAAAACCTGCCGGAATGTACGATATGCAGGATGTGATCCGGGCGAGATAGTATGAAAAAGTAAAGCTGTCACAGTCATGTGGCAGCTTTTTTACTGGATTACATTTAAAGTTGAACGGGCTGCCTGGTATATTCACTGCGGCGCTGCCGCCCACCATGCATTGCCAGAACCTGCTCGTATAGTTCCGCAGCAAAAATATCCCGTGAGAATATCTGACTGGCAGCATCGGATAAAGGTGCAGAATCCCGTGCCACCCGTGTGATCAATGGAATTTCGCAGGTCTGTTTCAGCCTGGTGAAAAGTGGTGTAGCGGATTCCCGGAATCCCAGAATTCTCACATAGGGAACATAATCCAGCTCCTTTCCCAGTGTATAGAGATCCTGGGTCAGCCCCAGCAATATATGGATCAAGATCCGGCTGATTCTGGTGTACGTGATGTCACGGCTTTTACACAGAGAACAGAACTGATGGAAGGAAATATACTGTCCTGCCAGATTATGAATTCGGTTGGCCAGTTCTTCGCCGCAATCCCCGTATGCTGCCAGAACGGCAGCATCTTCCGTTAAAAGCTTATAGGCAAGTATCCCGGAAAAATCTTCTGTATCCATCAGCTGGTGAGATTGGTGAAGATCTGTCAAGATCCTGTGGCATTCGGCGGGGACGCTTTCTGACAACCCCTCCGGCAGATCCTTCTCAAAAAGTGCGCTCCGGATGGCGGTGGCAGAAGAGAAATTTCCGGTTAGTTCCGTGTCGTGATAACGGCAGTGTCTGCGTGGAATCAGAAGGGGAGAAATGTCGGCTTTTCTTCGTTTCAATGCCTTGAGATATTCCACTGCCAGAATATTGTTGGGTTCAGACAGCAGTGAGGCTAATGAGTCGTCCCCCAGATACTCCGCCAGTGCCTTGCTGCGGGCGGTGGGGAAACTGACTCCATTTTTTAAGTATGTCTGCAGGGAATTCTGATAGGAAGCCGGCTCATTTGTCAGAATATCCGCCAGTTGGGTCAAAGCCGGCAGATCGTCTGACTCAGCCCCAAAGCATAGGGTATCGATACAGCCCATCCGGTGAAAAAGACTCACAGCGGCATGGGCAAAAAGCTCCGCGGATGCGGTGGAGTAGAGCACCGGAAGCTCACACACCAGATCGGCACCGCTTTGCAGCGCCATCTCGGTGCGGCAGTATTTGTCAGTGACAGCGGCGGCTCCCCGCTGCACAAAGTCTCCGCTCATGACGATGACGCAGTAATCGGCACCAGTCAATTCCTTCGCTCTTTTGATCTGATAGGCATGTCCGTTATGAAACGGATTATATTCGGCAATGATTCCAATGGTTTTCATAATTACACTCACTTGTTGTTTCTCAGGTTTCTGACAGCCATCCGTGATGGCTGTTCGCTCCTGTCTATCATAACATGGCAAAAATCTCTTTTCAATATTCGCAAAAAACCCGAAAACTTTACATGACCACCCTTGAAACCGCAGAAAAATGAGCGTATACTAAAGTCAACTGTGCTGCTATAGTTAATGGCCGCGCCACACAGGCAGCGGTATGTTGCTACGACAGCGGAATTAAGAAAGGTAGAATTGAGGAGAAAAAAGATGAACGTATTAGTAATTAACTGCGGAAGCTCTTCCTTAAAGTATCAGTTGATCAATTCCGATACGGAGGCAGTGTTAGCAAAAGGATTGTGTGAGAGAATTGGCATTGACGGCAGACTGGTATACCAGCTGGCCGGTGGGGAGAAGGAGATTACCCAGTCACCCATGCCTACCCATAAAGAGGCTATTCAGATGGTGCTGGATGCACTGGTAAACGAGAAGACCGGTGCGGTGAAGAGTCTGTCTGAGATTGATGCAGTGGGTCACAGAGTGGTCCACGGTGGAGAGAAGTTTTCCGGCTCAGTAGTGCTGACTCCTGAGGTTTTAGCTCAGATCGAGGATTGCAATGAGCTTGCTCCCTTACATAATCCCGCAAACCTCATTGGTATCCATGCATGTCAGGAACTGATGCCGGGCGTACCCATGGTAGGCGTGTTTGACACCGCATTCCATCAGACCATGCCGAAGAAAGCATATTTATATGGACTTCCTTATGAGTATTATGAGAAATACAAGGTGAGACGTTATGGTTTCCACGGTACCAGCCACAGTTTTGTATCTAAGCGGACCATTGAATTTTTGGGTCTGGATCAGAACAATTCAAAGGTTATCGTGGCACATCTGGGAAATGGAGCATCCATCAGCGCTGTGCTGAATGGACAGTGTGTGGACACATCCATGGGTCTGACACCGCTGGAGGGCCTGGTGATGGGTACCCGTTCCGGAGATATCGATCCGGCCATCATGGAGTATATTGCAAAGAAAGAAAAACTGGATATTGAGGGCGTCATGAACGTTTTGAATAAGAAATCAGGTGTGGAGGGTCTTTCCGGTGTATCCAGTGACTTCCGTGATTTGGAGGACGCATACAATAAGGGAAATCAGAGAGCAATTGATGCCTGTGAGGTATTTGCGTACCGCGTGGCAAAATACATTGGCAGCTATGTGGCAGCCATGAATGGTGTGGCTGCCATCGCATTTACCGCCGGAATTGGTGAGAACACATCTTTTATTCGTGAAAAGATTGTTGCATACTTAGGATATTTAGGGGTTACACTGGATAAGGAAGCCAATAAGGTCCGTGGCGAGGAAAAGATTATTTCCACACCGGATTCCAAGGTAAAGGTATGTGTCATCCCTACCAACGAGGAGCTGGCCATCGCCAGGGAAACCGTTGCATTGATTTAGAACCAACATGTTGAGGCAGGACCAGAATTTTGTGAAATATCTTGTTGACAAATAGGGACTGGCTATGTATAATTGTTTAGGTGTGAAAAGGAGACGAACGTGATTTTAGATTTAACCGATGTGGGTTCCTGCGAAAATAAAGAGATAACCAAAGAAGTAGCAATCGAATTAACATCCTTTGATTTTAAGTTGGGTACGTATTCTTTTCTGGAGAAAAAGCCATTCGAGTTACATGTTGTCAATCGGGAGAATAAGCAGCTGCTTATCACCGGAGAGACGGATGTGGTCATTGCAATACCATGTGATCGCTGTCTGGAAGATGTTCCGACAGAAATTCATCTGGCATTCGATAAGGAGATTCCTCTTGAGAACGGAGAGATTTCCCAGGATGCGGAAGAAGATGACGCAGAGTACATGATAGGGTTTAATCTGGATGTTGATAGACTTGTCTATAATGAAATCTTGGTTAACTGGCCGATGAAGGTTCTGTGCAAAGAGGATTGCAGGGGGATTTGTAAAAAGTGTGGTACGAATCTGAATCAGCATGATTGTGATTGCACGAAATCTGAGCTGGATCCAAGAATGGCAGCTATTCAAGACATATTTAACAAGTTTAAGGAGGTGTGACCAGATGTCAATTTGTCCGAAGAACAAATCTTCCAAGGGAAGACGTGATAAAAGAAGAGCAAACTGGAAAATGACTGCTCCAAGTTTAGTAAAGTGCAGCAAGTGTGGCGCATTGATGATGCCTCACAGAGTGTGCAAGAACTGTGGCTCTTACAATAAAAAAGAGATCATTCCGCAGGATTAATTCATGCGGTGCGAAAGGGGTGTTTGCAAGAACACCTCTTTTTTCGCATTATGGAGATTTTTTAGGAATCCTTCATAATGCGAAAATGCTTCGCAACAGATGATAGAAAGGTAGACTAGAGCAGTATGAATTGGAGTTTTGATAATAAATTTTTTACATCTCTGAACAAACTGGTGGACATGTTTTTGCTGACACTGTTGTGGGCCATATCCAGCATTCCCGTTTTTACCATTGGTGCCTCCAGTACAGCCATGTACTATACGGTAAATAAAGTGCTGAAACGGGAGACCGGATATCTCTGGAAGGAATTCTGGGGAGCATTTAAGCGGAATTTTAAACAGGCTACGGTGATCTGGTTATTGTTTTTGGCACTGGCATTGTGGATGGTGGCGGACTTTTTTATTTTGCGCCAATTTGCCCTTGAGGGATATGAATGGGGAAAACTCTATGGCGTGTTTTTTGTTCTCCTGATTTTGGAAGTGATCGTCTGGATGTATGTGTATCCCAATATTGCGCGATTTGAAAATACCAGTCGCCAGATTGTAAAGAATGCTGCATTGATGGCGGTGATCCATTTGCCCCAGACACTGATTATGGTGGTGGCTCTGGTGGCACTGGCCCTTTTGGTGTATGCATGGCCGGTGACGATCCTGATTGTTCCCACCATTTACGTGGGGATCAAGAATCTGCTGCTGGAGAAGATTTTCCGCAGATATATGTCCAGTGAGGATCTGGCGCGGGAAGAGGAAAAGGACCGGGAGGTCCGCTAGATTGGTAGTTGATTTATAAGGAAAGTTATAGTATATTTTATAAGGTTAGAGGAGGTAATACATATGGAGGGTGTCGTTCGTGTGGCAGTAGATGCCATGGGAGGAGATAATGCTCCGGGAGAGATTATCAAGGGAGCCATTGACGCAATTACAGAACACAGTGAGATTGAAATCATACTGGTGGGCCAGCAGGATGTCATAGAGGACGAGCTGGCGAAGTATACTTACAATGAGAATCAGATTACTATTAAAAATGCACAGGAAGTCATTGAGATGGCAGAACATCCGGTGATGGCCATTCGCCGCAAAAAGGATTCTTCCATCGTAGTGGGAATGAACCTTGTCAAAAATAAAGAGGCGGATGCCTTTGTTTCTGCCGGAAGTTCCGGTGCTATTCTGGTGGGCGGACAGCTCATTATTGGCCGGATCAAGGGAATTGCACGGGCACCTTTGGCACCGTTGATTCCTACGGAAAATGGTGTATCCCTTCTGATTGACTGTGGAGCTAATGTGGATGCCAGACCGGCACATCTGGTACAGTTTGCCAAGATGGGATCCATCTACATGGAAAATGTGGTCGGCATCAAAAATCCACGGGTTGCCATTGTAAATATCGGAACGGAGGAGGAAAAGGGAAATGCCCTGGTGAAGGAGACTTATCCCCGGCTCAAGGAGTGTACGGATATCAATTTCATCGGAAGCATCGAGGCCAGGGAGATTCCTCACGGCGGAGCCGATGTCATTGTGTGCGAGGCTTTCGTGGGCAATGTAATCCTAAAGCTCTATGAGGGTGTGGGAGCTACTTTGATAGGGGCTGTCAAACAGGGGCTGATGAGTACCACCAGAAGTAAGATCGGTGCGGCTCTTGCCATGCCGGCATTGAAAAAGACCATGAAAAAATTTGATGCCACTGACCACGGTGGAGCACCGCTTTTAGGTCTGAATGGATTGGTAGTGAAAACCCACGGAAATTCCAAAGCTCTGGAGGTGAAAAACTCCATCATTCAGTGCGTGACATTTAAGCAGCAGGCAATTAATGATAAAATCGCAGAGCATATCAAAGAGACAGAGATTGAGACGGAAGAATAGTGAGGGATTGTATGGAATTTGAAAAATTAAAAAAAGTAATTGCAGAAGTATTAAATGTGGATGAGGCAGAGATTACCATGGAGACAACATTTGTGGATGATCTGGGTGCAGATTCCCTTGACATTTTTCAGATTATTATGGGAATAGAGGACGAATTCGAGATTAAAATCGAAAATGAAGCAGCAGAGAAGATTGCAACTGTGGGGGACGCGGTTGAGCAGATCAAGAATGCTTTAAATTAAGTCTGATCAGAGAAAAGAGGTGCCGCCCGAACAAAAGCTGTTTTGGCGGCATTTTTTACATTAGAAAGGAGTATCTATGAGTAAATTGGACGAGTTTGAGAAGGAGATTGGCTATCACTTTTCCAATCAGGGATTGTTGCGGCAGGCACTGACCCACAGCTCATACGCCCATGAGCATCATATGAAGCCGTTGTCGGATAATGAACGGCTGGAATATCTTGGGGATGCGGTGCTGGAGCTGGTGTCCAGCGAGTTTTTATATGAGACCTATCCCAATTACCCGGAAGGGAATCTGACCAAGACCCGTGCCAGTCTTGTGTGTGAACCCACCCTGGCTTTCTGTACGGAAGAGATTCATTTGGGGGATTATCTGTATCTGGGCAAAGGGGAAGATATGGGTGGAGGAAGAAAACGGAAATCCATTCTATCTGATGCTTTGGAGGCAGTGATTGGTGCAATCTATTTGGATGGTGGTTTTGCTAGTGCAAAAGAGTTTGTGTTAAAATTTATCTTAACGGATATTGAACACAAGCAGCTCTTTTATGATAGCAAGACTATCTTGCAGGAGTTGGTGCAGGGCAGTGGAAACGAGGAACTCCGTTATCGTCTGGTGCGGGAGGAAGGCCCGGATCACGATAAGTGTTTTGTTACGGAGGCGCTCATTGGAGACCGTGTCATCGGTGAGGGAAAAGGACATACCAAAAAGGCTGCGGAGCAGGAGGCTGCTTATCACGCGTTGTTGGAATTGAAAAAACAGGACAAGTAGTCGAAAGGATAGGAATATATGTATTTAAAAAGTATTGAGATACATGGCTTCAAATCATTTGCAAACAAGATTGTATTTGATTTTCACAATGGAATTACAGGCATTGTAGGCCCTAACGGTAGTGGAAAAAGTAATGTGGCGGATGCGGTGCGCTGGGTGTTGGGAGAAAAGAGTGCCAAGCAGTTGCGTGGAGCCAGTATGCAGGATGTAATTTTTGCGGGTACGGAAAACCGTAAGCCCTTAAGTTATGCCTATGTGGCCCTTACCCTGGATAATGCGGATCATCAGCTGGCCATTGATTTTTCTGAGGTGACAGTGGCCAGAAGAGTGTACCGTTCCGGGGAGAGTGAGTACCTGATCAATGGGAACCCCTGCAGATTAAAGGATGTCAGCGAGCTTTTTTATGATACGGGTATCGGAAAAGAAGGCTACTCCATTATCGGTCAGGGTCAGATCGAAAAGATTCTGAGCGGAAAACCGGAGGAGCGTCGGGAGCTTTTTGACGAGGCGGCCGGTATTGTGAAATACAAGAGCAGAAAGGTTGTTGCACAGAAAAAGCTGGACAGCGAGCGGGAGAATCTTGTCCGTGTTAATGACATTCTGGCGGAGCTGGAGCGTCAGGTGGGCCCCCTGGAGAAGCAGTCCGAAAAGGCAAAGATCTATCTGAAGAAAAAGGAAGAGTTAAAGACTTTGGATGTAAACATGTTCCTTCTGGAAGTGGAGCGCATCGATGGGGAACTTGCTGATGTGGAGAAAAAGTATCAGATCGCTGACGGTCATTTAAAGGACAGCAACGAGGCTTATGAGAATATCAAGCTTCAGTATGAAAAAATGGAGCAGGATATGGAGGCCATGGATGCAGCTATCAATGAGAGCCGGGAGAATCTCAGCAATACCAATGTGATGAAGGGGAAACTGGAAGGCCAGATCAATGTGCTGAAGGAGCAGATCAAGGCAGCTCAGACTGCGGAGGAGACCCTGCAGCAGAGACTGGATCAGATTGCGGCGAATAAGGCGGAGAAGTCCCGGCAGTTAGAAGGTTACCTTTCTTCCAAGCAGGAACTGGATCAGCAGATGGAGGAGATCAGTCTGCGCAAGGAAAAAGCAGAGAGTGAACTGAAGGCCATTCAGGATGAGATTGCCCGCTGCAATCAGGGAATCGAGGACGGGAAAAACGAGATCATTGAACTGTTGAACAGGAAGGCTTCCCTGAAGGCAAAACAGCAGAAATTCGACACCATGGCAGAGCAGGTGAACATTCGCAAGGCCCAGCTGAATCAGCGATTGTTAAAGCGCAAGAGCGAAGAAGCGGATCTGGACAGTGTGTTGGAGGAGTACCAGCAGGCACTGCAGCAGGTAAATCATTCCATCGAGGAATTAAAACAAAAGGAGAAAGAGGATTCTGCCAGGATGGCAGAGTGGAGGCAGAAGACCGCTGCAAACCGGGGAGAACTGGAACAGGCTACCGGGGAGTATCACAAACAGCAGTCCAGACTGGAATCCTTAAAAAATATTGCGGAGCGTTATGATGGTTACGGTAACAGTATCCGCCGTGTGATGGAGCAGAAGGAGAAAAATGCCGGTATTTTAGGCGTTGTGGCGGATCTCATCAAGGTTGAGAAAAAGTATGAGACAGCCATCGAGACGGCTCTGGGAGGAAATATCCAGAATATTGTCACCAAAGATGAAGACACCGCCAAGAAAATGATCCGGTATCTGAAAGAAAATCGATTCGGACGGGCAACTTTCCTGCCGCTGACCAGTGTCACCGGAAAGGATAACAGTAAAAATGATATTTATCTGTCTGAGCCGGGAGTCATCGGCAATGCCAATACTCTGGTAAAGACCAAAGAGGAATACGAAGGGATCATGGCATATCTTTTGGGCAGGGTGTTCGTTGTGGATCATATCGATCACGCAGTGGCACTGGCGCGAAAGAGCAAATATTCCTTACATATTGTCACCCTGGAGGGAGAGTATCTAAGTCCGGGCGGTTCCATGGCAGGTGGAGCCTTCAAAAACAACAGTAATCTTCTGGGACGGAAGCGGGAGATTGACGACCTGGAGAAAAAGATTGCAACCATTAAGGATACCATCAGCAAATGCAGGGAGCGGGAAGAGGAGATAAAGACCGCGCAGGAACTGCTTCGTCAGGAGTTAGAGCAGCTGCGCCAGGATTTACAGGAGAAGTATTTAGAGCAGAACACTGCCAAGATCAACGTGGATCGTGTAAGACAGCAGAAGGACGAGAGTCTTTCTGTATATGAAGGACTGAAAAAAGAAAGTCAGGAAATTGAGGATCAGCTGGCGGAAATCCGCAGGGAAAAGAAAAGGACAGAGGAAGATCTCATAGCAGCAGAGGATCGGGAAAAGGAAATTGGTGCCGAGTCAGAAAAATTCCAAAGCATTCTGGATCAGCAGATGGGCATGGAAGAAGAGGCGTCCAAGGCTGTTTCCGCAGTGCTCTTAGAGGAAGCTTCTTTCGGGCAGAAGGCAGAGTTCTTGCAGGAGAATCTGGATCGTGTCAATGAGGAAATCAGACGTGCGGATGAGGAAGCACAGCAGATGATTGAACAGTCGAAAACTTCTAAGGATGATGCGATACAGAAAGAGAAGGATATCGAAGAGATCAAAAAGACGATTCTTGCCTCCGATGAGAACTATGCAGAATTAGAGAAACAGATTAGTGAGCAGACCAAGGCGAGAGAGGAAATGTCTGCGTCTTACAAGGGATTTTTTGAGAAGAGGGAGGAAATTTCCAAGGAGATTACGAACCTGGATAAAGAGATTTTCCGTCTGAACAGTCAGCGTGAGAAGTTAGAGGAAGCCAGCGAGTATCAGACCAATTACATGTGGGAAGAGTACGAACTTACCCCCCACAATGCCAAGGCATTGCGGGATGAGAATTATCAGAATCTGCCGGAGCTGAAAAAACAGGTCAGCGGTATCAAGGACGAAATCCGGAAGCTGGGGGATGTGAATGTCAATGCCATTGAGGAATACAAAGAACTCAGCGAGCGGTATGGCTTCCTTAAGACACAGCATGATGATCTGGTGGAAGCGGAGGCAACCCTGCTTGGTATCATTCAGGATCTGGATACCGGAATGAGAAAACAGTTTACCGAGCGTTTCGCAGAGATTCAGATCGAGTTTGACAAGGCTTTTAAACAGCTTTTCGGCGGTGGAAAAGGGACCCTGGAGCTGGTGGAGGACGAGGATATCTTGGAGTGCGGTATCCGTATTATCGCACAGCCACCGGGAAAGAAGCTGCAGAACATGTTGCAGCTTTCCGGAGGAGAGAAATCCCTGACGGCCATTGCGCTATTATTTGCAATCCAGAACCTGAAACCCTCACCCTTCTGTCTCTTGGACGAGATTGAGGCGGCGCTGGACGATTCCAACGTGGGAAGATTTGCAAATTATCTGCATAAGCTGACGAAAAATACACAGTTTATTGTAATCACCCACAGACGTGGTACCATGGCGGCAGCAGACCGACTGTATGGTATCACCATGCAGGAGAAGGGCGTATCCACCCTGGTAAGCGTCAACCTTATTGAAGGCGATTTGGATAAATAATATTTATAGAAAGAAGTGACAGCATGGAAGAAAAGAAAGGTTTTTTTGCCAGACTGGTATCCGGTCTGACCAAGACAAGAAACAATATTGTAGCGGGAATCGATGCGGTATTCCACGGATTTACCAATATTGACGACGATTTCTACGAGGAGATCGAGGAAATTTTAGTCATGGGAGATCTGGGTGTCCGGGCCACTGAAGATATTATTGAGGACTTAAAACGCCGGGTCAAGGAAGAGAAAATCAAGGAGCCTGCAGCCTGTAAGGAGCTTTTGATCCAGAGCATTAAGGACAAAATGAATGTGGGAGAGACGGCCTATCGTTTTGAGGAAGAAAAGTCTGTAGTGCTGGTGATTGGTGTAAACGGTGTGGGAAAGACCACTTCCGTGGGAAAGCTGGCAGGAAAACTGAAAGGTCAGGGAAAACGTGTGGTGCTGGCTGCGGCAGATACCTTCCGTGCTGCCGCAGGCAATCAGCTTAAGGAGTGGGCCAACCGGGCCGGCGTGGAGATGATCGGCGGCCAGGAGGGAGCAGATCCCGGAGCCGTGGTTTACGATGCGGTGGCAGCTGCCAAGGCCAGAAATGCGGATGTGCTGCTGTGTGATACGGCAGGAAGACTCCACAATAAAAAGAACCTGATGGAGGAATTGAAAAAAATAAACCGTATCCTGGAGAAGGAGTACCCGGATGCATACCGGGAAACTCTGGTGGTGTTGGATGCCACCACAGGACAGAACGCCCTGTCCCAGGCGAAGCAGTTTTCCGAGGCGGCGGAGATTACCGGCATCATTTTGACGAAGATGGATGGAACCGCCAAAGGGGGAATTGCCGTGGCAATCCAGTCCGAGCTGGGCATTCCGGTGAAATATATCGGAGTGGGAGAGACCATTGATGATTTACAGAAATTTGATTCAGAGCAGTTTGTCAACGCCCTGTTTGATGTGAAGGAAGAAGGAGAAGAATCATGTTGACATTGGATAAATTCGAAGAAGCAAGTGAGAAGGTAAAAGAGGTTACGCTGGAGACGAAACTGGTTTACAGCAACTTCTTAAGTGAACAGACAGGAAACAAAGTGTATTTAAAGCCGGAGAATATGCAGTTTACCGGTGCATATAAGGTGCGCGGTGCCTACTATAAGATCAGCACCCTTTCTGAGGAAGAACGACAGAAGGGACTGATTACCGCTTCTGCCGGAAATCATGCCCAGGGCGTGGCCTATGCGGCAAAATGCTACGGCTGCAAAGCAACCATCGTAATGCCCACCACCACACCGTTGATCAAGGTGAACCGCACCAAGAGTTACGGTGCCAACGTGGTGCTTTACGGGGATGTGTACGACGAGGCCTGTGCCCATGCCTATGAGCTGGCGGAGAAGGAAGGCTATACCTTTATTCATCCCTTCGACGATCTGACGGTGGCCACCGGACAGGGAACCATCGCCATGGAGATTTTCAAAGAACTGCCCCTGGTGGAGTATATCCTGGTGCCCATCGGAGGAGGCGGACTGGCCACCGGTGTATCCACTTTGGCCAAGCTGTTGAATCCCAAAATCAAGGTCATCGGTGTGGAGCCGGCGGGAGCCAGCTGCATGAAGGCTTCTTTTGAGGCGGGAAAAGTGGTGACTTTACCCAATGTGAATACCATTGCAGATGGTACCGCGGTTAAAACACCGGGGGAGAAGATTTTCCCCTACATTAAGAAGAATTTAGACGACATCATCACCATTGAGGATGATGAACTTGTTGTTGCATTTTTGGATATGGTGGAGAACCATAAGATGATCGTGGAGAATTCCGGTTTACTTACCGTGGCTGCTGCCAAGCATTTGAATGTGAAGGATAAGCGCGTGGTTTCCATTTTAAGCGGTGGAAATATGGATGTGATCACCATGTCCTCTGTGGTGCAGCAGGGGTTGATTTTCAGAGACCGTATCTTTACCGTGTCTGTACTGCTTCCGGACAAGCCGGGAGAACTGACCAAAGTGTCCGATACCATTGCAAAGCAGCAGGGTAACGTGATCAAGCTGGAGCACAATCAGTTCGTGTCCATCAACCGGAATGCAGCTGTGGAGCTTCGTATCACGTTGGAAAGTTTTGGAACCGAGCATAAGAAGCAGATTATGGATGCTCTGGAGAAGAAAGGGTATAAGCCGAAGCTGGTAAGGACAAATTTATAAGAGGTAATATATTATTTTTAGAATGAATTTGCGTTCTGTTGCAGACACGCTCTCGCTCTTGCCGGAACGTAGCGGTACTAAATTCGTGCAAAGCACTCATTAAGGACCGACGTTCCTCTACGGTCTGCCACAGAATCGCAAAATTCATTCTTATAAATAAGATTATTTTAAATTTTATATATTTAATCCGCATCCACCTCAAAGGGAGTCACTGCGCCGCCTTCAATAGGCATCTGATAACAGACAGAATCACTATTGAAATCGTAGAAGTACAGCATATTGGACGTGGTGTGAATGGAAGTGAAGGTTCCTTCCATAATCAGTTCTTCGTTGCTGCCGTCTAAGTTACATCGATAGATGCCTGAGGCATCCCCCGCATTTTTCTGATAAAAAATCCCATCTTCATAGATGTTGTAACAGTCCACCCGGTCAGATACCACGGTGGTGGGTACGGCATAGGATAAGTCTACCCGTGTAATTCCGTAGTCCCGTTCCCCGTCCATATAGTAGGCAATGCCGTCTACAACCGTGGGCTCATAGCAGACACACTCATATAGGGTGGAGATGCTGTCACTGGCGGTATCCATCGCCATCAAGTTGTGGTTGTAGTTTTCCTCGTTGAAATAGAGAAAACCATTTTCCACCGCACAGGTCTTGTAAGGTGTTTTGGAAATCTGTGTACACTCCGAACCGTCGATACGCACCCGGTACAGTGTGGAGGCTTCTTTTTCATCGTAATGGATGTAGTAAATATTGTTTCCCACCAGAGAAGCATAGAGGCTGGGGGCATCATCTAAAATTTTTATCTTTCCGCCGTCCCGCGGAATACGGCACAGACTGTTGGTGGACACCTGCAAAAAGGACAATGCCACATCGTTGCTGCCGTTATTTCGCACATAATACACATAGTGCTCATCTGTATTGATGTAGGATGCCACGTCATCGCAAAGCTTTTTTGCATTGCTGCCATCCGCATCCATCACATAAAGCTTATGTCCATCCTTTGGATTGCTGAAAAAAATCTGTCCTTCGCTTTCGCAGAAAAGTCCGCCGTTATACAGATTCCCTGTGGTATTGCCCACCACATATCCATCGTTATAAATGGTCCGTGTGCTGATATAATTTGCAATGGCGATACCACTGATCACCAGCAGCACAACCAGCCATATCAAAATAGTCCGTGTTTTTTTCTTCATAGAATCACCTTTCCCTCGTATAATCAGTATAAAGGATGGCAGGAAAAATCGCAACTTAGTAGTACTTGATTTTATAGGAATGAAAACGTTTTTATGTCGATTTATTTCACCCAATCTCTATTTATCCCAGAAGTATTGCCTGGAAGTTGCAGGGGTGGTAGAATCCATGTCATAGGAGTATTATTTTCACCTGTGGTGAAGCAAAATACTAGAAAAGGAGAAAATATGAAACATATCAAGCAGAAGTTGAAAAGAGGAGCCGTGCTGTTCCTGTCCTCCGTATTGTTGGCAGGAATCATTCCCGGTATGCCCGGGAGTATCAGACATGTGCAGGCATCCGTCGGAGAGAGCACGCCCAGCGTGACAGCATTTGCCACGTCGGGGGAGATGATGGATACTTTCAGTCTTGCCGGACGTACGGATGAGAATAATAATGTTATCATTACCAAAGGAAAAATCGTTTTCGGTAAAGACAGTGCTGGAAATCCACTGGAATGGTACATACTGGGAAAAGATGAGGGTGTTAACGGAAATAATACTGTCATCTTTGCTGCGAGCCCTATTAAGAATAATTTTTATTTTAATTACTTTAAGTCTCCTGATGAGGATAAAGTATCTGGTAATATCTACGCGATAAATGATTTGGAAGAAAATCAACAATCATTATTCGGAAGCTGTATTTATGGGAATGAATCAAAACCGACAAGTGTTTATAGGAATCATTACGGAGTAAGCAGACTCCGTGGCGAACTGGAGAGCATAGCAGAGGATTCAAACTATTTTACTCAGGTGGAGCAAAGTTTGATGAATGAAACAACGGTGACTACCAGTGATACCTATAATAATAAGAACTACACTACCACAGACAAACTGTATGCACTGCTTGGAACAAATGGAGGGGACACAATATATGGAGGAAGTGGCGGAAATGTTGGGATACCTAGAAAGTATTTAACAGAAACGAGTATCTGGCTGCGTTCACCTGGCGTCTTAGAACAATCCCTTGGTGGATTGGCACAGACTGCCAAAATATATGCAACGGGTAGTGCGGATGTTGCACTTCAAACTAACAGTATTCAGCCTGCTTCCAATCTGAATCTGTCATCTGTACTCTTTGCATCTGCTGCGAGAGCAGCATCATTGTCATCCGCAGAGTCAGGAACGATAGCAGAGGGTACGGCGATGACATTGAGGCTGAATGGAATCAATAAATCCATCGGAACCGTCATATATGATGCGGATACAAATGAGGGTCATATTGTAGCACAGAAGGATGTAAATGCAACGGGAACTGTTTCACTTGTGGTACAGGGCAAAGGAACGATAGGCGGAGTTTCGCAGGATTGGTATTACAGCGTGCCGGTGGAAGGAACGATTGTTGTGACAGCAGAGCAGATCAAGACCGCACTTTCATTGGAGGCGGCTCCGAGCCTTGGAAGCTGCAAAATCTGGCTGGAAACTACAGAGAATCATACGGCTTATGCCAAGCTGGCAAAAGAAAACGCAATACCGGTCACCATAACCGGAACAGATGCAAGCATTACTTATACCGGAGCAACCATTGATGTGTCAAAATATTTTACCATTGACGGAAATGCCGGAGCAGTCACTTATTCCATTATCACAGGGGATGGAGCAGGAACGTTGAAGGGAACCATCCTCACGGTAACAAAAACCGGAATCTTCCGGATAAAGGTATCCACCGCAGCTAACGGAATCTATGCAGCGGGCGAGAAAACCATTACCCTTACTGTTGCAAATGGTGTGATTAGTTATACAACTGCTGGCTACAGTGGAACCTATGACGGAAAGCCTCATGGCATAACGGTCAATGTAACGAAGCCGGCAGATACAACCGTAACCTACAGTACTGATGGAACAACTTACAGCACAGAAAATCCCATGTTCACCGGTGTCGGAACTTATACGGTGTACTATAAGATTCAGAAAGAGAATTATAGTACCATTACAGGACAAAAGTCTGTAATTATAGCAAAGGCAGAAAATGATTCGAACACGTCAGACAACACCACACCTTCCACAGACCCAGGCATCACAGGCGGAAGCTGGAAGTTAGACAACGGGAAATGGTGGTATGTCTCAGAGGACGGCAGTTATCCTGTGGGTGGCTGGAGCAAGATCGAGGGAGAATGGTACGTCTTTGATGCAGCCGGATATATGGAGACCGGCTGGTACAGAAGCGGAAGCGACTGGTATTACTTAGGAAGCAGCGGAGCAATGCAGACCGGCTGGGTATGGGATGGAAATAACTGGTATTACATGAGTGCCAGTGGAGCAATGCAGACCGGCTGGGTATGGGATGGAAATAACTGGTATTACATGAATGCCAGCGGAGCAATGCAGACCGGCTGGGTATCAGACGGAGGCACCTGGTATTACATGGACGAAAGCGGAGCGATGCAGACCGGATGGGTATCAGATGGGGGCAACTGGTACTATATGGATGAAAGCGGAGCGATGCAGACCGGCTGGATCTGGGATGGAGCAAACTGGTATTATATGTACTCCAACGGAGCCATGGCGCACGACGTGGTCATTGGCGGCTATCGCTTAAGCGCATCCGGCGCATGGGTGCAGTAGATTAGTTAGGACAGGTTGCCTGTTTTTTCCAACTTGCAACCACAAACCGAATGGGGTATGATAGTAAAAATAGGGTTACTGTACCCAAAAAGGATAAAGGTGCGTGAATTAATGAGAGACTTGACAGATATAAGAGCAGATATTGACCGGATAGACAAACAGATGGTGGCGTTATACGAAAAGCGTATGGCCCTTACCGAGCAGGTGGCAGAGTACAAACTGTCAGCCGGGAAAAAAGTATTTGATAAAGAGAGAGAACAGCAGAAATTAGATTCTGTGACAGATCTGGTGACGGATCCGAAATTAAAGCGTGGAGGCCGAGAACTGTTTGAGCAGCTTATGAGTATGAGTCGCAAGCGTCAGTATCAATTGATGTTGGAGAAGGGGGTATCGCCCCGGATCACCTTTGAGGAGGTGGATGGACTTCCCCAGCAGCACCCCCGCATCGTATATCAGGGAGTGGAGGGTGCCTACAGCCATCTGGCTATGCGCTCCTATTTTGCGGATTCCACCAATAGCTTTCATGTAGAAACCTGGCGGGATGCCATGGAGGCCATTGCCACCGGGCAGGCGGACTACGCTGTGCTTCCTATTGAGAATTCCACTGCGGGAAGTGTATCGGAAAATTACGATCTTCTGGCGGAGTATGATCATTACATAGTGGGAGAGCAGTTTGTTAAAGTGGAGCATTGTCTGCTGGGTTATCCCGGCGCTGCCATAGAGGACATTGATACGGTTTATTCCCACCCCCAGGCATTGATGCAGTGCAGTCATTTCCTGGAGGAGCACCGGAACTGGGAGTCTAAGAGCCTGAAAAATACTGCGGGATCTGCCCTTAAGGTGAAGGAGGATGGGATGAAAAATCAGGCAGCCATCGCCAGCAGTCTGACGGCAGAACTTTATGATCTTACCATTTTAAAGCAGGGCATACAGGACAATCCCAACAACTGTACCCGTTTTGTTATTGTCACTGGAAAGAAAATGTTTTTAAAGGGTGCCGGGAAAATCAGCCTCTGCTTTGAGATTCCCCATGTCAGTGGTTCCTTGTACCATATCCTGTCGCATTTTATATACAATGAGATCAATATGACGAAAATCGAATCCCGTCCGCTGGGAGAGAGAAACGGTGACGAGAGCAACTGGGAATACCGCTTTTTTGTGGACATTGAGGGAAATCTCAACGAAGGTTCCGTGCAGAATGCATTGCAGGGACTGCGGGAAGAGACGGAAAATTTGAAAATACTTGGAAATTATTAAAGGAGCATCAGACATCATGAAGAGCACAAGAGATTTAATTTTGTATAAGAACTTTAGAAACGGAAAATTATTTTATGACTTTACATGGATTTTAGAAAATTATGATAGTGAATTTTACAATAAGAGTGATTTAATTGCACTGTATTATGAGTGTATAAACAAGCTCATGGAGCTTTCGGTGAGTCATGGTTTTCAGGGAAATCTGTGGCATTGTTTTCTGGCTTTTCTCATGGTGAATAATGAAAATGCATACAGCACTGCCTGTGAGATGAAGGGGGAAGTGGACGGCAGCATTAATGCGGTGGCACTCCATGATTTTAAGATCATGAAGGAACTGTTTGATTTCCCGCTACAGAAAATGGCAGATACCCTGGGCGTGGAGGATCTGGACATTCTGCTGGCTTATCAGGGAACGGAGGATGCAGGATCTGTGTTTAACAAGCGGATCCGGGATTGCATCTGTGAACTGGCTGTCACTCTGGATCAGGCAAAGGATCCGGAGGAATTTAAGGCGGCCGTGACGGATTTTTACCGCCGTTTTGGCGTGGGCGATATAGGTTTGCACAAGGCATTTCGCATTGAACACGATCAGGACGGGGTGAAGCTGGTGCCCATTACCAAGATTGCCCATGTGCACCTGGATGATCTGGTGGGATATGAGATAGCAAAAAAGAAACTGGTTGACAATACAGAGGCATTTGTAAAAGGACGAAAAGCCAATAACTGCCTGCTGTTTGGCGATGCCGGTACCGGAAAGTCCACCAGCATCAAAGCCATCGTCAATCAGTATTATGATGATGGTCTGCGCATGATTGAGGTATATAAGCATCAGTTTCAGGATTTGAATAAAGTCATTGCCATGATCAAAAACCGGAACTATCGATTTATTATATATATGGACGATCTGTCCTTTGAAGAGTTTGAGATTGAGTATAAATATCTGAAAGCTGTCATTGAAGGCGGTTTGGAGCAGAAACCGGACAATATCCTGATCTACGCAACCTCAAACAGAAGACATCTGATCCGGGAGAATTTCTCCGACAAAGAAGAGGTCCGGGAGGATATGCACACCTCAGATACTGTTCAGGAGAAGTTGTCTTTGGTATATCGTTTTGGTGTATCCATTTATTTTGGGGCACCCACCAAAAAAGAATTCCAGACGATTGTAAAGGAACTTGCCAGAAAACAGCAGGTTCATATGGAGGAGGAAGAGCTGCTGGCGGAGGCCAACAAGTGGGAATTGAGCCATGGAGGCCTGTCCGGACGTACTGCCCAGCAGTTTATCAATTATCTGTTAGGAAAAGATTGTTCATAGCAGAGAATAATATTTTACGAGGAGGATACAGATGAAGACGTTTGCGGCAATTTATATTGGATCCTACGAGATCAGTATGAAGATTTTTGAGATATCCGTCAAAAAGGGCGTACATGTGGTAGATCATATCCGTCACAGGATGGAGCTGGGAAAGGATGTTTATGCCAACGGATATGTGGGATATGAGATGGCGGACGAGCTGTGCCGTGTCTTAAAAGAGTATGCGGGCATCATGGAAAGTTACCGGGTGGATGAATACCAGGCTTACACCGGGATTGCTTTAAAAGAGGCACAAAATTACATGTTTCTGCTGGATCAGATCCGTATGCGGACCAAGCTGGAAGTGAAGTTCCTGAGCAACTCTGAGCAGCGTTTTATCGGATATCAGGCGGTGGCCTGTGCACCGGATTTTGATGATATGACCAGAGAGAGTGCAGCGGTGGTGGATGTGGGAGGAACAAGTCTTCAGATCACACTGTTTTTGAACGGGCATGTGGTGACCACCCAGCATCTGATGCTGGGTATGATGCGGCTGAAGGAAAAACTCTCCGGTGTGGGAGATATCGCATCGCACTATGAACGGCAGATACAGGAGCTGGTGGACAAGGAACTGGAAGTGTTCCGCTCCCTGTATTTAAAGGAAGATCAGGACATTCAGTATGTGATTCTGATGGGAGACTATTGTGCATCGGTGATGAAACGCCTGCAGAAGGAAAATGACAGCCGCAGGACAGAGGCTTATCGTTTCTGCTCTTACATTCAGATGCTTCAGGGCAGGGATTTGGAACAGCTGGCAGGAGAGTTGAATCTTGCCAACGAGAACGACCCGCTGATCGTGCCGGCATTGATTATGTATCGCAGTATTGTGCAGGAGCTGAATGCAAAGACCGTGTGTACACCGGGAATGGATATTACGGACGGTATCGCATACGATTATGCACGAAAGCATAACATGGTAAAGGCGGGACATGATTTCGAGGCAGATGTTTTGTCTGCATCTAAACATCTGGCAAGCCGGTATTTCGGCTACTTGCCCCATTTGGAAGCACTGCAGCAGATGTCTCTTATGATTTTCGATGCGCTCAAAAAGGTTCACGGTCTGGGAAAACGGGAGCGTCTGCTGTTGCAGACTGCGGCCATTGTTCATGATTGCGGAAAGTATGTCAGCCTGGTAAGCGGAGCCCAAAATTCCTACCAGATCATCATGTCTTCCGAAATTATTGGGTTAAGCCATCTGGAACGGGAAATTGTGGCCTGCAGCGTTCTGTTTAACACTCTGCCGTTGGAGGCTTACGAGAAACTGGCGGATAAGCTGGACCGGCAAAGCTATCTCACCGTCACCAAGCTTGCAGCCATCCTGCGGGTGGCAAATGCACTGGACCGCAGCCACAAGCAGAAATTCAAGAATGTTAAGGCAGCTATTTCGGAACGGAATTTTGTGATCACCATCGAGACGGAGGAGGATTTTACACTGGAAAAAGGGCTTTTTGACAGTAAGTCATCCATGTTTGAGGAAGTGTTCAGTCTCAAACCCGTGATTAAAACGAAAAAGGTTATGGTTTTATAAATTATAAAGTTAGGAGAAATGTGCAGAATGGAAAAATTAAAAGAGTACATGAATCCGGAGTATTTTGAAAACCGGGAGTTAAGCTGGCTGAAGTTTGAGGTCAGATGTCTGAATGAAGCGAGAGATAAGAATATTCCACTTTTGGAGCGGTTAAAGTTTGTCAGTATCACTTCCTCCAATCTGGATGAATTTTTCATGGTACGAGTGGCATCCCTGCGTGACATGGTCCATGCGGGATATAAGAAGCCGGATATTGCTGGAATGACTGCGTCCGAACAGCTCAAAGCTATCAACCATGATACCAGGGAACTGGTGGAGCTGCAGTATTCTACCTACAATCGTTCTCTGTTGCCACTGTTACATACCAGAGGAATCTACATCATTGATGCGTTTGAGGACCTGAATGAGGAGCAGTCTGATTATGTGGACCGGTATTTTGATGAGAATGTCTATCCGGTGCTGACTCCTATGGCAGTGGATGCTTCCCGTCCATTCCCGCTGATTCGCAATAAGACGTTAAATATTGTGGCATTGCTTGAAAAGAAAGCGGACACCAAAGGTCTTGTGAAAAAAGAAAAAACCTCCAAGAAGGAAAAAGCAGTGTATGAGTATGCCACGGTACAGGTGCCGTCGGTACTGCCCAGACTGGTTCCGGTGCCTTCAGCAAAGGAGGGAGAACAGAGTTTCCTTTTGCTGGAGCAGGTTATCGAGAAAAATATATCCAAACTGTTTTCCAATTACAATGTGATCTGTGCCTACCCGTATCGTATCATGAGAAATGCAGATCTTACCATCGATGAGGATGAGGCGGAGGATCTGTTAAAGGAGATTGAGAAGCAGTTAAAGAAACGCCAGTGGGGCGAAGTAATCCGGCTGGAGGTGGAGGATAAGATTGACAAACGTTTGCTGAAGTTCTTGCAGCAGGAACTCCATATAGAGTCTGAGGATGATATTTATGAGATCAACGGACCGGTGGATCTGACCTTCCTTATGAAAATGTATGGGCTGCCGGGCTGTGATGACCTGCGCTACAAGCAGCATGTTCCCCAGCGGGTGCCTCAGATTCCCCAGGGAGCCAATATTTTTGATGCAATCAAAAAAGGTGATATTTTGCTCCATCATCCCTATCAGACCTTTGACCCGGTGGTAGATTTTATCCGGCAGGCGGCGAAGGATCCGGATGTACTGGCCATCAAGCAGACACTGTACCGTGTCAGTGGAAATTCGCCTATCATCGCCTCCTTGGCTCAGGCGGCGGAGAACGGCAAACAGGTTACCGTCCTTGTGGAGTTAAAGGCACGTTTTGATGAGGAAAATAATATTGTCTGGGCCAGAAAGCTGGAGAAAGCAGGCTGTCATGTAATTTATGGCCTGGTGGGCTTAAAGACCCACAGCAAGATTGCTCTGGTGGTGCGAAAGGAAGATGAAGGAATCTGCCGGTATGTGCATCTGGGTACCGGTAATTACAATGATTCTACAGCGAAGCTTTATACGGATTGCGGAATCTTTACCTGTTCCGAGGCCATCGGCGAGGATGCAACCGCAGTGTTTAATATGTTGAGCGGATATTCTGAGCCGTTGAGCTGGAATCGTCTGGTGGTGGCGCCCATCTGGCTGAGAAATAAGTTCCTGAAACTCATTGGGCGGGAAGCAAAACATGCCCGGGAGGGAAAGGCAGCGAAGATCACGGCAAAGATGAATTCCCTTTGCGATGCAGAGATTATTGCAGCCCTCTACGATGCGTCGGCAGCAGGCGTGGAGATCAATCTGCTGGTGCGTGGAATCTGCTGTCTGAAGGTGGGAATTCCCGGAGTCAGCGAGAATATTCATGTGCGTTCTATTGTGGGAAATTATCTGGAGCACAGCCGGATCTTTTATTTCTACAATGACGGGCAGGAAGAGGTATATATGGGCAGTGCTGACTGGATGCCTCGTAACCTGGATCGCCGTGTGGAGATTATCTTCCCAGTGGAGGACCCGGTTCTCAAGGATAAGGTGATGCATATTCTGGAGCTGGAGTTCGCAGATAATGTGAAGGCAAATATCCTGCAGCCGGATGGCTCTTATGAAAAGATTGACAAGCGGGGTAAACTGCTGATTAATTCCCAGCAGATCTTCTGCGATGAGGCAGATGCGGAGGCACCGAAACCAAAGGATGTCAGCAAAGAACGTGTCTTTACCCCTGCGGAACCAGTTACGCAATCGGATGAAAAAATATAAATGTGTCAATTTTAATTGAATCTGCAGTATTACAGCATCGGCTTAAAGACGATAAATGTGCATAATCGGTGGATTAATTTTTGCATTTTTCACAAATTGCAGGGTTATCCACCGATTTTTGTGAGTAAAATGTTTAAAATCAACAAAACCCTGTGGATAACTTGTTGACAAAACGTGGAAAATAAGTCATAATGTGTTTGTAACCGATGAAATACATTCCAAGGAGGGATCTGGCTATGAAAGGGTATGAAACTTTTTTTACAGTTCCGTCAGCCATGGTTGTAGCAGGTGTTATGAACTCTGCGCAGGGAGGAACTCGGGAACAGTATCAACGGAAACAGAAGAAACAGGAGTCGGACGAATTTGACAAACTGTTTCGGCAGGCTTGTAAGATTTACGCGTAATTATCTCATGTGATTATCTTTATGGGTAATTGCAATTGCTTATCAATGAATGGCACAATAAAGGAAGCTCCCAGGTGATTTCACTTGGGAGTTTCTACGTTATATTGACTACCACTGACTACGATTCTCTCAGAGTCGTAGCCGGTGGTAGAGAGGATAGAAATAGTGTCAAGTCAAATATGAAAACCGACACAAGTGTTGTCCCCAAAGCAGCGCGTAGCGACCTTTGGGGATATGTACGTCACCTGCGGTGACACCTCGTGTCAAGAGAAAGGAAGGAATGGATTTGATAACAGGAAGAATTGATCTGCATGTGCATTCTACCTGCTCGGATGGCACATGTACCCCCACCGAGCTGGTGGAGCTGGCTGTAAAAACAGGGCTTAAAGCCATGGCGCTGACGGACCATGACTGTATTACTGGAATTCCGGAGGCCATAAAGGCGGCAGAGAGTCAGGAAATTGAAATCATCCCCGGTGTGGAAATTTCCTGTGAATGGGAAGAAAAGGAAATTCACATTGTGGGTCTTTATATTGATCCGGAAAATGTGTTGCTACAAGACAGATTACAGGAATTTCGGGATTCCAGGTTCCGGCGCAATGAAATCATGGTGGAAAAGCTGCGGGAAGAGGCCGGGCTTTCCATCGATTACGAAAGCCTTGTGGCGGAGAATCCGGACTGCGTTATTACCAGGGCCAACATTGCCAGATATCTGGTAAATCACGGACAGGTGAAATCCATGGAGCAGGTGTTTGAAAAATATATTGGGGATGATTGTCCCTATTTCGTGTCCCGGGCAAAGGTGTTGCCACAGCAGGCAATCGGGCTGATTCATCAAGCAGGAGGAGTGGCAGTTCTGGCACATCCCGTGCTTTATCACATGAATGGAAATCGGTTAGAAAAGCTGGTGGAGATTTTGCGGGATGCAGGGCTGGATGGCATAGAAGCGGTGTATTCCACCTATCAGCTGGGGGATGAGGCCAACATGAAACGGCTGGCGAAATAGTTTGATCTCTTTGTTTCCGGTGGCTCTGATTTTCACGGGGACAACAAGCCCTATATCAAGCTTGGGGACGGCACAAGACATATGCCCATTCCGGCGTATCTGCTGGAGAAAATAAAGGAGAGAAGAGATCAGAGTCGAAAATATGACAGATAGTCCGAGAAAATATCTCTTGACACTTTCAAGTAAAAGTATTACTGTATTATCCAAATAATACAACTTGCACCAAAAGAAAAGGGGTATGAATATGTCAAAAAAAGGAAAAAAGATACACGCATCAAATTACAGAGCGGGAGTCGGGAAAGGCAGGGGCGCTGCCGTAGTGATGGCTCTTATCTGGGTTTTGTTTGCGGTGTTGATGTATTATCTGTTTTTGCCGGCGCTGAACATTCAGTCAGTGGGGCTGTGGATGTATGTACTGTTTGTGCTTCTGGTACCGGCCACCTGCCTGATTATGCTTTGGTATGGGATTTATAGAGCCTATACTTATCAGGGAAATGGTATGGCGAAGCCTGTCGGCTTTGCGTTGTTTGGTACCTTTGCTGTGGTTGTTCTGCTTGTGATATGTTCGCTGACAGGAGCGAAACTGTTTCATGCCCAGTCTTATGCGTCCATCATGCAGCCACAGGAATGTGTATTTACGGAGGATTTGGATCAGGCAACGGCGGTATCTAAGATTGCGTTGATGGACACGGACAGTGCAATCCTTCTGGGAAACCGGGAGATTGGAAGTTTATCAGAATTGGTGAGTCAGTATGACGTGTCGGAGTATTATTCCCAGATTGATTATAATGGAACGCCGTTAAAAGTTTCTGCGTTGGATTATGCTGGTTTTTTCAAGTATTGCGGAAATAAACAGAACGGAGTGCCCGGATATGTACGGGTTGACCCGGTGGGGCAGAAGGCCACCTATGTTTCTCTGGATCAGGGAATGCAGTATGTGCCGTCGGCCTATTTCGGAAAGGATCTGACCCGTCATCTGAGAGGTCAGTATCCTACAAAGATTTTCGGTAACGTTCACTTCGAAATCGACGAGGCTGGTGAGCCTTACTATGTGGCAAGCGTCTATGACTATACCATCGGTGTTTTCGGCGGTGAGACGGTACAGGGAGCCATTGTCTGTGACGCAGTAACCGGAGAGAGTGTATATTATGATCTGGAAGAGGTACCCCGGTGGGTGGATATGGTGTTCGATGGAGATCTCCTGGCGGAGCAGTACAACTGGTATGGAAAGCTCAGTAACGGCTTTATGAACAGCATTTTTGGGAAAAAAGGATGCAAAAAATGTTCGGAGACAGTATTTTATGATGAAGAAAGCGAAGAAAGTTACTACGGCTCCAATTACGGATATGTGGCAAAGGATGGGGATATCTGGATCTACACCGGTGTGACCTCGGTGAATGACGATGCCTCCAACATCGGATTTATCCTTTCCAATGAACGAACCGGAGAGACGCATTACTATAATATTTCCGGTGCTGACGAATCCTCTGCCATGTCAGCAGCTGAGGGAGAAGTGCAGGAAAAAGGATATCAGGCATCTTTCCCGTCTCTGATCAATGTGGATGAGCAGCCTACTTACATCATGGTATTAAAGGATGCCAGTGGTATTGTGAAACTCTATGCCATGGTGAATGTGGAGTCCTACAATGTGGTGACCACAGCCTCCACATTAGATGATTGTTTTTCAAAATATCGGGCCTTGATGGGAACAGACATTGCGGAGGAGACCGTGGATGAAGCAGAGGTGGAAGCTCCGGAAGAGCCGGAAGCAGTGGAGACGGAGTCAAAGACCTTTGTCATCAGTCGGATTCAGTATGCGGACGTGGACGGAAATACCTATGTGTACTATGCAGACGAGACGGGAACTATCTACTGTCAGAAGTTTGCAGATGATCCAAGCTGCATGATGCGGCAGGAGGGAGATGCCATCACCGTGGAATGCGCATTGGAAGATGGTGTATACCGGATTTATCCGTAGGAGAGATGGAAAAGTATCCGGGGCATGGGAAGGACAAACATACTTCTATGCCCCGCTAAGAGACAAATATCAGTGCCAGAATGAGTGAAAAACGGGGTATGGAAGCTATGTGCTGCTTGACAAACCCAATTTTTGGGAGGGACAATTATGAGTAGCAAGGGGATTTTAATTTTGGCGATTATATGGATTATTCTATCGCCAGCTTGGTTTTGGGGAGAAAATACTGCAATGGGTATTATATGGCTATGTGCTGGAGTTACTGAATTAATCACTGCATACAAAAAGCGCACCGGCAAAAAGATTAAAAGCAATCAAGCAGCAGCTCCAGTATATCCGTAGGGACAGAAAATACATCGACGAGCACAAGGGTAGTGTAAAGTCAAATATGAAAAATGAACCGACACAAGGTCTCCGTCACCTGCGGTGACACCTCGTGTCAAGAGATGGAGGAGTAAATTTATGAAAAACAAAAAATTATTAGGAGTATTAGTTTTGTGGGCAGTAATGGTGTTAGGTGTCACGGCCTGCGGAAGTTATAGAAACGCAAGCACAAATAAGAAGGAAGAACTTGCCACACAGCTTTTGCATGACAAGTATAACGAAAATTTTGAAATTAGAGAATTGCTCAGAGAATATCCGTTGGATGGTTATTACACAGCTGTTGCATATCCTACCGATAATCCGGATATTTTGTTTTCTGTCTCAGTAAATTCAGACGGAACAGGAATAGCTGATAACTATGTTGATAAAATGGTCAGTTTGCAGTTGTCAGATGAGCTCACGCATAATCTAGATGGTTTGAATGGCGAAGTTGTGATAAGCAGTTTTCCTTCTGTTGAGTCTGTATGGCTAAGTGATAAAAACATGACGCTTAATGAATATGTAGAAGAGGTTCAGGACCCTGATTTTAGAGTTTATATGTTTTATTGCCCCGAATTTCTTGATACAGAGTCTTTGTATTACAATATGGGAAATTTGTATGATGGAATTGTAAACATGGACAGTAGAGTGTATTTATATGTGGTAGATGAACATGAATTGCAGAATATATGCGGGTATATTCAGAGCAATGATGATTTTTATGCTGACTTTGATGATATAGCAGACCAAGGATATAAAGGGTATATTAACTATTATGATAATGAGATGGAAATGGATAAAGAAGAATTTATGGAAATGGTGAAGTACGAAAGATAAGAGATAAACAAAAATATTAGAAGATATTTCTATTGTATCAGAATAAGATTGTGTCAGGTCAAATATGAAAACGGCATCAGGACTCCGTCACCTACGGTGACACCTCATGCCAAATGAGGGGAAACAAAATTATGAAAACAAAAGGTTTGCCAATAAAAATAATGATAATAAGCATCATTACATAAATCATGAGATGTGTGAATCCTATTGCATATATAAGGAATACACATCATTTCGCACAATATTATATTGGGTGAAGATATTGTGTATTTTACTGTCTTTGATATGTTTTACATATAGTATATTTTATTTGCAAATTTCAAAAAAGAATAATTATGTTAGTTGATGAATCATTAATAATATCTAAAGATTTTATTGTGAACGAGGAGATTTTTTATGAGAAATATTAGTGAACAAGATATTCAAACGATTCTAAATAAGTATGCTGAAATGCATCCATGTTATTTCTTACAACATAAAGGTTTGTTTGCAAATTTCTACGATGATTATTTAACAAAAATGGTATTTTTATGTGTTTTTGATATGTACCGCAGAAAAAGAATATGGAATTATAATGCATCCACTATAGCTGTAAACACTGTGGTGACAAATAATTATTTCGATAATTGTATTATAGAGTTGTTCACAAAATTATTGAGTCCATCACAGGTAGAGAACAATATTTCATATTTTTTAATTAATCACATTATAGAACGGTTGTATGACGGTAATGTGCTAAAAGAAATTGAGCAAAAAGCTATAGAAATAAAAAATTTTGTGCATAAAAACAAAACATATAAGATAGACGCAAAAGATGAGAGTACCATTAATGTTTTTATTAGACGTGTTCTTAATATAAAACAAGCATATCTTTTAGACTATTTGCAGCGGATGAAAGATGACAAAGAAATAGATATGATGGATATTTTCATCTTTGTATATATGAGTAATTGTTGTATGTATAACAAAAAAGCTAATAATAACCCACAACTAAAAATAATATGCGATAGGTGTAGCTTAATATATTTATTGTAGCATACTCAAATAAGCGCAATATCCTGAAATCAGGGTTTCGCTAAAAGTATCAAAGAATGGATTTTAATCTACAAAAATAAGGCACGAAGAGTGCCTTATTTTTGTTGTTCTAATTCTTTAATGCGCTTTTTTAGCTGGCAGATTTCGTCGGCATACCTTGAGATTTCGTCAGCATATTCCGCAAGCTGTTTCTCCAGCTCATCGATTCGCAACCGATATTTGTCATTGGGAAGTTCGATGGCGCCATCCAGTAAAGGTTTCATTTCTTCACAACCTCCTGCCTTTTCTAAATCCGCACAAATATGTGCGTAGAGAAGTTCGGTCAATTCCAATAGTTGCTTTGCATCATCCATGGTAATGTTGCCGAACTGAACATTTGCTTCGATACTTCCGATTATATCATTCCTA
>JBJELW010000049.1:0-24533 GCA_051879315.1 Roseburia sp.
GTTGTTTTTTGCAAAAAAGGAGCTGTGCACTAATTACTTAGTGCGACAGCCCCTTCTTATCTTTCGATTCAAAAACTATTTTAGACAATTGGTGTTTATGATTTACAACAGTTCATTTGGTGTAACAATAAAAGGTTAACAAGATATTGCATCACACCACCTACTTTCCGGAACGAGCGGCTTCGATTTCAGCATTGATATCATCGAGAGTCATATCTTGTAACCCATTTACTTCTGCAATTTTACGCATTTCCCAAAACGCTGATATGGCATCATCTCTTGTGGTGTCAGATGGGGCTGAGATTTCGAAAGGAATTTTTCTTTCTCGAACAACAGCTTTGGCGAAGATGTTAAATGCTGTTGTTGCGTTCATGCCAAAGTCAGAACAAAGAGAATCAAATTGTTTTTTTAATCCTTCATCCATTCGGATACTAAAAGTTGCCTGTGCCATAAAAATGCACCTCCTTGAAAACAAAACACATTTTGTGTTCGAATTTATTTAATTCTATAGTTATATTATACAATAATAAATAAAAAATGCAAGGAAATGGGAATTCCTATCTTTTAATTCGATTATATCAGCTAAAATCAATTTATTGCAGGAGGAACTTAGGAATGATATAATATGCCCTGAGGTGGCGTCTCGAGGAGACGATGGAGCCATCGAACTTCCCAATGACAAATATAGGTTCCGCATTGACGAACTGGAGAAACAACTTGCAGAATATGCTGACGAAAATGCCAGATATGCTGAAGAAAATGCGAAGTATGCAGACGAAAACGCGAAGTATGCAGACGAAAACGCGAAGTATGCAGACGAAATATCAAAGCTAAGAGAACGCATCAGAGAATTGGAACAGCAAAAATGATAAGAAGGTTTGGACTATAATCAAAACACAGAGAAGGAGAAACAAAGTGAAAAATATTTATATCATCGGTTTTATGGGTGTGGGCAAGAGTACCGTGTGCGACACCCTGAAAAAAATGTTGAACAAGGAATGTGCGGAAATGGATCAGCTTATTGTGGAGCAGCAGGGAATGGCCATTTCAGAGATCTTTGATAAGTACGGAGAGAACGGATTTCGGGATATTGAGACACAGCTGGTAAAGGATCTGGGTCAGAAGGAAGACCTGGTTATTTCCTGTGGCGGAGGTGCGGTGCTTCGGGATGAGAACGCAGCAGATATGAAGGCCCACGGCAATATCGTGCTTCTGACGGCTACACCGGAAACCATTTACGGCCGGGTGAAAAACAGCAAAGACCGGCCGCTGTTAAACGGAAATATGAATGTGGACTATATTCGCGGGTTGATGGAAAAACGCAGACCACGCTATGAAGAAGTGGCAGATCTTATGGTTTCCACTGATGGAAAAAATGTGCGGGAAATCTGCCAGGAGATCATTACAAAGCTGGGGATTCAGTAGAGTTTAGATTTCCTATTTCAGAAAAGTGTGCCTCAATGAAGTTGCGTATTCGGTTGCAGACACGCTCTCGCTCTTGCCGGAACGTAGCGGTACTAAATTCGTGCAAAGCACTCATTAAGGACCGACGTTCCTCTACGGTCTGCAACCGAATAGCAAACTTCATTGAGGCAGTGCAAATTTGAACAGGGACATTTTGCAACACCCCATAAAAAGGAGCAGATATGGAACAATCACTTGAGCAGATCATACCACAGATTGCAGGAGCCTGCAGCCGTATGATCATCAGCAAGCCCTCTCGGAAAACGGCCCCCTACCGTAAGATCGTGGTGGCAAAAAAGGAAGGCTATTACCAGATTGAGCAGTACACCGAGAAACAGGTGTTTCATCAAAATGTGAACACGGATGCCCTGGTGCAGTATCTCCTTGAACAGATGTCTTCGGACTATCGTCAGCTCAACGGCTTTGAGGAAGGCTACGAGCACATGCTTATGATTTCCAAAAAGGGTGTACCGGCTTACAAGCGAAAGCGCAATGCCCAGGCCAGCGGTGGAGTGGAAAGCCACAATCGGAAGAAAAAGTACATTTTGCAGGAAGGTGAGATCATACCGCCTCTGGTGGATATGGGAATTTTCACTGCAGAGGGAAAAGTGGTTCGCTCCATGTATGATAAATTCCGACAGATCAACCGTTTCATTGAGATTATCGACGATGCCATGGAGGAACATCCCAAGAAGGAACTTCACGTCATCGATTTTGGCTGTGGCAAATCCTATCTGACCTTTATCATGTACTACTATTTTACTCAGATCCGCCATCTGAAGGTGCAGATGATTGGACTGGATCTAAAGGCGGACGTGATTGAAAAGTGCAATCAGGCGGCAGAGAAATACGGCTATTCGGGGCTTTCCTTTCAGGTGGGGGACATCAGCGGATATCAGACACCCTTTGACGTGGACATGGTGGTTACGCTGCATGCCTGTGATATCGCTACGGATTTCGCTTTATTTCATGCCATCCAGTGGAATGCGGATATGATATTTTCCGTTCCCTGTTGTCAGCATGAACTGAACGGACAGATGGAGGCAGAGCATTTGACATTGATGACCCGGTACGGAATTATCAAAGAGCGGTTTGCCGCCCTGACCACGGATGCTATCCGGGCGAATCTGTTGGAGTGTTGTGGCTACAAAACCCAACTTTTGGAGTTTGTGGATCTGTCCCATACACCGAAAAATATTCTGATTCGTGCAAGACGGCAGGAACACTGCAGCAAATCCCATGGACAGAAAATGCTGCGTGAGGTGGAGGACATGATGGCAGAATACCATTTGAAACCCATGTTGTACGGACTTTTGGATGTGGAGGAGAGATTGTCATGCTTCCGATAGAATTTTTGGAACGAATGAAAAAACTGTTGGGGGAAGAAGAATTTTCGACTTTCCTGGATAGTTATGAGACAGAGAAATATCAGGGACTGCGGGTAAATCCGTTGAAGGGCGGCAGTGAGGAATTGCTGCAGCGCACTGAATGGGAACTGACACCCGTTCCCTGGGCGGAGGAAGGTTATTATTACGGCAGCGCTCTGCAGCCGGGCAAACACCCCTACCATGCGGCAGGGGTTTATTACATTCAGGAGCCGTCCGCCATGGCACCGGCTCACTATCTGGATGCCCAGCCGGGAGAACGGATATTAGATTTGTGTGCAGCTCCCGGAGGAAAAAGCACCCAGATTGCAGGTGCTATGCAGGGACAGGGACTTCTGGTGTGCAATGAGATTCATCCGGCCCGGGCAAAGATCTTGTCAGAAAATGTGGAACGGCTGGGCATCACAAATGCCATAGTCACCAACGAGACACCGGCCCGTCTTGCGGAAAAATTCAACGGATATTTTGACCGGATCATGGTGGATGCACCCTGCTCCGGGGAAGGCATGTTTCGGAAAAATGAGCAGGCCTGTGAAGAGTGGAGCCCGGAAAATGTGACACTGTGTGCGGAAAGGCAGGACGAGATCCTGGAGGCAGCCCATCAGATGTTAAAGTCTGGTGGCAGGATGGTATACTCCACCTGTACCTTTGCACCGGAGGAGGACGAGGGCAGCATCAGTCGTTTTCTGGAAAAACATCCGGAGTATGAGATCCTTGCGGTGCCTTTGGCGGAGGGAATGAGCTCAGGCAGGGCAGATTGGACAGTTGCCCCGGCGGAGCATATCGAGCGCACCATCCGGCTGTTTCCCCACAAGGTCCACGGGGAGGGACATTATCTGGCGGTATTGAAAAAAGGTTTCGCAGATCCGTCCGCTTCCGGGGGTTATGTGTCCGGTGGTTTGGAGAAGGGAATTTCGGAGAAAGACTGCAAGGAGTATCTGGAATTTGAACAGGAATTTTTGCAGAAAAGCATTCACGAACAGGGAATCTTTTTGCGATTTGGAGACCAGTTATATCTGGCACCGCAGGATACTTTTTCCTTAAAGGGACTGAAGGTGTTGCGTCCGGGACTGCATTTAGGCACTCTGAAAAAAAATCGTTTTGAGCCGTCCCACGCCCTGGCTCTGGCCTTAAAACCGGAGCAGGTGAAGTATGTGACAGACCTGGCGGCAGACAGCTATGAGGCGGCGGCTTATCTGAAAGGACAGACCCTGAATGTAGACGGAGAAAAGGGCTGGCATCTCCTGACCGTGGACGGTTACAGCTTAGGCTGGGGAAAGCTGGCAGGAGGCATTCTGAAAAACCATTACCCCAAGGGACTAAGAGTGCTTGGGTGAGGGATAGGAATATGCAAATTCATGCGAACAAAAAGTAGGTACGGCATCAGGTTTTGTCCCCAAAGCAGCGCGAAGCGACCTTTGGGGGCAAGTACGTCACCTGCGGTGACACCTCATGCCAAGAATTAATCAAATCTTAAACATTTATCCGATTGGTTCTTAATGGCAAAGCAGCTACAATGGATTTGACGATGGGAGGTATGATATGTACAACGTATTGATCTGTGATGATGAAAAGGACATTGTGTCTGCATTAAAAATCTATTTATCCTCCGACGGATATCAGATCTATGAAGCCTACAACGGTCGGGAAGCCATTGAGATTATGCGCCATCATGAAATCCATCTGATTCTGATGGACATTATGATGCCGGAGATGGACGGCATTCAGGCCATGAGTAAAATCCGGGAGAACAGCAATGTGCCGGTGATTTTTCTCACGGCAAAAAGTGAGGACAACGATAAGGTTTTAGGTCTTTTGGTGGGTGCGGATGATTACATCACCAAACCCTTTAATCCGGTGGAAGTGCAGGCCAGGGTAAAATCCCAGCTTCGCCGCTACATGCAGCTGGGAGGTGGAAAACAATCTGGAAAGACCTATGTCATCGGTGGCATCGAGATGGATGATTCTGCCAAGGAGGTGACATTGGACGGAAATGTGGTTCCGCTGACACCCACCGAATATGACATTTTGAAACTTTTCATGGCACATCCCGGGCAGGTTTTTTCACCGAAAGAAATTTACCGGAAAGTGTGGGAGGATACTCCTTACGGATCAGAAAACACTGTGGCAGTACATATCAGACACCTGAGAGAGAAACTTGAGTATGATCCTTCCGAACCCCGTTATCTGAAAGTGGTTTGGGGACAGGGATACAAAATCTCGGACTATAAATGATGGTAGTGTAAAGTCAAATATGAAAAATGAACCGACACAAGGTCTCCGTCACCTGCGGTGACACCTCGTGTCAAGGGTAGAGGAGTGTGAAGCCATGAAATGGAATAAACAAAAGGCGGAAGGTGTCTTCGCTGGAATTTTATGCTGCATTTTGGCCAGCATATCTCTGGGACTGACCCTTTTTTGCGTGGATCTGGACCGGAAAAATGTATATGCAATGAATTTTGAACGGGCGTTTTATTGGAGTGCTTACGATATTGCAGAGGAACAGGCCTATGAGCTGCTGGATATGGTTTATTTTAATCCCGGGGAAAATGGGGTTGATGACTCTTGGGTTAGGATGTACCAAAAAGAGTTGGCTGAAAGCAATATTCATTATGAAATTTTAAAAGATGGCCAGGTGTACAAATCAGTTTCCGGTGAGCCACTGGAATTCGGGCTGGAACAGGAAAACTATCAGGATCAGTTCGAATTTGATTTTATGGATGACGATGTGTTTACGGATTATCCTATGTCCTGGACAGACAAAAATAGCGGCTATTGTGTGATATGCCAGATTCCGTATTATCAGGATTTGGATTTTGACGCGAATGATGAACTGGCACAATCCTATCTGTATCTGAATTGGGTGTACAATATGGATCTGGATGTGGCAGCTCCTATGGCAACAGTGGTAGGATGGATGATTACACTGCTGTTTCTAATCTTCTTTTTGGTGAAAAACTGTAGGAAAAGTGTGGAGGGAGAGACAAAGTTAAAATGGACGGATCGAATTCCACCGGATTTGTATGCGCTGGGAATGGCAGCTCTAGCTATGGGAGTTTCTTTTGGACTGGCTTGTTTGGAATACAGGTTTGCCCACGCTTGGATTTTGCTTGTGGGCGGTTGGGTTCTTGGCAGTATTTATTTTGTGCTTCTTTTATTTTTCCTAAGAAGTCTTTGTCTGCATGTGAAAAGGAAAACAATCTGGAAAAAATGCCTGATTTACCGGCTGGGAAAACGCTTCGTCTCCTTTTTTAAAAAACATTGGCCGGATATTAAGGTATTCATCTCAACACATTGGCCAAAGGTATATGTCTGGATCGGAAAATACTGGAAGAAATTTTGGACCACGATTGGCAAAGGCTGGCAGGCCCTGCATCAGCATTTAAGCGTAGTTCTTAGAATGGAAGCACTGTATTTGGTGGTATCAGCAATCGAAGCTGCATTGTTGTACGAGTTTGGTGGATTTGCAATTTTCTATCTATTGTTTTGGATTAAACTGGTGGGTATTGTGGTAGTCGCTTGTCTGGGGAGCCAAATACACACGCTGCAGCAGGCGGCAGAGGCCATCGAGCAGGGAAAACTGGATTATCAGGTGAATACCTGGGGTATGGGATGGGATAATCGGAAACTTGCCAGAACATTGGAACACATCGGTAACGGGATGCAGACTGCGCTGGATGAGCGGATGAAGAGCGAACATTTTAAGACGGAGCTTATCACTAATGTATCCCACGACATTAAGACGCCCCTTACCTCCATTATCAATTATGTGGACCTGTTGCAGCAGGAGCAGCCGGAAAATGAAAAGTCCAGAGAGTATCTGCAGGTGCTGGCCCGGCAGTCTGCCCGGTTGAAAAAACTCATCGAGGATCTAATGGAGGCATCAAAGGCTATCACCGGTTCCATCTCCGTACAGGAGGAACCGTGTCAGGTGGATGTGATGCTGACACAGGCGGCAGGTGAGTATGAGGAGCGGTTGAAGGAAAAGCAGCTGGAACTAATCGTGCGAAAACCGGAGGAATCCGTGGAGATAATGGCGGATGGAAGGCATCTGTGGCGGGTGTTTGATAATCTTTTAAACAACATATTAAAGTATGCTCAGCCAATGACCCGTGTTTATCTGGATTTGGCAAAAAAGGATGAGAGAGTAGAGATTATCTTCCGGAACACCTCACGTTTACCATTGATTTTGACCGGAGAGGAACTGAAGGAGCGGTTCGTCCGGGGAGACAGTTCCCGGAATACGGAAGGAAACGGGCTGGGGCTTTCCATCGCGGAGAGTCTCACGGAGCTGATGAAAGGAGAATTTGAAATCCACATCGATGGGGATCTGTTTAAGGTGGTTTTGCGGTTCCCGGAACGAAACCGGGGTTGACAAGCCGCGATTTCACTTCTAGAATAGGGATAGACTTAAACCAAGGAGATAAATTATGAAGAAGGAACCGTTTGTAACAAAGGAGCAGATCGAAGAGATCGCAAAGACCTATCCCACCCCTTTCCATCTCTATGATGAGGCAGGAATCCGAAAGAATGCCCAGGCAGTGAAGGAAGCATTTTCATGGAATCCGGGATTTCGCGAGTATTTTGCGGTGAAGGCAACTCCCAATCCGTTTATTTTAAATATCTTAAAGGAATATGACTGTGGCTGTGATTGTGCATCCATTACGGAGTTGATGCTGGCAGATTCCCAGGGATTTGACGGAAGTCATATTATGTTTTCCTCCAATGATACCCCGGCCAATGAGTTCAAGTTCGCAGACGAAATCGGTGCCATCATCAACCTGGATGATTTTACCCACATTGACTTTCTGGAGAAGACCATCGGAAAGATCCCTGAGACCATCAGCTGTCGTTACAATCCGGGCGGTGTGTTCAAGATGAGCAACGGCATTATGGACAACCCGGGAGATGCCAAGTATGGTTTTACTACAGAGCAGCTGTTTGAAGGCTTTAAGGTGTTAAAGGAGAAAGGTGCAAAACATTTCGGTATTCATGCATTTTTAGCAAGCAATACGGTGACCAACGAGTATTATCCCATGTTGGCAAAGCAGCTCTTTGAGGTGGCTGTGAAGCTGAAAAATGAAGTGGGCTGTGATATTAAGTTCATCAATCTGTCCGGCGGCGTGGGTGTGGCTTACACACCGGATCAGACACCCAATGATATTCATGCCATCGGTGAGGGTGTCCGCAAGGTATATGAGGAGATTTTAGTTCCGGCAGGAATGGGAGATGTGGCAATCTTTACTGAGATGGGACGTTTTATGCTGGCTCCCTATGGCTGCTTAGTAACCCAGGCCATTCATGAGAAGCACACCCATAAGGAGTACATCGGAGTAGATGCCTGTGCAGTAAACCTGATGCGCCCAGCCATTTACGGGGCATATCATCACATTACCGTATTGGGGAAGGAAGATGCCCCCTGTGATCACAAGTATGATGTGACCGGATCCCTCTGTGAGAACAACGATAAGTTTGCGGTGGACCGTATGCTTCCGAAGATTGACATGGGAGACTATTTAGTAATCCACGATACCGGTGCCCACGGATTTTCCATGGGATATAATTACAACGGTAAGTTAAAGTCAGCGGAGCTGCTCTTAAAAGAGGATGGTTCCGTACAGATGATCCGCCGGGCAGAGACACCGGACGATTATTTTGCAACGTTTGACTGCTTTGATATTCTGAAAAATATGAAGCACCCGGAGAAATAAATATAATAGAAAAACCGCAAGTCCTGAAAAGGACCTGCGGTTTTTTTTGTGAATGCCGGTGGCGGGACTTGAACCCGCACTCTGTTGCCAGAAACAGATTTTGAGTCTGCCTCGTCTGCCAATTCCGACACACCGGCGAATGTTCGTAATCACTCGAACAAACGATATAATAGCATACTTTTTTTGAATTGGCAAGAAAAACATTTCAGTTTTTGGAAATAGCGTTATGTTTATTGACAAAAGTTATCGTATATGATAACTTTTTGGTTGGACGGGAAATTTCAGAATTCCCAATCGAGAGGGACAGAGAGAAGAAGCGAAGGGGAAGTGTTTCTTTTCTGCCTGAAAGTGAGGAAGAAGGACGGATGAAGACCAACAATAAGGGACGTCCCACAGCCCGCGCCGACGTAGTACGCCAGCTGAAGGAGACCAGGAAGGAACTGCATCTGACACAAGAGGTTTTAGCAGAGCGGGCAGGTACAAAAAAATCCAATATTTCGCGACTGGAAAGCGGCACTTATAATCCCAGTCTGGATTTTTTGGTGAAAGTGGCAGGATGCATGGGGAAAACATTACAGATTACCGTAACGGATGAATGAGGGAGGGTTTTACATGGCAGCAAAAAAGAAACCAAAGACACTGGGGAAGCATATTGACAAGGATATTGAACTGTGCCGTACCACCAATCCGGTGGTCAGCAATGAGCTGGTGCACATGTTCATTGCATATGAGATCCCTTTTACACAGAACTGGCAGAGGGTGCCGTTTTTAAAGCGGGAGGAATATAAGGGGGCCAGAGAGGTGTGTGTGATCCGCACCCACCGCACCCAGTATTCCCGGGCCAGAAAAGTCTTAGACCGTATGGAAGCGTCCACCAGATCCCGTATCATGTTGCACGCAGTGTAAGAAGTTGAACTGGATGGATTTGTGCGGAACAGCATAAATAGTGTGATAAGGTGGATTAAGCAAAGTCTATTGGAAAGGAAGAAAAAATGGAAGATTTATTGCAGACATTTCCCAATAAAGAAGCTTTTGATGCATTTTTTGTGGAAAATTTTAAGCCCATGACCTACGATGATATGAAGGAGGGACTGGAAGAGCTGGTAAAGCAGGAGGGATTGGATATCTTTGAGAAGTCTTATGTGGACAAGGTTAATAAGTCCGATTTTATGGAGCATCTGTCCCAGGCGGCCCGTTTTGCATTTGACGAGGCCATGACAGAAGCATTTTATGAGAAGAATCCGGAGATCTATGAAGCTGCATTCGGAATTTTTGAACTGGCTCCGGACCGGGCGAAGGAGATTGCATATACTTTTCACAAGAGCTATCAGGAAATTTTTGAAGAGGGTATGAACTGCATGTTTGATGCAGTGATTGCGCCACTTCTGTAAAAATATTTCTGTCCGGCAGGCATACACATTTACTGGGAAGAAAAATCCGGTTTGGTGCAGAACCGGATGCAAAGCCCTGCCACCAACAGATGACTGGCCAGCATGGCATAAAGATAACTGCGGATTCCGTAAGCGGGTATCAGGAAAAAGATACAGAGGATCCGCAGGGCACAGCCTCCCAGATTGATGCAAAAAGCGGTGCCCGGTTTCCCCAGCCCGTGAAGTATGGAGGCGAGGGTTTGGGACAGATAGAGAAAGGGACAGATCCAGCTTAAAATTCGGATAAAATTGCCGGCCAGTGTGTTGTGGAAGACATATTGTCCGATAAAACTGCCGGTGATCAGGAAAAATCCGGTGCAGGCGAAGCCTAAAAGAAGACAGTATGTGATGGTTTTTCGGGTGGCAATCCGGACCAGACGCAGATCCTTTTTTGCCACTGCCTCGGAGATGGTGGGCATCAGCAGCACGGACACGGAATTGGTCAGAGCGCTGGGAAATAAGATCATGGGTATTGCCATACCGGTGAGGATGCCGAATACACTGAGAGCCTCAGAGTCACTGTAGCCGAAGGCTTTCAGTTGCAGAGGGATCATAATAGATTCTACACTGGAAAAAGCATGATATGTGACATGATTGGCGGTGAGGGGAGCAGCGAAAACTGCCACCTGGCGCAGGGCAGTAAAAAACTCCCTGCACAATTTTTCCAGACGCAGACAGGTCAGGGAAATTAACATGGAGGCAAATTCGCCACAGACAATGCCCCACACAGCCATGGCGGGAGTAGGAGCCATCTGTTTTTGGGCATAGATTTTTACCAGCAGATATATGGAAAATACGCGGACACTTTGTTCCGCTAATTGTGTGACAGCCGGAATGGCTGTCTTTTTTTGCCCGTAATAGTAGCCGTTGATGCAGGAGTGGATGCAGGCAAAAGGCAGGGCGTAGGTGACAATGCGTAGCAAAGCACTGCAACGGGGCTCATCCAGTATGGTTGCTGCCAGCTGATCGGAGAAACAATATATGGGGATGCAAGCCAGCAGTGACATGACCAGAGACAGACACAGCCCTGCATACAAATATTGTATGGGCTTCTTTAATCCGGTTTGGCCGGAGGCGGCAGCCACATTACGGGAGATTGCGGTCTGGATGCCGGATGCGGAGAAGGCGATACCCATGGCATAAATTGGAAAAATCAATTGATAGATGCCCATTCCTTCTGCACCGATTGTGCGGGAGAGGAATATTTTAAAGAAAAAGCCTATGACCTTGCTCAACAGACCGGTAATGGTCAAAAGAAGAGTGCCGCTGATCAAGGGATTATGTAAAAGCTTTGAAATACGCATGGAGCACCTCATAGCCTTTTTTTGCAGTATATGCCTTATGGACAGAGGTAAGAACTTTATCATTAGGGAGGATTATATGAAAGGAGACTGGGATCATTCAAATAGAAACAACGACGATAAATCGGGCTCCCCGAGACTGATTTATCTTGATAATGCTGCCACGACGCCCACGGCGCCGGAGGTGATCGAAGCTATGCTGCCGTTTTATGAAAATCGTTATGGCAATCCATCGGCCACCTATGATCTGGGACAGAAAAGTAAAAATGCCATCGAGGAGACAAGGGAGCGCATTGCCGCATCCCTGGGTGCCATGCCAGAAGAAATTTATTTTACGGCGGGAGGTAGTGAATCAGATAACTGGGCACTGAAAGGCGTTGCGGAGGGGCTGGGATTTCGGGGAAACCATATTATCACCAGCAAAATCGAACACCATGCGGTATTGCGGAGCTGCGAATACCTGGAACAGAACGGGTACGATGTCACTTATCTGGATGTGGATGAATGGGGGATGGTATCTGTAGAACAGCTGCGCCGGGCCATCCGTCCGGAAACAATATTGATTTCTGTTATGGCGGCAAACAATGAAATGGGGACCATCCAGCCCATTGCACAGATTGGCGCCATTGCCCGTCGTTATGGAATTCCTTTTCACACGGATGCGGTGCAGGCTTATGCCCAGATTCCCATTCAGGTAAAAAACCAGCGCATCGACATGCTCAGCGCCAGCGCCCATAAATTTCGGGGACCAAAGGGAGTGGGATTCCTCTATGTGCGGGAAAATAAAAGGATTCCGCCCCTGATCCACGGAGGCGGACAGGAACGGCGGGTGCGGGCCGGAACGGAAAATGTGCCGGGAATTGTGGGGATGGGGAAAGCGGTGGAACTGGCTATGGCATCCCTGCAAAAGCGGCTGATGGAAGAAAGCAGGATGCGGGATTATCTCATCGATCAGATTCTTAAGACTATACCGGATTGCAGACTCAACGGAAGCCGGAGTAATCGCCTGCCAAACAATGCGGATTTCTGTTTTGCCGGAATCGAAGGCGGGAATCTTTTAGTCATGCTGGATGCAGATGGCATCTGTGCCTCTGCTGGTTCTGCCTGCAGCAGCGGGGATGCAAAGCCTTCCCATGTGTTGACGGCCATGGGGATTTCTGAAGAACTCTGCCGGGGCGCAATCCGGCTTACCATAAATGAAAGCATCACAAAGGAGCAGATCGATTTTGTGGTGAAAAAAATGGCAGAAAATATCTCGATACTGCGGGGCGGCGCATCTTGACTTGCCCCAGTAAAGTCAGTATGATTAAAACACAGAGAAAGAAATACGCATGAGGTAGAATATGAAGAAAAAAGTAGTGGTGGGCATGTCCGGAGGAGTGGATTCCTCCGTGGCAGCCTATCTTTTGAAAGAACAGGGATACGATGTAATCGGTGTCACCATGCAGATCTGGCAGGATGAAGAGGAAACTGTTATGGAAGAAAACGGCGGCTGCTGCGGACTCAGTGCAGTGGATGATGCCAGAAGGGTGGCGGACCGGCTGGGAATATCCTATTATGTCATGAATTTTAAACGGGAGTTTCGGGCAAATGTCATGGACTATTTTGTGCAGGAATATCTGGCCGGACGCACACCTAATCCCTGTATTGCATGCAATCGGTATGTGAAATGGGAGTCCCTTTTGCAGCGGAGCCTGGAGATCGGGGCAGATTACATTGCCACAGGCCACTACGCCAGAGTGGAGCAGTTGGCAAACGGCAGATATGCCATAGCAAAGTCCGTGACAGCGGAGAAGGACCAGACCTATGCTCTTTATAATCTGACCCAGGAACAGCTGTCCCATACTCTGATGCCCGTGGGGGCTTACCACAAAGAGGAAATCCGGAGGATTGCGGAGGAGATTGGCCTTACGGTGGCCCACAAGAAGGATAGCCAGGAAATCTGTTTTATTCCGGATCACGATTATGCCGCTTTTATTGAGCGGGAGATGAACGGAAATGTACCTGGGCCCGGAAATTTTGTATCTCCACAGGGTGAGATTTTAGGTCGACACAAAGGAATCACCCACTATACCATCGGTCAGCGGCGGGGCTTAAATCTGGCCTTTGGCCAGCGGGCCTTTGTGACAGAGATTCGTCCGGAAACCAATGAAGTGGTGATTGGCGGATCAGAGGATGTATTTACGGATACAGTAGAGGCAGATCATGTGCACTTTATGGCTTTGCCGGATTTCCCGGAGGGAATTCGTCTCCTGGGCAAGATCCGCTACGGACATCAGGGATGCATGTGTCGGGTGGAGCGGATCGGGGAGGATCGCATCCGCTGTCATTTTGAGGAGCCGGTGCGGGCTGCTACACCGGGACAGGCACTGGTACTGTATGACGGGGATTATGTTGCAGGAGGAGGCAGAATACGATGAAAGAGGATCTGAGAATTGCAGAGCAATCATGGTTAGATGATCCGGAAGTTTTCCGTGTAAATCAGATACCCGCCCGAAGTGATCACAAGTGGTATGCGGACAGAAAATCATACGAGATGGGAGGAAAAACCCATGAGATCTGCCTGGATGGCATGTGGAAATTTCACTATGCGAAATGTCCCATGGAGCGGCCGGCGGATTTTTACCGGGCGGATTATGATACGTCAGGCTGGGATGACATCCGGGTGCCGGGACATATTCAGCTGGCGGGATATGATCAGATCCAGTACATCAATAATCTGTTTCCATGGGAGGGACATATGTTCCGCAGACCGGCCTATATTCTGGATGAGACGGACCGAAAAGAAGGTTCTTTCAGCCAGGCAGAAGACAATGCGGTGGGTTCCTATGTGACCCGGTTCGACCTGCCGCAGAATTTTTGGGGAAAGCGGATCAGCATCTGTTTTGAGGGAATGGAACAGGCGGGCTATGTATGGCTTAACGGCTCTTTTGTGGGCTATGCGGAGGACAGTTTTACCCCCTCAGAGTTTGATTTGACGCCTTATGTACGGGAGAAGGAAAATGTGCTGTGCGTACAGGTGTATAAACACTGTACTGCCTCCTATTTAGAGGATCAGGATTTTTTTCGTTTCTTTGGTATTTTCCGCAGTGTGAAACTTTATGCCAGAGAGGATCTGCATCTTGAGGATTTTTGGGCAAAAGGAATCTTTGAACAGGAGAATCATTGCGGCATATTGTCCGTGACGGTGAAAATGTCCGGAAACTGCCAGGGGAGACAGGTGGCCTGCCGCCTGCTGGACGCGGAGGGACAACCTTACTTTGAGGAGATTTTGCCGGCGCAGGAGACGATGGAATTTACCAGGCAGTGTCTGCAGCAGATACAGCCCTGGAGTCATGGGAATCCACAGCTGTATACTTTGGAACTTCTGGTTCTGGAGGAAAACGGGGACACGTTGGAGTATATCCCCTACCGGATTGGATTCCGCAAAATTGAGATAAGAGATCAGGTGATGTATTTAAACGGAAAGCGGCTGATTCTAAACGGGGTGAACCGTCATGAGTGGAATGCGGATTCCGGCAGATGCATTACCATGGCGGATATGCAGTGGGATATGGAATGTTTTCACCGAAACCATATCAACGCGGTGCGTACCTGTCATTATCCGGATCGGTTGGAGTGGTATGGTCTGTGTGACGAAAACGGAATTTACGTCATGGCAGAGACCAATTTGGAGACTCACGGCAGTTGGCAGCGTTACGGCGGGGATGATGCCACCTGGAACGTGCCTAATTCTTCCCCTTACTGGAGTGCAGCGGTATTGGACCGGGCAAAAACCCAGTTTGAGACCCTCAAGAACCACCCGTCGATTCTGTTCTGGTCTTTGGGAAACGAATCTTATGCGGGGGATGTGCTGGCAGATATGAATCGCTATTATAAGGAGGCGGATGACAGCCGGCTTACCCATTACGAAGGAGTTCATCACAACCGGCGGTATGAGGATGTGATTTCCGACGTGGAGAGCAGGATGTACGCCACACCGCAGGAAGTGATTGACTATATGGAACAGGGCCCCCGGAAACCATACCTATTGTGTGAATATATGCATTCCATGGGAAATTCTGTGGGAGGCATGGGCTCCTATATCGAACTTCTGGACCGTTATGAGTCTTATCAGGGGGGCTTTATTTGGGATTATGCAGATCAGGCGCTGCGGGTGACAGATCCGGTGACTGGACAGAAAGTGCTGTGGTACGGTGGAGATTTCGGGGACCGCTGCAGCAATTATGAATTTTCCGGAAATGGTATTGTCTTTGCAGACCGTACCGAAAAACCGGCTATGCAGGAGGTGCGTTATTACTATGGATTACACGAATAAGTCCCTTCGGGTGGTATACGGAGATGCAACGCTGGGAGTACATGGAGAGGATTTCTCCTATCTGTTTTCCTATCCGGCAGCAGGCCCGGTGTCTCTGGTAAAGGACGGGATGGAGTGGATCTACCGTGCACCGAAACCCTGCTTTTGGAGAGCTACCACGGACAATGACCGGGGAAACGGATTTCCCATCCGCTCCGGCATGTGGCTGGGTGCAGATCTGTTTCTGAAAAATACAGACTTTTATGTGAAACGGGATGGAGGACAGGCGGAAAAACCCATCACCCCATACAACAACCGCTACAGTGAGCATGAGACGGCGGAGACCATGGAGATCGGATATTTCTTCGAGACCATCACGGTTCCGGTTGCATCTGTGGAAGTGGTTTATCGGGTGGATGTTTCCGGTGGCATCACTGTTAACGCAACCTATCACGGGGCCAAGGGATTGCCGGAATTGCCGGAGTTTGGTATGCGGTTTATAACCCCATCGGCAGCGGAGAGCTATACCTACGAAGGTCTTTCCGGTGAGACCTATCCCGACCGGATGAAGGGCGGGGTGCCCGGAATTTACGAAGTGGAAGGCCTTCCGGTGACGCCCTATCTGGTACCTCAGGAATGCGGCAACCATATGGAGACGAAATGGGTTTCTATTCACAAGGAGGATGAGCAGGGAAAACACAGCCTACGATTTTCCATGGAAGGGACCCCCTTTGCCTTCTCGGCTCTGCCCTATACGGCCATGGAGCTGGAGAATGCCCTGCATATGGAGGAGCTGCCTCCAAAGCGGCGCACCGTAATCTGTATCCTTGGTGCCGTCCGGGGTGTGGGCGGCATCGACAGCTGGGGAGCGGATGTGGCAGAAGCTTACCGGATCAGCGGGGAAGAGGACATTGCGTTTTCTTTTGGAATTGTGTTAAAGTGATAAATGAAGAGGGGGATTACAGAAGATGAATTTTGAATTAATGGCATCTATGATGTGTGCCAATTATGGAAATTTAGAGAAAGAAGTGCGTGACTTGGAAAAAAGCGGTATCGATTCCTTTCATATCGATATTATGGACGGAAGATATGTGCCGAATTTTGCTATGTCATTAAATGACATGCGCTACATCGCCGGTGCCACGGACAGACCCCTGGATGTGCATCTGATGGTGGAACATCCCAACAACAGTATCGGATTGTTCCTGAGAAATCTTAGAAAGGGTGATACGGTATACATTCACCCGGAGGCAGAGTATCACCCCTCCACCACACTGCAGGCCATTATCGATGCCGGGATGATTCCCGGTATTGCCATCAATCCCGGAACCTCCGTGGAGACGGTGATGGAAATGCTGCGCATTGTGAAAAAGGTTCTGGTTATGTCCGTAAATCCGGGAAATGCAGGACAGATGTACCTTCCTTATGTAGGAAATAAGATTACAAAACTTTTGTCCATAAAGGAAGAAATGGATTTTGAATTGTACTGGGACGGAGCCTGCAGTGCAGAGAGAATCCGGGAATTTGCGCCGGAGGGCGTGAAAGGCTTTGTGCTGGGAACCACACTGCTTTTTGGTAAGAACCGACCTTACGAAGAAATAATTAAGGAGATTCGAAATCTGAATTTCTGAGAAAGTGTAAATCAAGGTATTTGTTCAGAACAGATGGTATGCCAAATGGCGGAGGATTAGTTTATGGTTGTAGCAATTGTTTTAGCGGGGGGAGTGGGCACGAGAATGCATGCGGACACTCCCAAACAATTTATCCGGGTGGGCGGCCGGCTGCTGATTACCTATTGTCTGGAAACACTGATTTGTCATCCCCCGATTGATAAGATTCAGATTGTGGCGGAGCAGGAATGGAAGAATCTGATTCTTGAAGATTTAGAAAAGAATCATTTGGAGACAGGAAAAATACTCGGATTTTCCAAGCCGGGAAAGATGAACCGGCAGGAGTCCATCTTTCATGGATTAGAAGATTTGAAAAATCAGGCGGAAATTGGGCCGGATTCTGTGCTGATCTGTGATGCGGCCCGCCCTAACATGACCGAGGCTATGATCGATGCCTGCATGGAAAATCTGACGGGACATGACGGTGTTATGCCGGTGCTTCCCATGAAGGATACCATTTATTTCAGCCGGGATGGTCAGTGCGTGTCGGAATTGCTGGACCGGAGCCGTATATTTGCAGGGCAGGCACCGGAGCTGTTTGTGTTTGAAAAATATTATCAGGCTAATGTGGCACTTCTGCCGGAGCAGATGCGTGTGATCAATGGCTCCTCGGAACCGGCTATTCTGGCAGGGATGGATATTGCCATGATTCCCGGGGATGAGGAGAACTTTAAAATCACTACCCAGGCAGATTTGCACCGATTTCGTCAGATGCTGGGAGAACAGTGATTTCTCCGAAAGAGAGATTGCCCGCAAATATGGAGAGTTAATATGAATTTACCCATGGAATTTTACAGAGATGAGGTTCGCTGCGGATTTTATATTCCCACAGCCATGAAGCAGGCCTGGGCTGCGGAGCTGGAAGTGCTTGCGCAGATAGACAGAATCTGTACCAAATACAATATCACCTATTTTGCAGATTGGGGGACCATCCTCGGCGCAGTCCGGCATGGAGGATATATTCCCTGGGATGATGACCTGGATATCTGCATGAAACGGGCGGATTATGAGAAGTTTCGTCAGGTGGCGGATACGGAGTTGCCGGAGGAATTCGCCATTCATGACTATGAGAGAAAGGCGGATCACTGGTTTTTTTGCACCAGAATAGTGAGCAGAAATCAAATCTGCTTTGAGGAAGAACATCTAAGGAAGTATCACAATTTTCCCTACATCGCCTCAGTAGATATTTTTATCAAGGATTATCTTTACCGGGATCAGGAGAAAGAAAAACAGCGCTGTGATGAGATATTAAGAATTCTGGCGGTGGCGGACGGAATCGTGGAAGGCAGACTTAGCGGAGAGGTACGACAGCAACGGCTGAGAGAAATGGAGGAACTCTATCACATAGACTTTAGTAATCTGACCGGCGACAGGCAGGTGGGAATTGCGCTTTATCGAATTGCAGAACAGCAGATGGCCAGAGTGCCGGAAAGCGAATCGGATGCTATTGAACAGATTTTCCCCTGGGGATTGAAAGGAGCAAAGGGGCTGCCGAAGGAGTATTATGATCAGGCAGTGCGACTACCCTTTGAAAATACCACCATGCCGGTACAGGCTTACTATCATAAGATTTTAAGAAATCGCTACGGGGATTATCTGCAAATACATAAAGTGTGGAATGGACACAGCTATCCCTTTTATGAAGGTCAGAGGGAGAATCTGCAGAGAGTGGCAGACTTTAAACTTCCGGAATTTACCTTCGATCAGGGAATGCTGCGGGAAAACCAGCAGGCAGAAAATGTGGGCGGTTCCTTTCGGGATTATGTGACGGAATACCTGACCACTATTTCCCGGCTGCAGCAGGAGAGGAATCTGCCGGAGTGTCAGCGGTTGGCCATTGATCTGGGCACGTTGGTGGAGCAGGTGAGGGGAGAGGAGAATCCCTGCTGTGTGGCGGTGGTTCATGCATTGGAAGACTATTGTGAAGCGGTGTATCGCCTGTATGAGCTGTCTCAGACAGAGGATAGCCGGGAGACGGTGTTGCCAGAAACACTGCCAACAGATGACGGGCGTATGGATGCGGACATGGAAACCGCGGTATCGGATCTGGAGTGCAGCTTTTTGGAGGTGCAGCGGCAGGTGCAGGCCCGGATTCTGGAGCGGAAGGAAGTGCTGTTTTTAACCACCGGACCGAAACAGTGGAAGGGTTTGGAGGATTTGTATGAGCAGGAGAAGCAGCGGGAAGACGCGGATGTCATCGTGTTGCCGTTGCCGGTGGTTTTTAAGGATGTATATGGACAGGTTTTGGCCACATCCGAAGAAATGCAGGAAGCAGTACATCTGCAGGAGTATCCGGAGGAATTGCCGGTGGCAGACTGGACAGAATATGATCTTGCACTGCATGGACCGGACCGGGTATATATTCAAAATCCATACGACGGGGAAAATCCCTGTCTGACGGTGCCCCGTGTTTTTTATGCGGAAACCCTGCAAAAATACGCGGGAGAAATCATTTATGTGCCGGCATTTGGGGTGGATGAATTCGAAGAGAAGGACTACTGTGACTACTACAACATGAAACATTATGTGACTGCACCCGGTGTGGTGCGGGCGGATCGGATCCTGTTACAGTCGGAGCAGATGAAGCAGATGTATGTGAAAAAGCTGACGGAATTTGCAGGGGAAGATACCAGAGCTGTCTGGGAGGAGAAGATACAGACACTGGATACGTATATTGCGGAGAAGCATTCGAAAGAGCAGGGGGACGCGGAACGAATCACGGGGACAGCAGAGGATAAAAAAGGCATTCTGTACTGCATTGGAATCAATGAACTTTCGGAGAACCAGGAGAATCTGCTGCCAAAGATACAGGAGAAACTGCAGATATTTGCTGACAATCAGGAGAAAATTCGTCTCACCGTCTATTTGTATCCGGCGGATGAGGTTGAGTGGAATCGGATGGACACAAATCTGCAATCAGGGCTGTCTGCATGCCTATCGGAATATGCGAAAGAACATGACTGTGTCCTATATGACTGGAAGCACGCGGAATGGGAGAAGCTGGCGGAGGAGAACGACGCTTACTACGGAAGCCCGTCACCTTTGAGCACACTGTTTCGCAACCGGAAAAAGCCGGTGATGATTTCGGATTATTCGGTGGGATGAGGTCAGGGGGCAAACCGCATAACTCATATATTTGTACACGCAGAACAATGCATCGTCAAAAACACAGTCTGAAAGTTTGACTTATGCATTGATTCAGCGTGTACTAAGTCATTTGCGAAATGCGGTTTGCCCCTGACCGCTCAGCACCTGTACAGAGAAAAGCAACGTAGAGTAAGGAGAAAAAGAATGAAAGCATGGAGATTACATAGTGTGGGAGATATACGGCTGGAGAATGTGCCCATGCCGGAGGTCAAGGAACATGAGGTATTGGTGGAGGTGAAGGCCACAGGAATCTGTGGGTCGGATATTCCGCGAATCTATAAAAACGGCGCACATAGGATGCCGCTGGTGCCGGGGCATGAGTTTTCCGGCCGTGTGGCAGAGGTGGGAACCTGTGTGGATCAGAAGTGGTTGGGAAAAAAGGTTGGAGTATTCCCATTGATTCCATGCAGGAGCTGCCAGCCCTGTGAAAAGGGGCTGTATGAGATGTGCAGACACTATGATTATCTGGGATCCCGACGGGATGGAGCATTTGCGGAGTATGTGGCAGTGCCGGAGTGGAATCTGGTGGAACTTCCGGAAAATGTATCCTTTGAGGAAGCTGCCATGTTGGAACCCATGGCGGTGGCAGTACACGCTATACGTAGAGCAAAAATAAACCCGGAAGATGCGGTGGTGGTGTACGGTCTTGGTACCATCGGACAGTTCCTGACCATGTTTCTGCTGGAGCAGGGCATTTCAAATCTGATCGTAATCGGAAAAAAAGAATTCCAGAGGGAGACCGCATTGCGTCTTGGGGTGAAGGAATCACATTATCTGGACAGTACAAAAGACGATGTGAGAGAATTTATCATGCAGCATACGGATGGTTATGGAGCCAACGTGATTTTTGAATGTGTGGGAAAGAACGACACCATTGCGGCTGTGCTTGATCTGGCTGCACCGGCGGGCGAAATCTGCATGGTGGGAAATCCCTACTCTGATATCCGGTTGGAGCAGGATGTCTACTGGAAAATACTAAGACATCAGCTTCGAGTGACGGGATCGTGGAATTCTTCCTACCGGGGAAATACCATGGATTCTGATATGCAGGATGACTGGTCCCGCGTATGCAGACTGTTGGCGGAGGGGCGCATACGTCCGGCACAGCTGATCACACATCGTTTTGGTATGGACGATCTGGAACAGGGATTTTGTATCATGAGGGATAAGACGGAGGATTACATCAAGATTTTGATGACTCAGTAATTATGTACAAAATCCCAAACAGGATAAAAGTTAAAAAGATGAAAAACAAACAAAATTGGAAAAATTGATTGACAATATATTGAACGAAGATTATACTGAGGTCAAATTTAAGACAGACGAAATTCATTTGTGAACAACGGCGTTTACTTTTTAGTAAACGCCGTTTTTGTTGTGCGTTCCGTTCGGACGCAAAAGAGTCGTAAGCGACTCTTTATATATTTTGGATTTTGTCTTCGAAGAAAGAGAGGATGAGCGATTATGAAAAGAAAGACATTGGGAAAATTAACAGGATTCGTATTAACAACAGTAATGGCAGTATCTATGTTGACAGGATGTGGTTCTTCAGACGAGACATCCCCATCATCCACATCATCAGAGGCAGGCACAGAGGCATCCGATTCCGGTTCCGGTGAAAAGGAAGTGCTTCGGGTAGGTATGGAATGTAACTACGCACCATTCAACTGGACACAGGAGTCAGAGGATCTGGCAGACGGATCTAAAGCAGTACCTATTTACGGAACCAGTTACTACGCATACGGCTACGATGTCATGGTAGCTCAGAAGCTGGCAGATGAGATGGGAATGGAATTAGAGGTACATAAGGTAGATTGGAACTCCATCGGTATTTCGTTGGATGCAGGCGATTATGATGCCATCATCGCAGGTATGGGACGCACCGCAGAGCGTGAACTGTCCTACGCATTTACCGATCCCTATTACTACAGAGATAACTGTATTGTGGTAAAGAAGGGCGGTGCTTACGAGAATGTAACCAAGTTGTCTGATCTGGCAGGAACCGGATGTAAAGTGACCACACAGTTAGGTACCGGCTGGATTCCACTGTTAGATCAGGTTGAGGGCGCAGAGCAGTCCGGAAACTATGAGACCACTTCCGAATGTTTCATGGCTATCTCCAACGGTGTGGCAGATGTATGTATTGTGGATCTTCCCACTGCACAGTCTGCAGCATTGACAAATGATGATCTGGTAATCATCCAGTTAGATGAAAGCGACACCTTCTCCGGTGATGACGAGATGGTTAACGTATGTATTGCAACCAGAAAAGATGATACAGACTTCAGAGATCAGATTCAGGCAGCCATGGATGCCATCGGTTGGAATGATAAGGCAGCTATGGATGAACTGATGGAGACTGCAATCGAGCTGCAGCCGGCAGCAAACTAAAAGTAGATTCAACAAGGAGGATTAGATTATGGCACCAGGTGTTTTATTATCGGCAGAACCCACCAATTCCCTCGGATGGATGCTTTTTCTGGCAAAAAAATACGCAGGCATGTTCCTGCAGGGAACCTGGATTACCCTATATATTGCCATTATTGGAACTATTCTTGGATTCATCCTTGGGTACGCAGTGGGAATCGTTCAGGATATCAAGATCACCAAACAGGATAATATCGTAAAGAAAACCCTTACCAGAATTTTGAAAGCGATTTGTGTGGTGTATGTGGAGATTTTCCGTGGCACACCTATGATCGTTCAGGCAATGATTGTTTACTATGGTCTGCGTCAGGCCGGTGTGGAAATGACTCCTGTTTTTGCAGGTATTCTGGTAACCCTGTTAAATACAGGGGCGTATATGGCAGAAACTGTCCGGGCAGGTATCAATTCCATTGATCTGGGACAGCGGGAAGGCGCCTGGGCCATGGGAATGTCCCCCATGAAGACCATGTTTTACATCGTTTTGCCCCAGGCATTCCGCAATATCATCCCGGAAATGGCAAACACCTTCCTGACAAACTTAAAGATGACATCTGTATTGAATGTTATCGCTGTACAGGAGCTGTTCATGGCAGCAAAGACTGCTGGTGGAAATTACTACAAGTACTTTGAGGCTTATCTGGTCATTGCAGTCATCTACTTTGTACTCTGTTTCGTATTCAACCGGCTCTTCCTGTTAATCGAAAAGAAGATGCAGGGAAGGAACGACTACGTGTTAGCAGTTGAGTATATGGATAATCAGTAGGAGGTGCCATTATGGGAGAAAAGATTCTGGAAATCGCTGATTTAAGTAAATCCTTTGGGGATCATGAAGTATTGAGAAAAATTGATATTGCAGTGGAAAAGGGGGAGGTCATTTGTATCGTGGGTTCTTCCGGTTCCGGAAAGTCCACCCTGCTCCGCTGCATCAATAAGCTGGAGCGTCAGACCTCCGGAAAAATCTTATATCACGGAAAAGAAGTTCGTGATGTGCAGAGAGAAATCAATGATTATCGTTCCAAGGTAGGAATGGTATTCCAATCCTTTAACTTATTTAATAATATGACCGTTCTGGAAAATTGTATGTGCTGCACCAGAAAAGTGCTTCACCTGTCGAAGGAAGAGGCATTTGACCGTGCCATCACTCATCTGAAAGAAGTCGGTATGGCTCCTTATATCAATGCAAAACCGGCCCAGTTGTCCGGAGGCCAGAAGCAGCGTGTGGCTATCGCAAGATCCCTGTGCATGAACCCGGAGGTTCTCCTCTTCGACGAGCCCACCAGTGCATTGGATCCGGAAATGGTGGGAGAAGTTTTGAATGTTATGAAGGATCTGGCTCAGACCGGTCTTACCATGATCATTGTCACCCACGAGATGGCATTTGCCAGAGATGTATCCACCCGGACCATTTTCATGGATAAGGGATATGTGGCAGAGGATGCGGCTCCCAGTGAGCTGTTTACCAATCCGAAAAATCCCAGAACCAGAGAGTTCTTAAGCAGATATTTAGCGGGATAGTCGGAACCAACATGAACGCAGTTCATGTTGGTTCCGACAGACTTGGCAGGGATTGTCCCCAAAGCAGCGCAAAGCGACCTTTGGGGGCACGCTTGCGGAGCAAGCACGCGTGCCGATTCCGTGTAAAACAGAAGCATTCCTATAGAACATGAAATTTGAAAAAAATAAAATCTCCCCGTATGATGT
>JBJELW010000050.1:0-5507 GCA_051879315.1 Roseburia sp.
GCCACAGGAAAGCTCTGCCTTTACCGTTTCATAAAGATGTTTCTCCCCCGTAGCACACAGCAGTCTGTTGGCCACAAGGGATAAAATCTTTCGCTCCGTTTCCGGCAGGGCTGCAAGGTCAGCTTTGGCAATCTCCATTGTGGGGATAATCGCATGGTGGTCTGTAACCTTTTTGCTGTTTAACACACGCTTAATATCCGGATTGAACATCATATTTTTCTCAAACAGAATAGAACTGAAAATTGCTTCAATCACATTTCCGGCTGTCTGCTCCATATCGTCAGACAAATACTGGCTGTCCGTTCTCGGATAGGTACACATCTTTTTTTCATAAAGGCTCTGCGTGTACTCCAAAGTCTGCTTTGCAGTAAAACCGAATAGGCGGTTGGCATCCCTCTGAAGTGTGGTAAGGTCATAGAGCTTCGGTGGTGCTACTGCTTTTTCTTCCTTTGCCACAGACGTAACAAGAGCCTGTCCGTTCAGACAAGCTCCTGCAACATTTTCTGCTTCTGTTTTATTGCCAATCCTCTCTGTGACCGCATCCAAGCCGCCACAGAGGATATGAGCCATAAAATACTGCTCTTTCTTGAAATTCATAATTTTTGCTTCACGCTCCACAAGCATGGCAATGGTAGGTGTCTGTACCCTGCCCACCTTTAACACCTTGCCGCCATATAAAACGGTAAAAAGCCTTGTACCGTTGATACCCACAAGCCAGTCCGCTTCCTGTCTGCAAAGTGCGGAATGGTATAAGTGATCGTAGTCACTTCCCGGCTTTAAGTTCTCAAATCCTTCTCTTATGGCACTCTCCTCCATGGAAGAAATCCATAAGCGTTTCATCGGTTTGCTGCATCCCGCCTGTTCATACACCAGACGGAAGATAAGCTCTCCTTCCCGTCCTGCATCCGTGGCACATACTACGCTGTCTACTCTTGTATCATGCATCAGCTCCTTTAATACCCTGAACTGTGCAACCGTGTCTTTCTTGACCTCATGCTGCCAATGCTCCGGTATCATAGGCAGGCTGTCGTAAGTCCACTTTTTCCATGCATCAGAATAGGCATCCGGCTGTGCCAACTCAACCAGATGCCCCACGCACCATGAAACGATAGAACCGTTTCCCTCCATGTATCCGTCTTTTCTTTCATCTGCACCAAGCACCTTGGCGATTGACTGTGCCACACTTGGCTTTTCTGCTATCACTAACTGCATTATTCTTCCTCCTGTTCCTCAAAGAAATCATCATCCGAACTGCCCTCTGATTCCTCATCTTCGTTCTCATATTCTTCGTTATCTTCCTCGTCCTCATCTTCATCCTCGATGAAGTCCTCTTTCTTTTTGCGTACCACCTTGAAATAATACGCACCTCCGATTACTGCCACTGCAAGACCTCCCATCAGGATATAGGAAATCATAGGATTTGCCTGCTCTTTAACCTCCGTTTCTTCCGGTTCCTCGGTGCTTTCTGTATCTTCTTCTGTTCCCTCTGTATCTTCCACAGCTTCCTCCTGCTTATTTCCCTGTTCTGCATTATTATTCGGCAATGCACTTTCAGAAGTCGGGATTGCAGACTCTAATGCAGCGGAGTTTTTCGGTAAGGTTTCGCTGTTATCAGATGTGGTATTCAGCAAGTCATTTTCCGTAATCTCTGTCAGGAAATAGACCATCTCTTCCTCTCCATCTCTGTCGATAATCAGATAAAACACCTTGTCCGATGCTGTCTGAATAGTATAAAATTCCTTGCCCTGCTCGGACTGCTTACTCTCCTTATCCTCATTCTCTGCTTTCTCCGAAGCATCCGCTTCCGCCATTGCCTGTTTCTTCTGCTCTGCAGGATTTGTCTGTGAAGTGGTATTTCCATTACTGTCTGTCTTTGTATGCTCTGTTACGGTTCCTGTGGCACTTCCCGGCTTGGTAGCTTCTGCATTAACCGGAAGCTGTTCTGCCGGATTGTCATCACTCTCATCTGCCGGGTCTTTGTAGTATGGATTTTTTGTTTTATATACTTCCGACATATTTCCGGCATTGTCCATTGCAGAAATGGTAAAATACTCATACCCCGCATCAAATTGCTGCAAGCGGATATTCAAAGTTCCGTTTGTAAGGTCTGTAAATTCATATCCGTTAACATAGACTGCTTTCGCTCCGGAATCCGTATCATGTACCTGTACACTCAAAAGTCCATCACTGACCGCAGCATTAAGCGTGGGCTTTGTGGTGTCAAAACATTTGATTGCACGGCTTCTCTCATAGGTATGATCCTTCTGGTCAGTGACCTGCACATACACCGTACAGTTTTCAGAAACCTCCAGCTTTTTGTCCTCTGTCACATCCGTCCAGCTTCCATTCTGTCCTACCTTTGCCTGTATCTTTGCAATTTCAAAATTTCCTGTGTGTGCCACATCCGCAACTGTAAATGTCACGGTTGCTTTGTCATTATGCCATCCATCCGGCTGATTGATCTGGATTGTGACATTCGGCTTTTTATATGCACAGAGCTTATAATCTTTCACGCATACTTCGCAATTATGGTCATATTCATACGCACCACATTTATCCTCACAGGTACATTCCGGTTCTTTCACATCACCACCGGATACCGTATCCTCTTCCGTGCTGTTTTCTTCAGAACCACTTTCCGTTTCCTGCTCTGTATCATTCTCGGTTCTGTTTTCCTCAGAACTGCTTTCCGGCTCTGTATCCTCCGCATGAACATTCACTGCATAATTCCCGTTCATGGCAAATCCCAAAGCGGGCATACAGAATAAAACTGCTGATAAAATAAGCGATAACACCGCCTTAGATGATAGTTTCATTTTTTTCATGGCTTAATGCCTCCTTTTCTGATTGTTGTGTCTGTTCTTCCTGTTCCTTTTTCTTTAACAGATGAAGGATTTCTTCCTCACTGACTTTATTCAGTAAAATCAGCCGTTCCAAAGAGATTTTATTTTTCTCAATGAATTTCATCTTCTCCGCATCCTCTGCCATCTGTAACTGCTCCTCCAGGTCCTTCTGCCTTGCCTGCAATCCTGCAAGCTGCTCCCGGACTTTCAGAAGCTCTTTTTCAATTCTTTCCTTTGTCATTTATCCTCACTTCCTGCTTTTAATTTAATCTTCCAAAACTGTAGAAATGGCTCTGCCAGTATGGTGTATTGATAGAAGCATATTTGATTGGGTCACCGCAGTGTATCATTACACCATTTCCGCAATAGATACCCACATGGCTGACAGGTCCCGGTGAATTGTAAGTACCTGTAAAAAAGATGATGTCCCCAGCCTTTGCATCTGCCGCTGATACCGGAGTACACTGGTCATAAATGCCCTGTGCTGTAGTTCTTGGCAAATTATGTACGCCGCTGTTGGTAAATACCCAGCATACAAAGCCGGAACAGTCAAAGCTCGTGGACGGAGAAGAACCGCCCCATACATACGGATACCCAAGATATCTTGCTGCTTCCTCCATAAGTGCCTGTACTGTTGCATCATCATAGGAATCAGGTGGTATGACATTTCCCGGCGAACCGCCACCACCCGGACTTTCTCCATAAAGCGTTCCCTCACCCACATCAAAGTAAAATAACGGGTTATAATACTCCCCGTTATACAAACACTCGATATGAAGGTGGCTTCCGGTACTGCTTCCCGTATTTCCTGTTGTTCCTATGGTTGTTCCGTGTGTAACTGTCTGTCCGGCACTGACATTTAATGTATCCATGTGTGCATACTTGGTGCAGTAACCATTGCTGTCCTCTATCACAACATAATTACCATAAGAAGCATCATAGGTTGCTGTTGTAACCGTTCCATCCATCGCAGCCAGCACGGTTGTCCCTGTCGGTACTGCTATGTCCACACCACGATGAAACTGCTCTTGCCCTGTGACCGGATTGATACGGTAGCCGTAATAACTCGACACATAGCTATACCAATACAGATTGAGCGGTGTATAAAACTGCTGTGTCAGTCCATGGGTTTCATTGTAAAGAGCATAGATTTCTTTCTGCTCCTCATTCATGTGTCCGGCTACCACCACACCCAAATCGGTGGCTGTCAGTGTTACTTCAAGTATGGTTACGGTATATTCTTCTTCCTCCTCATACTCATATTCTTCCTCTGTTTCCTCGCCCGTTACCGGATCTGTTACAGTTCTTGTTCCTGTCTTTGTGACAGTTCTTGTCCTTGTTTCCGTAGTAGGATTTAAGGTCAGCTCATACATTTCTTCAAAAAGGCTTTCTATCTCACTTTGTACTTCACTTGCCGTAAATTCCGTATGTACTGCCGACAGGTAACTGATTAAAACAAACGGGTCATGCCCTATGGCATCCAGATTGTAGCGGTATTCGTCATAATCCGGATAATCCGTTTCTATGGAATTGATTTCTTTCTGTAATTCCATTTCCAGCTCGGAAAACGCCAGGTCTGCAGCATCAATCTCCGCTGGAACACTCAAATAACTTCCTGCCAGTGTGGTACTCATACCATCTGAGAACATCGCCCCACAGGACGATATGGCTGTCATAATCATAATCAGGAGCAGTGCAAAGATACCGATTGTTACCAGAAGTGAAACATTCCTGCTCGCTATCTCCTGTATTTTCTTGGCAACTTTGGTAATAAAATTGGCTGATTTTGCAGCCGCTTCTTTTGTATTCTTTGCTGTCTGTCCTGCCCGCCTTGCCTTTGCATACTCCCGCTTGATACGCTGTTTCTGCAATCGTTTCTGCATCTGCTTTTTCAAGGTTTGTTCCTGCATCTCAGGGTTTTCTTCCAAAAACTTCTGATACTGGAAATTGACCTCTTTCTTAAACTGCTTTTTCTCCAGCTTTGCGACTTTCTCTTTCTTCCTTTGCAATCCGCTTTTATGGTTGCGTTTCACAAAATGATAGACATCCTCTGCTGTCTGCTCCGTCTTATGTGCTCCTTCCACGGCAGAATTTTCTTTCTCCACTTCGGCAACCTTGCCATGGGCAAAATTGGAATATTCTGCACCGACTTTGCCTGCAACCACTTTTACCGGACTATCCGGTTTGAATTGCTTTTCTTTTTCCACGGCAGTCAGCACATACTTTGCCTTTCCTGTCTTTTCATCAAAGACACGCTCAAAGGAATACTCCTTTGTCTTTGGTATCTTCTTTCTTGCAGCTTCGGTCTTTTTCCCGGCTTTCTCTGCCTTACTTTGCAGTCTGTCTAATTTTTTGCTTCCATGAAACTCTGGCTCTGCTCCTTCCGTAAAGGTTTTGTCCTTCGTCTGGAAATCACGTTCAAAATCCGATTGTTTTGTCCGTTCCCTGTTCTGATACTCCCGTCTGTGGTATTTTCCTTTTTTCTCGGATTGGTGGTAGGTATCCCTGCGGTGGTAATCATCCTTTTGCTGATGTTCCTCCTGCTCCCTGTTACCTTCCTCTGTAAAAGTATTGTTTTCCTGCGAAAAATCGCTTCTCTTCTTACTTTCCGCATCCGTATTCTCAGACTTCTGGTCACTGTGTCCAAAAGTGTCCTGCTTCTGA
>JBJELW010000051.1:0-22988 GCA_051879315.1 Roseburia sp.
CTACATTTTGTGACTGCGGTTCCAGCCGCAGCTGCTTTTATACATAGGAGGATTATTATGCGACATCTTATGAGTCCGCTGGATCTGTCCGTTGAGGAATTGGACGATCTGCTCGATTTAGCCAATGACATCGAAAAAAATCCCGAAAAATATGCCCATGCATGTGAAGGTAAGAAACTGGCCACCTGCTTCTATGAGCCCAGCACCCGCACCCGGTTAAGCTTTGAGGCAGCTATGCTGAACTTAGGAGGCTCTGTATTAGGTTTTGCCAGTGCAGACAGTTCCTCCGCTGCCAAAGGAGAAAGCGTTTCCGACACCATCCGGATCATCTCCTGCTATGCAGATATCTGTGCCATGCGTCATCCCAAGGAAGGCGCACCCTTAGTGGCCTCACAGAAATCATCCATCCCGGTGATCAACGCAGGGGACGGCGGACATCAGCATCCCACGCAGACATTGACTGACCTGCTTACCATCCGCTCCCTGAAAGGAAAGTTAGATCACATGACCATCGGACTCTGCGGAGATTTAAAATTCGGCCGTACCGTTCACTCTCTCATCAATGCTCTGATCCGCTACCCGGGAATCCGTTTTATCCTGATTTCCCCGGAGGAACTTCGCATCCCGGATTATATCCGTGAGGATGTGCTGCGCAAAAACAACATTCCCTTCGTGGAGGTGGAACGATTGGACGATGCTATGCCGGATCTGGATATCCTTTACATGACCCGGGTACAGCGTGAGCGCTTTTTTAATGAGGAGGATTACATTCGTTTAAAGGATTATTATGTGCTGAACAAACAAAAGATGAATCTGGCCAAAGAGGATATGTATGTACTCCATCCCCTGCCCCGGGTGAACGAGATCTCCGTGGAAGTGGACGATGATCCACGTGCAGCCTACTTCAAGCAGGCACAATACGGCGTCTATGTGCGTATGGCTTTGATTCTCACACTTTTGAAATGGCGGTAAGGAGGGACAATATGTTAAATATCAGTGGTATTCATGAGGGGTTTGTATTAGATCACATTCAGGCAGGCATGAGCCTTTCCATCTATCATGATCTGAAGCTGGATCAGTTAGACTGCACTGTTGCTATTATCAAGAATGCACGCAGCAATAAAATGGGAAAAAAGGACATTATTAAAGTAGAGTGTCCCATCGATGCCTTAGATCTGGATATTTTGGGATTTATCGATCACAACATCACCGTCAATATCATAAAGGGTGACCGGATTGTAGAAAAGAAAGAACTTCATCTGCCCCAGCAGATTGTGAACGTAATCAAATGTAAAAATCCCAGATGCATCACTTCCATCGAGCAGGAACTGGATCACATTTTCCTACTGACAGATGAGTCCACAGAAACCTATCGCTGCAAATACTGCGAGGAGACTTACCGCAATTCTGTGGTAAAAAGGTAAATCCTAGAATGGACGAAGACAACAGCAATTACACAGCAGATTCAACAGAAGCATGCTGACACACCAGCTGCCGGATCCGGAATAAGGGCGCTCATATCCGCTGCCCATATTCTGGTACCAGCTGCCGCCGTATGTAAACTGCTGCTGCAGCTGTCTGTATTCCATATTGCTGGGTTCCATAGCCACTGCTTTATTGGCATATTCCATGGCAGTCACATTATTTCCCAAACCATTTTGGGCAATGGCACTGTAATAATACCAGCGGGCACTTCTTTCCGACATGCCGCTGAGAATGTTCCAGGCCTCCCGATAACAGCGGTTTCGGATATAATTGGCAGCCGCCTGCATTTCTACGGATTCATTTCCCCGGGCTCCTCCATAGGCATTGTTCTGCCCACTATTCCCAAATCCTCCATAGTATCCACCTCCGGAACCATATCCGTAACTATATCCCTGCTGTTTCTGTTTCATAATGGTATCGTAAGCGGTCTGTACTTCCTTGAACCGTTCTTCCGCCTGCGCCTTATTGGGATTATTCACATTGGCATCCGGATGATATTTCCGGCTCAGATTACGATATGCCTTTTTAATTTCCTCATCCGTGGCCTGGGGAGACACCCCTAGTACCTTATATGGATCCATGCTGTTCTCCTATTACTTCTATGTTTTCTTGCGGTCTGGCGCAGCAAATACGCCTACCTGCCGTCTTGTTACTTCTTATTCTTTTTATTCTCCCGTCTGATCCGGTTGTATTCATATTTCGTCCACACACCGGAGTATACCACATTTCGAAGAATATCTGCATACTCAATAATCGGAAGTCGTTCAAAAGATTTGGCACACTCTGACATCATGCTGGTCAGTAAAAGCTTTGCAAAGGTATCCAGACTCTGTCCGCCTTCCCGCTCTGTCCGGACAAAAATGTTATACTGCTTTTTCTTTTTATCCTGCTCATAATCCTCATAGGCATCCATGAGGTAGATGAATTTGCCAAGGTAAAATCCCAGACACCTCAATTCCTCCGCCCAGATATCCTCCTTCCAGGCAAAAATTTCCCCCAACATGGTACCGGTAAGTCCGGAAATTAAATCGATATTGGTCTCCCCCCGCTCTTCGGCCTTTCCCAACTCTTCGATATAAGTCTCCACCGCCTGCACCTGTCTGGGATATTTTTCCGCAATACGATCATAATCTCTCCCCAGCATCTTCACAAAAGCCTTCTTAGAGTAGGAGCGGTTATCCCTCCAATCATCCTCAAAATTCTGATAGGACAGAAGAATGTTCATATCCGCTGCATAGGCAGTGGCATCGTTGATACGGCTGGTTAGCTTTTTAGTAGGATGCAGACCACAGACAAAAGGTTCCTGTGCATCAGTCAGCTCGTATAAACCGGTAAGCAGCACGATAAGAAAAGTCATGTCGTAATTTAACATCATCTGGCCTTTTCTCCCAGCCACTTCCTTCAGTTTTCTGCACAATCCACAATAGTAACTTTGGTAGATTTTCTGATTCTGCTCCGTCAACTCTTTGCGATTTATATTGACATATCCAAACATAACTGTCACCTTTTCCTGAAGATCATCATAACTGTTCAGTACCCGGTTACGGACACAAATCCATAAAATCAGCTCTTTTTTATAAACTCCTGCCTACACTTGGGACAGGTGATACAAATCTTACCCTTTCCTTTGGGTACCCGGACCTTCTGTCTGCAGGAAGGACATCTGTAAAAACGATACACCTTCCGCTGTTTTATGTGATTCTTCGTCTTATTCCATTTTGCCACTGCTTTGTAGCGGATATTCAAAAACTTTTGGTTCTGCGCATACATTTTGGCCGTGTTTCTGGAAAACATCCGGTAATATGAATAAATCAAAACCACCAGCGCCAACAGATACAACGGACTCCACCTTGTGAACATGGATAAAATCAACAATACAAAGGCCAGCCCGATATAAAGCCTGTTCAACTGATCCACACCATATCTTCCCGCCATAAAACGCTGCAGCTTCTCTCTCATAATCCACCTCGTATCTAAATAATTACTCAAACGTATCTTACGGCTTAGCATATCCAAAGTCAACCGAGTTATTGTCTTTTTAGAAAGATTTTAGAATTGGATTAGATTTTCTGCTGCATCAAAGATAAGTGCACAAAAGCGGGGCTCACCGAAATCCGGTGGGTCCCGCCTCTATTGATTGTTTTATATGAGTTACTCTTAATCCAGGTCAAACAAAGTTGCCCGTCTCACCTTAACGGTGGTGCTTGCCTTCGTAATCGCATCATTGGCACTGCCGGAGCCATCTCCGTACTGCTCACCATAGTAAGAGAAGTTTGAGGAAACGTTAATGGTAATCTCCGCAATTCCGTTGTTGCTGTTCATAAGCGATTCAAAGGATGCACTGTCAATATTATGGATGGTTGCCTCGTATACATGACCAGCCACCAATCCACTGACATTTGTGCCCTCGGTCTTCAAGTTCTCGCCACTGACTGCTTTTGTGGTAATGTAGATTCCATTACCGCCGGGGTTGCTCAGCGGAATCTGTGTGGTTCCCAACTGATAATTTGCTGTAATCACCTTCTCAGATGTTACCAGGTTCGGCTCGGATACTGTGTAGTAGAACTTCACCGTATTGTCTGATGACACATACTTGGTGCCGATGGTGGTATCCACCGGAATATATACAGAATCCGTTTTATTAGATGTACGGGAGCTGGACTCTAATACTGTTACGGAAGGACTTCTTACACCCAGCTTGTAGGATGCCACGAAGGTGTTGAAAAACAGCTTCTTCTCCTCCAGATGATTGCTATCTACCGTATTATGTCCTACACCGGAGTACAGCACACTGCCCACACTGTAAATATAGTAGTTATTTGCCACATCATTCCTAGAATAGGTATAAGGATTTGATGTGCTATTCCATTTGGATGTCAGACAGTACCAGACTACCATGTCACCGGCTCCGTCATCATCCTTATCCTCATCCATATTCAGCGTATAATACTGGTAGTGGGTATTCTGAATGGCAATCTCCTTGCCAATCTCATACGGATAATGGGTAATCTGTCCCTCATTTACCTGAATTGCATACATGGAACCTGTCTGACCCATAGCTGCATTACCGGTTCCTGACGGTGTCACATACTGACCATATGCACGATAATTGTATTTGTTTATAGTTGTGAAATTGTAGGGCATACACTTGGCACCATCCGTTACATACTGGAAATTCATTGCACCAAATCCATAACCCTGCACCTCTGAGTAAGCCTGTGTACGACCACTCTTAGGCACATAAGCAATATCCTTATCGTCACCAAGCACTGCAGAAACTAACCGGTTCGTACGGGTAGCACTGCTGGTTACATTGTTGCCCGATGCATCACGGGTGGTATAACCTCCGTCCTCTGCGCTGACGATGGTACCCACAGTTGCATAGGATCCATCCGCCTGCTTCTCCTGGGTCAGATCCAGTACCTGTCCCTCTTTTAGCAGATTGGACCGGTTTTTATCCAGCGTTTTTTTCGCTGACTCATCTGCCGAATAAAGGTTTTCGTTGAAAGTAACACCATAGCGGTCCATACCCAGATAAGCACGGTAGCGGCTGTTCATGAAGTACCCCCAGTAAGCAATAGGTTCATAATAGTTATTTCCCGTACTACCACTTAACGTTTTTTTCGAACCATCCGGCTCCTGTGCGTAGAACTTATTCTGATCCGGTGCATTAATCATGGAAGTACAATCGTGGGTGAACAACACACTCTTGTCATTCTGGATAAATTTATCCACTTCATCCAGTGCTTCCTTCTTTGATATATCCGGATAGGAATCCTGGAAACCGAATACCAACATATCGTATCCTGTGCCATCCGTGTTATTGATCTGCCTATAATAAGTGTTAGTAAATTCACTGTTACTGATGGTCTTGATATCAAACCAGACACCTTCGTTCTGCACATACTCCTTACAGTACTGAAGAATATTTGTGTCATTCTGCAAATCCCAGTTACCGGTAGAGTTATTATTATATCCATTAATCTGAAGCACCCTCACCACCTGTGCATCCGTGTGATTCTTGATATAATCGGTGATATCATTCCTTGATGTATATGTACTTGGAATGGTAATACTGGTGGGCGGCATAACCGTGTATCCGATCTTGGATGTCCGGATAAAGTTATTGGAATTCTGGGATATCTCCAGCTTCCAGGTCAATACACCCAGCAAGTCACTGGAAACCTCTTTCTCCAAGATATAATCCTTACCGCTGGTAAGCTGGTATCTGTTACCACTCCGATATACTTCCTTGCCGGTATCTGCATCGTAGATGGTAATATCCGTCATCTCCTCCGTATAGGTATCGTTGGCGACAAACCGTCCATCTGCATTCAAGTCCATATACAGATCCGCATCGTAACGGGTACTGGTGGATGAGTCGATATCACTGCTGATCTGGAACTTCATGCGCAGTGTATAGATGGCACTTGCGCCAGCCTCCGACTGATCGATATAAACCACCTTGTTACCATAACTGTTATCCTGAGTCAGACGGGTACCGGAAGTCAGTCCGTTGTCCTCCGGAATAGAACCATCCTGCGGGTTATACATCACCAATGAAATCTTTGGCATGTTCATGTAGTAACCAAAATCCGTGGGATCTGAAATGGATTCAGAAGTAACAGTTCCTGACGTATTCCTGTCTTTATTGGTGGTAAATACATTTACTTCATTTTTATACTTGTCTAAAAACTCATACAGTATGGAAGAATTATCCAATACATCGCCGTCAATGGTAAGTTTTCCGGTACCGTCTGCCTTGAAAAATTCCTCAGCAAACACAATGGGATAACGGGCATTCAGGTAATCCTCCAAATCAGCCATCTTAGAATAGGTGATGTCGTTTCCGCTGAATCGGTAAGTAGCCACATTTCCCAGACTGACCTTGCTGCCATTGAACTTAAGAGTCGTACGGGCTGTCATCACTTTTAAGTTAGTGTCCGTAGTAGTCGTTTTCTGTACATTCCGATATCCCCAGACAACAGAGGTGCTTGTGGCCGGGTTACCGGTTCCATACATATAATGAGAGGTCACCCCATTCACATAATCTGTATCCAGAATACCCTGTAAGAACGCGTTTCGGATAATCACATCTCCCACATGGGAATATACCAGACCATTCATCAATGGATCATTGTACACAGGTTTTCCGGTAGCCGGATCACGATTCAGGTAGTCCGAATCTTTTGTATCAGACTTACCCGCAGCAGAATAACCTACGCCAAAATAAATCATATCATAGGTAACGTTCAAATCCTCAATCTTACCCACAAACTCCGAACTGGACATATGTACGATAGTAATGTTTTCTGTAGCAACACCGGTCCACTCATGTACTTTCTGCTTGGTAAGAATTCTCGGGTCAGTAGAATTAGCATTACTAGGTTCGTAAAGACTTCCCCACGCCGGTTCCACATCCAGCACAGTAAGACTTTCCTTATCTGCAAACACACGCTTGTTCTGGAAGTTGATAATGTACTGAATCACAGTAGCCTTATCAATGTCTGTACTCAGATATTCCCCTTCCACACGAAGTGTATTCTCTGATTCAATCAAATCACGTACCGGCCCAAACGGATCTCCGGAGGAAGGTGCAGAAATAATAGTTTCCAACTCCTGGAAGAAGGGCTGTCTTGCATCTGAACCGTCCAGTGTATTCACACAGAAAATATTGTCCTGTGCATACTCTGTATGGTTTCCATTATAGAAAGCATTTAAAGAGCCGGTTGCTGTAATAGCTGTATAATCTAAGCCATCCATATTTTCCGGCAAGGTTGCCTGAATGGCAGCAATAATCAGCTTATTTACATCGGACTTTTCGTAGCCCGCCGGAATTTCTGTGGTGGATCCATCCTCTTCAGTCACACTGGTTCTCCCTGCCACAGCATCTCCGACGATGCTGCCATCGATCATACATGGTACGCATTCATCCTTAATTAAAGCATAGATTTCCTTAATCTTATCGAGACAATCCACCGTCTCCCCGCTGTCGGTCTTGCCGTAGCTGTGTGTCACCGCCTCATCGGTAAGCGATGAATCCCAAAGCTTTTCATAAGTGCTGTTTCCGCAAATATAGATGAAATCATACTGGGACACATCCCCCAGAGATGCAATCTGGGATTCTGTCACTGTAGTTACCTCAATGGGAAGATCTGATGTCTCATCCACACAGAGGACTTTACGCTCAAACCAGTCGTTATTGGTAATGCCGCCAGTATACCAGATACGTCCCACCGGTACATCATATTCCACCGCGCTGTCATCATCGTCAGCCGCCGGTACAAAGTCGTAGTCACCATTTCCGTCAGTATATACATAGGGATTTGAATCATCAATAGTTGCCACATAGATACCATTTACGGAACGGTCATTAAACTCGAAGGAAGATACATAATAGTAATTTTTACCTTCCGTCATGTCACTTTCACTGACGGCTTCATAGTACCATACCTCATGGGTATTGTCATACTCCAGTTTATATGGCTGATTATAAGGAGCTTCATCGCTTTTTTTGATAGTAGAAAACTCTACAATGTAATTACCTCCATCAGGGGTATAGGTATTCTTTTCATAGGTAAATTCCAAAACATTGGCATTGTAATATCCAGTACCATAGGAATTGGGCTGATACTCTCCCTTAATATTTACAACTTCATAATTCTCCGGAGAAAGATCCACATATTGCAGATTAGCCTGCTCATCCTCGGAAGGAAAATAGGTCTCTGTATAGGTGGTATAGCTTAATGGCTTACTGTCGTCCTCCGCCAAAAGTCCTGCAGTTGTCAATCTGTCAGCCAGCTCCTGTATATATGCCTCCCGCCCGGCTTTGTTATTGATAGTAGCGAAAGAAGGATCCCCCGCCTCACGCAAAGTAGTCAGATATTCATCAAGTCTGGTCTGTGTGTACTGCGGCTCATTTCCCTCTGCCAGGTAGCCGATCTCTGATGAGCCACCGTCAGGAATTAACTCCAGAATTCTGTAGCTATCACCGGAATTAAGCTTATTATCCACCACAGTCTCCACACCTGCAAAAGTATCTCTTGCAACTGCGAAAAAGGGCTTCAACCTGGTTGCGTATGCACTACCCAGCACTACGATAACTGCCAATGCACTGCACAACTTCAATGTTTTCTTTTTATTCCATATTTTTTTGCCTGCCATATGCATTACTCCTCACTTTAACGTAGTGTATCATTGATCAAATCCATCACACTCTGCTTCTCCATAAAGCCAAGCTCATCATTTCCCCATCCGTTCACGGCAATGTTCACATTCTTTGCAATAATCACACCACGGAACATTCCATTACTGCAATCAATATTCACGGTTCCTTCCGGTGCGTAAATCAATCCGTCGAAATACATGTCACCCCATCTGAATGTCAGTGTGTGATTACCCTTCACCCAGATGACAGTGTCTCCTGCAGTAGTAATCTTAGGAGCTTCAATACTAAGGTCGCAGTCGACAACAAGCATATCACACTGAGAGCCAAAGTTTACGCAAGTTCCACTATAAATTTTTACTGGACTGCCTGAACTTGAAGTAACGGACGCATTCGTAAATCCGGCTGCTGTAGGAAGATTGACAATATCCCCACTATTAATGCCGCCTGACGATTCAGTCAACAACTGATAAGTTGTCGCACCGCCAAGATAAGTTGTCAAATTTGTCTCATTCAGTACTTTCAACTGCTCAGATGTCTCCGCAATCCGTACCGGACCGGCAACCATATTTCTCAAAAAGTACGCATTGTTATTAGCAGCATCTATATCATCCATCTCCAGGGTCTCAATAATGTATGGATAATCAAATGGTTCATACACATGGATCGTTACCTCATCATAATAGTGCATGTATTCATTACCCACCGTTACACGAAGAAAAATCTCGCCAGTTCTGCAGGTGTCTGAAACAGTGACAGTAACCTGCTCGTTGTTATCTCCGCTGGCCACCACTTTATAATCACTGTCGAGGATCCGGGTGCTACTGTAAGAACTCCATGTACGGAGAGAAATAGTGGAATCCGATTCATCCACGGTGGTATTTAAGGTAAGACTCTCTCCGGCGCACAACCAGTAATCCCAATCCGTGGTCTGCTCAATGGAAATCTTATCACGTCTGTTTCCATAAACATTGTATTCACTACCCATATCCATTACATGGATAATCGCTTTATCCTTATAGGTTACACCATCCACTATACCGCTGATGCGCACCGTGTACACACCCTCTTGATTCGGTTTAAAGCTGGCAGCACCAAGCGAATCAAACTTTGTTAAAGTATAACTGTCAGTTCCAAGTGATGTTTCCACCTCCCAGGTAATTCCACTCTCCAAATTTCCATCCGGTCTACCATACAGGTACAACGTGTTTCCTGTATAAATCCAATAATCACGAATGGTTCCTAAAGAAAGCTTCGTGGACAAATCCACATATACATACCCAATACCGGATACGCTGGTGTCCTGTACGGATGTAGCACGTACCACAATGGTTTCTGCCTCCTCAGACGGAGAAAGATACACCTCTCCTGTTGCTGCATCCACCGTAGTCAGGGGAGAAAGATTATTCTCTATCGTCCAGGTAACTTCCTGGGAAGGATTGTTGGTTCCATATACTCTCGCGTTAAAGTCCCAGCTCTCGCCCGGTCTCAGCACCTTGCTGGAAGGGATCACGGTAACGCTGGTAACCGTGGATACCACAGGCGTGCTGGAAGATCCGGAACCCGGAACAGCCACATTGCCATTTCTAAGATATATTGTGGTGTCCGCAGTATATACACTGCCGCTGGTCCCCTCCACGGTAAGCGCAACCTTCACCTGCTTACTGCTTGTAAGCTTGGTCAAATCTGCCTGAAAATCTGCAATTTTGGTAGCTAATATCTGTTCATCTATGGAAGTGGAAACCACACCACTGGCATCAATACTGTCCATGCGATAAGTCAACTGCTTCATGTCAGCAAACCAGGTAATGTACTCTACCGTCTTTCCACCGCCCACATTCTTGTAAATGATCAGCTGCTTCTTGTTGTATGCAGCCTCACCGCTCAGCGAGTCTGATTTGCACAGCACATCATTTACCTTGTACTCAATGGTCTCATCTGCATTGATAATATAATTATTCAACTGTGCAAGAATGACCTGCGCATCCTCCTGCAGGGTAGACTCATTCAGAGATTTACCGTATGATCTGGTGGTGTAAATTATAAATCCGGTAACCAACACACCCAGAATCGCTGTGATAGCCATAGCTAAAAGCATCTCTACCAGGGTCAAACCTTTATTATTTTTTCGTAACATGGCTCCTCCTCTCCCATCATGTCCGCTTACTGAACATCATGTTTCCCGGTTGCTGCATAGATGACAATATTTCGAGTCTTACGATCGTTTGTTATCTCTATCCCGGAATAGTTATAACTGTTACCTCCAATAGTAACCTGCTGAATTCTACCAGTTCCTTTTGTAAACAGAATCTCCGCCGCAGTGGACATGTGCTCTTTATTTGACTGATTGGTCAATGAATATGCAATATCAGAAGATCCTGCCACTCCTTTTAATAGGAACGTAAAGGTAAGACTGGAATCACCCAGCTTTGTCACGGAAGAAGTGCGGGCATCCGTCAATGCATAATACCCGCCGCTCTCGTAACAAGATTGCGTAATCACCGCCGCATAATACTTGTCGTCCAACTCATAAACCAGCAGACCAGCCACATCTCCTTTCGTGGTGGCACTGACCATTGCCTTGTTCAGCTCTGAATCCAAAGTTTCCACCGCACTGTTTACCTTCCAGTTGCTCATAGAAAGGATCATGGAAATTGATACACCTACAACGATTGCCATAATAGCCATCACTACAATCAATTCCACTAACGAAAAACCCCTGTTATCTTTTCTCATAGCCTCACTCCTACTCTTTTGACCAATTCTGATAGATAATATAATCTGACATATCCACCTGTTTGCTTCCGCTGTCTGTGGAGGAAAGCCGTGCCAGATAGAAAGATGCATCTGTTACGATGGTATCCAGTCTGTAATCCGTGGAACCACTGGTGTAAACAGCCAAGTCTAAGAGGTTTGCCACCTCCGTAGCGGATGATTTAACGGAAACGGATGTATCAGCCGGATAAGGTACCTTAATAGAACCACCGCAAATAATCAGTCCGTCAAAATCCTTCTCAATCGTCACATCACCTGTTGCAATAATCAGATGAATCGTCTCTGCTGATGACTCTGATGAAGAACTGTATGTATAATCACCTCTTGCCACAACAGCAGTACTTGTGAATCCGGCATTATCATAGCTGTATTTCCTTGAATATCCGGAGGGAACCACAGATTCAATCTCACTGATACTAATCAGGTTATTAAACACGGTACTGCTGGTCTGTTCCAGTGACAGTGAACCATAATCTGTAGTCAGGTTGCAGTTGTAAGCACTGTACATATCGTAATACTCCGCCTGCAGTCCCCTGCTGTTGGGATCCTCTGAAATATCTGTATAAGAATTAAACATTTCTGTGGGATCCAGGCTTCGAATTCCGGTGTTATCCCACAAAAGAATACTACCATTGCTGTCCGTGGTAAGACGATTCTCACGCACAGAGATGGAACGGTCAGCAACATACAGATTCAGATAATCAGCCAATTTGCTCACATTGGAAGACTGTCTGTAATAGTACTGATAGTAATCCTGTGCATCTTTTGCATTATCAAATTTAAGGAAGTAATAGTACAGACCATCGGAACTTACCTGAGAGGTTACACCACACGCTTTATATAAAGCCAGCTGATCCATATTCGGGTTCGTCATGGATGCAGGAACCGTTGTGGGATTGCTGGGTTGCGGCTGTCCCTCCACCGGCTTAAAACAGGACACAGGCGCCAGATACGCCAGCTGACTACTCTTGATTGTAAGAGATTCTCCCATCATAGCCCCGTTAGAACCGATATACGCATTTCCTGCCAACATCAGATAAGTTAAATCATTCAGATACAGGCTTGCCTTTCCTGTGTCTGCAATACCATTGATGATAATGGCACTACTGTAGTCGGAAGGATTGCTTTCCACCACGGTTCGATCCGTGGAAATACAGTCAACCAGACTGAGCGGATTGCCATATCCATAATACTCACCACGAAGCAAAGCCTTTCCGCTTCCCTGAATGGTTAAGTCATCTGCCACGTGTGAAGTACCTGATACATCGTAGGTGGCATGGCTCTTAATCAATATATTATCCGTCCAAAGGTTTGTCTTATTTCCTGTGGTAAAAGAAGATCCCTCTTCCAGATTAATTCCACCCTGTGAAATCAAGGTATCACCCAGTCCCAGTTCCATGGTGGCATCAGTATCCAGGGTCAAACCTCCGTCAGTCACATTAAACGTTCCCGCATAAATATTTCCATCTGCCTTTAAGGTTCTGTTTCCGTTATTTACATGAATTCCCTGGTCAGCCACCATACAGTAAGACAACAGATCCGGTGCAGATGTATTCTGGGTAAAATTCATCTGGGGGTACAGTAATACAATATCCGTATCCACTTTCGTATAGAACCCATCACTGTCCATACAAGACACTTCCAGGTTCCGTATACAGATACTATTGGTGGTAAACTCCAGGTCGGCTGTTTTTCCTGACTGAGTCACCACCTGAACACCAACCCCGGTAGAATCATCATATCGATGGGAAACGCCGATATAAGACTTCAATACATTGATATCATACTGTCCAACACTGCCGGACAACTGCAAAGCAGTAGTCATCTCCGAACGGAACTTGCTGACAAAGCTGTTCTGTCTCTGAGTGTCATTGTTGTAGGAACTGGAATAGCTATTCATTACATCCAGATAAGCCTTGGTGGATGCCTGGGAAACCTCCTGCTGTAAACCTGTACGAATCTCATCCATGGCAGACTCTGCATCATAGAAGTTATTGATGGATTGCTTATACATCCGCTTCATCTGGATATTCGCCACACTGATTGTCAAAACTGTCACAACCAGAATAGCCACCAACGCAATTGTGGCAACCACTGTCACCAGTGATGCACCCTTATTATTAAGTTTGTGTCGTCGTATTCGTTTCATATTATCCACTCCCGCTATCTCAAGGCTGTTCCTGTCAGACTGGTCAGTTCATTGCCATTTACATCATAAACATGCGCCTCTATGTTATAGAGCCGTGCATCCTTTCCATCCATTTCTTCGATGACTCCCAACGTGTGGAAGCCAAACGCATCTTCCGCCTGTGTCTTGCTCATGCGCAAGAAAGTCGATCCACCGTACTGATACGTCACATCATCAAAATCCGCGTAGTCCATATTGGTCCGGATGGTGGTGGGGGCATCTACGCTTGTTCTTCCTGTCTCCAAAATCGTCAGGGAAGCATCTCTGATGATACTGCTCTGCTGCACAATATACACATCCACCGGATAATTATCCCTGTTATCAATGATAAACTGCTCCTTCCCTCCGGAAGACGCCGGCACATAGAAAATATATAAACTCTTTAATTCATTTCCTGTCTGAAGGGAACTGAAAATTGACTTGGTTTCAGCGGAAAGGTTCACACCATTGTAGTCACGGGTCACCGTCTGGACTACGCTCTGGACACCGCCGACATCGGAAATTGTAAAGGTGTACTCTGTCTCAATATTTTTCACCACCTCAGAAACTGTCTTGTCCGGATGGGCCTGCACATAATCCAATGCAACGGAATTTAACGCATTGGTTTCCTCCACATAAAATGCATCGGTCTTATTACTCATGGTATACAGTTCCGCAGTGTCCTGGGTATTCAATGACTTCTCTGTGCCACCATCGTTGTATGTTTCATTGGATGGTGTCAGAGTAACTTCTGCCTTGTACGTTTTGCCATCATAGGTTCGATTGTTATACGTTACTGTGTAGGCTGGAAAATCCACCCCATCAATGTTAACATATCCACTGGGACTAATCCCGGACACATAGGAGGTTACCCCCTCTGCCTTGATTTCCTCTATGATATTCTCTGCCACAGTGGATGCATTCAGAATCTGCCTTGACTTGGCATTGGTACTGCTGACCACCACGAAAGAACGCAGCAATGGCACAAGACAAACCGTAAAAATCGCCATGGCAATCAGCACTTCAATCAACGAAAAGCCCGCATTTTTATTTTTCTTAAGCCCCGTCATCGGTGCCTCCTTTCTCATGATATAACATGATCCCCATAACCACATTACACTCACGCCCTAAGACGTGAGTATAATGTATAACTCAGTTACTCTTCATCTGTATTTTCAGCTTCATCGGTATCTACGGATGCATCTTCATCGGCTGCATCTGTCCCGGAATTTCCTGCTCCGGCTGTTCCTGGCTCATCAGGAGAAATTATCACCATCTGCTCTGCTGACTCTCCAAATACCTTCTCTGTTCCAAGCGGTACTCCCTTGATATCATAAGGTGTGTACGCACGGTCACTGCCCACCAGATAGAACATACTTATATTGACGTTGCCAACAATTCCCCCATATTGCTCATCTGTTGAAAAGTCTGCCTCTGCAATGGATACCTTGTCGTTGTTATCCAAAAGTTTCTGCAACGCTTCTTTCAATCCTACATAAGTGGTATGGGTCTCCAACGTTGTGGTGGCACAATACAGTGCCTTTCCGGCATCATCCGGATTATTTCCGGCTGCATTCATGGAATACACCAGAACATCATCACCTGCCTCAACTCTTTTTACTTCTACCTTATCGTCACTTTCCAGCATAACTGCAAACATTACGCGGTCCTGAGGCGGAACCTGAACCTCGATCTCCTGCAGCATATTGTCAATTTCCTTCTTCATGGTGCTGGTGCGAAGTGTATAGTTATCCACATCCTGCTGAATGACCAGCAGAGAACTTACCTCCTCAGCCAATGGAACCATCTGCGCACTCACATCAGCAGTCTTTGACTGGAAAGTGCGGAAGCCAAACTGATAAGAGAGGAAAACCAATAACAAACCTCCTACCACCAACAACAGTTTGGTGATTGTCTCGTCCAATACAAATCCTTTTTTTCCGTTATTTGTTGTCATAAGTCCGTACCCCCTTACTCATTCTCTGTTTCCGTGGTTGTTTCTGCACCCGACTCTGTATCAGTAACCGCAGTTGCGGTTTCTTCCACATATTCAGAGCCATTGACATACAAACACATTGCATTGAACTTTATCTTCACACTGCCTTCATCCTTATCTTCCGTCTTCAAAGTATCCAATGCCACATAGTAAAACTCATCAAAATCCTGCAGAATCTCCAGCGTCTTAGCAGCCTGGGTCTTATTGTCTGCCACAAAACCAAATGTGATTCCAGACTCATCGGATGTAAGGGATTCCACGCTTACACCTGTGGGCATAGACTCTTCCAGCTTGCCCAACACACTAATCAGCTGATCACTGCAGCTATCCGTCATATTGTACATAGCAGAAACATCATCATATCTGGCCTGAGTTGCCATATAATCATCATGAATCTCCTGCACATAATCCAAACTATCACGCTGTGCCTGAAGCGCATTCAGGGCTGCTTTGGTCACACCGTAGCTGATAGCACCTGCCGCGATTACTATTACAGCAACACCGCACAGCACACCGAAAATAATCTTGTATATGAGCAGAGATTTTGCCCGTTTCTCCGCTGCATCCGCAGCCTCCTTCATGCCGCCTAATACGAACTTCATAGGCTCTAAGACTGCACCGTATGCAGTAATCATCTCCGGGGTACGGAAATTGTCAGAAGCGCTGAACACATGGGCACGACCCTGGGTCAATGCCATAACCTTGGTATTTAGTTCATACCGCATCAAATCGGCCAATCCCTGGATCTCAGCGCCCTCACCTAACAGGATCACTTCCTTTACCTCTGCTCCCTCACTGCGGGAAGAGAAGAAATCCAACACACGCTCCATATTTTCGATCAGGGGGCGGAAAGATTCCGTCACATCATCCTTTAAGATCTCAGAAGCCTTCTCTGACTCTACGCCATGGCGCTCCATACGGGGACGAATGAAGAGATTATGCATCAGGAAATCTCTTCCGTTCTCGTACTTCTTCGGATCATACAAAGTGGAAGCTTCCACTGCTGCAACCGCATCCTGGATACCATAGAATACGGTTCTCTGAACCACCACTTCCCCGTGATTGATGATGGTAATCATAGATGAGGTTTCGTCCACCTTTACGGTACAGGAAATTCCATCCCGGACAACCCGCTGCATACTCTGGAACACACTGTTTCCCACATAATCCAAGGCCACAAGGTCCAGTCCGCAGAACTTAGCCAGATCCTCATAGGAATGAATCAGATTAGTGGGCACGGCAATTACGAACAATTTACGTTTCTTCTGGCGCTCCAATGCCGGATCCTTCACCGTACGATATACCAACTGATACTTTGACAGTTCGATAGGGAAATAATCGCTGGCATTGGCATTTAACATACCCAATATACGATTATCCTTCATCTGTGGAATCTCCACATCACGGCTGGCAATCTTGTTGGAGGCGATGGTGATAACCGCCTTTCTGGTCTTTATTCCCCGCTGGGATAGGTTTTTCCGCAGTTCCCTTTTGAATTCATCGTTTTTGTGTACACCGGCTTCCACCAACATGCCGTCCGGTGTGGGAATGGTAAAGAAGTTATAAATTTTGGGGGCACGCACCATATAATCTGCCTCGATTACATGTGTGTATTTCTGCCCGATTTCAATACTCAGTATCTTCATAGCTGTTTCCTCTCCATTTCTTTCAATTCCATTTTTATGCTATTTCTTAAGCTCTGCAATTCCAAGGAGAGCACACAATCTGCCAAGCCTTTATGTGTTCTGCTTGGAACTGCCCCTCTCACGCTCACATCACAATACCTAAATATGCATCTATTATGATATCTCCCCATAATGCCGCTATCCAGATCCCTGCCGCCAAATAGGGACCCATGGCCAGCACTGCTCCTTCGTCGGAGACTTTCATTCGTATCACATGAATGATGGCACCTGCCACAACACCAATCACAAAAGCAAGGATGATCAGTTTCCATCCCAGCAACAAGCCGGCCGCCGCCATAAGCTTTACATCTCCTCCGCCAATGGCTCTGCCCCCGGACAGATAATAAAGTGCCGCCAACGCTGCACTGATGGCCACCAGGCCAATCAGATGATCCACGATGTGCCCAAAATCAAGGGCACATCGTATCACACCTAAAAACCCCAAGAAGATATTGAATCCGACGGGTATCTCGTAGGTCCGGAAATCAATGATACTCAGCGTCAATAACGTCGATGTCATAAGGCAGTACAAAATACTGTCCCAGCTGAAATCCGTCACAAAAGCTACCAATATGTACATCGCGCCGTTCAGTGCTGCAATGATAGGGTACTGTACAGACAGCTTAAATCCGCACTTCGGGCACTTTCCCCTCGCGACAAGGAATCCAAATATCGGAATCATCAGATACCACTTATATGGATCACCACACCCACCGCACCGGCAGGAATTCCGTAAAAGCTTTTCTCCCTTCGGGATGCGATCGATACAGATATTCATAAATCCGCCGATGAGCATTCCTAACAGAAACAATATGATGGATAAAATGATCCGCTGTGTCATGGTGTCATATCCTCTCAAATATCATACTAATTAATCCCAAGATGTTCCGGTAGGATCAGGATAAACAGAGATACCACCAATGTACACCTGTACTTCACCATTGCTTGTGTCCAGAGAATACTCAAATCCTGCACCAGACTGTAACTTTGATGTAGGAGCATTAGATCCCATGTTCAAAGTAGAAGCAACAGTACCATCAACAGTAGTAGGAGTTGCGCTGTAAGTCAAGCTTGTTGTTCCATTAGCCATATCCTCTGCATACTGTGCAGCAACTGCGTTTGCAATAGCCTCTGCCTGAGACAGATCTGCAGACTTCTTAGAGTTCTCCAGATATTTTACGAACTGAGGAATCATAACACCAGCAAGGATAGCCATGATTGCTACTACGATAATCAACTCAACTAAAGAGAAACCTTTGTTATTCATTTTTGCTTTTTTACTCATACTTGTCTCCTCCATATTCATATGAAAATTTATATCTTAAACCTCTGCGCCCTATCTCACAGGGATTTAATTCACTTTACAATCGATGCTAACCGATGGTGTCGTACATCTTCAGCATCGGTGCCATGATGGCTGCCACCAAAAAGATTACCACTACAGCCATGATTACGATAATCATTGGCTCTAAGGCTGCCATAACTGTTGCCGTGGTGGACTCCACTTCCTCATCATAGTAATCCGCCACATTATCCAGCATCTTCTCCATATCACCGGTTTCCTCACCGATGGTGACCATATGTACCAGCATAGGCGGGAACAATCCGGCATTCTTCAGAGGCTCCGAGAGAAGTACACCCTTGGACACCTCTTCCTTGGCATCCAGCACATGCTTCCGATATAGGCTGTTTTTCATAACATTTGCCACGGAATCCAATCCTTCGATCAGAGTGACGCCGGAATACATCAGCGTACTCAGGGTTCTCGAAAAAACGGATGCATAAGTTTTTACATTCAGTTTTCCAAATAAAGGAAGCTTAATAGCAAGTTTTCCAAAGAAATCCTTCCCGCTGTCCGTCTTCTTATATACTTTAATGCCCACAACCAGTACTACGATCAAAACAATCAGAATAAGCCAATAATGCTTGATAAACTCACTCATATCCATAACCGCCTGGGTGATTGCCGGCAGTTCTGAGCCCATGCTGGCAAACATCTCCGCATAGCTGGGGATAACCTTCAGGATCATGACCAACATGATTATCACAATTACAATACCCAGCACAATGGGGTACATCAAGGCCTTACGAATCATGCCGCTGAGCTTGGTACTGGTCTCCAGCTGAACAGCCATACGTTCCATGGACTTTTCCACCTTACCGGATACCTCACCGGCAGCCACCATATTTATCATCATGGTAGGGAACACTTCCTCGCCCTGAGCCGCCATGGACTCCGACAAGGTATGGCCCTGCTGTACACTCTGTCTCGTGTCACGGATGGCCTGGGACAGCCGCTTACTGGTGGTCTGCTCCTCCAGCATTCCCAAGGCATCCACAATGGTTACACCGGCTTCCACCATACTCACAAACTGCCGACAGAACACGCTCAGATCCTTGCTCTTTACTTTCTTGCCTCCACCAATCTGGATATCCTTCTCCAGAGCACTGGCCTCCTTAATACTAAGGATGGTCATACCGGAATCCTTCAGGGAATTCTCCGCCAGTTCCTGATGTTCTGCCTCGATGGAACCCTTAACTTCTTTTCCTTTGTTATCTATTGCTAAAAATGAATAACTAGGCACCGTCTCTCCTCCTCACTGTTGTTAGATTAATATACATATACTCTCTGCTGCATTGCATTCTGATCGATGGCATAGGCCAATGCCGTTTCCGCCGTGATAATCTTCGAAGCATAAAGAGCGTAAATCGCGTCATCCATGGTGATCATTCCCATCTTTTTATTGGTCTGGATGGTGGACGGAATCTGGAAGCTCTTGCCCTCACGGATCAGGTTCCGGATAGCCGGTGTAGCCAGCATTACCTCGATGGCTGCTACTCGTCCACCATTCGCCCGGGGCATCAGCTGCTGGGCGATGACACCCTCAATAGCTCCGGACAGCTGAGCCTTTACCTGGGCCTGCTGATGTGGCGGAAACACGTCGATAATACGGTCAATGGTTGCCGCCGCATTGTTGGTATGCAGAGTAGAGAACACCAGATGACCTGTCTCAGCCGCCGTCAACGCAATGTCGATGGTCTCCAGGTCACGCATCTCTCCTACAAGGATAACATCCGGATCCTCTCGAAGTGCTGCTCTCAGCGCCGCCGCATAACTCATGCTGTCATACCCGATCTCACGCTGCGTCACCATGGACTTATCATGCTCGTGGAGGTACTCAATAGGATCCTCCAGTGTGATGATATTTTTCCGATAAGTTGTCGCAATAATATGTAATAATGCTGCCAGCGTGGTGGACTTACCACTACCGGTGGGACCTGTCACCAAAACAATTCCACGTTTCAGATTTGTCAGGTTGATCACCGCATCCGGAATACCAAGACTATGTGGATCCGGTATAGAGGATGCCAGAATACGAAGTGCCGCCGCATTGGTATTACGTTGTTTAAATACATTAAAACGTACCCGGCTGAAACCTGCAACAGACTTTGCAAAGTCTACCTCGCCCAGATTTTCCAATGTCTCTCTCTGGCTCTCATCCAGAATCGGCAGTATCATCTCATCAATAATCTCCGGCTGTAACACATAATCCGACTCCGGAATCATCTCTCCGTCAATTCGAAACATTGCCGGGCACCCCGGTGCAAAATGAATATCGGAAGCATTCCGCTCCACTGCACTTCTCATGTAATCTTCTAGTCTACCCATTTTCTTACCAACTCCCTTTATTATTCTTCTGCAGATACGCCGATCATCTCAGATACCGCTGTAATGCCTTCCAGTACCTTCTTACGCACGCCCATGGTCAGGGTATTCATCCCTTCCTCAATAGCCGCCTTCTTAATATCCTCTGCAGATGCTTCGTTCGTAATCATCGTCTTCATACGAGGCGTTACCTTCAGGATCTCGTAAACACCGATTCGTCCACGGAAGCCTGTCTGGGAACATCTGGGGCATCCCACCGGTTCATAGATTGTCACATCCTCATCTTCCCTTAACTGCAACATCTTGCGCTCTGTCTCACTGGGTTTTTTCGCCCGCTTACATTCCGGACAAAGTCTACGCACCAATCGCTGTGCAATAACTCCCACCAGGGAATCTGCCAGAAGGTAGCTCTCAATACCCATGTTAATCAGACGGTTGATCGTGTCTGACGCACTGTTGGTATGCAGGGTACTTACCACAAGGTGTCCGGTGATAGATGCGGTAACTGCGATTCCCGCCGTCTCCTCGTCTCGAATCTCTCCGATCATAATAATGTCCGGATCCTGACGCAGGATAGAACGGAGCGCTGCGGCAAAGGTAAGCTCTGCCTTGGCATTCACATGTACCTGATTGATTCCCACGATATTCGCCTCAACCGGGTCCTCAACGGTGATAATGTTTACATCTTCCTTATTCAATTCGCTCAGTGCCGTATAAAGTGTGGTGGACTTACCACTACCGGTAGGTCCTGTTACTAATATGATGCCATTCGGATGGGACAGCATCTCATCAAACAGTTCCAGCTCATGCGGGTCAAATCCCAGCTCTCGCTTGTCCCTGGTCAATGCCTTTTTCTGTGCGAGACGCATAACGCATTTCTCGCCGTACACCGTAGGAAGCATAGATACACGGATATCATACTCCACATGATCCACATCCAGGGTCATACGACCATCCTGCGGTTTACGCTTTTCTGAGATATCCATGCCGCTGACAATCTTGATACGGGCGACGATGGCACTCTGCAGCTGATTATCATAGCTGCCCTTCTCATAAAGAGCACCGTCAATACGATAACGGACACGAACACGATTCTCCAAAGCTTCAATATGTATATCGGATGCACGCTGTCTGGCAGCCTGCTCCACAATGGAATTTACCAGCAATACAATAGGAGAACTGCTGACATTGTCCTCCTCTTTCAGATCCACCATCTGCTGAGCTTCAGTCTTAGCTTTCCGCTCTGCAGCGTACTGTTCCGCCACCTTAGCCGCCTCGCTGTTACCGTAAAACCGGTCTAAGGCGATAATCATATCCTGCGTGGTAGTGATTACCGGCAGCACCTGTAAATTGGTGATAATGGAAAAATCATCGATAGCCCGCATATCCATAGGATCCACCATGGCCACCCGGATCTCATTCATATTGTTTTCAGAATAGCCAAGGGGAAGCATTTGATACTTTCGAAGTACAGACGCATCCACCAACCGGAGTACATTGTCGTCGATATCTACCGTGGCCAACGATACCACTTCATAACCCAGCTGTGCCGACAAAGCCTTCGCTATGGTTTCCTCTGTGGTATAACCGCAAGACACCAGGATCTCTCCCAGCTTCTTGTCCGAACCCTGCTTCTTGGTCAGCGCATCCATAAGCTGTTCTTCTGTAATTACGCCCTCTTCAAGGAGCATATCGCCCAGTCGTAGTTTTCTACGAGTGTCTCTCATATCATCCCGTCCCCTAACTATAATAGATCAAACCATCGATTAAAAGATCATCGATTCCGTAAACTTTAATATGAAATATAAGCAGAACTGTAAGCCGGGTTATGTCTCAAATGATCATCTCTCTAGGATGGCTGTTGCCAGTCATCTCAAGCAACCTACCCTAAGCTGGCGGGCCACGTCATCGCTTACGTCTGGTCTTGCTTCGGATGGGGTTTACATGGACCCTCGCTGTTACCAGTGAGGCGGTAGTCTCTTACACTGCCTTTCCACCCTTACCGGATCTCTCCGGCGGTATCTCTCTGTTGCACTTTCCTTGGAGTC
>JBJELW010000052.1:0-5373 GCA_051879315.1 Roseburia sp.
CAGATGATAGCCGCCAAGGGAAGAAAACTGTATTTCTATACTCGTTATAGTGAGAAAAAGCATCGTAATGATATAGAAATAGACTTTTTGCTTTCTAATGAAAGCAAGACAAATTTTCGGGTGTTTCCAATAGAGGTGAAATCATCAAAAAATTATACAACCACTTCTCTGGGGAAATTTAAGGCTTTGTATGGAAAGAAGATTGCAAATCAATATGTAATTCATCCCAAAAATCTATCTGTGGATGATGAGGTTATAAAAATACCACCATATATGTTTTTTGCCACGTTCCGCTAAAGTTGTAAAAAATTGACAATGCAATGCGTCAGCAGTACAATAAAACCTATAAAAACACTAGGGTTTGGAGAGATTGGCGTGGAAACAAACAGTGACTTGATGAAAAAATATGATGAGCTGAAGGAATATATTGCTTCCCTGGGCAGTGCGGTGGTGGCTTTTTCCAGTGGGGTGGATTCCACATTTTTGCTTTATGCCGCAAGAGAAGCTTTAGGAGACCAGGTGATGGCGGTGACGGCTTCCTCCTGTTCCTTTCCGGTCAGGGAATTGAACGAGGCAAAGAAATACTGTCAGGATATGGGAATCCGTCATGTGATCGTGGAATCGGAGGAGCTGCAAATCGAAGGATTTTCCCATAATCCTCCCAACCGCTGCTATTTATGTAAGCGGGAGTTGTTCGAGAAAATCCGTGTGATCGCCCGGGAAAACGGCATGAAGGAAGTGCTGGAGGGCTCCAATCTGGATGATAACGGGGATTATCGTCCGGGGCTTATGGCGGTGGCCGAGCTGGGAATCAAAAGTCCCCTGCGTCAGGTGGGATTTACCAAGAAGGAAATACGCGCCCTGTCAAAGGAATTACAGCTTCCTACCTGGGATAAGCAGTCCTTTGCCTGTCTGTCCAGCAGATTTCCCTATGGCGAGGAAATCAATGAAACAAAGCTTTCCATGGTGGACCGGGGAGAACAGCTGCTTTTGGATATGGGCTTTCATCAGCTTCGGGTGCGGATTCATGGCAATATGGCAAGGATTGAGCTGATGCCGGAGGAGTTTCCCCGATTTATGGAGGAGAAGGTTCGGCTGAAAGTATATGAGGAATTTAAAAAAATCGGTTTTACATATATTGCACTGGATATCCTGGGATACCGGACCGGAAGTATGAACGAGACGCTGTAGCACTTTTCAAGGGCTTCGTGCGGTGGAGATACAATTTTTGAACGAAAAGGAAGGATGAAAAAGAATGAGTCATATTTCAAGAGAAGATGCGTTTAATTTACTAAAAGAGTACAACAAGGATCCGTTTCACATTCAGCATGCCCTGACAGTGGAGGCTGTTATGAAATGGTATGCAAGGGAGTTGGGCTATCAGGATGAGGAAGAATACTGGGGAATTGTGGGACTGCTCCACGATATTGACTTTGAATTGTATCCGGAAGAGCATTGCCTGAAGGCACCGGAATTGTTAAAAAATGGCGGTGTCTCTGAGGACATTATCCACGCAGTATGCTCCCATGGATATGGAATTACGGTGGGCTGTGGTGTCACCATCGATGTGGAACCGGAGCATGAAATGGAAAAGGTACTTTTTGCGGCAGATGAACTGACCGGATTGATCTGGGCAGCGGCTTTGATGAGACCTTCTAAGAGCACCAAGGATATGGAACTGAAATCCCTGAAGAAAAAGTATAAGAGTAAGGGATTTGCAGCAGGATGCTCCCGGGAAGTGATCGAGCGGGGAGCAGACCAATTGGGCTGGGAGCTTGAAAAGCTTCTTACCATGACACTTCAGGCCATGGCGGACTGTGAGGACGAAATCACCCTTGCCATGGAGAATTACCAAAAAGAAAATGTATAACAGACTTCAAAAATCAGCCCGGTTCGGGCTGATTTTTTTCCCCAGGACGATCAAGAGCGCGTATGCAACGGATTTTAACACAATTGTCTGTGGCCGTTGCCGGATTGTCATGGATGGTTGGTGGGCATTTTTCGGTCCGGATGATATTCTGTATCCATCACATAACCGTGACACCTCGTGTCAAGAGATAGTGTTAAGTCAAATATGAAAATCGACACAAGGGCTCCGTCACCTGCGGTGACACCTCGTGTCAAGAGATGGTGTTAAGTCAAATATGCAAATCGACACAAGGGCTCCGTCACCTGCGGTGACACCTCGTGTCAAGAGATGGAGGATATGGAATGAAGAAAATATGTAACATGCTGAAAAATATCAGCCCATTTAACAATCGGGAGGAAATGCCCACTTTAGTGTACATAGCAAAAAAGCTCTTAGCATTTTTAATGCTGTATTGGGTGGCAGCGGTGGCAGGCGAAGCCGTCATCATCGGAACTTTAAGCGCCATGGGATATGATCCGCTGCATGGTGTGATGCCGGAGGGGAATTTGGCAGAGCTGCTGTCCTATTATGGATTTGTCATTTTTTTATTGGCAGCAGTGTTGTATTGCAAAGTGGTTGAAAAAAGGGACTTGAAATCACTGGGTTTTACGGGAAGAGCCGCAGACTATCTCGTGGGCGGAGGCATCGCTGCAGTTTTGCTGGCTGCAATCATTGGAGTATGTTGCGTCACTGGCAGCCTGTCCTGGGGTGGCATAAATGAAAACTGTGATGCCATGTATCTCGTTGGTCTGTGTATTGGCCTCATGATTCAGAGCGCGGCAGAAGAAGTGTTGAGCAGGGGATTTTTACAATTGTCCCTGCAGAGAAAAACATCAGTGCCGGTGGCAATTTTTATCAGCTCCACCGCATTTGCCATGCCACACTTTTCTACTTTGTTTGAGGCAGAGACAAAGTATGCTATAATCGGAGTAATTAATTTATATCTCGTATCCGTCATTTTTTCACTGTTGGTGATATGCCGCACAAATCTGTGGATCGCCTGTGGATTGCATGGAATATGGAACTTTATTCTTTACGGAATTATGGGATTAACGTTAAGTGGAAATGAAGCAACAGTAAAGGGTCTTCTGAAGTTTGAAGCAAAATCAGCAAACATCCTGAACGGAGGGGTGTATGGACTGGAAGCCGGTATTGTCACAACGGTTATTCTGGGAATTGCAGCTGCGGTATTGATTTATATGTATCGCAGCGCTGCTGATCAGCGCCACTAGGAAGGCCGACGATTATAGGAAGGGGCGTAATCATGGAATTTAGTAACAGATTGTACCAATTAAGAAAGCAAAAGGGCTTGTCCCAGGAGGAACTGGCGAACCGGCTGAATGTCTCCAGACAGACCATTTCCAAATGGGAGGTGGGGGATTCCACACCGGACATGGAAAAACTGGCTGCCATCAGTGACTTGTTTGAGGTCTCTTTAGATGAGCTGGTGATGGGAAAAGAGCCCGTTACAGAAAAAATCTCCTCAGCAACTCCTCCCTTAGCAAAACCGGAGTTTCTGAACAGCATGAAGGAAAAAGTGCTGACTGAGGATAACAAAAAGAAAACGAAACGGGGACTTAAAGTGGCGGGTGTTATTTTGCTGGTGATGGTGGCCATTGATATGATATCCATGATCATATACTTTATCCTTTATGGGTTTCCGCAATAAAGAATTGCAGATATTCTGTTTTCATCAGACGGCATTAGATTGAAGGGGTCGTATTTCTGGACACATCAGAAATAACAGAGGATGCGTTTTTTGAAGATATGGATATCACTTGTTCCGATTATATTCTGGCTGGGCTGTCCAAAACAGGTCTTCAAAGATTCGTATATGACAGCATATATATAGGTTCACCTGCATGGGTGGAAGAACCGGAACTTTCGTATACGAGATATTTGAATATTCACAGTGGAGGTTCTTTTGCATCGGTATCAGAAACGAAGCTGGCAAATAGGAATCTGAAGTTGGTTTATGAGATGTTTACGGAGACAGAAATTCCTAAGTTAATGATCAATGCCAGTTCTTCTTTTGAGACCGAGGAAGATTTTGTGGATTACATAGAATATGCAAACGCATTGCTTACTGCGCAGGGAAAGGAAGAATATTTTGACCTTTCTGATGATGCGAAAACCGCAGAGGTAGCACAGGGATATATTGAAAACTGCGCTCAGTGGCGTGAGGAACAGATCATGCCTTACATTGAGTCTCTGGGAAATTGCCAATATGTGGGGATACCCGGGGATCACCTGATCTATCAGCAGAAGCCGGATGAAGTTGCAGCGGCAGTGGAGAAGTTTTTGAAAACGCTGGAATAAAGCATCGCATTTCTGTATCAATAACAGAACAGGGCAGATCATAGTTTGCATTTAAGGATTATTTAATAAATCCTCTTGTATGATGGATTTATAAAAAGAAAGGAATGAAAAATAATGAGGATTGAAACTAACAGACTTATTATTACAGAATTTACTATGGACATGGCAGAGGCCGTTCATTTGAACTCGCTGGACGAGGACAACCGTCGATTTGTCCCGGATGAAGTGTTTGAAACGGTGGAAGATGCAGCAGAAACCGTGGAATTTCTGATGGGTGTATATGAAAACGGGAATGGCCCGCTGGTTTATCCTGTTACCCTGAAAGATGGTACATACATCGGCTATGTTCAGGCTGTTCCATTTGACGATGGCACATGGGAGCTTGGTTATCACATCGGCGTCAAATATACCAAGCAGGGATACGCCACCGAAGCGGCAACCGCCTTCCTACCTGTGATTATGAAGCAAATTGGCATTACAGAAATGACGGGCATCTGCCTGGCAGACAACAAAGCATCTGCCAAGGTTATGGAGCGTTGCGGATTTATCAAGCTATTCCAGGGTATTGGCAATTATCAAGGTGAGGAGAGGGAAATCTGTAAATTTGTATATTACCTGTCTCCCAAGGATATTGTGGTGAAGTTTTTTGAGGACGGCTATACCAACCACAACTATGACTACGTTATGACCTGCGTGGCAGAGGATTATATTGACCACAGCCCGGCGGCAGCCAGAAGTAATGCAGATTCCGTAGGTATTTTGAAAATCGTTGCTGAACAGTTCTCCGATCTGACAGTAAAGGTGCTGGATGTTTTTGCGGAGGGCGGCATGGTTGCTACTCGCATTCTCTATGATGGCATTCATGCCGGAACATGCATGGGTATTCCGGCAACCGGAAAGCATATCACATTTGAGGCGCTGGAAAACTTCAAGGTGGAGAATGGTAAGATCACAGAGTCCTGGGGCTATTGGCCGGATACGGAGATTGAGCAAAAACTGAAATCGGAATAAGAAATGGAATTGACCGAGCTCTTTAGAGCGAGGGATGCTTCTTGTCCACAGGACAAGAAGATGAGAAGAAGGTACAGATAAATTGGGGGTTGTCGGCAAAATGTTTTTGCTGGTAGTTAGTATCGAATGTAGGA
>JBJELW010000053.1:0-146628 GCA_051879315.1 Roseburia sp.
TAGCAGAATAAATCGGTGAAATTAATCAGAATAACAGCAAAAATGAAGCTGTCGCTTCACGAATTTTCATTCGTTAAAGCGACAGCCCCTTTTGACACAAGAAAATAAAATACGGAAAACTCAAAAATTTCCCTATGTAGATTTTTTACAGCACCCGAAATACCGCGGCACTCAGTCCCGGCAACGGAAATCCGATGGAATACGGCCTATTGTCGCATGTTTTTTTAGCCGCCTTGTACGTGGGCAGCTTCTCTTCATTATGACCACCGAATCTGGCCTCGTCACTGCTTAAGATCATGCGATAGGTACCCTTCTTGGGAACACCCACCCGATAGTCCGGTCGGTCCACCGGAGTAAAGTTAAAAACGAACAGCAAGGATTTTTTCTTATCTTTGCTCATACGAACAAAACTAAAAGTACTTCTGTCGCAATCATCCGCATTCATCCACTCAAATCCATCCCAGCTGGAATCCAGCTCATACATACAGGGATATTCCTTATAGATGTGGAGCAATTCTCTCATATACAGATTCAGCTGTCTGTGGGCATCTTCCTGAAGAAGGAACCAGTCTAATTCACGCTCCTCACTCCACTCTCTCAACTGACCAAAATCCTGTCCCATGAACAGGAGCTTCTTCCCGGGATGTCCCATCATAAAGGTGTAAGCAGTCTTAAGATTGCGGAATTTCTCCTCCTCATAGCCCGGCATTTTATTCCACATAGAGCATTTCAAATGCACCACCTCATCGTGAGACAACACCAGAATATATTTTTCGGAGGTATTATAACTCATGGCAAAAGTCATCTTATTGTGATTATTTTTTCTGAAATAGGGATCCAGCTTCATGTAATCCAGAAAATCATGCATCCAGCCCATATTCCATTTATAACTAAAGTTTAAGCCACCCTCCTCAACGGGACCGGTTACCATCGGCCATGCAGTGGACTCTTCCGCGATCATCATGGCACCGTGGTTTCTGCCTGTAATCAGAGTGTTAATATGCTTGAAAAACTCGATGGCTTCCAGGTTCTTATTGTCTCCGTACCGATTAGGCACCCACTGACCATCTCTCTTACCATAATCCAGGTACAGCATGGATGCAACGGCGTCCACACGCAATCCGTCAATGTGATAGTGCTCGATCCACATCAGCGCACTTCCAATCAGGAAGTTCTTAACTTCGGTTTTACTATAGTCAAAAATCTTAGTTCCCCAATCCGGATGCTCGCCCTTTCTGGTATCTGCATATTCGTAAAGTGCCTGTCCGTCAAAATCCGCCAATCCGTGGGCATCTCTGGGAAAATGGGCCGGTACCCAATCCAAAATCACGCCAATATGATTCTTGTGGAACTGATCCACCAGATAAGCAAAATCCTCCGGGGTACCATATCTGGCAGTAGGTGCATAATATCCTGTTACCTGATATCCCCAGGAACCGTCATAAGGATACTCAGAAATTCCCATGAGTTCAACATGGGTATATCCCATGCCCTTCACATATTTGATCAGGGAATCTGCCAGCTCGCGGTATGTATAGAATCCACCGTCCTCTCTTCCCGGGTGACGCATCCAGGAACCGGGATGCACTTCATAAATAGACATGGGACGGGCATAGGGATCCTCCGCGGCATCACGTTCCTTCAGCCACTGGTGATCTGTCCAATGGAATTTGCTAATATCGGTAATACGTGACGCCGTACCCGGACGCAACTCTGCACTGTTGGCATAGGGATCCGCCTTATACAACCGTCTGCCATCCGGTGTCTGGATCAGAAACTTGTAAAGATCCCCTTCCTTCGCCTCCGGAATAAACAGTTCGTATATACCCATTGTAGATGGCTCTAATCGCTTCATTTCATGGGACCCTTCATCCCAGTTATTAAATGTTCCGATCACCCATACTTTCGCCGCATGGGGCGCCCATACATCAAACATAATCCCCTTTTCATCATTGACGGTCATGGGATGTGCACCCATCTTTTTGTATATGTCATAATGAGTTCCCTGTCCCAACAGATACATATCCAATTCTGTAAAATTACCCATTCGCTACACCTTCCTTATTCATTCTGCTTTGAAAGATGATCTTTCAATTTTTAACTACTCCTCAAAATCTTTTTCCCGTAAGATAATATAATCCTCATCATCCTTTTTCTTTGTAAACAATGCCTTTTTCAGGCTGAATCTCCCCGCATTGGCGATGGCTTCGTCCACAATCTCCTTCACCTCTGTCAACGTCACAGGATGCTCTAGACGTTGAATCGAACTGATGCGGTTGTACAATGCCAAAACCGCCATAGCCTCTATGGTATACCCTAATTCTCTGGAATAGGACTTTGCAAAGGATACCAATTCGTCACTGGTGAAAATAGGAAGTTCAATCTTCTCTGTAAACTTTCTGGCAAATGACTCATCCCTTCCCAGTGCCTTTGCAATCCCCTTTTTAGTGTCCTCCATAATCACGAGAAGCCCGCTGTTGTCAGTCTCCAGTGCCAATGAAAGCTTGACCGCCGTCTCCCGCTTCAGATCTCCGGCTTTCTCGATAATCAGGCAGCCTCCCTCCACCTTTTTCAAGAGTGACACCACATCCTTTTTATTCAGTGATTCGGCATCAATCTTTCCTACCCGGTGGTTAGGCTGATTACATTCTTTCTGAAGCGCTTTTACCAGCGAGGTTGCCAACACCGTCTTGCCGCTGCCACTGTCTCCTATAATCAGGATATTTCCTGTTCTGGCACTGCTTTCCCGCTTAAAGTGAACCTTGGTGGCATCCATCACGCGGCAGAGCTGTGGTTCCATGCCTGTCACCGGAACAAAATAAGTAAAAATGGAACGCAATTCCGGCTTCAATTTCGTGGTAGGTGCATCCTCCGTCCCATAATCGGGCATAGCAATCTCCGGCAACTCTTCTTCCACCTCTTGCTGTTCTTCCTGACCGGACACTTCCTCCATCAGGTCCTCCGGCAGCGAAATTTCCGGCAATGACTCCGTTTCCTGCACCGTTTCTGTCTCTCCTGCAATCATAGACTCACCGGCCGACTCCGGTTGAGCCCCTTCCTCGACTGGGAATTCTTCACCCGGCTCAAGGGGAGTTTCCTCATCCAGATCCTCCGGCATAGCAATCTCCGGCAGTACTTCTTCTGACGGTTCCTGCTTTTCCTGCGCCAACAACTCATCAATCTCAGCATTTGCCTGACTGATGGAATCAATCTGCTGTTGCAATAAATCGTTCATATTTACCATGAGCTGTCCCGCTTCCTCCTCCGGAAGCTTGCTCAAATACTCCTTTTCCAACAACTCTTTGGGGGTCACCCCTGCATCCAGCTGAGGAATCACACTGGCAAGACGCTCCATGATGTTACCCGCCTCAGCCAGAGCCTTGGCCTTGGCTGACTCCAGCTTCTGCTGCTCCGCCTCCTGAAGCGCCAGCTCGGCAGCACGCTTCGTGTGCTCCCATTCCTCCAGTATCTCATCAATACTCATCTGACCGGTAATCTGCTTTTCCTGTGCATTGCGTTCCGGCACCATGAGACTGATCTGCCCATCATAATCCTCCGCCAGCATCTCCTGGAAATTAATCCGCAGAGATCCGTCAATCTCCTCATCCGTGGGAATATTTGCAAGAGGATCAGTCTCCTGTTCCTGAGGAATCTGCAGATAGGGAATCTCCTCCACAATCTTTTTGATTCCTTCCATGGTATCCGCCACCTCTTCTTTCTCCGTGGCTTCCATGATCTGACGCATACTCCGGGCCAGCTCTTCCTGCAGATTCAGCGTGTTAAACCGCTCTGAATCTGTAGTGACCTGTGGAATCTGCACCGGCTCCGGAATAATCTCTCCGGAATCCAGAAGATCTTCCGGTCTCACTTCTGTAATGCCTTCTTTGCGCTGTTTAAACTGGCGGTACTTGTCCTCCTGTATCTTGTTCAGCGGCTGATACAGCATCTTCAATTCCAACGCTTTCTCCACATACGGGCCGTCTCCAAACCACAAAATCAATTCATCACAGGCCCGGATACAATCCTCACTTCTGCCTGCCTTGTGATATAGATATGCCAGTTCATATGCCCAGCGCTCCGTGTATTCCTGCTCCTTAAATTCTTCCAGTGTCTGGATCAATGCATCCACATCTGCGTTCTGTGCCGACTGCATCTCATACCGCAAAACGTACCTTAAATTGTCATGTGGTGCAATCTCGACAAATTCCTGATAATACTCCTGTGCCTCATCAAATTTCTGTGTCTTAATGGCTATCTCTGCCAGACGATAAATGATCATGCGCCCGATGGGAGATCTGTCGTAAGCCATCAAAAGTACATCCTTCGCCTCATCATAACGCCCCGCCTGCACATAAATCTCTCCAGCCTTCATCAGTGCATTTACATTTCGAACCCTGCGCCAATTGATACTATCTGCAACTGCTGCCGCCTGTCCGTAATTCTGCCCGGCTGCAAGATTTTTCATTTCATCTAATTTTAATTTGTATTCATATTTATCCAAAATATGTCACCTCGATACTATGCTGCCCATTATTTTTTAGTGTATCATACCCTAGATAGTCTGTCAAAAATATTGAAGGAAGTTTTCAAAAATAATACTGGAAATTTTCGTAAAAAAACCGGCGTCAAAAGACGCCGGTATGATATTGATTACTGTTTCTATTTTTTCTGGTTTGTCTTCTGCTCCTGCGGTTCCGATTCTGTCTCCTCAGAGATCTCTGACCCCGTTTCCAACTCTCCAGGGAGCGTTTCAGCCGTTTTCTCCTCAGAATCAACAGTATCCGGATCCTTTGGAGGATATATCATGGTATTGCTGTGTTTATCCACAGACTGCAGATAAATGTAATCGTCGGTCTCTGTGGATAGGTGACGTTTTCTCAAATAGTGATTCACCATTTTTTTTACCAGATAATAAATCACCGCAAAGGTAGGAACACCCAAAAGCATTCCCATGAACCCGAACAAGCCTCCGCCAACCATAATGGCAAACACCACCCAGAAAGAAGTCAATCCGGTGGAATCCCCTAAAATCTTAGGTCCGATGATATTTCCATCCACCTGTTGCAAAATCACCACGAAAATCACAAAATAAAGTCCCTGCATGGGATTTGCCAGTGCAATGATGATAAAACTGGGGATTGCACCGATAAAAGGCCCGAAAAAGGGAATGATATTGGTGACGCCCACAATGGCAGACACCAAAAGCGTATATGGCATCTGCATGATACTCAGCACTATATAACAAATCAATCCAATAATCGCCGAATCCAGAATCTTCCCTGTAATAAAACCACCGAAAATCTTATGGCTCATCCGGGCCGTTTCGATGATGGTATTCGCAGTGGAAGGCTTAAACAATGCATAGACTATCTTTTTTGACTGTCCGATAAACTTCTCCTTGCTCATCATGACATAAATGGAAACGATCACGCCGATGATGGCATTGAGCAGCACCTTAAAGAAACTGAACACACCACTGGTGACAGAGCTGATATATTCCTGTACATCCGGGAGCAGGGTAGTCTCTGCCCACTCCTTCAGGTAATTGGTGACATTTCGCAGCATTTCCTCCAGATCCGCTGCCATGGCATTATCCGACTTGACATAACCATTGGCCCAGTTGATAAAAGTATTTACCTGGGCAGGCAGTGATACCAGCATGCCGGAAATGCTCTCGATAAGCTGTGGCAGCATCATCCCAATAAGAAGTGCAATAATAAGAATCAGAAAGATCACCGCCGCAAATGTTCCGATTACCCGGGCAATCTTTTTTTCTTTTCTCCGGCTGCTTAATCTGCCATCCAGTATCCGCAAAACGCCCTTTTCCACAAACATCATCACCGGATTTAACAGATAACCTATCACCAGTCCGATGGTGATTGGCTGCAACACATGCATGAGATTATGAAAAACTGCCACCACACCGTCGTATCGGAAAAAGAGTACGACCACCACCAGACAGGCGCAAAAAGTCAGAAACACCGCTGAGGCGATGGCAAAATACTTCTTGATGCCGTTTTCCGTTTTCGTTACTTTCCCCTGCCCATCTTCCATGCGAATTTCTCCTCTCTTATGAGATACAATTATTTACGATTATAGTTGATCAGACATCCTTTTAAGATGATCTCTCGCTCTTCATTGGTCAAATCGCCTAATGTCAGGGTAAATTCCACCAGATCCTGCCCCTTAACAGCGTAAGCTTTCACTTCGGAGGCCTTCTCCTCCACCGCCTTGCGGATTCCCGGAACAAAAATGTAATCTCCGTTTGCAAAAGGAAGCTCTCCTGCGGGAATGATAAAGGGAAGCATACCCCAGTTAATCAGGTTAGAACGATATCTCTTGGTGGCGTACTCATTTGCAATATTTGCCCATCCACCTAATACTTTCTGACAGGAAGCAGCCTGCTCACGGGCAGATCCGTCACCGGGCTTCACAGCAAAAATAGTGCTTCCGATTCCGGTATTCTCCTCATTTAATCCCTTAAATTTGGTTCCCAATGCTTCTACTACAGGTTTTAATTCCGGAAGCACTGCATAGGGCTCTCCGCCTTCCTCTCTGGCCTTCTCTGCCTGCTGCACCTCTTTCGCACGGCCCACGTAAGCCGGATCCTTTCTGGACAGAGTGAACTCTGCCAGGCCCAGCGGATTGGAACGATAGGAAGAAGTCTCACCAGAAGGTATCAGCTCGTCGGTGGTGGTAACCGGATCATGAATCTCGGAAACAACCTTTAACAACAGATTCTCCGTTAATGCCACCATCTTCGGCCAATCCTTGATATTGGGACCAAACTGGATCTCAACAGAAGGATCTGCCACTCCATGGCTGTCAAAGACACGGTTTGCATAAATTGTCTTATCAAAGAAATATTTGGGCTTACTGAAGTTGACATCCACATCGGTGGCTGCGGTCAAAAATCCCTTATTTGCTGCGGTAGCTGCAATAGAGCGGGCATCCATCAGTGCAACGGTTGCAATCTGGCCATTCTGAATCTTAGAACCTTCTCTGTTGGGGAAGTTTCTGGTGGAGTGACGGATGGAGAAGGCATTGTTGGAAGGTGTATCCCCTGCGCCAAAGCAAGGTCCGCAGAATGCAGTCTTTACAATGGCACCTGTCTCCATTAATTTTGCAACGGCTCCGTTTCTCACCAATTCCATATAAATCGGTGTACTTGCCGGGTATACGCTCAATGTAAACTCATCCGGTCCGATGCTTGCACCATCTAAGATGTCTGCCGCATCACAAATATTCTCAAATCCACCGCCGGCGCAGCCTGCGATGATCCCCTGATCCACATAAAGTCTGCCATCCCGTACCTTTTTCTTAAGGTTCAATTCTACTCCGTTGAAGCTGACCTTTGCACGTTTCTCACACTCATCCAAAATATCCATCAGGTTTGCATTCACCTCATCGATGGTGTAGGTGTAGCTGGGATGTGTGGGCATTGCAATCATTGGACGGATGGTACTCAGATCAATCTCGATCATGCCGTCATAATAAGCCACCTGTCCGGGATTTAACTCTTTGTACTCCTCTACTCTTCCATGGATATCGTAGAACTCCTTCACCTTTTCATCCGTCTGCCAGATAGAAGAAAGACAGGTGGTCTCTGTGGTCATAACATCCACACCGATACGGTAATCCACGCTGAGGTTTGCCACGCCGGGTCCCACAAACTCCATCACTTTATTCTTCACATAGCCGTTTGCAAACACTTCGCCAATAATTGCCAGTGCAATATCCTGGGGACCTACACCCTTAATAGGCGTTCCGGTAAGATAAATACCTACCACGCCCGGCATATTGATATCATAGGTCTGCTCCAACAGCTGTTTTACCAACTCCGGGCCTCCCTCGCCCATAGCCATGGTTCCCAAGGCACCGTAACGGGTATGGGAATCGGATCCTAAGATCATCTTGCCACCGCCCGCTAACATCTCTCTTGCGAACTGATGGATGACAGCCTGATGAGGAGGAACATAAATTCCACCATATTTTTTGGCACAGGTGAGTCCAAACATGTGATCATCTTCATTGATGGTTCCGCCTACTGCGCACAGACTGTTGTGGCAATTGGTCAATACATAAGGAATCGGGAACTTCTCTAAGCCGGATGCTCTGGCTGTCTGGATGATACCCACATAGGTAATATCGTGGGAAGTAAGCTTGTCAAACTTAATCTTCAGCTTTTCCATATTGCCGGATGTGTTATGATCCCGCAAAATCCCGTATGCAATGGTATTGGCAGCTGCCTGCTCCTTGGTCACTGCCTGTCCTGTCATGTTCTTTATGGCATCTGCTGCCTCTGCTGTGTCTGCAACAATCTGGTTTCCATTTACCAGATATGCGCCGCCTTCATACAGTTTCATAATTGGTGTCCTCCTCGTATTTGTGCTATTTCCCCTTTTAAGTCCTTATTATAAGTGTAGCCCTTGAAAAAATCAAGGGAGTTGCGAATAGTAAAAATCACCCGCCACAAAATGTGGCGGGTGATGAATCTGTTTATTCGGTTCGAAGTGCTGTCACAGGATCCTTCTTTGCCGCTTTCTTCGCCGGAATCCATCCGCCAATTAATGTCAGAATCACACTGAGGAGGATCAGAATACATGCCCCGGCAACCGGCAGCACCGCATTCACGGTATCCAGACCCGTCAGCCTGTGAATCACAGCATTAATCGGAATGATCAAAAGCTCCGTGATCACGATTCCCATAACACCGGAGCAGAGACCGATGATAAAGGTCTCCGCATTAAATACCTGCGAAATGTTCCGCTTGGAAGCGCCGATGGCACGAAGAATACCGATTTCCTTCGTTCTTTCCAACACAGAGATAAAAGTGATGATACCGATCATGATGGAAGATACCACCAGGGAAACTGCCACAAAGGCTATCAGCACATAAGAAATCACATTGATAATCGTAGTGACAGAGGACATCAGAAGTCCCACATAGTCAGTATAAGTAATCTGATTTTCCTCAGAAACTCCCTCATTATAATGCTCGATACAATCTGAAACATATTCCTTATCCTCGAAGCTGTCTGTGTAAATATCGATTTCAGACGGGGCATCCGGACTTACGTATCCGAAAGTGCTGAGGTTGTCATCATAGTTTCCGGAAGAAATGTAGTTATCATAAATCATCAGCAAAGTTTCCTCCGACTGGCTGTCCTCTCCCATGGTATAGGAATCCAGTGCCGTTGCCAGTTCGATATCTGTCATAGCCATCATTTGCTGTGATGCTTCGGTTTCCCCGTAGTAGGACAACATGATATCACGGCAGATGTCCGCCTTCTCCTGCTCTGTAATCATGGCGAGATAATTTTTCGCATCCGCAATCTTCGCCTCATCATCCGCAGGCGAAAACTCTGCTCCGTTTAATACATTGATGTCGGGGGAATCCATCTGATCCTGTACCACATCGCTACTGTTGGAGTAATCGATGAGATAATCTGTCAAAGCAGCGGTATAGCCCACTGCCGACTCAAGCAGCGCATTGTCTTCATCCTCCTTGGGACGGATAATTCCGCTGATCTTTAATTCCACAGCATTATCCAAAAGTTCCTCCATTTTTTCCGTATCATCTTCCACATACTGATAAAGGCCGCCCTCTGTCTTGGTGTACCGGTCGCATGCAGGAATCAGATAAAAGGTCTGCTGACAGATATCCTCATAGCTGAAACTTTCGGTGTCTATCTCCACCTCTTCTCCCTCACCGATCTTATCCATCAGTTCCTGATATTCGGAATCCGGCAGGATACCCAGCTGGTACAATGCGGTCTGGGAAATCTCGTTATTACGGTTCAACACCAGAACCACCTCATCATAGGCGTCCGGCCACTCTCCATACAGCACATCATACCGGTCGGTCACCGCCTGACTGATGATCTGATTCCCGGTGCCCCGCATCATTTCACTGAAATTTCCATAAGTTCCGGGCATCACACTGCTCATCTGGCTCATCATGCTGCCCATGGGACCTGCTCCTGCATTTGCCTGACCCATTACACCGCCGTCCGCATTTACCAGTGTATCTTCCGAATCATAGGCATACACATCGAACTGGGTATCGTAGGAGTATATTACTCCGTTTTCACCGATGTACTGCCAGATCTCACTGTCCGGAGCGTCTAAATATTTTTTGAAATCCGTCAGATTGTTTTCCGTAATGCTGGTGGTCAGAGACGAAGCCATTTCAAAACGGGTTCCGTCTGAATATACAGCATCCAGTTCATGGTCTGCCTCCTGGGATCCACCTCCCGTAGCCTGCTCACTGGCAGCAATAAAGTCTGTCAGATCCATGGTCTGGGCGCCAATGGAGATTGGATACGATGTCATGGTGCTTTTCTGGATATCATCGATATAGTTGTTCACACCATTTGAAAGGGAAAGTATCATGGCAATTCCTATGATTCCGATGGAACCGGCAAAGGCGGTAAGTATGGTACGTCCCTTCTTTGTTTTTAGGTTGTTAAAAGACAGGGACAATGCCGTAAAAATAGACATGGAAGATTTTCCCATGTTCTTGTGCTCTGCGGGCTGCTGTTTACTCTCATCGATCTCATAGGGATCTGTATCATCCATAATATGACCATCCTTCAGCTTCACAATTCGGGTGGCATAGGCCTCCGCCAGCTCCGGATTATGGGTTACCATCACCACCAGACGGTCCTTCGCCACCTTTTTTAGCAGATCCATAACCTGCACGCTGGTTTCCGTGTCCAGCGCTCCGGTAGGCTCGTCCGCCAACAGAATATCCGGATTGTTCACCAATGCCCGGGCGATGGCCACGCGCTGCATCTGACCGCCGGACATCTGATTAGGCTTTTTATGTAATTGATTTCCCAATCCCACTTGCTCTAACGCTTCTTTTGCCCGCCTTCTGCGCTCACCCTTTGAAATGCCGGAAATAGTCAGGGCCAATTCCACATTTGCCAGCACCGTCTGATGGGGAATCAGGTTATAGCTTTGAAACACAAATCCGATGGTATGATTCCGGTAAGAATCCCAATCGCGATCCTTGTAGTTCTTGGTTGATATGGAATTGATCACCAGGTCTCCGCTGTCGTACCGGTCTAACCCACCGATGACATTTAGCAAGGTGGTTTTTCCGGACCCGGATGGTCCCAAAATGGCCACAAATTCGTTATCCCTGAGATTCAGGCTCACATGATCCAGTGCGGTCTGCACCAGTTCGCCGGTCTTGTACTGTTTACATATGTCTTTGATTTGCAGCATGGTTTTCCTCCTTGATGAACAATCTATTTTATATATCTATATACTCGAATGAATTTGCATATTTAATTGCAGACACGCTCTATATTCACATATTGCGAAACGATTTATATGTTCAATACCCCCAGGTGCTCCAGCAGAATTTTGATTCCCAGCAAAATCAGAATCAATCCCCCTGCAAACTCTGCCTTGTTTTTGTATCTGGCACCGAAAATATTTCCAATCTTTGCCCCCAGCGTGGAAAGAAAAAAAGTAATGACACCGATAAAGAGTACCGCTGCCAGAATATTAGTATCTGGCAAAAAAGCAAAAGTCACGCCCACCGCCAGCGCATCAATACTGGTGGCCACTGCCATGAGGAACATGGTCTTTAGCCCCAGCGAATCATCCGGCATTTCCTCTTCTTTGGCGAATGATTCCTTGATCATGTTGGCACCAATGATTAAAAGTAATACAAATGCGATCCAATGGTCGATGGCGGTGATGTAATTCCTGAACTGAAATCCCACCAGATATCCGATCAGAGGCATCAGCGCCTGAAAGCCGCCAAACCAGATACCGCAGATACTTGCTTTTCGTAAGGGGCATTTTTCCATGGCAAGTCCTTTGCATACCGATACGGCAAAGGCATCCATAGACAGCCCCACCGCTAAAATAAATAGTTCTACAATTCCCATAATGATCCTCCCGGCTCGTGGCTTCAGGTGTCAGCGTTGGTGACGGAGCCCTGATGCCTGATTTACAATTGTCCATAAAAAAATCTCAGGTAAGCTATACCTGAGATTTTAGACAGACTCCACGTATAACTTAACCGTTATACATGAGTCTCGTTATTCAAGATAAGCCAGACCTATGGTCAGTATGTTGACTTACCACATTTTGTATACAAAATGCTAACTACTCCCTCATGATTGAAACTTGATACATTTTATCAACTATGCCAAATAGTGTCAATGGTTTTTATACTTTTTTAATATTTGCCGGCAAGCCTTTCTATAACTGCTCCAGCAGATCTTCACTCAATTCATGGGCTCGGGCGGCCCATGTGTGTTTTGCATTGGCTGCCTTTCGGCCACGATCCGCAATCTGCTGCATTCGTTCCGGCGATGATAATAGTGCTTTCACCCGTTCCCCCAGCTCATCAATTTCTTCCAGTTCAAACATAACCAATTCATCCTCTGTAAAGGTCTCCTTCATGTAAACAGAAGAATCTGTTACTGCCACTGCCCCTGCCAACATACCGTTAAATACCCGATCATGAGTCCCATCTTTAAACCAGGTCATGGTACTGAGTACGATTTTGGCATTTTGCATCTGCTCCACCACTGCATCTGCCGATATTCTGCCCCGGTAATCCACATTAGGATTTGTAATCCAGGAACAATGCTCCCATCCGGTCCCATACAGAGTGAGCGGAACACCTGACTCCACCAACTTTTGCACCACTTTCTCACGATAATAGGAAGTAATCAACAAATCCACATAATGGAGCTTCTTTATTGTATCACACAATTCCTGCTCAGTAAGGCAGACACCATTTGCCAGAAGTGCCTCCTCCAGCGCCTGCTCGGTGGTTTTATGCGGATTTCTTAACATATCCTGGTATGCTTCCTCCCCAATCTTTTTTGCATCAAAAGAGAACTGTGTGAAATCCGGCCTTATCTGGATTGCAAAGTCCTTTGATAAGCCTCCCGCATAAATCACGTCAATACTTCTCTCTACAATGGGCTTTGGCGTAACTTGGAGTGCTTTTCCACCATGGGGAAGATATCCCATCATGGAAATTTGCGGGTAAAAACGCTGCAAATATCTGACGTGATTTCGGTCAGGACACAACACGATGGAATGAGCCGGTGCCTGATCCAGTGCCGCTTTGTGACAGAAAGGGTGATCCATCAAGATGTTCACACACCAGATTCCCAACTCATCCCAAATATTTTTTCCTTCCGTCAATTCCATGTTAAAGCCCAGATTGTTAAAGGTGATGACTGCCTTTACCGGTGTCTGAACAAACGTAGCAAGTTTACCCAGACTCTTTAGCATGTCCGAACTGTCAAAATTCATGACTTCATATCCCATGCGCTGAAATTCTTTCATCAATTCATAGATAAAAATATCCAGCGTATCATATACCCCAGTCATTACAATCAGCCTTTCCTTATTTATAGTTCCCCTCTCATCTTCATCTTTCTTCAACCGTAATCTTCCCCCATCTTCGCTCTTTTTCTCTATGCGGTCACAGATCTGTCTGAAGTACATCTTCCTCACGAACAGTGAATCGTTGGTTCAGCACCCATACCCGAAGCAAACGCTCCGCCAGAAATCCATACAGCCTTGCCTGATAAGTGTCATATCCCGTTATATCTGTGCGGCCTTCCAACTCAGCCAACAGCGGAAACAGCCATTCACAATAAGTATCAAAGATTTCCTTTCTGGTAATCATCATATTTCCTATATTCATGAGATTGGATCCCATGCAGCAATCAAACGCCTGCAAATATTCCGGACACTGTTTTTGTATTACCTGCCGGCAAATTTCAAGATCCTTCCCCTGATGTTTCAGTAGATAATGCTGATAGACGCTACCGCTGGGCGACATGGAACTGTTCCCCAGTACAATATCTGCTTGGGACAAAATGTTACGGATTTCCCCCTCTGTCAGCAATTTCCCATCTCGTGCAAAATACCGCCGATAATGACAGAGTCCGATTATGTCACAAGAAACATTTTTCCACATCCAATACATACCTGTCAGCTCACAATAGCTTTTGTTTTTCCCGGAAATGTGTTCCCCCGTATTATCACCGATATATCCGAAATCCTCTTTTCCCTCTCTGCCTACATGTAAAGGAATATATATTTTCTCCTGAGGCGGGGCAAATCGTTTATGGGTTGCCACATAAATGCGCAAATCATCCCCCGGCACACTTGTCCTGCTTTGTGGCACAGCCTTTTTTACGGATTTCATTCCTGCCTTCCCGTATGCGAGAATATATCTGTCAGCGTCCACTGTAATCTCCTGACATTTCGTATGGGTTACCGCAAGCTCAAGCAAGGGAACATTATCCGTTTCAAACACAATCACTCCACAATGCGTCCACAAATATTCCCATATTGCCTGCTGCCTGCAGGCATTTTTCATCGATGTGTGAAGAACCACCCCCACATCATATACTGTTTCCGACTGCATCCATGTCTCCCCGGCAGGGTATATCCTTCCATATATTCCTTCGTAGACCGGCAAGCACACAGATTCTTCGGTACGTACTCCGTCTAAAATCACCATTTCAGGCACTTCACAGCCCATAGCCTGCCGGCTGACAGCTCCGATACGACTTAAAAACATCCCCACATCTAAAACAGATGCAGGACGAAGCTGCCGTATTATCTCGAAGTATAAATAGATGTCATTTTCTTTTGTTATCATATTACACCCACCCTATCTCTGTGGTAATTCCACATCACTCCCTTTTATTGATTGCTTAAAACCGCAAGAAATCTTCTGCTCTTTTCTCCCAATTACAACAACTCTTTGCTTTCCTGTACGCTGCATCTGCCACACTTTTTCCGGATTCCATTGCCTGCCGCACAATTTCTGGTAACGCCGCCAAATTTCCCAAATCGTATAAAAACAATTCTTTTTTGTCCACAAACTGTTCCTGCAGCTGACGGCTCTGATCCGAAACCACCACACTATGATTCATCATACTGTTGGCTATCCGCTCCGTAAAGCCGTCCTTGTGCCATGCCATAACATTGAGCGAAACCCGGCTTTTTGCCAACTCCTTCAAACTATCGGATGCACTTACTGCAGAATGGATATGAAGCCTGAGGTCTCCTGCAAAGGGACTATTCTTCCAACTCTCTCCATACACCTCCAACGCAATATCTGATGCCAGCAGGGTCTCCACTACCCGTTCCCTGTAATAGGACATAACACCATAGATTACATGCTTTAGCTCATACATCAATTCCAGAAACTGAATATCCTCCACACACTGTAACCCTACCTTTTGCAGCACTCGACGCAATGCTGTTTCTGCACTCAGCCCCGACATCTGCACCATTTCCTCCCAGTAAAGTTCCGCTAGTCGGGCCAGCTCCGGCTGTGCCTTCTGATACATCTGCCGGTAAATACGATAATCGGAATAAGTCCCCAGAAAAACCACATCATATTCCTTCTTCACCATTTCCTTGCACTCCATTCCACCCGGTGGCAGAATCAGGCAGTCTGCGATGTCCGGATAATATCGACGCACAAAGGCCTGATAATCCCGATCATGGGTCAGGATATAGCAGTCTTTTGGCATCTGTCGGTAATGAGGATACATCCACACCGGATGATCCAACTGAAAATTAAACTTCGGTCCCAATATCAGGTCATGCAGAAACTTCTGTTGCCCCTTCAGATAAATGTCAAATACAAAGGTCTGAAATCCAATGACCGCCTGGAATCGTCGTCCCACATATGCAGTAATCCCACTGATATCACCCTGGGTCAGATCATAATACTCCACAACCTCACCTTTTTTCTGCAATGCCGATCCAAATAGATCGGCAAACTCATTCAGCGTATTATAGCAAATGGAATCCCCCTTATAAATCAAAATTGGCAGTTTCTCCATATTCACCCCTCTAATTCTTCTGGGAAAATAAAATTCTCCGTACCTGCTCAGCATTAATTCCCTCTGTATTACGCAATGCTACCTCTACTGCAATTACCGACACACTGTGCAGGGAAAAGAAAGCCTGACACTCTGGCGTAATCCCTTGATCTCCCAATATCTGCAGAATCTCCCTAAGTCTGCGATAGTAAACAATTTGTTCCTTTAATTCCGTTGACACCTGTGCCAATCCTGCAGTTTCATTTTGCTGCTCCAACTCCAATATATACAGAATCTGCTCAATCAGGGGGAACTCTCCCCGGATATCACTCATAGCCAGCCTAACATCCGGGCGTTTGGCCGTATAATCATAAAACAGCGCTCTGGCGTCGTTGTACTCCTGTCTGCGCACCAATTCTGCTAAGGCCTGCTTCAACTCTGTGGTTTCTGCCTTTTCCGTTGTTATCCCGATTCTCGCCTCGTATGCTTTCAAATTATTTTTATGTATCCAGACCATGAGCAAAAGTTCCGACAGAAAACCATATACTCGACTATGATAATCATCATAACTGCTAACATCTATCTTTTTTCCTGCTTCTTCTAACACCGGAAACAACCAGCTGCAATAGGCATCGAAACGTTCATGACTCGTAATCAAAAGATTTGCATAATAAGAATACTTCGCCTCCATCACATAATCAAAACTTTCCTTATACTCCGGTGTCAGACGGGCAATAGCATCACCTACTGCCAACAAATCATCCCGATTATGGCTCTGTGCATATCCCTGCAGATTACTCTGAGTTGAAATATTTGCTTCCGACACAACCACGTCATAATTCGCCAAAATCTGCTGTAGTTCCACTTCATTCATAAGCTGTCCCTGATCATTCAGATAAAAACGCCGATAATGACAAACCCCGATAAAATCATCGGTCTTATAGTTCTTCCAAATCCAGTAATATCCTGTAAGTTCCCCATAATAAGGGTTTTGGGCAGATATGTTATCACCGGTATCATCCCCCATATAAGGTAACTCTTTCCCTACGGCTTTTCCCACCTGTAATGTACGATATAACGGATCCTGCGGTTCATCATAACGTTTATGCGTCATCACAAAGATAGTAGCTGACATACACATCGTCCCCTTCCTGGTTGCTTTTTCCCACATATATACTATATAATAAACTCAAATTCGTCACAAGCATTTTCAAGGAAGTATATATGAGATTCTTATTTTACCGTTATGGAAGCATCTGCGAACCAGACATGATCGAAGCATTGAAAGAATTAGGTCATGAAATCAACAGCATTGAACTGGAAATCACGGACAAGTCCACCACACCCCAGCAGACATTGCATACAGTTACGGAAGCACTGTTTTCCAAAGAGTACCATGGTGTGATCAGTATCAATTATTATCCGATCCTTTCCGCCATATGTAATATTTTTAGAATTCGCTACATAAGCTGGACCGTTGACTCTCCGGTTATGGAGCTTTACTCTCATACGCTCTCCAACGAATGGAACCGTACCTTTTTCTTTGACCGGTTGCAATACGAAAACTTTTCTGAGAAAAATCCGGGGCGTATCTTTCACCTGCCACTGGCTGTGAACGCCCGTCGTTTAGATACCCTGTTCACTGATGTAAATAACGAAGATCCGTCCCGTTTCCATAGTGAAATTTCTTTTGTAGGCTCTCTCTATACCGAAAAATGTCTCTACGACAAGGTACAGGGACTGACTCCTCGCACCGAAGGATATCTGAATGCCATCATGGAAGCACAAAGCCTGATTTACGGCTATTATTTTATTCCGGAAATTTTACAGGAACAGACTGATATCATTGAAGAATTCAAAGCCCACATGCCCGAATACTATACTCCCCCGGAGGATTTTACGAGGGACGATGTCATGACCATGTCCATGGTTTATCTGGCGCCAAAGATCACGACTATAGAACGCCTCCGCCTGATGCGCACATTAGGTCAGTATTATCCTGTGAATCTCTACACAGGCAGCGACACCACCGGTCTGCCGATCAGAAACTGTGGTCGGGCCAAATCTCTTACGGAAATGCCTCTGATCTTCCGCAACAGCCGGATTAATCTCAACACCACTGCAAAAGGTATTCGCAGTGGATTACCATTGCGCATATTTGATGTGCTGGGTTGCGGTGGTTTCCTGCTCACCAATTACCAGCCGGAATTGTCCGAGCATTTTATTGCCGGTGAAGACTTAGATGTCTATACCTGCGATGAGGAACTGCTGGAAAAAACCGCCTACTATTTATCCCACGAGAAAGAACGACAGGAGATTGCCCACAACGGGTTGGAAAAAGTTCGTGCCAGCCATACTTACACGATACGACTGGCACAGATGTTATCCCTTGCCTTCTCTGTTTAATTTCTTTTCTTATACGTTCCTCCCCAAAGCCTCCGAAAAAACTTTGGGCAACAAACTTTCATAAGTAAATATCTGTCCGGCTCTCTCGTGCCCTTTCCATGCCAGTTTCTCCCGCTGCTCGTCGTGCTGTAGAAAATACCCTGTCTTTTCCAGTAAATCTTCCGGCGATTCAAACCACATGATATTTTCCCCGTAAGTAAAATACTCCTCCAGCTCCGCCTGATAATTAGTCAGCACAAAGCCTCCAGCCCCTAAAATATCAATTACACGCAGTGGAATCCCGGATAAAATGGACCTCAGAGTAATATTCAGATTGATCTTGCTACTAAAAAAGATCTCCGGCATCTGACATTGATAATCCGCATATCCCAGATAATTTACCGGAAGATCTTCCGGTGCTTTTGGCGCGTACAGATCCAACGAATATTTCTCTCCCACGCACTGTAACAGATTTCGCCGCTCCACTACAGTTATCTTCCTGCGGATCATGTTGCGCAGAATCTCATTCCTGCAATCCCCATAGGTCTCCGGCAATTCCATCTTGATATACTGCAAAAGCCGGTCACACCGTTCCCGGTTCATCAACGCTTCACATAAATCCAACCCATATATAAGTTGCTGACAGGCTATGAGTCCTTCCACATACCCTTTTTCTTCTTCCGGTAGATATCCCACCTGATCCCAGAAATTGTAACTATCCGAATATAATTTTCCCAAAAAGCTAACCTCATGCCGATACTGCCTGGTACGTCCCATAAGGAACTGCTGCATTCTGGTGCCATTATACGCCAACGGCATATAATGAACCGTGGTAATTCCCCGTTTTTGATACTTTTCATACAACTTCCGATCAAACAGAAAAACTGCATTGCAATCATTAGACAGCACCTGACATTCCAATGTCAGGTGCGGAGAATCAAAGACCCAGGATACATATAAAATACCATGCTCCTTTGCAATCTTCGACAAAATAGGATAAAAATTAAAGGAGAAAATACAATCATATTTCTCCTTTAATATCTGCCCCATCTGCTCCTCAAACAGTTCATCCTTTTCATAGTCCGGCAGGGCATACTTCACCACTGTAACCCGCCATCCCAGGGCTTTCATGCTGTCCATGCAGTCTCTTCCCGTATACTCATCCCAATCATAGTACAAAACCCTTATCATACAGACAGCTCCCTTGCAGCCTCCTCCAGTTTTTCAAAGACTTCAAGGACTTCCCCCTCCAGAAGCGCAGCCATCTTAAGATCATCTTTTCCGGTATAGGCATCATTAAACTGCAGAATAATCCGATTGAAATCGTCTTTATCCAAACGGACTACAGACTCATTGATATAATCTCTGGTCAGATTAAAAATCTCGATTTCCCAATTCATTCCATTCACAATACTACGCAGATACTCATCCGTATCCGGCTGCCGGTTTCCCTTCAGCTCTTCCACCACCAGCTTCATGGCCCGAATCAATTTGGGGCTGTACTCGGTCAATGCCTGTAATGCTTCCTTCTTCTGTGCTCGTAAATCTTCCATGATTTTTCCTCCATCTCCTATATTTTCCTCTTCCAATTCCTATTCTATAAATTTATCATATCATATCCCATGTCAAAATGGTATCCTCCGGCAAATCCCGTTTCACGGCACGACCAATTACCACCTCTGCATATTTCGGGGCAATTCCGGTTCCCGGACGTTTCGCCATCAGATCCCGCTCTGTTATTACATCTCCCGCCTTTAGTGCACGGGTCAATACAAGCGATCGTCTCGCCTCCCGCCGGGGAACCTGCTCACACTCCAGTACAGTTTTTTCCCCGGATCCCGTCACGGTACAGATCATCTGAAAATTCTCAATTGCCTTTTTAAAATCCCGCGGATCCCCGGCATGATAATGATCGTTCCCCGGCAATGTCTTATCCAAAGTAAAATGCTTCTCTATCACCTGTGCCCCGTATAAAAAAGCCGTGGACAGAATCGTCATCTGAGGATCCGGCAATGTGTGATCGCTGTATCCCACCATCACATCCGGAAAAAATCGTTTCAGAGTCCTGATTACTGCCAAATTGGCATCCTCGTTCCGAGTGGGATAAGAAAGAACACAATGCAGCAATGCAATCTGTGGACAATGTTCTTCCTTCAAAATACGCAATGCCTCCTCCACTTCGGAAAGGTAGGATGCTCCCACCGACAGATATACCGGCTTTCCCTTTTTTGCAATATACCGGATAAACGGAAGATTGCTCAGATCAGAGGATGAAATCTTATATACATCAACCAGATCCGCCAGATAATCCGCCGAGTCGTAGTCAAAGGGCGTGGACATAAAATCTACACCCACCTGTCTGCAATACCGACACAGTTCTTCGTAATCTTTGTGAGCAAAATGATCAAATTTTGTAAACAGTTCGTATTGGGTTTTTGTGGGCTCCTTTGTGGTATCCCAATAAGCCGGTGAATTCTTTGAAACAATAGTTCCCGCCTTATAGGATTGAAATTTTACTGCATCCACTCCTGCCCACTTGGCTTGGTCAATGTATTTTTTTGCTGCTTCCAGAGGAGTGATTCCCTCTACCCGAGCCGTGTCATAAAAATTTACACCCAGCTCTGCAATTACATACGGTTTGTCCATTCGAAACTCCTTTTCTATAGGCGTTCTATCAACGTCATCACATTGTGTCGTCCTTCTCTGAGATTATGGGAAAGCATGAGCCTTTGATACCGTGTTCTTTCTTCCTTACTCATATGAATATACATATCCAGCGTTGCCTCTATGGTTTCATCTGCCGGATTTCTCCCCAGGTAGGCGAACCCATTATCACTAGCAATAAATCCGTGTGTTTCCTCTCTTTCATTCTGAGCCATGGCAATGGTGGGAATTCCCAGCATTGCCAGTTCATATCCGGTCCGTCCCCTGGATGTAACTCCCACATCACAGGATGCCATCAGTTCCGGCATATTGCTCACATCAAAAAACACCTGAATATTCGAGTACTGATTGTAGGCCATCAGTTCTTCTACATTTTCCTTTGCCCGTCCCAGCACCACCAAAAATTCCACACTCCGGTATTTTTCCTTGGATGCCATGGCCAGCAGACGATCCGAATAATTCTGGGGATCCGCTCCTCCAAAGGAAATAAAGATACGGCTGACTCTTTCTGCGATGGTGATGGGCTCATAAAACATAAATAATTTTGGAGGAATGTAATAAGCCTCACCAGCCTTTACATTAGGCATATCGGTGGCCGACAACAGCGCGTTGATGACCAGATTCGCTTTGCAGGCTCCCTCTCCATCATCTTCAAAATTTACGATTGCCGATGAGGGAAGTACCTTTCTAAGAGCAGTCATATAGTCCACCGTTGTGGATAAAATATCATTGATAAACAGCTGATACTGCTTTTTCTTTAGAATCTCCAGCAATTCACCGATTCCGTCCACCGGTATGAGATTATGGGTGGTTTTTCCAAAATTCTGCACATCTGTTTGGTTGATGTCATAATAGATATCCGGTTTGCTGTAAAATTCATCCGCCAGTTCCAACGCCCGGTAAATATGCCCCATCCCCATCCTGTTATTGCCGTTTACATAAATCGCCACCCGCTTATGCTCTAAAATATCCTCGGCCAGCCGTAGATCTTCAAAAGTATCGATATCCACAGCTTCTTCCCGGGAAATTTCAAACACGTCACAATAGTTGCCAAATCGGCTGTCCGGTCTCACCACATTTCCTTTGGATATGAAAAAGGCTCCCGTCTCCAAATAATATGGAGGCAGATATTGGCGATTTAACCTGGCTGTATAAGCTGGTTTCTTCTTTCCGTCTTCCTCCACCCAGGCCAAATGGGGTTCATTCAGTACAGAAATCAACGTGTCTGTTCCCTTTTCCATAGCATATTCGATGGCCCGGTCAAGAGTTTCCACCTTCAGTGTAGGCGATGTGGGCTGCATGGAAATCACATAGTCCGCCTGATAATCCTTCGCCACATCATAGATTACCGCATCCAGCGTCACAGCATCCCCGGAAAGTTCTGCTGCCCGGTGTTTCACCATGACCCCCATCTGCTTTGCTATAATCTCAATCTCCGGTGAATCCGTGGAAACAACAATATCCGTAATCCACTTAGATCCCTTTGCATTTTTTATGGCGTAATAAATGAGCGGGTGATGATTCACCAATCGTATATTTTTGTTTGGAATTCCCTTTGATCCTGCCCGTGCAGGAATCACTGCCAGTATTTTCATTAATTTTCCTGTCTTTCCCGCAATTTTATTATATATCGGCTAAATTTCATTTTTTCGTGAGAGCCTTTATACTGCTTTCTTTCATTCCTTTATGCTTATAAAAAAGAATCCTCTTTTTCATTTGTTTTTACAATCGCTTAGTATATAATAACTTTATCAATAAGAAACCTGAAACGTTCCTTACAGAAAGAGGTATACAGCCTATGAATATCCTATTTTTAGACTCCCCAGCCTTTGCCAAACTGGATATGATCGATGCTTTCGCCGCATGTGGCATCCATGTGGACTTATTTTTTCATGAGGGATACAATCAGCGCCATGACCCGGAGTATGAAACTGCTTTTGATACCGCTGTCTCTAAAGAGCACTATGATTTCGTTTTCTCCTTTAACTACTATCCAATCCTGTCCACCTGTTGCCGAAGGCATAACCTAAAATATGTTTCCTACGTATACGACAGCCCCCTTGTAGCTCTCTACTCTTATACCGTAACCTATCCGGGCAACTACATTTTTCTTTTCGATAAAACTATTTACAGAGAGCTCCATGATGGTGGCATTTCCACCGTGTACTATCTCCCACTGGCATCCAACACCACGCGGCTGACTGCTGTGCCGGCCTCCTCTTCCGACGCAGAACCCTATAAGTCTGATATCTCCTTTGTGGGATCTTTGTATAACGAAGAACATCATCTCTACGAGCGTCTTGTGAAAAACGTATCCCCCTTTACAAAGGGATACCTGGAAGGTATTCTGGATACCCAGCGGCTTGTTTATGGAGCCTTTCTTTTAGAAAAAATGCTGACTCCTGCCATCCTCGCAGATTTGGAACAATCCTTGCCCTACACGCCCAATAACGATGGGATTGAGAGTCCGGCGTATGTGTATGCAAACTATTTTCTTGCCCGCAAGCTGGCAGAACTGGATCGCACTGCTCTGCTTGGTGAACTGTCCCAGACCCATCAGGTAAAGCTTTTTACCGGGAATCCTACTCCACAGCTGCCGCAGGTCCAGAATATGGGTACTGTAGATTACTACAAGCAGATGCCTCTGGTATTCCGCCACTCCCGCATAAATTTAAACATTTCCCTGCGCAGCATTCAAAGCGGAATTCCTTTGCGTGCCTTCGACATTATGGGAAGCGGTGGTTTCCTGCTGTCCAACTATCAGGCTGATTTCACAGACTGCTTTACCCCTGGAGAGGATTTTGTCTGGTACGGCTCTGTGGAAGAAGCCGTGCAGCTCTGTAACTATTATCTTTCCCATGAAAATGAGCGTACCCAGATTGCTGCCAATGGTCTTGGCAAAATCAGGGACGCTCACACCTTCGTACATCGGGCACGAACCATATTAAATTCCTTATAATACCTGTTCCAAATCCTCTGCTATGGCAAGGAGCGCTGATTTACAGTCACTATACCACTTTAGATACTTCTCACAAAGCTGGGAAACAGTCAGGTTTTCCGTATAAATATCCTCCGCCACCTCATATTCGGTCTTGCTGTTATAATACAGCAGCAGATCTTGCACCGGCTCTGATTGTATTTTCTGGTTTATCTGCTGAATCTTTCCCAGCAGCCTGCGCTGCTCTCCTTCATCCTGCCTCTGGAAAGCAGCATCTAATTCCTTTGCATACTGCACACCCTCTTCTGTCACGGCAGCCAGACTTCGCAGCCGGTCTGGTTCCTTTTGGATCCCCTCCGAAATATAACACTGCTGTTGCTCATTGTATGCCCCAGGCACTTCCTGCAGCAACTGAGCGAAATCCACCTTCCGCTGACACAGCCGGACAATTGCATCTCTCAAAGGCAGTATTGTTGTTCCGGCGATTCTGGCACCTCCCTCAGTGGCATCTATAACCTGATATCCCTCCGGCAATCCCGCTATCTCCTTTTCCAGCCACCGACGGTAGAGATCCATCTGATAATCCGTCTCAATGGGATTACCCTGCTGGTCTTCCACCACAACACGCTCTCTGCTCTCTATATATTCCTGATTGGATTTCTCATCCTTTACCAATTCTTTGTGATAACTCTGCCCATCAGTAAAGGCCAGATCCTGTCCAACAAAAATTATGGTACGAAAGCCCAGATACAATGCAAGGCAATATGCCGCTGTGGATACGGAACCTCCATTTCCTAAAAACACATATTGATTATCCGATACCTGCCTTGCGTATGACGCAAACAAATCATTCGGGGCCGTGTCATAAAAATGTCTGCCTTTATGCGCCTGTATCAACGAGGGGTTGGAATGCGTGGATAAAAAGAGAGCCATTTTCTCAATATTTACCCCCTGGAAAAACTCATCCCTCACTTTGGCATCCACTGATAAGGCAAGGTCCGGGCAGATCCCGTGGCTTTCCATAGCCCGCAATGCCGCATCCACCACCATGATAAAAGCTTTTCCTTTTGCCTCTTTCAGTTCCTCAATATTTTTATTTAAAGAAGGTCCCGCTGCCACGATGATCACCGGAAGATCGCAAACCTTCTTTTCCTGAAAATACTTCCGCATCTGATAGACATTACTGTGGCAAAGTGCATCGGCCATACATTGGATACCACAAAGTGCGAATTCACGATGATAATCCTGTACCGTGTTTTTGGAAAAACAGCTGTACTCGACCTGCATTACCATCTCGTTAATGGTCATTTCACAGGCGTCATGAAACAACACATCATAGCCTGGCAGGATGCAGTGTTGTAATAGGGTCGCATTATTGTATTTAATGGCTGCTTTCAGGATCCGCTTGAGGACCTCTACAGAATCTACCACCAGATATACATGCGGGTGAATCAAAAGATCCGTCAGGTCAATTTCCCGTAAGACTGCCTGAAACAATTCTCTGCTGGGCTCATATACGATCCAGGCGTTCGTTTCATCCCCGTAAGCGAGCATACGTCGCAATGCCCGGCCATCCGACAAACCAAACACCAGACATTTCTCGTAGGGTCGAAGTTTTTCGTAGCGTCTGGCGTATTCCCTTGCCGCCAGTTCCGGGTCATAACGGCTGTTTAACTGCCAGTCACCCTGCGGAGTGCCCACCACCGGAAATTTCAAACCATTGACAGCCTGTTCCATCCGAAAAGTATATTCTTCCCCGGGATTTTTTTCTGCTTTTTCCTCTACCAGCTGCGCCTGCGGCTGTCCTTTGACCAGCGCAGCAAGATTATTCTCATAGATTCCCATCTTTCATCTCCCGGTCCAATTCCATCAGCTGCACCACTTCGTATCTCATACAATCTGCCATTTCCAGCATCTGATGCTTCTGATATGCCACAATAATCTTTCGCAGCATCGCCACTGCCAACTGCCGGATCTCCCCAGTGGAAATCTCCGGAAATTCCGCCGTAGCCTCTGCAATTCGAAGCAGCTCGTCCCTAATCCGTGAGAGATTCTGTCCCATCCACTCATAGACTTCCTGCTCCCGATTCTGATACATCGCCTCCGTAATGGCTGCAATCTCCTCCACACCCATTCCGCTTCCTCCCGTTTCGTAGTGATTGATCCTATACGCAAATAAAGCCGGCGGTTGCCGGCTTTATTTGTGTTAGTAGTCTTATGCTTACTGCAATAAGGACAATACACCCTGAGTAGACTGGTTTGCCTGAGCCAACATGGACTGTCCTGCCTGAGCAAGGATGTTGTTCTTGCTGTAGGTAACCATCTCATCAGCCATATCTGTATCACGGATACGAGACTCAGCTGACTGGGTATTCTCAGCTGTGGTATCCAGGTTTGCAATGGTGTGCTCCAGACGGTTCTGAATAGCACCAAGTGCAGATCTCTGTGTAGAAACCTTATCGATTGCTGCCTGAATGCTAGTCATTGCAGTTCCAGCACTAGAGAAACTGCTGACACTTAATCCTTTTACACCGATAGAAGACGCATTCATGTTGTCGATAGAAATCTGAATCGCCTGACCTGCCAAAGCACCAACCTGAAGGTTCTTTCCTGTAAAAGTACCATCCAACAAGTTCATGGTGTTGAACTGTGTAGTAGATTGGATACGATCAATCTCGGATGTCAACTGATTAATCTCACTCTGGATTGCATTTCTGTCAATGGTGGTATTGGTATCGTTTGCTGCCTGTGTTGCCAGCTCGTTCATACGCTGCAGGATAGAGTGTGTCTCGTTTAATGCACCCTCAGCGGTCTGGATAGCGGATACACCGTCCTCTGCGTTTGAAGATGCCTTAGTCAGTCCACGAATCTGGCTTCTCATTTTCTCGGAAATGGAAAGTCCTGCTGCATCGTCAGCTGCTCTGTTGATTCTGTAACCGGAAGATAATTTCTCGGTTGATTTTGCCTGAGCGCTGGTTGTGATACCTAACTGTCTGTTTGTGTTCATTGCCTGCATATTGTGCTGTACTACCATAAGTCATTCCTCCTTGAATATACCGCCGCATCCTTGCGGCTGGTTTGTTGTGGTGTGAAGTGCTTCTCTCCGGCCGTACGCTCCATCCTGAAACTTCTTCACTAAGTAAATAGTTGTTTCTTTACTTGTAATATATATCGGTCAGTCCTCCCGATACTTTATAGCAAAGAGAAAAATTTTTTAATTTTTCTCATTTACTTCTTGTTGTCCATAAACTGCGGGTCCACATAATTCATCTTCATCATATTTTTATAATATGAGTCCACCGCCTGTCTGGAACTTTTTACCTCCCGGATCTGTTTTTTCACCGTGGAGAATTTCTGCTGCATCAGAGTTTTATTCCGCTGCTCCTGTGCACGGATATCCGCACTTCTGTCAGTGATCCGGCTGATGTACTTCTGCATCTGGGCAATGTCCGCTGCATACTGTTCCTTCCGGCTGATCAGCTGCTCCTTCACCCGGTCATAAACCTGTTCAAATCCATCATCCAACGCCGTCAGCTGCTCCACCAGCTCCCCTTTGGCTTTGAAGTTCTCCTCCAGTTCCTCCGGTCCCAGCTGCGGATCCTCCAGCATACGCTTCTGCTCCACATTCAGCGCGTGGATGGTATCCAGAATATCGACCTTTTTGGCCAGGCTCTGTTTTAAAACTGCAATGTAATCCTTCTCTGACATATAATCTCCTGCCATATCTCAAAACAAACCCTTACGATGTTCCTAAGACACCTTGGTGCCGTTATTCGTAAGACGCATTACTTCTTTCCAGGTATCACGCATGGTACGGAGATGCTTCAGCACTTCCTCCAAAACTTCCTGATCCTTCTTGATGTTTGCCTCATGAAGCTTCTCTAATAAATAAGTATATACGTTATCAAAGTCCTTTGCAACCGGATATTTGTGATTTAGCGTGGCCTGAAACTCTTGGATAATATTCTCCACCTTCACAATATTGTTGTGTGCCTTCTCGATATTTTTTTCCTCGATTCCCACCATGGCAATATTGCAAAACTTGATTGCCCCCTCATAGAGCATCAGTGTCAGCTCCGCCGGGGATGCCGTCATGATCTTTGTATTCTGATAGGCCGCATATCCGTTATTTATAGCCATCTCGTTACCTCCGTGTCCTGGCATAAGGTGTCACCTGAGACAAAACCCGATGCCGCTTCTGATTTTTTCTAACCCATTAACCCGGAAAGAGCTGTACTGTTGCTCTGCAGGGTTGCCAATGCCGTCTCCATGGCAGCGAACTGCTTGTAATAGCGATCCTCCATGTCAGTAATCTTCTCCTCCCACTTACTGATAGTGGTGGTGTAATCATTGTACTGCTGGGTCAGCTGCTTATCATTATACACCGTATAAGCACTGCTTAAGGATGTTGACTTCATCTTGGCATCCAATGCATCGTAAAGTCCACTGGTCAGCTGTTTCATAAACTCTACCAGTGCATCCGGGTCATCCTCAATAGCCGCACGCAGTTTATCTGTTTTAGCGCTGGTGTCGGCATCATCCGGATCCCCATCAATATGATAAGCGTTCTGCTGATTCTCCGATGCATTCAGATATCCCATGGTGGAAATACCGAAGGAACTGAGACTATATTGCTTTCCGTTAATAGTATAGCCTTTGGCCATGGAATTGATCATGGTATTCATTACGCTGTCCAGAGTATCATCTCTTCGCAACAGAGCATCCTTGATCTTTTTCTCCCACTCTTCGATTTCGGTGTCCGTCATGGCATCCTTCTCCTCAGAGGTCAATGGCTCATAGCCCTTGGCTGAGTCTGCATTGTACAGGGATGTCATCTCATTGATAAGCTCATTATACTGCTTGAGAAAATCCTTGATCTTATTGTAAACGGCATCCGTATCTGTCTTCGTGGTGATACTGATCTCACCCTGGGTTTCCTCCAATGCTTCAATGGTCAGACCATTGATCTTGTAAGTGTTGGAATCGGATGTAAACTCTGCCCCATTTAAAAGAATTTTGGAATCCTGTCCATTGATACGGGTTGCCCCTTCACTGTAAGTCTGTCCGCCTGCAAGGGATGTGATGGCGTAGGTCACACGGCCTGCCAGTGTAGCTGCATCCTGACCATTATTCACCAGAGCATACTGATCCAACACCTTATTGCTGTTTGCAATGATGGAATTGTTACTCTCGATGGTAGCCTGATGTACGTCATTCTGATTGGTAAGCGCTGTCGTATACGCCTCGATACTGCCGTATGTTGCATCTCCGCCGGCATAAATATTCTGAATTTCTGCTGCAGATTCCTCATCATCATATGCATCTATGATCTGCAGATTCTTGCTATAGGCGATTGCTGCGGAATCGTCCGTAATCGTTTTGGTTTCTCCAGTCTCCTCATCCACTTCTTCTCTTGTGGTAATGAGGCCTGCCTTTGTCTGCAGATCCTCCAATGCCTCTGTTCCTTTTACGGCACTGTAGAGACTGGTATCATATTCTCCACTGGCTTCCATGAGGTTTCCTTCCTCATCATAAGCCAGGCTTCCATCTGCCTTTACCAGATATTCCTTCCCCAGATCTGTGGAAGACATCTTTGAAAGGGTCTTCAAAGAGTTAATCTGATCATCCGTCATTCCGGCCTGCGTATCCGCATCCTGCACTGCTGCATAGGCATTGGCGTAGCTGATCTTACCATTGTTGGTGGTAATCTCCGCCTGGGCCTGGGTGGAAGAATTCTTCGCACCGGAAATATCTTCGTTGGCCTTGCTGATGCTTGCTAATATGGTTTCCAGATTACTCTGGGTTTTCTCCTCGCTATAGGTGCCGTTGGTGGTACCATCTGCATTGTAATATGCTTCTCCGTTCTCGTTCAGCGCGTATGCGCCCCACTCTTTGTACGCTGCTGTTGCCGTATCAGACGCCACATTCAGCCCCAGCTTCGTAAGGGCATCCGCACCTGATGCATCTGCACCGGTCAGGGAAAAGTCGTTGGCAGCACCTGATTCCTTAGCTGAAACAAAAATTCTCTGATTGGTGGCATCATAGGACGCATTGACTCCTGCCTCGCCCAGCTTTGACACCAGTGAGCTAACCGTAGTATTTTCATCTACAGCGATATCTGTGGTCTTACCTCCTGTGGTGATACTGATGGTTCCACTGCCGGAGGTATAGCCCAATTCACCTAAAGTAGTGGAAGCGGTAGTTCCGGGGGCCAGCTTGCCACCGGTAAGATAACCGCTTTTTGCCAGCTGTTTTACCTCCAGTGTCTGCGTTCCGTTCACCGCAGTGCCACTGGCTGTTACATTTACCTTCGTACTGTCCGATGCCGTTGCCTTTTTGGTGGTATATGCAGAAGTATAACGCAGATTGCCGATGCTGCTGTATAAACTGTAAATCTTTGTATTGAGATCCTTCCAGGCTGTCTGTTTCCAGGAGAGCTTCGTCTGGGCCTTTACGTAAGAGTCCTTCTTATAAGTATAGGCAGATACCAGCTGCTCTACGATAGCCTCTGTATCCAAGCCTGAGGATAATCCTGATATTCGAATTGCCATACTGATCCCCCCTTATCGTTTCTCGTCCACCATAAGACCTGCCATCTCCCAGACCTTCTCAATCATATCCAAAGTCTTCTCCGGCGGATATTCCTTGACTACCTCCCGGGTATCCTTATCTACAATCTTTATGGTGACACGGTTGGTTCCCTCGTGGATTCCGAAAATCGCTTCCGTGGCCTGTGAGTTCTTGTTGATGCTTTCCACCGCACTCTTCAGCCGGGAGCTTGGTGTATTTTCCTCTTCTTGTGCCTTTACATTGATATTCTGTAAATTTTCCGACGGAGCATAGGAAGCCGCCTCACCTTCACCGGTGTTCCGGGGCTCTGCCGTCTCTTTTACAACAGGCTTTACACTTTCTGACACGCTTACACTTCCCTGATACGCCATGCCACTGTTTTTAATCCCTTCGATTGCCATATGCTACACCTCCATGTGCTTATTGTATCGGCAGGAATAATATTCCTGTACAATCTTCTATAGCCTATATCGGAAATTCCAACTAAAAATTTAGCTTTACAGTAAATTTTTTAAAGCTTCCAAGCCATCGATCTGCAAAGACTCTGCATTTTCCTTCTGAATCTGCAGATAAACCTCCTTACGGTACACCGGCACATCCTTCGGTGCAGAGATTCCGATCTTAATCTGGTCTCCACGGATTTCCAAGATTGTTATTTCGATATCATTATTGATTATGAGGGATTCTCCCTTTTTTCTGGTTAATGCCAACATACCTATTCACCTGCCTTTTCCTTTGCTGCCTTAAGTATTTCATAAATCTTATATTTCACCGGCAGATCGTCGTCCACGATCAGCTGGCTTGCCTTCAGGGTGTCTGTATTAATCACGATGGGGGCCTTGAGGTTAATCGCCATATTTTCAATCTCCTTCGGCACAGTCACGGTCACCAGCACATACAGATTATCCTCTGACACCTCACCCAAAGGCTTTAACAACTCCTCTTCCACAGTGGGATTATAGTTCTCACACACCAGAAGCGGATCAAGCACAGGGAATGCCACCTCCGGATCATCCATGGACTGGAGCCATGAAATGTTCGGTACGCCTTCCTTTTCACTGTCATAGATCAGCGTAAAACGTTTCAGCTCGGGAAAACCGATCATTCCGTGTTCAAAATAAATAATCTTTTCCTCTGCAATATCAATCTCCCCAAAAATTCTCGTTGTCACTCTCATAGCATTTGTTCCTCCCTAAATGTAATCCAACAATGTCTGCTTCTCAATCTTTGCCGCTGCCTGCAGGGATGCCTGATATGCGGTATACGCTGCCGTGTAATCAATGACGATATCGGACAACTCCGCATCCTCATTATCAGACTTTAACGCCTCCACCGTCATCTGTTGATTGGACATACGGGTTTTGGTGATGTCCAACCGCTGTCCTTTGCTTCCCACATCCGTGATGGCAATATTGACAGAAGACATATAATTTTCGAACTTTGTCAGTCCTCTGCTGAATAATTTCTCCAGGCGGGCATCTGCGTAATCCGCCTGCTTATTGGCTGCATCCAGACAACTCTGGAGATACTTCTGTGATGTTTCATCCGAATACTGCTGCTCCGTCATCATGGATTTGATGGTATCCACGGTATCGTGGGCATTGATGGCATCCTGCACAACATTGACCAGGTCGTCCACATCCCGCTTGATATCCGAATCGAACACATCATTTGCCTGGGTATTCACAACCAATGTCTGGTTGGCAGCAATGGTGTACTCGATATCCTGGTTGATGCGGTTTCCCTCTAAATCATAGTTGGTGTAGGAGATGGGGTTGGCCGCATCCGTGATATTGGTACAATCGTAGTAATTCTCCGGTTTGATTTCCCCCTTACTAAATCCGGTTTTATCGTAGCTAACAGACAGAGTAGCATGCTTGGAATTTAAATCCGATGCCACATCCTGCCCCAGCAGGAACTCCCCGGTATCCTTATTGAAAACCACTTGGTCCGCAGCCACTGCGTAATGAGCGTTTTCCAATTCTTCCGTAGTCTTTTCGCTGACGGTCAGCGTACCTGTCACGGTACTTCCGTCATTGGCGATATAGCTGTAGTTTAATCCGCTGCTAGTCAGGCCGGTCACACTGTCATAAGCTAATCGCAGTCTGCTGAGTGTCACCTTCCCCGGCGAGTTCACAGCAGTCTGTTTTGCCACATCCGTTGCCGTTGGTGTCTCTACCGTGCCGTAGCTGTACTGAAACTCTTCAATATCTTCATAAGATAAGTATTCTTTGATATTGTAAGTGTCCGTGCTGTCCGCCTGAAAAGTCAGGGTATTATTTGTCTTATATCCGGTAAACACGGTTCTTCCCGCATAATCCGCATCCCCTTCGGAATACACCTGTTCCCCCAGGGCCTTCAGCTGTTTTAAAATAGTGTTCCGGTCATCTGCATTTAAGGTTCCGGTGGAGCCCCTGACACACTGGGTGTGAATATCCGTCAGCAGGCTTTTCATGTTGTCAAGGGCTGTTTCCGTTACTTCCAGCCAGGACTCTGCATCCGGAATATTTTTTTCATAATACTGGTTAATCTGGCTTAAACTGCTGCGCAGACGCAATGCACGAATGGCAATTACCGGATCATCAGACGGCTTGCTGATCTTCTTCTGGGACGACATCTGATTGTTTAATGTGTCCAGGTTGGTCTTATTGCCGTTAATATTTGTCTTTGTATTGTTCATGATCATATTATTAGTAATTCTCATGGCCTGCGCCCCCTTTATTTGGCATTTGTCTCTGTACTATCATACTCCGGTTTCCAGAATCAGCCGGTCATACATTTCTGACATAACAGATATCATTTTCGATGCAAGGTTATATGCATTCTGAAACTTCACCAGATCCAGTGCCTCCTCATCCTCATCCACACCGGACACAGACTGTCTCTGGTTATCAATTGCAGATACAATATTTTCATAGTTAGCGGTAAAAAGCTTTGCCTCCTGGGTATCGATGGATACGTCTGACAACAGGCACTGGAGGAAATCATCTGCCCCGGTACCACGATAAAGCACCACATCACTCTGCAACCTCTCCAGGCTCTCGATCAGGGTGTATTTATCCGTTCCATCGGTATACTCGGATTTTGTCACAGCGGCAAACTTCACCGGATCGTTCACAGAGGCGGACGCCACTGCAAAATTGCCCGCCGTCAGTTTGTAGTAAGAATCTGCGGTGGAAGTAACCGTATCATCCGAAAAGTCGTACTCTCCGCCCCAGTTATCGTTAGCCACGAAGAAAGCGCCCATGGGATTTCCGTCAGCATCCACACCGGGATCCGTGTCCGTCCCCTGCTCTATGGTATTAAATTCCTTTGCAAAATTCCGCAAAAACTCATTCATCTGGGACATGTAATATGGAATACCCATGGCATCCACCGCTTTGCCGATGGTCATGGGAGCCCCGGAAAAACGACTTCGCTCCAAAGCATTCAGCTGTTTTTCCAATGTAAACGTATAACTTCCATCGTCGTTGATACTGAATCCGGAATAGGTATACTCAGTATTTGAGACCGTTATGATGCCCTCCTCCGCGATACTCAGCTTGGCAATGTCTGTGATGGACGCATCGTACACGGTTATCTGTGTGACAGTCTTCCCGTCTATCACCACATCTTCCACATCTCCCGCTTCAGAACCGATATCTCCATGAAAATACTCAGAGTTATTTCCATCCCGTATCTCAAAAAGCGCTTTCAGGGAACCGGACATGGAATTGCTGGTTGGATCGAACTTCACTCCCGTATCACTCCAGCATACATCGTAAAGCCCGTCCTCATCCGTCTGATTGATCCGGTTTTCCCGGACGGTATAAGTCAAAGTCCGGTATTCATAACCATCCACCAGTTTCTGCCCGTTAATTTTGACCGTATAATTATTGATGCCGAGATCCATATCGGGATAATTGCTGTTGGTGATGGGATTCTCTGCCACTGTCACCGGAACGATCTGAGACAGCTCATCCACCAAAAGTGCCCTCTGATCCCTCAGCTCATTGGCATAGCCTCCCTGAATCTCAATCTGATTGATCTGCTTATTGATCAGGGAAATTTTCTGGGCAATGGAGTTGATATTATCCAAAGTGGATTTTATCTCGTTGTTGACACTGATTTGCAGCTCACTGAGACTGTTGGACACACTGTTGAAATAGGTGGCCAGACTCTGGGCACTGCTGATAAACTGTTTTCTGGTATTTAAGTCACCTGCATTGTCCTGCACGGAATTGAGATCGTTAAACATATTATTCAGCAGTGTGGAAAATCCCTGCTCCGTATCATCATCTGTGTAATACATCTCTATTTGTTCCATGTAGTAAAGCTTTTTCTGATACAACCCCAAGCTGGAGTTGTTGTTCCAATACTTGGTATCGTAATAGCTGTCTCTCAGCTGGGTGATGGATATAGCTTCCACACCGGTACCGGTGGTGCCGTATTTGGCATTCACACGAAGTGCTCCCGTTGCCTGCAGATTTGCCACCTGTTTGCTGTAGCCCTCCGTCTGCACATTGGAAATATTATTTGCAGTCGTATTTACGGAAGCCTGAAAAGCCGCCAGTGCACTACTCGCAATATTTAAACCAAAAAACTGTGACGATGCCATCTACTCACCTTCTTTCTACAAACCATTGATCAATGTCTCCAGCATTTCGCTGACCACATTGATGAACCGGCTGGCTGCATTATATGCATTCTGATATTGAATCATTTTCGTCAATTCCTCATCAGAGGATACACCTATCGCCTGCTGCCTCTGATTTTCCACCGATGCCACGGTGTTGGCCAATGTCTCCGAGGTGGTATAGTATATGGATCCCACCGTACCCAATTCACCGATCATCTGGGCATAGTATTCCGTGAAGGAACACCTGGTGGTCACTCCCGGATTCAACGCCAGATTGCTCTCCTGCCATGCCTTGGAAATCTTGCCGCCCATCTCATAATCCACTTCACCATTCTGTTTTATGGACGGGATCTTGGCGGGTTCTCTGGTAATCTGTTCATTCACGCTGACACTGGCTATGGTGTACATCTTGGAACTGTCTGTGGCACTCTCTTCGTTATACACATAGTAGCTTTTCTTGGCTCCGTTTGCATCGATAACACTTACCTCTGTATACCGCTTTGTTCCCACACGGGTAAAAAGTTCATGCGGCGGCAACCCTCCATCGCTTCCCACAGGACAATTCTCTGCATCCAGGATTTTTGTCCCTGCCGTGATGGTAACAGTACTGCCATCTGCTGCTGTGCCGGTGATATCCGCTCCGCTATATTCAATATTGGGGCACAGGATATCGTTGATGGTCGTCAAAATCTGATGCACCAGCTGATCCAGTTCTGCCTGTGTAGACAACATAACAGACGTGCCTGTGGTATCCTGATACGTCTTTGCATCCAGTCCCTCAATGTCCCTATAATCTGCGATTTTATTGCCACGCTGCATCACCAGAGCCTTCAATTCGCCAATATCCGTATTATACTCCGGTGAAATATCCACAGCAAAATTAAATACTTCTGCAATCTGTCCTCTCTCAGTAGCTGACATCTGAGGCCAGTATGGTGTGATAAAGCCCGTAACGGAATCAGCATATTTTCCCATCTCATACACCATGGAAGGAGATACAAAGTCTACACCCTCCAGTTTTACCGTCACTGCCCCATCCCACTTCTCATCGTAGGAAATATTGGCCAAAGAAGCCAGTTCATCCAGCGCATTATCCCTTTGATCCCGCAGATCCATGGCGGTCTCTGTTCCACCCACCTCAATCTTGGTAATCTGCAGATTGAGATTAAATATTGTATTACCCAATTCATTGATCCGGTCGATATCATCGGATATCTTGGAATTCAAGTTGGCCTGATATGCCTGTAAGCTGGAATAAATTGCCTGAGAGCGGCTGATAAAAAGGCTTGCCTTCTGCATCACCAGGTTCTGATTTACCGAATCGGCTGGGTCCTTTGCAAATTCTTCGAAGGAGTTATTCAGATCTGTCAGACACTCCTGGAATGCCTCCCCTTCCAGTTCCTGAAAATATGTGTAAAGCTCACTGGTTGCCGAATAGCAAGTCTCATAGAAAGCCTGACGTCCCGCCTCGGCACGATAGGCTTTGTCTAAAAAAACATCCCTCGCATGTACCACATCGCCGATGGTCACACCCAATCCGGCCTGCTGATTACTGATGGAAGATGTTGTATTAAAAATTGTATAATGTTGATCCGCCTGCAATACCTGCTGCCGCACGTACCCTTTGGTATCGATGTTCGCAAGATTGTTAGACGTTGTATTCAATGCGTTCTGACTGGTACGCAGTCCACTGGTACCAATGTAAAGGCTTCCCATTCCGTTTGCCATGGCGCATTCCCCCTATTCCCTATTTACTGCTTTGCATCAAATCCGCTGCTGCCTAACAAATCCCCTGTATTATAAGCGGATTTGTTGTAATTAGCGGTCTCCGGTGCCTGTCGCAGACTCCGAAACAAGGTCAGGTCAAATTCTACCATCTCAAGTGCCTGTTTGATCAGCACCTGATTCTGAGTGTTAATCTCTGCCATTTTATGCAAGGTCATGCGAAGCTGGTCACGTAACCGGGTCAGCCGGCTCTGTTCCTCCGGCTGTGATGCCAAGGCCTGGATCATGGCCTCCACGGTAAAGGTTTCCGGGTCTTTTCCCAATACCTCCGCCATATCCTTTAAAATGGACTTTCTCTTTGTCTCATACTGATGTAATACGTCGGTCTGCTGCTGTTCTAAGGCGGTAATCTCCTCCAAGCGGGCCACATCCCCCTTTACCAGAACCTGGCGTTTTTCTTCAGACAACGCAATCAGATCCTGATACTGCCGGTCTTCCTCCTGTAATACATCCTTCAAATCATCCATTAAGCTAGCCACTGCACATCCTCATTTCTCAACTTTTAGTAACTGTTTTCTGCTTCTGGTTATCGTGCGTTGTACTTCTCCAACAGTACACTTGCAAAATCTCCGGAATCCACATGGTAATTCCCTGACTGTACACTTGTTTTGAGCTCAGCGACTTTATCTTCCCTGATGTCCGAAGCTTCTGCGACTGCCTGTTTTGCGATCTGGTAATCCCGTCCGATCTGTGAAATCTGGACCTGATCTTTTCTTCCGGCCACACCGGCGGTCTTCTGCGTTTTCACAGAACTGTTTGACTTATAAACAGATGCGATCTGATTATAGGCTTCTATACGCATAACGGCATCTCCTTTCTTCCTTGAACTAACAACCGTTTCCGGCTGTCTTAATTTATTTATCGGATGTTTTGGAGGAAACCTTAGATAATTTTTATTTTTTTTGAAATTCCATTTTAACCCCAAAAATTGCTGCTTCATTGCAAAACTGCAATAGAAGCAGCAAATTTGTTATTAAATATTAATTTTCACAAAATAAAAATTATCTAATGATGATGTACGCCATGTAACCCACGTACATCAGAAGCATCAAAGCTCCCTCCCAGCGCACAATTTTTTGTTTGCTCCAGCAGAAAGCCCACACAATCAGGCTCATTGCTGTAAGCAGAACGATATCAATGACATTTTCCATATTAAACGCAATTGGGCTGATGGCTGCTGCGATACCAAGCACCATCAACACATTGAAAATATTGGAACCAATCACGTTTCCCAGCGCCATATCCACCTCTTTTTTCTTCGCCGCCACCAGAGAGGTCACCAATTCCGGCAAAGAAGTTCCCACAGCTACAATGGTCAGTCCGATAAGATTCTGGGATAAACCAAATGTTTCAGCTATGATGGCTGCAGAATCCACCACCAGGTCTCCACCAACGGCAATAGCTGCCGCACCTCCCACAATAAAGATCAGACACAGCCAGATCGGATGAGTCTTCTTTGTCTCATCCGGTTCGCCTTCCACGGCCACCTTTTGTCCCGCCGCCCGGGCTTTTATGGCAGAGCGCACCATCCACCACAGAAACAGGATAAAAAGTACCAGATAAAGAACTCCATCCAGATGTCCCACTTCCATTCCCAACCATCCGGTTACCAGAAGCAGAATTCCAACGAGAATTGCCAATGGAAACTGCTTTTTTAACGTATCCCGGTCCACCTTCAGCGGGGTAAACAGTGCGCAGGCTCCGCACACCACGATCAGGTTAAAAATATTAGAGCCCACCACATTACTCACTGCCAGTGCGTTGTTTCCGGAGATGGATGCCGTGATACTGACGGCACATTCCGGCAGTGAAGTGCCCATAGCCACGATGGTCATACCGATAATCAGCGACGGCACTTTCAGTTTTTTTGCCACATCGGAACTTCCCTCCACAAAAAAGTCCGCTCCCTTAATCAGCAGGACAAAGCCTACCACCAGCCACACATACGTCCATATTCCTGTCATAATTGAACCTCCTGTTGTGTATATTGAAGAAGTATTCCTATAAAGCAAAAGACTCATGCACGCAAACACAATCACAATACGATTGTGCTACACATGCATGAGTCTCATTCTTTAAGATTTGCCAGGTCTACATCAGACCGAGGCTGTTGACAAATCACGCCAAGGCGCGAACTACTCCCTCATCAGTTAAGTAAAAGAATAACGGAAACCATCCTGTTTGTCAAATGCTTTTTAAACCAATTCTTATTCCTTCTTTCATTAAATTTTTGTAAAATGATTGTAAAGTTTGTGTCAATCGCGCTATAATGAATTCTGTATGGCAACTTTTATTAATGAAAGGATGTAACTAGGAAGTACTGATTAGTTACGAAAGGATTTAGAAGATGAACGGAATATCTATGGTATTAACCCTTTTAAGCGGCATTGCCCTGTTCCTGTTTGGTATGTCTCTCATGGGAGACGGCCTGAAAAAAGTGGCCGGGAACAAACTGGAACTGATCCTCTATAAACTTACCAGCACTCCGATCAAGGGGGTTCTGCTGGGAGCCCTGGTGACTGCAATCATTCAGTCCTCCTCTGCCACCACGGTTATGGTGGTGGGATTTGTAAATTCCGGTATGATGAAGGTGGCCCAGTCAATCGGTATTATCATGGGTGCCAACATCGGAACCAGTATCACAGGCTGGATTTTGTGTCTGTCCTACATAGATGGTTCCAACGGTGTGGCCCAGCTGCTGTCAACCGCTACCATCTCTGCTGTAGTGGCCATTATCGGTATCATCTTTAAGATGTTTGTCAAAAAAGTTTCCTACAAAAATGTGGGTGAGATCATGCTAGGATTTGCCATTTTAATGGTAGGCATGCAGTCCATGAGCGGAGCGGTGGCTCCATTAAAGGAAAACGAACATTTCATCAATGCCTTTTCCATGTTCTCCAATCCCCTGATTGGTATTCTGGTAGGTATCGTATTCACAGCAATTCTACAGAGTGCGTCCGCTTCTGTGGGTATCATGCAGGCGCTTTCCATGACCGGAAGCATCACCTTTGCAGCAACCTTTCCTATTACTTTAGGCATCGGTGTTGGTGCTGCCTGTCCGGTTCTTTTATCTTCCATCGGCACAAATAAAAACGGAAAACGTACCGCCCTGATCTATCTGATCAACGATCTTTTCGGCATGATCTTCTGGGGTGTTATATTCTATACTGTAAACTCTTTTGCTCATTTTTCTTTCGTGAATGCAAAAATGGGGCCTGTTCAGATCGCCCTTTTAAATACGGTATACCGTACCGCTACGATTATAGTACTGCTTCCTTTTACGAAACTGATTGAAAAGCTGGTATTTGCTCTGGTAAAAGATACCCCGGAGGACATGGAGGACCAGGCGGACTTCGATCTTCTGGAGGAACGTTTTATCGCATATCCTGCATTGGCATTGGAACAGAGCCATTTAGCCATGAATGGCATGGCAAAAAAATCCCGCAAAAACATTTTCAGGGCTTTAAGTCTCTTTTCCGAGTTTAATGCAGAGAAATTCCAGAAAGTGCAGGAAAAAGAAAATATTATTGACAAATACGAGGATAAACTGGGCACATACCTGATGCAGCTTACGGGAAATGAAATGACTATGCAGCAGACCACTCAGGCATCCAAGATGTTGCACACCGTCAGCGACTTTGAACGGTTGGGCGACCACGCAGTAAACCTGTCTTTGGTGGCCAGTGAACTTCATGAAAAGAAAATTTCCTTCTCGGATGAGGCACAATATGAGCTTGAAGTGCTGACCTCTGCAGTAAAGGAAGTGGTGGATCTCACCGTAAATGCCTTTATTAATGATGACCTGCAAATGGCCTCCCAGGTGGAACCTCTGCGGGAGTGGATTTCCATTCTCTGCAATGAACTGAAGCTGCGCCATGTATCCCGTTTAAGCCACGGCAAATGTAATCTGGAGCAGGGCTTTTCCTTTAACGATATGCTCACCAATCTGGAACGTATCGCCGCCCACTGTTCCAACATTGCGGTTGCTATGATTGAGTTGGAGGCAGCAGACTTCGACACTCACGAATATCTGAAGAGTGTCCGGGAGCTGCGGGACGATTCCTACACCGCCTGCATGGAAACCTACGAACAAAAATATAGCATCAACGGCTATAAGAAGTCGAAGCGTAAGGCGAAGGCATAATTTTTCGTTGACAAACCAATTTTCTGTTCTTATAATGAAAAAAGCTAAAAAGTTAAAAGCTTTGACGGGAAGAAGTAGTATGGTTTACAGCCTACAGAGAGTTACCGGTTGCTGAGAGGTGCAGGCATGGTCCACGGCGAATACATCCCCGAGCTTCACACTGAAATCCACTGATCGACAGAACATATCCACGAATCACATGTTTGTGGCAGGACATGTCGTTAAGAAAGTAGGCTGTGACGGAATCGCACCCGTTATCCGTGCAGGAGTGTGGTAGCACTCCATAAGGCAGATCATGTGAGTGGTCTGTAAATAAAGGTGGTAACACGAGACTCCCCCCTCGTCCTTTCTTCTTAGTTTACTAGGAACAGGACGGGGGATTTTTAATTAAGGAGGTAATTATGACTTTATACGATGAATTGGTTGCCCGGGGACTGATTGCCCAGGTGACGGACGAAGACGAGATCAAGGACATGATCAACAACGGAAAAGCTGTATTTTACATCGGCTTTGACCCTACCGCAGACAGTCTCCATGTGGGACACTTTATGGCCCTCTGCCTGATGAAACGTCTGCAGATGGCAGGCAACAAGCCCATTGCCCTGATCGGCGGTGGTACCGCAATGATCGGCGACCCATCCGGACGTACCGACATGCGCCAGATGATGACAAAAGAGACGATCCAGCACAACTGTGACTGCTTCAAACAGCAGATGAGCCGTTTTATCGATTTTTCCGATGACAAGGCTCTGATGGTAAATAACGCAGACTGGCTGCTGGACTTAAATTATGTGGAAGTGCTCCGTGAGGTGGGCGCACACTTCTCCGTAAACCGTATGCTGACCGCAGAATGCTACAAGCAGCGTATGGAGAAGGGCTTAAGCTTCTTAGAATTCAACTACATGATCATGCAGAGTTACGACTTTTACACCTTATTCCAGAAATACGGCTGTAACATGCAGTTCGGTGGAGATGACCAGTGGAGCAATATGCTGGGCGGTACCGAGCTGATTCGCCGGAAGCTAGGCAAGGATGCCTACGCCATGACAATTAATCTACTGCTGAACTCTGAGGGCAAGAAGATGGGTAAGACCCAGTCCGGCGCAGTATGGCTAGATCCCAACAAGACTTCCCCCTTCGACTTCTACCAGTACTGGAGAAACGTGTCCGATACCGATGTTTTGAAATGTCTGCGAATGCTGACCTTCCTGCCCTTAGAGCAGATTGACGAGATGGACAAATGGGAAGGCAGCCAGCTGAATCAGGCAAAGGAAATCTTAGCTTATGAGCTCACTGCACTGGTACACGGCGAGGAGGAAGCCAAGAAGGCACAGGAAGGCGCCAGAGCTTTATTCTCCGGCGGAAATACTGAGAACATGCCTGTAACCGAAATCACCGAGGCAGATCTGAAAGATGGCATCATTGATATCATGGGCCTTCTGGTAGCAGCCGGACTATGTCCTACCCGTTCTGAGGCCCGTCGTGCAGTGGAACAGGGCGGTGTCACCGTAAACGGAGAAAAGGTCACTGACGTAAAGACCACCTACACTCCCGACGCCATCAATGCAGAGGAATTCGTGTTAAGACGCGGCAAAAAGAAGTTCTGCAAGATTGTGGCAAAATAAAAGTATGATGCAAAAAAAGAACTGCGATATGCAGTTCTTTTTTATTTAAGAGGTGACTGCCGGATTTGAACCGGCGATGACGGTGTTGCAGACCGGGGCCTTACCACTTGGCTAAGTCACCTTATGCCTAATCATTTTACCAAAGGCATCTGTATCCGTCAACCCTATTTTATGAATATCCTCTCACTAAATATGACGCTATTTTTAACCATTTATTTTCCCTGCATACACTTCTTCCGAAGATTTTTGCCAAACAAAAACAGCTCTCCCAGCAGGATAAACAGGATCAGCAGTGCCACGATCATATAGGCCACTCCGACTCCCAGGGAGTAGCTGTCGGCCTGGGACAGATCAAAGCCAAACCAACCGGTGGGGGCTCCGTAATTGATAAAATTGTATGGTGCCATCATGTTGCCATCACTCCAACGCACGCCAAAGCACTGTCCCAGGATCAGTACATATCCCACATAAACCAGCGGCGGAATCACAGCATAGATTGCATGAGCCGGCGTGGACTCATACCGATAGTCGAAAAGCAGGAAGTCCACAATGGCCAGCACCGGTGTAATAAAATGCACGCAGAAACTGGCTGCATAGTTATTAAAATATGCGGCCATAAAGCCGTCCTCACTGGTGGGGGCCAGGATACACAGATACACTAAAAACGTCAGGGTGATGGATAGGGTCAGAAGGAACTTCACCACATAAAATCCGTTTTTCTTCTCCTTTCCCACCAGATCATATATCAAAGATGCCAACAGTCCCAGATCTATAGCGATATTGGACAGATTTGTAAAATAAGTGAAAAATCCCAGATTTTCATAACTTATGATCATTCCATAAATGGACGCTGCTATGGCTATCACCTTCAGAATAGCCGGCAATAAATTGATTTTTGTTTTTTCCCTCGTACTCATCCTTTTGATACCTCTCCTTTATTCTGACCGCTGCCACATTTCCACAAACTGCTGCAGCAGCTCCTCCAGTTCCTCATAAGTGGTCACCTCGTTAATACGGCTGCGCAACTTTGAGGCATGCTGATAACCGCCCGTATACCAGGCTGCATGCTTGCGCATCTCTCGCATTCCGGCCAGTTCCCCCTTAAATTCAATCTGCATTCTGGCATGTCGCAGGATCATCTGTGTCATTTCCTCCACAGGCGGTCTCTCCAGAAGTTCTCCCGCCTCCAGATAATGATTGATTCGGGAAAAGATCCACGGATTTCCCTGCGCCCCCCGGGCGATCATCAACCCATCACACCCTGTCTGCCGTTGCATGTCCACCGCGTCCTCCGGTGTGAAAATATCCCCGTTTCCGATGACCGGGATTTTTACGGCCTCCTTCACCTGGCGGATGATATCCCAATCCGCTTTCCCGGCATAATACTGCTCTCTGGTGCGACCGTGTACCGCCACGGCGGATGCTCCGGATTCCTCCGCGATATGGGCCATTTCCACTGCATTCACATGAGCCTCGTCAAAGCCCTTCCGGATTTTTACAGTAACCGGTTTCGAGATGGCCCGCACCGTCTTTTCGATAATCTGCCCTGCCAGCAGGGGATTTTTCATCAATGCGGAACCATCTCCGTTATTGACGATCTTCGGCACCGGACAGCCCATATTGATATCCAAAATATCAAAGGGGCGATCCTCGATACGTTTTGCCATCTGGCTCATGATCTCCGGATCAGAGCCAAACAACTGCAACGATACGGGATGTTCCCGCTCATCGATGGTGAGAAGCTGCTCGGTATTTTTATTGTTGTATAAAATTCCCTTGGCACTCACCATCTCCATACAGATCAGTCCTGCGCCCTGCTCTTTACACAACACACGAAATGGCAGGTCAGTCACGCCTGCCATCGGTGCTAATATTAAATTATTCTCTAATTCTACTGTTCCGATTGTCAGTTTCATCACTTCTGCTTTGCATAAATCAGGCGCATTCCCTCTAATGTCAGGTTCGGATTGTAATGCTGGATACAATCTGTTTCCTTGGCAATGATCTTTCCCAATCCGCCTGTTGCAACTACCTTTACATTTTTTAATTTAGACTCTTTGATCATGTTTTTTACAATGTACTCAGTTTGTCCGATTTGTCCGTAAATCAAACCTGCCTGCATACTGCTGATGGTTTCCTTTGCAAGAATACTGGCTGGTTTCTTGATCTCAATCTCCGGCAGCTTTGCCGCATCCTGCCATAGTGCCTTGGCCGAAATCCGGATTCCGGGACAAGTTACCCCTGCAAAGAAGTCCCCTTTGTCGTCCACAAAATCGTAGGTGGTAGCCGTACCAAAATCGATAACGATTACCGGTCCTCCGTACAGCTCATAGGCCCCCACCGCATCCACGATTCGGTCAGCCCCGATCTGAGGCGGGTTTTCCGTGACAATACGAATGCCTGTTCTCACGCCGGGTTCCACGATCATGGGTTTGATATCAAAATACTTGATGAGCCCGTTTCGCAGGGAGTGCATGATATTGGGCACCACCGAAGAAACGATGGCCGCTGTAATATCCTCCACCTTCAGCTTGTTATGCTCCAGCAAATCCACCATGGTGATTCCAAATTCATCCGAGGTGCGCTGCAGCTTGGTTGTCATACGGAAAGTACTCACCAGCTCTTCTCCATCAAAAATTCCGATTGTAATATTGGTATTTCCCACATCAATTGCCAATAACATAATTTTCCTCCCTGCCGTTTCTATTCTTCGGTATACGGTTCTCCGGTATATTCTTTCCCCAGAAAGAAAACCTTATAATACATTTCCAGCGACTCCAACAGATCCGCTTTCTCTCTCTGGATCTGCTTAATCTTTAACACGCTTCCGATCTCATCATAAAACATGTCTCCCTCTTCACAGTCTGTCTGAAAATACAGTTGTCCCTCTTCATCAAAGATCATCTCAAGCACACCGCCGATATCCTCCGTATACAGGACACAGAGAATTTTCAGTTCATCCTGGATTCCCTCCGGAAGCCCTTTAAATTCCGGATTCAGATAAAATTTCTGTGCATAGGCGCTGGCGCCGCACAATACCACATGCTCCTGTTCCATTTCCCGCTCCTTTATACATAACCGTAAATTCCACGCACGGACACTTCCCCGGAGGAAACCTTTTTCCGCACACCATCTGTTTCCACCAGCAACTCTCCACGTTCCGTGATTCCCCGGGCAATTCCCTCAAATGGTTCCTGCGGATCCAAAACCCGTACCTCCTGGTCACGATTCACCAGATACTCATTATACTCCGCCGCAATCAGACTCAGGTCCTGTTTTTCCATAAAACGATCATAATAGTCCTCGAAAGCTTCCCAGACAGCCTCAATCAGCTGTGCACGTTTCACATGCCTTCCGGTCTCCAGATAAATGGATGTGGCTGTCTGCGCAATTTCTTCCGGGAACTCTGTGTTATGCACATTAATTCCGATTCCGATCACAATATAATTCAGATAGTCAATCTGTGCATTCAACTCTGTCAGGATGCCACAGACCTTTTTCCCGTTCATCACAATATCATTTGGCCACTTAATCTTCACCCGGCTCTCCGTACAACGCTCAATGCCCTTTGCCACCGCCATGGCTGCCACCAGAGTCAGCATGGAAGCGTTGCCCATCTCAATTTCCGGCTTCAGTAACAGTGTCATAAAAATTCCGGTGTGGGCCGGGGAATCCCATCCCCTGCCTCTCCTGCCTCTGCCGGCTTCCTGCTTATCTGCCACCACCAATGTCCCGTGTGGGGCCCCTTCCTCTGCAAGACGTCCCGCCCGCATATTGGTGGAATCTGTCACATCGTAGTAACAAATCCGGTTTCCTACCCACTTTGTCTTACGGATGCTGACCAGTTCGTTCTCACTCATCACATCCGGTGCAGACAAAATATGATACCCCTTGTTTTGCACGGCTTCAATCTCGTAGCCATCTTTTTTTAATTGATTGATTGATTTCCAGATGGCAGTGCGGGAAACGCCAAATCTTTCACACAGCTCCTGTCCGGACACATATCCGTCTGCCTCCCGCAGGGCTGCCAATATCTCTGCTTTCATTTATTCTCCCAATGTGGCCAGCATCACAGCTTTGATGGTGTGCATGCGGTTCTCTGCCTCATCAAAGACCACAGACTGCGGGCTCTCAAACACTTCGTTGGTAACTTCCAGCTCAGAATATCCGAACTTCTCATACACTTCCCGGCCAATCTTCGTGCCTAAATCATGAAATGCCGGCAGACAGTGCATGAAAATTGCCTGCTCCCCTGCATTCTCCATTAGCTCCCGGTTAACCTGATAGGGCATCAGATCCTTGATTCTCTCTGCCCAAGCCTCTTCCGGCTCACCCATGGAAACCCACACATCGGTGTAGATAACGTCTGCACCTTTGGTTCCTGCCATGGCGTCCTCCGTCAGGGTAATGCTTCCACCGGTTTCCTTTGCCACGCCCTCACAGTACTCCACCAGCTTAGGATCCGGAAAATATTTTTTGGAAGTGCATGCCACAAAATCCATCCCCAGCTTCGCACAGGTCACCATCAGGGAATTACCCATGTTGTAGCGGGCATCTCCCATATATGCCAGCTTCACACCCTTTAACCGTCCTAAATGCTCCCGAATGGTCAGCATATCTGCCAGCATCTGGGTAGGATGAAACTCATTGGTCAGGCCGTTCCACACCGGCACCCCGGCATATTTTGCCAATTCCTCCACGACCTCCTGACCATATCCGCGATACTCAATTCCATCAAACATCCGACCCAATACCCGGGCCGTATCCGGAATACTCTCTTTCTTCCCGATCTGGGATCCTGAGGGATCTAAGTAAGTTACATGCATGCCCAGATCATGAGCTGCCACCTCAAAGGAGCAGCGGGTTCTGGTACTGGTCTTCTCAAAAATCAGCGCGATGTTTCTTCCGGTTAATGTATCATGAGTAATATGATTCTTCTTTTTCTCCTTCAGATCTGCCGCCAGATCAATCATATACAGGATCTCTTCCGGTGTGAAATCCATTAATTTTAAAAAATTGCGTCCTGTTAACTTCATTTGCTCTCTCCTCTTGTCACTATAACAGAAAACGAGCTGTCTGTTACGTGACAGCCCGTTTTGTATATCCTTTTCTGTGGCCGCCCTGGGGCAAAGCCTGCATTTTATTTGTCTGATGCCACTTCTGTCACAGATTTTACAAGTCCTGCAATTCCCTGAATCTCAGACGGAATGATAATCTTGGTGGCCTTTCCGTCAGCTGCCTTAGCGAATGCTTCCAGACTCTTCAGCTGCAATACATTGTCGTCCGGTGCAGCCTCTTTTAAGAATCTGAGACCATCTGCATTTGCCTGCTGAATCTTCAAGATAGCTTCAGCCTGACCTTCTGCCTCCTTGATAGTAGCTTCCTTCTGTGCCTCCGCACGAAGGATGGCTGCGGTCTTCTCTGCCTCGGCATCCAGGATTGCGGATTCCTTCTTACCTTCTGCCACAAGGATAGTGGACTTCTTTTCACCTTCCGCACGAAGGATTGCCTCACGTCTCTCACGCTCTGCCTTCATCTGCTTCTCCATGGCGTCCTGAATAGCCTTGGGCGGCATGATGTTCTTCAGCTCCACACGATTTACCTTGATTCCCCAAGGATCTGTTGCGATATCCAGTGAAGCACGCATCTTGGTGTTGATGGTCTCTCTGGAAGTCAGGGTCTCGTCCAACTCCAGGTCTCCGATGATGTTACGGAGTGTGGTAGCTGTCAGATTCTCGATAGCCATGATGGGATTCTCCACACCATAGGTGAAAAGTTTCGGATCCGTAATCTGGAAATAAACCACTGTATCGATCTGCATGGTTACGTTATCCTTGGTGATAACCGGCTGTGGCGGAAAGTCTACCACCTGCTCCTTCAGAAGAACCCTCTTTGCCAGACGATCTACAAAAGGTGCCTTAAAATGAATTCCCACATCCCATGTAGTGAGATATCCACCCAGTCGTTCAATGACTACTGCTTGTGCCTGTGGAACGATCTTGATACAGGATACAAGAATCCACAAGGCAATGATAATTAAAATAATAAGTGCTATTAATCCGGGCATTTTTTTCCCTCCTGTTTTCCTAAGATATTTCCTATCATACTATATTTTTCTCCGGAATACAACCAACTTTCTTGGAATTTCCTGTAAAACAAAACGTCCTTTTCAAAATAATTGAAAAGGACGCGTCATGTCTTTGTAAGTTTTAATAGAATACGTGATTTCCGATTACCAATCCTGAGTGACCAGAGCTTGCCCTGCGGAAAAACAGTGCTCCTCCGGTATTATCGGTTCCGTTCAACGCCTCCTGTGCTGCCTGCACACAACTGCTGCTGACACCGGAAGAAAGGACGCTGGCCAGCTTACCGCTTCCTGCAGGAGTAAACTGTCCCTTCTGGTAGATCACGTCATAGATGGTGGAAGGATAAGAACCACTTCTCACCCGGTTCATTACCACGGCACCTACGGCCACCTGTCCCTCGTAGCATTCTCCTCCTGCCTCACACTGAATGATTGCTGCAAGCAATGTCGTATCATCTACACTGGCTGCAACAGGTGCATTCTGTGTCACAGTGGTGCTGGTAGTCTGGGCTGCCTGTTTTGCCGCTGCGGCCTGAGCCGCCTGTCTGGCTGCCTCTTCCTCCTGCTGCTTTTTGATGGCTGCCTGCTCCTCCTCTATGGAAACGGCCTCTCCCACATACGGGGACACCTCCACATATGAAGCAGAAACGTATCCGGTGCAGCCATTCACGATCACAGCCACCCAGCCATAAGATTCCGGAGCCTCTGCATCCACGACAGCTTTCTCTCCCTCTGTAAGAGCTCCTACCACAGCTGCATTATTGGATGCGCTCTTGCGGACACGAAGTCCGTCCACCAAAGCAGTTGCTGCGGTACCGCACACAGACTGTGACAGCTCGTATGCCTCCTGTCCTGTCACACAATAATCACTTTTCACATATCCTTCCACTGAACCGGAAGTAACATGATACCATCCGTCCAGCTCCTCCACGATATCTGCGGCACTTCCCTTGTATAACTTTCCTTCGATAGCGGATGCCTCATCTGCCTCACTGCGAATATACAAAAACTCATTCACATTCGCCAGGAGCTTATTGCTCCACCACCGCTCTTCCTCGGTCAGCTCCGGTGCTGCCTCTGACACAACCACGGCATTGGAACGCTCGATGCTGGCAACCTCCGCTGTATTACCTTCGGTCTCTTCTAAATCTCCAAATACACCTGCTACCATACTCTCAGTAGCTTCTGTCTCATTCTCGTTTGTAACTTCCTTCGCTGTATAATCCGGTGTAACAATGGCCGTGACTGCTGTAACCGCTGTCATTGCGACTGCTACGATTGCGCATTCAATCACCTTGTTTCTTAACCTCATACGAACCTCCATGAAAATCGCTTTCTATTATTATGTTTATTACATTTTGATTATTACATGTTTATGCGATTTTATTCATTTTTATTAAGATTTGTTACAAATTTGTTACGCTCGGATTATAACAAGGTTACCAAGATTTGTCAACCCCTCTAATTTTCCCCGGCAGTGGGGCTGATCAACACCTTTCCATCCACCACCTCAATTTTCACTTTATTGCCTGTTATTCCGGCCTTTTCTAAGATCTCCCCGCTGAGCTGCACGCGGTGGGCTTTATCCAACAGGGAATATTCTTCATGAGAATCCTCCCCCGGTTCCCCATCGAAAAACCGGCTGTCTGTAGAATGACGGTACATTTCCCTGCGGATTTTCTCTGTACTGATCTTTCCATCCGATATCATCACCACCCGGTTTACCTTGTTGGCCAGCCGGATGTCGTGTGTTACGATCAATATAGTCAGCCCCATGTCCTCATTCAATTTACGAAACAATTCAAAAATGTGATCCGATGTTTTGGAATCCACCGCACCGGTGGGTTCATCCGCCAGAAGAATGGCAGGCCGGTTAGCTAGGGCCACCGCAATGGCTATTCGCTGCTGCTCCCCGCCGGAAAGCTGATCGGGAAACTTATCCGCATGGGACAGCATCCCCACCTCCTCCAGGAGCTTTAGCGCACGCTTTCGCCGTTCCCGCTCTTTGCCCTTGACAAAATACATGGGGGCCTCCACATTTTCCACTGCAGTCATGTACGGGAAAAGATTACGCGCACTCTTTTGCCAGACGAATCCCACCGTTTCTCTTCGATAACGCACCATTTCCTTTTCCTTCAGCCGTGACAGGTCACGGCCATCCACCACCAGTCTTCCGGCAGAAGGGACTTCCAGTCCGCCAATCATATTTAAGAGCGTAGATTTTCCACTGCCGGATTTCCCGATGATGGCCATCATTTCTCCCTTTTTCACTTCCAGTTCCAACCCCTGCAATGCCATGACTTTCAGTCCGTCCGACATATAGATTTTTACCAGGCCGTCACAATATACGACGGTATCGGAGGGGATTCTTTCCTCCTGTGTAAAGTCTTCCTCTTTTTTGTTTCTTCGTTCTTTCATCCGGCAATCTCCCCGTCCTCAATCTCAAACACTGCATCCCCAAGTTCCATCAGATTCGGATCATGGGTTGTCATTACGATGGTTGCCCCCTCCGTTTCCACCAGCTCCCGGAACAGATCCATGACAGCCAGGCCGGAAGTGGTGTCTAAGGCTCCGGTAGGCTCATCCGCAAAAATCACTTTGGGATGATGGGCCACCGCCCGGGCGATGGCTACCCGCTGCTGCTCTCCGCCGGAAAGCTGGTTCGCCATGTGATCCATTCGTTTTAGCAGGCCCACCCGCCCTAAGACTTCGCGGATCCTTTTATCCCTGTCATCCGGATAATCTGCCAGCCGCAGGGCGAAATCAATATTCTCATAGGCGCTCATTACCGGAACCAGCGCAATGGACTGAAACACAAATCCCATTTGAAACCGCCTTAGATCTTCTTTTTCTGTGGTATTTAATCCGGAAAGTTTTTTACCGAAAAACTCCACTTCCCCATCCGTGGGATCATCCAGTGCGCTGATCATGTTTAAAAGTGTAGTTTTTCCGGAACCGGACCGTCCTTTCAATACGGTCAGCCGGCTCTGGAGAATCTCCAGATTAATATCCTTTAATGCATAGAATTTTTGTATCTGTTCCGAATACTTTGTATTTCCCACCGGGAAGCACTTTACCAGATGCTCCGTTCGGATGGCCACTGTCTCCATATTGCCTCCTAATCCTCGCCCAGTTTTAAGGCCTGGGCAATTTTCATATTCTTTAAAAGCCCTCTCAGTATAAAGGCACAAAGAACCATCACAAGAAATATAACCACAAACAATTTCATCATATCTGCTCCATAAAGGTAAATCCGGATTGCAATATTATGTTTTTTGGGCAAATACACCAGGGCAATGAGTCTTACAAATAAACAGGTGCTGATGGCCCCCACGCCTCCGCCTGCCAAGATCGGCAGCACAGAGCCAAAAATCTGTTCATTGACCAGCATGTACCGGATCTCACTCATCCGCATACCCATGGCACGATAAATGCCGAACAGCAATTCCCGCTGTTTCATGGCCATGACCCAATAGATTAAAAAGCCCACCGAACAGATCAGAATCGAAATGAGAAAGCCCATGGTAAACATGCCATTGGTGATCTGGATCAAAGCGGAACTTTTGCTTGCTTCCAGCTCTTCCTCCAGGGACTGCCACTGTGCCGATTCCAATTTTTTTTCCTCCATGTAATCGGCAACCTGTTCCGAAGATTCCCCCTCGAACAGCTTCATCCAGATATGGTACGGAGTCATGCCAAAAAGGTCGATTACCGTGGCATAATTGGCAACGATCAGATAATTTTCCTGTTCCTCCAACTCTCCATCGCTATTGTAGACATAGTGATATCTCTCATAACCGGGAAAGCTGTCCACAATGGCACAGACGTTAGCTTTTGCCGTATTGAGGGGATCATCTCCTTCGGAAAAATATGGGCTGTACCTCATATAGTTGATGGAATCCCCCACAGAAACGTCCAGAGCCTCCGCCGCATTGCGTGAGATAATGACTCCATCCACGTCCTCTGCCAGGGCATTCAGAGCATAAAACCAGTGAGTTTCGTTCAGACCATCCATCAGCTCCGCCGTCTCTCCAAATTCCTTTGTATGGATTCCCATAAGCTGACAGGCGGACAACTTTTTGCTGCCTACCACCACATCGGTGCTGCTATCCTCGATTACCCGTGTGATGCTGTCACAGATTCCCTCCTCCACCAATCCGGCATATTCCTGAAAATCCGGTTCCTCATAAGTCACAGATATTTTTTCATCGCTGCGGTACACATGCATCTTCCATTCCTGCTGCAGCCGCAAATCAGCGCCCACATTGTAACAGATTCTTGCCTCATTGTTTTCGTTCATAGTGCGGGCCATGTTTGCCTGAAAAATTCCCATGGCAATGGTCATAATCAGAAACACCGATATAAAACTCTGCTTATGAAAGGTGCGCCGGATCTGTAAAAAAGACGCGTACATGGCACAGTTCCAGCGTTTTTTTCCTAAATTGTCCACCAACATAATCAGATACTTGGTGAGCCGCAGAAATACCAGCCCACAGGAAAAGATAAACAGGGAGGCATTCAGAAAAATCATGGGATCCAAACTGTCCCCGGCAATGATACTGGCGGATAGCACACCACTCTGCTTTCGATAGTTATAGAGCAGATAACAGGAAATTCCCAGCAGTATCAGGTCTAGAAAAGCCCTTTCCCAAAGGGGGTTTTTTCCCACTTCCCGTCCTGCACTTTTCTGCTCCACAATGGTGATTTTCGACTTTTTCCATACCGGAAATGTCATAAACAGTGTGGCTATAATACAGGCTGCCAGAGCGAAGGGAATCATTTTCCAGCTAAACCGGTAAAGACTTGCATCCTTATTGGCAAACTGTAAAAATGCATCGGCTTTAGCAGCAAATTTACACATTGCAAATCCCAGCAGCAGGCCGGAAAACATAGCTCCCCCGGAAAGGATCAGGGATTGCAGCACGTACAGCCACACAGTCTGCCCTCTGGTCACACCGCGGCTCCGCAGCATAGCAATTTCCTGCTCTTCTGACTGGACCACCTGACCGGAAACCATGTAGATAAAAAGCAGCAAAAGCACCACACATGGAAGCTCCAACACCCACAAAATAGTGCGCACCGTTCTGCTTTCCTTCTGGTACTTTTCCAGTATCTGAATAAAATTTGCCTGAAAGGCGGTATCAGCCTTGCGAAATTCCTTTATATAGTTCAAATACGCCTCCGCATTGCGATGGTTGATCTGGGTATAGTTTAAAAGCAGGTTGTCCTCAAAAGCAACTGTCCCATACCCGTATTCCGCCATTAGCGTGTCAAACACTTCCTCCGACACAAAAATCTGACGTTCATAGTAGGAAGCCGCATGATACCAGTAATTGTCTTCATCAGAAGATTCTCTAAAAATACCGGACACCACAAATTTTGCCGGTTCTTCCCTGTCATTTACCGCATAGGAGAAGGTAATTTCCTCTCCCACCACCAGACCTGTGGCATCCATGACACTTTCGCTGATGACGCAGGGAAAACATCCCTCTTTCGTGTCTGCATCCAACCCTTCCCCCTTTACGATTTCCATATGGGCATCCATATCCCGCAAGAGCCCGATACCTAAAAAACGATCGGAAAAGCCCAGATTACTCTGTGCATTGGAGGGAGATAGTTTCAGAGATTGCTGGGAAACCACTGAATCCACCTCCACATATTCCGTCCATTTTTTCTCGTAGGCATCCATCCGGCCAAAAACGGACTGCGCCGTGGAATAGTCTGCAGTTTCATAGGATCCGGCTCGTGAAAAAACAGCCGGAAATTCCTGATTCTTCTTTGCATACTCTTGAAATGCGGTGGCCAGCAGCCTGTCATTGGAGCCCTCCTCCAGCATGGGATGGCAGGAAAATACTGCTACCAGAAGCGTAATACCTGTAAACAGACATAAATTCATCCACTTTTTATTTCTTATTTTGCGGTAAATCAATTGTATCAATTTGCTGCCTCCTTAAGGTGATCCATATTTTCCCTCTACTCTGCTGCAAGCACATCACCTTCCCGGATACCCGAAAGTACCACTTGCATACCGTCATTCAAAAGGGATTCATCGATCTGCACATACTGCTTCACCAACTCCTTCTCCTGCAGCTGCCATACAAAATATACCTGATCGGATTCCGCATAAACCAGCGATGAGGGAACCACTGCCACATCCTTCATATTGATGTAGGAGAAGGATAAAATGCCCGCAGGAACCTCCTCATAGAAGGAGGTATCATCCATTTCTACAAAAAAGGCCGGATATTCGTATCCTGATGAGGTACTGTGGGAAAGACGGGATGTTTCTCCCTCTGTGGTCAGATACGCTTTCTCGGAATTGTTATAGTTTACCGTCCAGCCGATACAGTTTCCGGTAAAAACAGTATCCCCTGCCTTGATAGAAACCTGCTCCCCCACATCCGCAATATTGTCCTCATAGGTTTTCATGCTTTTTATGGGTGCCATCTCCACCAAAAGCTTGTCCCCTGCTCTGGTATTTACCGACAGCACATCCGTCCCGGGACTGACTTTATCCCCGTCCATCAACATAATTTTTGACACAGTGCCGTCTTGGTCCGCATAGACGCTGACCTTTCCGTTTCCGTCATTATTTTCACCGATGGCGTTATAGTTTTCCTGAAGCTGCCGGAGACGGTAGGTGTGACTGACATCCGCCAGCTCTTTTTCATAATTTACGATGCGGATCTCGTACTCATCCGTTAGCTCAGCAAGCTGCTTGTCATAACCTTTCACGGTCTCCTGGTAGGAAAGGTTTTCCTGATTGATCTGGTTCTGCGCCTGGGTTAACGCAGCTTTTCCTTCTCCGGTGTCTATCACATACAGCAAATCTCCTTTTTTTACTTCCTGATCCGCTTCCACAGCAATTTCAGAGATGGTTCCCTCATAGTCTGAGCTGTACCAGAAAGCAAGGGAATTGCACAGGCTGTAAGTTTTGGAGTAATTCGCCAGTTCAAAGTCCGACAGGCTCACTGTGTAGGCATCATAATCCGCCGGCATCCGCACATCCGAGGAGTAATACACCAGTTCACCCTCAGACAAACCTCCTGTTACTTCTATATAATGAGCATCCTCTGCACCAATAGTGATCTCCCGTTTCTCCTTTTCATCCTCTTCCGTCTTTACATACACAAAATAATGACCGTCCTCCTCATAAAGAGAATCCTTTCCGATGGTCAACACACCCTGTACGCTTTCCTTTCTATAATAGATGGGATAGGTATCACCGATGGTAAGCCTTTCCACATCCCCGCAGGTGAGCCGCACATTGGGATAGCTGCCTGCAGCCTTTGACAGGATCAGTTCCTGGGATGTATAGGGGATCTCCGTTACATCATGGGCCTCTCTCCCGATGTTTATGTATTTCACCTGATAATCCGTAAAAGAATAATTATTCACGGTAACATCCGACAGTTCGATGTAGGGATTCTCAAGATCGGAGATAATGACAATATTTTCCGAAGCTCCTGCACTGGGATTTTTCGCTATGTTTTTGGTAAAGGTCACATACCCGGTATGACTGGCCCGCAACGTCCCGTCCGCAATGATTGCCTGCTGCGCCCCGATGGATTCCTTCAGCTTCTCCACACGGTATTGGTGCAGCAGCCCATCATAGCGCAGATTTTCCTCAGCCGTGGCAATCTGGGTGGCCAAATCTTCCACCTGGGCTGCGTCCTCCATACACTGCTTCTCGTATGACAGCTTTGCAATGCGCTCCTCTGCGATTTTACAGTTTAGCTCGTAGGTCTGATTTTCATAGGTCAGCTCCTGTTGAAGTCCGGTGAGGTTTTTCTGTGCCGCCTCAATGTCCGCATAGGCCACCACCTCCCCCTCCTCCACATAATTTCCCACCTCCACAGTGATCTCTGAGATTTTCACGTTGGTGTCATAAAAGTTGCAATAATCCCTTGGCACCACAGTGCCAAACTGAATCTCCACATCTCCGATATCTCCCCGCTCCACCGGGCGGTATGCAGAATTGGCCGCAGCAGGCTCTAAGAGTTCGGGCACATCAGCGGAAGTCGTTTTCCCACATCCGGAAAACAATAGCACTGCCACCAATGGAACACAAAGGTATCTGATCTGCTTTCTCAATATGCCACCTTCTCTCCTCCGGACAGTCCACTGGTGATCACCAGATACCCATCCACCAGATCTCCTGTGGTAACCCACACCACATCCCGGTATCCGTCCTCATCTAAAACATATACAAACTGTCCGTCCCCCACTTTATTTACCGCGGCCGCCTCAACATACACCACATCCGTCAGCTGTGGCTTTTGGATGGTGATGGTCAGGGTGTCCGCATCCGACACTCCCGACATATCTGAGGCGGGCGCAAAAGTCATGATTTCCTCATTAATATCTATAAGTTGTAGCTCATATGTGGCGACACCAGAGACAGCTTCATATGTCTCCCCCCACGGAAAAAGTGTAATTTTCCGTATTTGTTGCCGTATAGTTTCCCGTGCCGCAGACCTCCGTGATCAGCTTACTTCCCGGGCGATAGTAACCGTTCTGCAAATATTCGTCCATCTCCGTGATGGTCCCGTCGTCCTCCGCTATAATCTGGTAACCTGCCAGCTTACTTTCCGCTTCCTCAATATAGAGCTTCGCCACCTGGGTATCCTCTTTCAGCATGGTAATATCCGTGCCGTAATCCACGGTGTCATCAATCTCCATCAGTTGGCTGTAGTGCTCAATCAACAGTTCGTTTTGGGTTACCTGTTCCTGATAAGATGCAATGGTCTGTTCCAGACTGTCCGATTGGAAAGATACCAGCAGGTCTCCCTTTTTTACCTTATCCCCCACGGACACGTAGACATGATCCAACTGCAGATCCTCATTGGTGGCTCCATAGGTCTTCCGCTCATAGCCCTCGGCCTTTAACGTCAGGGTAAACTGGGGACACACGTCCCCCGTCTGCACCTCCACCGTCCGATATGCCGCTTTCTCGTATGGTGCATGCTGGATGGTCACCACCTGGGTGCCCTGGGAACCGCAGCCTGTCAGCATGCCAATGCCCAGACAAAGGGTTAGAGTTCCCACATTTTTTTTAATTAAGTGCATTCACAATTCCTCCATCAATGGCATTTACCATCAAAAAAGTTTACTGAAACTCCTCCGCCAGATCAATGATGCTGCCATCAATGGCATTGACCACCACCACATTCTCATAGGCCTCACCGCCCTGTTTCTTCTCACACAATCTCCACGCCGGAATATAGCTGTAATAACCCTCTCTGCTGTCGTCACGAACCCGGAAATAAATCAGATCCATGGAGTGAAAAGATACTGTGGCCTGCCCGGCAAAGGGAAATTGCCCCGGGTCATTCTCCAGCTCATCGCAAATGATCTTCTGAATCTTTTCTAAAGGAAGCAGCTTCACATCCTCCGTCATGGTGGTAACCTCCATGGGGTTATGCACATGCATGGTGATTACTCCCCGCTCCGTCACATAAACCTCTGCATATGCTGCCATGGAATACAGCGGGCTGCTTTTGTCATATTCCGAATACTGCACTTCCGTTCCAAACCCGGCGAGAGACAATTCATCCATACCCAGCACATATTGCATGCGATATCCATCTATTCGGTACGTCTGAAACCCGGAGGAACCGTCTTCCCTGTCCTCCATATCTCCAGCCCAGCACAGTGCATTCATCTCACTTTGCACCGGGTTGGAAAAGCCCATATCCTCCAAAGCCGCCTGGGCAAGCTGATCTGCTTCCTCTGCAGTCAGGATACTTGCATTTGCCTCTCCTTCCGACGCATCCGCATCAAATACGCACAGGTCTGACAGGCTGCTTACTGCCTCCGGACATACCTGATAAATATCCTCCGGAGACAGAGAAATGGTTACCGTTTCTTGTTCATTCACTGCGGTATCATCTGTGGTTGGCCGGGAAATCATGGCTATGGATCCATTTTCTTCCGGATAAGCAATTCCCGATGCCATATCTGCGGCAGACCACTCAATACGTAGGATATAAGCCACTCCATCTATGATGCCCCGGTATGCATCACTGTCGTATGCACTCACAGGAATATAATCCTCCGAAGCCGTTTTCAGCGCCTCCCGGCAGGCTGCCAGCTTCTCCTGTTCCTCCTGTATTGTCCTTTGTATATCATCATGGTACTCCGCCGATGCCGAATTCTGGTTGTTGTCCACAAATGCCTGATTGGCAGCAATGGAATCTTCGTAATTTTTAATCTTGTCCTGCAGTGGAGCCTTGGGCAAACGCACATCATCATAATAGAAAACCTCACCGTCACCAAACACCGCTTTTACCACCTGCTCCGTGTAGGCCTCCCCTTCTTCCGGAGCTTTTACCTCTATCACGTACATGGAGTCCACATCCGGCACAGTAATCTTGGCATTTACCTGATAGTTTATGGTATTGCCGCTTTCTGTTGCGGCATTCCATGCTGCTTCCCAGCTCCCTGCATCCGCCAGCTGGGAAAGACCGGATGTCCCTTCGTCCTGCACAAATTCCGTCACTTCGGTATCATCCACGTTATAATCCACCGTGCGTGCACCACAGCCGGAAAGGAGTGCCACCATACACAGACTCATTCCCGCTATCATTTTCCTTCGCAACATACCTTCTCCTCCTACTGAAACTCCTCCGCCAGGTCAATGACACTGCCGTCCATGGCATTGACCATCACCGTATTTTCACAGGTTAACCCAAAGAAATCTCCTGTATGGTCGCACAGTCTCCATGCGGGAATATAGCTGTAATAGCCCTCCCGGCTGTCATCATGAACCCGGAAATAGATCAGTTCCATGGCATTAAAGGATACCTGGGTCTGTCCGGCAAAGGGGTACCTCTCCGGATGCTCCATCAATTCATCACTGATGATCTTTTGGATATTTTCCAGAGGAAGCAGCTTCACCTCTCTGGTCACTCCGGTCACTTCCACCGGATTGTGCACCTCCATGGCAATCACACCCCGCTCTGTCACATAGACATCCGCATAGGCACCCATGGAATAAAAACCGCTGCTTTTATCATAGTCCCAATACAGAGCCTCTCCCCCAAACCCGGTCAGGGACAGCTCATCGATACCCAGTTCGTAGCGGAACCAGTATCCATCCGTCCGCTGGGTATTGGTTTGAAATGTTCCATCCCCCAGATCCTCAATGTCACCGTACCAGTATACTGCGTCGGTCCGTCTTTGCACCGGATTGGAAAATCCCACATTCTCCAATGTCTGCTTGGCAATATCTCCGGCCTGCGCCTCTGTCAAAGCGCATTCATTTTCACAATTCTCCAAAGAAAAAGTTTCGTAGGCCAAGCCCTCCGCCTCTGCCACTTCTTCCGGACACACCTGATAAACATCCTCCGGATACAGGGAGATCTCTACCTCCTTCTGTTCATTCAGGGGGCCATCTCCCTCCACCTCCACGGAGATAACACCGCCTTCCGCATCGGAAAAAGTAATTTTCCCATTAGACGAGGGCCATTCCACCCGAAGTATGTAGGCGGCTCCATCAATCATCCCCCGGTATACCTCTCCATCATATACATCTACAGGAGTGTAATTCTCCGACGCGGTTTTCAGTGCTGCCTTACAGGCTGCCAGCTTCTCCTGTTCCTCCTGGATGGTGTTTTGTATTTCCTTCTCCATATACGCTCCCACCGGATGATGCTCGTCCTCAAGCAGCACCTGATTCGCCGCGATCTCATCCTCATAATCGGCAATCTTTTCCTGCAACGGTTCCTTTGGCAGACGGACATCGTCATAGTAATAAACCTCCTCATCACCAAATACTGCCTTTGCCACCTGCTCTGTATACGCATCCTCTTCTACAGGAGCCTGCACCTCTATCACATGCATGGAGTCCGCCTCCGGCACTGTAATCTCTGCATTCACATTAAACTCTATGGCGTTGCCGCTTTCCGTGGTAGCTTTCCATTCTGCTTCCCACTTTTTTGCATCCGTTAACTGGGCCAGACCGGAACTGCTTTCTCCTTGGGTGGATTCCGTCACTTCCGTATCATCCAGACTGTAATCCACCGTTTTATTTCCACATCCTGTCAACACCCCTGCTCCAACGCAGGCAGCCAATCCCATGCTCAAAAACTTCCTGATATTAATTTCCACAGTACCTTTGCCTCCTCTTCTCTTCCGCCTCAGTACCACTCTATAAAATGATTTTATCCGCAGCTTGTAAACAATTTGTATCTATGATGCAAGTTATATAATGTGCCAAAAGAACTTGATGCGGTAGCCGCAAAGTTAAATTGCACAAAATTGGGGCTGTCGCACTAAGTGATTAGTGTGCAGCTCCTTTTTCATACAAAAAATAACTGCCAGACTCGAAAAAATCTGGCAGTTGGTGTAAAATCAATGTATGACCAAACACATTAACTTACAAAAGAATTATAGCTTAAATCAAAGTGGATATCAATTAAAACTTCCACTAAATATTGATGCAATTATTCCGGAAGATGATTCTGTGCGGTTACTAAGTCAGTTTGTGGAGGCAATGGATTTGACTGATCTGTATTCTACTTATGAAAGAATAAATTCTGTATCGCCAAGAACACTTCTTAAGATTGTACTTTACTCTTACATGAATGGGGATTATTCCTCCCGTTCTATGGAGTTAAACTGTAAAAGGGATATCAATTTCATGTTTCTTTTGGAAGGTGCACCCGCTCCAGACCATGCAACATTTGCACGGTTCCGAAGCATTCATTTTGCACCCTGTGCCAAGCGTATTCTTGCTGAAATGTCCAATGCACTTTTTGATCTGGGAGAGATTTCAGGAGAGACCATTTTTATCGATGGTACCAAAATAGAAGCCAGCGCAAATAAATATACTTTTGTCTGGAAGAAAGCGGTAACAAAGAACCAGGGAAAGCTCCTTATAAAACTTGCTGATTTTGTCGCTGAGTGTGAGCAACTTTATGATATAAAGATTGTTTATGGCAGTACCATAAAAATGAAGCATGTAAAGAAGCTCCGCAAAAAACTTTATGCCCTGAAGAAAAGCGAAAATGTGGTTTTCGTCCATGGTATCGGAAAAAGAAAAACACCTCTTCAAAAAAGCATGGAAACACTTGAAGATTACCTGTCCAGACTCAAAAAATACAATCAGGAAATACACATCTGTGGAGAACGCAACAGTTATTCCAAAACAGACCATGATGCCACGTTTATGAGGATGAAAGAAGATGCTATGGGAAACGGACAGTTAAAACCGGCATACAATCTCCAGCATGGTGTGGATTCCGAATATATCACATGGCTTACCATCGGACCACAGCCTACTGATACAACAACTTTAATTCCATTTCTAAAGGATGCAGAAAAACATCTGAAATTCAAGTACAAAAATATAACTGCTGATGCCGGATATGAAAGTGAGGAAAACTATCTGTTCCTCGAAAACAATGGACAGCTTTCTTATATAAAACCGGCCAATTACGAAATTTCAAAGACAAAAAAGTACAGGAATGATATAGGAAAAGTAGAAAACATGGAGTATGACCCCCAGTCCGATATCTATACCTGCAGAAACGATAAAAAACTGACTGTAGACCATATCAGACATTCCAAAAGCAAAACAGGATACGCGAGTGAGAAAACGATCTACAAATGTGAGGACTGTAGCGGCTGTCCGTACAAAAAAGAGTGTATCAAAGGCAACAACTGTAAAACACCTCTGGAAGAAAGGACAAAAATACTTCAGGTTGCCAAAACATTTCTAAAATACAGAGAGGAAAACCTGGAACGAATACTTTCAGATGATGGAATTCTCTTCAGAACAAACAGGAGCATTCAGGCTGAGGGTTCCTTTGGGGATTTAAAACAGGATATGCAGTTCAGAAGATACCTGAGTAAAGGAACATCAAATGTACTTGCCGAAAGCACACTTCTGGCTATGGCAAGAAATATAAATAAACTTCACAATAAGTTACAAAAAGGCAAAACAGGAACACATCTGTTTCCACTAAAAAGTGCCTAGATTTTAACTTACCTAAATGAATTGATCAGCCATTTCAAAATGGCTTGTAAAAGTGCGCCTATTTTACAGAATTATATATCATATCATAAAATTCTGTAAAATTCTGCTTCTTAAACAGTAAAAAGGAAGCTGCCGCTTCACGATTTTTCAATCGTTAAAGCGACAGCCCCAGTTCATGTGCAATATTCACCTGCCACATCTCGCAGCCTGTGCCTTTGTTTTTGACACATAAAGCTTCTACTGTGGAACCAGGGCACTGAGATAGCGATTCTCTGAATAAGCCTGCAGGACATAACAGGTCTCCTCCTCCCGGATCACCTCCACCAGTGACTTCCATTGCAGCCCCGTCAGATCCATATCCGGGTACACTGACCAATCTGCCAAATTTGCCCCCTGGGTCTCCTGTTCCGTCACCATCATATCCTCCACTTCCAGGCTTTGCAAATACTCCGCCGCATTTCCCCATGGATCCGTCTCATAGTCGTCGCTGTATTCCGCTTCCGCCAAAAAAATGGTTCCATCCTCTAAAAGAAATACCGTATGCTTTTCAGAGCCATCGTATCTGCTGAAACAGATCTTCCAATAATAAGCTGTGTAGGTCTGGAAAATGGCATCCACCGCCTTGTAAGGCTTCGCCTCCCAGGCATACCAATTCCCATATTCGGTGGAGAGATTACTGGGATACAGCCCATTGTCATACAGCTCCTTCATGCCCTCCCGGGCTGCAGTTACCGCCTCGTAATCCTCCAGATTCATCTCATAGGAAGCAGCATCCGACAACTGGCTTTCCCACTGCCCGGTAATCAGCTGTAATTTCTGGTATACACCCAGCTTTGCAGAGGCATTCCGGGACATAGCGGAGCCTGCTGCGGAATAATACTCTGCCGGCGCTGCCGACACCCGGTTCAACTCTGCCTCCCGATACTGTATCAGAAACAATCCGGGCAGCAGAATTCCTGCCAGCACAATGACAAACGTGCCGACGAACAGAATTCGATATATGGTTTTTCGGTTGATTAATTTTTTCATCTCTGGGAATCTTCCTCTCTATGCATCCTTCCGTATAACTCTTCCTACGAAAAACCGGCCACTGCTATCTGTCCACCGCCGGGAAAGTAACCTGCATCCGGGTACCTTCTCCCAGGGTACTGTCGATTGCCAGCTCCGCCCCATGTCTTTCCAAAATCAAAGCCACCAGCGACATGCCTAGTCCGGCCCCGCCCTCCCTGCGGGAGCGTGACTTGTCCACCATGTAAAATTCATCACAGATCCTTCCCACGTCTTCCTGAGACATGCCCACTCCGTGATCCGTAACCGTAAATTCATATCCTGTACAGGTTGCGTCTGTTTCTTCCAGAGGATTTTCTCTATTTTCCTGCTGCGTGACAAAATGCCCCGAAAATTCGATGATCTCCCCTTCCCGGGATGCCTTTCTTGCATTGTCGATCAGGTTGATAAACACAGTCACCAACAGCTCCTGACTGCCCAAAAGCACTGCAGGCTCAACATCCGTCACCAGACGGATCTGCTTTTTTCCCAGTGCCGGAGAAACGATTTTCACGATTTCTTTTCCCAAATCAGTGGTATGCAGCTTTGTTTTTTCGATTTCATTCTGTTTTAGATAAATAAGCTGAAACAACTTGCCGGACATGGCCTCTAAACGTTTTCCCTCAGAGAAAATGTAGTTCAGGGACATAATTTCTTCCTCACGGGGCAGTTCCATGGATCGCATGGTATCCGCATACCCAATGATGGTGGTCATGGGCGTCTTGATCTCATGGGTAAAGTCGGCCACAAACTGATCCCTGCGACGGATCATATCATTCAGCTCCTCCACATGCTCCGACACCGCCCCCGCCATGTGATTAAACTTTTCTGCCAAAAGTCCCACTTCATCGTTTGTTTTCACTTCAATGTGGGTATCATAATTTCCCTCTGCAATCTCATCGGACACACGGTTGAGCTTTTCCAAGGGTTTTGTCAGATATCGGCTCACCCCATACATAATCAGAGATGCCGCCACCAAAATTCCAATGATGAGAAACCGAAAATAGGAGATCTCCTGATCCATCAGAAGATAGGACTCCGAAATATCCCGCTTGCTGATGATGCACAGACTTTTTTCGTCCACATTGCTGTAGGAGGTGACATAAATATAATGGGCATTCTCCTCCCGGCTGATGAGATAATTTTTCCCACCGGTATCCAGATTGGAGAAAAGCTCCTCGCTGATCCCTGCCTCATTTCCATCGCCGGAGTACACATAGTCATTTCCGTATTTGATGTAAAAAGAAGAGTTGGCGGCCATCATGCCTCCTGCCACCCGCTCCCCGATTTCGGAAAGTTCCTCTTCAATATTATAATTTTCACTGTTTAACACCTGCAGCAATTCATACTCCACCGATGACTGTACCAGATTGTTTTCCACAATGGCGTTCTGTAACTGGGTATTCTGGGCAAGCTCAAAGTTCTTACGAATCATCAGGTACCCAATGATCCCCAGACTAATGGAAAGCAGTGTGAGATTAATAATCAAAACCTTATAACGAAACTTCATGTGTATCCTCGAGTCTGTATCCTACTTTAAATATGGTCTTTAGTGCATCTCCCATGTTCAATTTTTTCCGAAGCCTTTGAACATGCAGATCCAGGGTTCTCGATTCCACCGAATACTCGGTGCCCCAGATTTCTTCATAGATTTTTTCACGAAACAGCGTAATGTTGCGGTTGCGCATAAAAAATACCAGCAGTTCCAGCTCCTTGGGTGTCAGTTCCACTTCACACCCCGCCTTTGTGACAGTCTGGTTTTCCACATCCACCAGAATGTCTCCGAAGCGCAACTGGCTCTCGGATTTGTGGTATCTGCGCAGCACGATATTCACCCGGGCCAAAAGTTCCACCACTTCAAAGGGCTTTACCATATAATCCTCTGCACCGGAGGTGAGCCCTTTCATACGGTCATCCAAAGTGGCCTTTGCCGTGAGAAAAATAACCGGAATCTGAAGCGGACGGATATATTCCATTAATTCATAGCCATTGATTTTTGGAAGCATAATATCCAGAATAATCAGATCAAAATTCTGTTCCTCCAGCAGATCTGCCGCTTCCAATCCGTCATAGGCGCAGATACATTGGTACCCCACCTTGCTTAAATTCAGTTTTATCAGATCTGAGATTGCCCGCTCGTCCTCCACGATCAAAATCCGGATCATGTTCTAAACCTCTCTTTCGTCCTATGCTTTACCTGTTCAGCACCCTGCGCCTTACCTTTCAGCATACCCCCTACATGTATCTAAAGTGTATCTGAATGGTCAAAAAAAGACAAGACATACCAATTTCTGCCAAATATGCAGAAGCTGACATATCTTGTCGATCTTAAATTTGAGATGAAATCTGTAATTGCTTGGTTCTACGGGAAAATCTCCTGCAGAACTGCATCCAGCACAGCCTCCTGCTGCTCCATCCGCTTTTTCTGGATGCTCTGTCTCATCTGCTGTTCCTGGGTGGATGCAGGCCGCTCCTCCTCTTCCTCCGTCTGCTCATCCTCTGCAAGAATCACCTGCAAATAATTTTCCAACCCTCGCTGCAGCCGTTTGATGCGGCGGTTCACCGCAAAAATTCCTATACATCCCACAAACAGGATGAGCATTAACACCGCCATTCCAGCCACAAAAACAATCATATCATAAGTCTGCAATAACGTTTCCACATATTCCATTTCGACACCTCTCCTATCCATCATACAATTTGTATCTGCTTTGTACCTTCGCAGATATCTTTTTCAGGTTTATTATAAGGTTGTCCCACTACGAAATAAGTAAAATTTTATCGACAGATTGACATTTTGACGCAAGAGTATAATATAATAGGATAGTTATAAAATCATCAGAAACTACATATTATGATATACAGAAGAGAGGCTCCGTTTTATGAAAAGAATCGTTATGACAGGCGGCGGTACCGCCGGCCATGTTACCCCCAACATCGCACTTTTTCCGGCACTAAAGGCAGCCGGTTATGACATACAGTATATTGGATCCTACAACGGCATGGAAAAAAACCTGATTGAGGAACAGAAGATCCCCTATTATGGCATCTCCTCCGGAAAATTAAGACGCTACAAGGATTTGCGGAATCTCACGGATCCCTTCCGCGTGATCAAAGGATTTGGACAGTCAGTCTCCCTTTTGCGTAAGCTGAAGCCGGATGTGGTATTTTCCAAAGGCGGATTTGTATCGGTTCCTGTAGTGATTGCAGCGCGGTTTTTGCATATCCCCGCCATTATCCACGAATCAGACATAACCCCGGGACTGGCCAACAAGCTTGCCATCCCTTCTGCCACCAAAGTATGCTGTAATTTTCCGGAAACATTATCCTATCTGCCCAAAGATAAAGCTGTACTCACCGGTTCTCCCATTCGTCAGGAGCTTTTGACCGGCGACAAATCAGCCGCCGCAAAACTTTGCAATTTCACACTAGACAAACCGGTAATCCTCATTATCGGGGGCAGCAGCGGCTCCAAATTTGTCAACGATGCGCTGCGTTCCATACTGGACGATCTGCTGGAACACTACCAGATTCTACATTTATGCGGAAAGGGAAATTTAGACCCTTCCCTGAAAAACCGCACCGGATACGCACAGTTTGAATACGCCCACAATGAGCTGCGGGATATGTTTGCCCTAAGCTCTCTGGTGATTTCCCGAGCCGGTGCCAACGCCATCTGCGAGCTACTGGCTTTGCATAAGCCCAATATTCTCATCCCACTTTCCGCCAAGGCGAGCCGCGGAGATCAGCTGTTAAACGCCCGCTCTTTTGAAAAACAGGGTTACAGCATTGTGATTGAGGAGGAAGATCTCACCGAACAGGCCTTAAAGGATGCCATTGATAAGGTTATGCGGGATAGAGACACGTATATTCGCAATATGTGTGGCAGCAAACAACTGGATTCTATCCAGACCATTCTGGATCTGATTGAGGATGCTGCAAAATCCAAACACGCCTAAAACATTCGGGCACAAGAGAATAATGCCGCAACAAAGGCAAAAATACTCCATCTATTTTATGAAAATGCGTTTATGAAAATGCTGGGGTATTTTCTCTTGACTTTCATATTTCCTTGGTATATCATTACTAGTAAGAAATGAGTTTGTTACCGTACAGCTATTGCTCAAGCGGGGTGCTCGTTTCTTTTTTTATATTTACCATATCATATAAATATAGATTTCCGTCAGAAGCGTGTCTAACCAACATCTCAATTCTAAATGTATTCTGTCTTTCTATTTTTCCGTTATCAAGATACACCGGCAATGCAAATCTTGTAGTAAATCTATACCATCCATACTTAGCATCCGCGCTATGCTTGCTCTTAAAATTTTCTTGCCAGCGCCTATTTCCCGCTGTTCTTAACAACATAGGAATTGCTTGTGTTGCATTAGCCTTCGCTTTGGCATTTGTTTCTACTTCATCCCAATCAATATTTCTTTTCCCCTTAAATCTAATATCAGAAATGACTACCATATGTTGATTACTCATACAATCTCCAATCTACCCTCGTGAACTCGGTGAAATATGAATGTTTCCTTTTATGTTTAAGGTAAATAAGAAAAATGTCTCTATTAGATTTCTCTAACATAGACATTTTCTTTTCTGCCATCCTTAACATGGTGTCAATATAAGCTATTTGTGTTATGAATGATATCCAAACAGTCGATTCACAAATCTGTTAACCAGCAAGCATATTCTTTAACTCTGCAAATTCTTCGTCGGTCATCTTTAGCGGTGTGTAATGTAACATGTCTGCGTTGGGTGCATTCTCGTATCTGGGTATGATGTGCATATGGAAATGAAATACCGTCTGTCCTGCCACTTCCCCGTTATTCTGCAGAAGATTTAATCCATCTGCTTTCAGGACCGTCTTCATTTTTTCTCCCACCTTTTTGGCAACCTGAATGGCCTTTCCAGCCACCTGCTCATCCAGCTCAAAAAGGTTTGCATAATGATCCTTCGGGATCACCAGTGCATGTCCCTTGGATGCCGGGTTCAAGTCCAGAATCACCTTGAACAATTCATCCTCATAAATAGTGTTGCTGGGGATTTCCCCTGCTGCAATTTTACAGAAAATACAATCATCCTGTCTCATGTTTTCTTCTCCTTATCTATCATTACTATTCAAACACAAAAATCTGATCCAGCATACGAAGTGTCTTAAAATTCCCTTTTGCGGTCATATCTCCTGCCATGAACGCTCTCTGGAATGTCATCCTTCCCGCAATGATCTTCTCCATCACCTGAGGTGACAACTTCGCGTAGATATCCACATCCTCTTCCTGGCCATAGCGGCAGCTTAATTCCTCTCCGTCTACTTCCACCACCAAAGGCTTCTGTTTTTCCTCTATCATAAACAGATACTTAGCCGCAAAACCTTCCTGAGGCGTAAAATGGGACTGAAGATCGATAATATACTCCAACTGTCCCTCCGTCTGCTTCTCACTCATGCGATCCCGAAACAGGGAGGTCAACTCTTCAATATCCTCCTTCTGTTTCTTCACATAGCTGTCATCGGCCACATACTGCGACAACTGTTCGCTTTCCTGGGGTGTCAGTTCCATCTGCTGGGTCCGCAAAACACTCTGCTTCACCGCCTGATTAGAATTGGGTAATCCCCGCTGTTTCTGGGAAATCGTCCGGTACAGATTCTCCGCCTTTTTCTCAATGATCAACGAATAATCATGATTCATCTCAAAACTCACCAGATCATCCACATACCCGCAGACTCCGCTGCAAGGCAACCCACCCAGAATCTCCCACGCATTTTCCAGGGTCAGCTCACCTTCCCGTTCACCGTAAGTGGTGGACATGACGATAGGCTGCATGTACAAAGTCTTGATCTTATCCTTATCTCCGTACAACCAGCAGGCATCCAAAAACTGCTGCATATACCCGCCGATTCCCAGCCACTCCACAGTGGTGGCCAGGATAATTCCATCCGCATCCTTAAAGGTCTGAGGCAGTGTGGAAATACTATTCTTTTTTTCATAGATATTGTAGCGCTCCACAGTTACCCGCAGTTCCTTCAATACCTCTTCCATTTTGCTGAGCACGTAAAGTGTGGGATCATCCAACAGTCCTCTTCCGCCATAATATATATTTACCTTCATACAGCCTCCGTGTCTTAACTAACAGTATCTTTCAGAATTCCCATTCCACGATTTTCTGAATATTTCACATATAACTAAGTATATAAATTTTCCTGCGGAAAATCAAGACCGCTGAGGTTTTCGATACAGAACAACAGAAAGGAGAAAACCAGCTATCAATCCACCGACATGGGCTATATTATCAATACCGGAACCGGCAAACCCATAGTACAGGCTCAATGCCAACATCAGAATCATACGCTTGATGGTAATATCCCCCATACGTCCCTTGTGGCGGATTACAATCCAAAGCAAAGCTCCGATCACACCAAACACCGCGCCGGAGGCACCTCCGGATACCGTATGTTCCCCTGCGTTTAGGATGTGAATCATAGAACAGACTCCGCCGGTAAGCCCCGCCAGAAAATACAGCATAAAATACTTCACATGGCCCAGCAGCTCCTCCACCTGATTCCCGATGAAAAACAGGATAATCATATTGTTTGCCAAATGACCGATGCTAAAATGGTAAAACATGCAGGTAAAAAGCATATACCATTTTCCTTGATCCACCACCCACTCGGCATACATAGCACCATGCTCCACTGCAAAGCCCACATCTCCCACATCTCCCCAAATGGATAACAGCAGAAACCACGCAACATTGAGGGCAACAATTGCGATATTTACATAAGATACTTTCTTCTCCGGCATCTAAGTCACACTCCTTATAGAGTCGACCTTATCACGTTCCTTTAGGACTGTCAAATTACAGAAACACAAAATGCTGCCTTCCAATCACAACCTGATCATACATATTTAATACCTCCGGTTTTCGATATGTGAGCATGGTATCGTTGAGCCAGGTACCGTTGGTTGAATTCATATCTTCTATATAATAAGTTTCCCCTTCCTTGGATATACGCACATGGGTCCGGCTAACGCCCGGCACATTTAATACCGCATCGGCATGTTCGCTGCTTCCGATAATAAAGGGAAAATGTTCCAGACTGATATTGCCCAGACCATCGTGCCCATCATAGCGGAGAATTCCTTGGGCTGTCTCATCCACCCCCAGGTAAACAGTAGGCTTGTCTTCAATTTGACTGGTATAATCCTCCGGCTCATAAACATATTGATCCTCATCCGGCTCAGGCTCCTTCCGTTGAAACAACCATCCCGGCCGTCTCTGCCACAGCTCCTTTAAGTCAAACCGCGTGCTTTCCGCTTCTTCCTCCTCCGGTTGTTTCTCCACGTGTCTCTCGTCTGAAATATTTACAGTTTCCAGAATCACATCCGTCTCTTCTGCTTTATGCCTGGCCGGTTGCTCCTGATATTGGTAAAGCAGCTGCAGCGTATCCTCCAGGGAAAAACTTTCCTCCGTTGCCCGTTGATAGACCTCATATGCCGCCAGAACCAGTGTCTCATCCTCGTGCCGCATCTTAGATAAAAAGGATTCCATGAAATGACGGAAGCTTTCCATGACAGAATCTTTTTTTCCCGGATAATAGGCAAAACTGACCTGACGTCTATCGTGGTCAAAGAAAATGGTTTCCGGCAGGAGTATGATTCCCTCTTCCTCCAGTAGAAAGGGCTTAATTCCACGACTGGCTGCCAACAGTGCTTCCACCAGACCAATAAAAAGTTCCATATTAAAATCTGCACTCTCTAAAATATGATCAAAGGACTTTTTTCCTGTAATATCATACCAAAAATATGGCCGCCCATCCGCCACCACCAACTGAAATCCCAATAAATTGGAAATCCGGTTTTGCCGCAGCATTTGAAGCTGATAACCGGAGTACAACTGCTCCGGCTCGATAATCATAAAACTCTGATTTAAACTTCGCTTGTAACTAATCCTCATAAAATATCTCCTCTTCCATCTGTACCCGGTCGATCTGCCGAAGTTCCGCCATAACAGAAATTTCCCAATGCTCTGACAAATCCGCCGCCTCTTTCACTACATCATGCAATTCAAATCCCAAACGGAGAATTCCGCAAAACAAGAATAAAATGATTGGTATGATTACCGCTGCCTCTATACTATGCATAAAAAAACACCCCCAGATAGGCCACCAACAGACACGGTATAAACGGTATACTGTCCCTTTTATTTTTCTTTTTCATCACCAACAGACCCAAAGAAATAACCGCGGAAAGCACAAGGGCGACGCATAACACCTGTAGATTCCGGATTCCACCCAGAAAAATACCCATTACAATCACCACAAGTCCATCCCCTATACCAATTGCTCCCCCAGAAATCAAAGCAATCACCAGCAAAATGATTCCCGGCAGCAATCCTGCAGCCATGCTATAAACTGTCTGCTGATGCCAAAGGATATGGAAAACCACACCGACGACACCCCACATTAAAACCGGAATACAATTCACCTGTCGATGTCTGATATCCTCCAGTGAGCAGACCGCCAGCATAGCCATTAACGCGTAAGATACAATCACCTAATTCCCTCCCTTTTGTGTCTGTGCGCACTTGGAACACAGTCCATATCCCTCAGCCTGGTCCAGTGGAATCCGATAGATTCCACGGCGTAATCCACTGCAGGAAATGTCACTGTGATAGGTTTCCCCATAGTCCGTCAAATACACCATCGCTCCATGCTCCCCACCGCAAACCTCACAGCTGCGGTACCGCTGCCCGGAAAGATTTCGTCTTTCATTTACTTCCACATAAGGCACACGCTGAATGGAAAGATCCAGATACGCGCAATCCATAGACAAGTGATAGACCGAACCGTAATCTGTGATATATACATATGTCTCATCCGGCCCCTGATCTGCATAAGCCCCCTGCCATTTATGGCATTTGGCCCGCTGCGTAAAATTATATTTCCATATACCCAAAAGTGTTAAAGGATTGTCTACCTGGTATGATACGCATAGATCGATATACGCTTCGTCTTCCGCAGAATCCACAAAGGAGAAACCGGACCATGACTGATCCACATACCCCACCGGTGTCTCCAATTCTTTCAGCTGATTATAAAACAGCGTCTCACCGGTAGCGATTCCATCCCAGTTTTCCTGACTTTCGTGCGCCAGGACAGCCGTCTCCCGTGCCGCATAACACAGTGCCTGTTCCACATCCTGCTGCACCTGAAGCAGTCGGAAGAAAAACAAGATACCGCAGAAGAATACTGCAAAAAAGGGAAGAATCATTGCGGCTTCCAGTGTCAGAGATGCCCGGAGGAAGGTGCATAAAGGTGTCCCTTTATCATAAGATAGGTTAGGTGAGAAATGTCTTATGGAATAGGATGAGAGAGTATGAGTTTTTAGATTTTTTTTATTCCTGAAAAGAGACACCTTTATACACCTTCCTCCAAAATTATCACTGATACGAAAACTTCTTTACCCGCATGAACTGATAGTTTCTGTTCCATCCTGCCCCGCTTCCATACAAGCCAAAAAATAATGGTTTTCCTTCATATACCCAGCTGACAGTCATGGCAGTTACCATACAATCCATCCGGAACGCCTGATTTCCCGGCGTACTTCGGACCCAATGTTCCATCAGATTCAAAGTTCGCATTGCCAGTTTCTTTTCCGAGGCCCCATACAGCAGCAACCGAAGATAAGCCTGATAATCCATCCCCGATTCGCTCTCCGGATTTTCCCCGTAAACGCTCTGGGAAACCTTCTGAAGATTAGTCCCCCATTCACTGTCCGTTTTCAACAAGGATACCTTCCCGCCTTTTAACAAAGTTTTTACGTCCTCCACCGCTTCTGTATAGGCCCATGCAGCCAGTATTCCCTCCTGGATTACCTTGATTACTGCTGGATTTAAGGAGATTCCCCCTATAGCCACTGCCATACTGTAGGCCAGTGATACTTTTTCTTCATCCTGATGAATGAAGATATAATTGGCCAGCTCCCGCAATGCCAGCAGTTCTTCCACAATCTCCGTCAGATTTTCCTTGTCACTGTTCTCCCCACAGATTATGTATTCCAATTCATATTGCAGGACTCCTTGATCACCGGGCGAAGTATAATCAGCAAACTGTTTCAGCAGGTATTCCTTAAATAAAAGTTTGTCCGTGAAGCCGGGACTTTCTGTGGGATAGTTCCCTTCATACAGAGTCCGATGCAGCAAATCCCCCTGCTCCTGAATCTTTTGATCCGATACCTTTGACACATCCTCAATGACCTGCGTCAAAACCGCATTATTTTTTAATTCCTTCACGTACTCTATGGGATTCTCGAAATCTTCCTCCAGCGGCACCAACGGCATCTCTTCTGTTTCACCGCCGCTATTCGTTTCCAAGGCCACCTCATTTGCCGCTTCCAAATCTCCCAACGCTGTATCCGCCTGTGTAAAAAGGTCATCCACATCCCCTGTGGTTTCTTCCAACTGCTGCAGCTCCTCTGCATTCTCATACAGGTTTTCCACCGGGGACAGTAACAGACCAGACTTCATGCACGCGGCTGCCTGCATGACAAATGCTGCCCCTTTGTCGTCCGTCACCAGCTCCTTCTGTACCACATGGCATTCCGTCAAATTCAGTGCGTACAGGTTTAAGGTTGAACCGCCCTGTCCATCACCGGCGGAACATAAATTCTCCATACCCAGAGCCTGCATATTTGCGTCAACACCTTCCAGTGAAAGCTCGCCGTTCCGATTCGCCTCCAACAGATAAATCCCATACTGTTCATACATCTTCTGATGATACTGTGCCATCTGGGATTCCAGCATCACCTGACTTTCCATGGTGGCATGACTCTGCAGGCCATAAAGACGTGCAGACTCAAGTAGCGTGAACAACAGGCTGAGGATCATGGTCAGGGACAGACTCAGAAAGATGGTAATACTTCCCCTGCACTTCATGCTACAGTGTGTCGGCGCGATCCGTTATCGTGCTGAAAATATTGTTCATTAGAACCGTCAGTTTCGCCTTGAAAATAATAATCAGCCCCACCAACACCACCAATATGAGGATTACTTCCACAACGCCCACACCATCCTCTTCTTTCAAAAATCTCTTTAAGCTATTCATCATCATAATTTTCTCCTTTCCGAATCATATACCCAGTCATAAATACAGATACAAATGCTACAGATTCATGCTCATGCATGCCGGCACAATCAGGATCACCATAACCACCACCAACATCAGCATCATGGGGAACAAAAGCTTGGTTCCTGCTTCTTCTCCTGCCTTTTGCGCAATATTTTTCCTATCGGTAAATGCCTGTGCTGCCTCCTTCTCCAAAAGTGCACCGATTCCCGCGGTTCCTTTTTTCATATTTTGGGTCACAATCGTTGCCAGCCGTCGATATTGAGACAAACCACAGCGTTCCCCCATACGTTCATAGGCCTGCAGTTTCGGCATCCCGTCCTCCATCTCGTGAATCATCCTTCCGATCTGTTCATATCCGGCCCGCCTGTTGCCGTGCCGGGTACTCTTTTTTTGTTCGTAAGCCTCCCATATTCTATTCCAGGCCTGGTCAAGGGACATGCCTGCTGCCAAGAAAAGACTCAGCTGGCTGACAATCTCCGGATAATCCCGAACCATTTCCCGCCGCTTCTGCTCCCATAGCTTCTGCTTTTTCGTGCGTTCCCCATATACCACCGTAACAGATGCCACCAAGCCTAACAACAAAAGCAATGCCCATTGATACTCCTTTTTTTGTCCCCACAATATCTCCTCTCCCCCCAGTTCTGAGGGAAGTTCTATTGTTCCGGTTGTCAGATCCTGCTGCCGGATATATTCCGCAACCGCCTCCGTAAAGGTTTCCTCCTCTGTCAATGGCTGCTTATACACCAGAAACGGAAATTCATAGCAGACTTCCCGGTCCTGATAGCGGATCTCTGCCCTTGCCAATATCACATCTCCATCGGAATAATTTTCTTCAACAAGATTTCCTGACGGATCAATACATCCATCCGGTGTGAATGTCCATTCCACTGTAAACAGACCATCCTGCAGTTTTTCACACAGATTTACATTTCCGCAGACGTGATCTGTCCCCGTGTTTTCCCCCAAAAAGGTGACCACCACTTCTTCCTCTGCCGCTTGTACCCGGGTCTCCCACTCCTCCTGGGTCAACACCCGCTCCGGCACCTGAATCTCACAATCCTCCGGCTCTCCTCCCTCCCGCTGATAAGAAAGTTCTGCTGTCACACTTCCTTCTCCGGGCTCTGTTTGTATCAGCCGGTTATTCTGAAACACTGCCTCACTTTCTGCCACAAACTGTGCTGCCGCCCCTAAGATTACAGACACGCACATAATCCCCAACAGTTTTTTCTTTAAACTTTTCTCCATCTTATATATCAATTTCTACAATCCTTTCCGACCAAAGAAATGCCGCGATATAAGCCCCAAGACACAATGTCATGATACAGATGCCCAGCCCATTATGATACAATGCTTCCATGAATTCCCCGGAAGTGACATTGATAAATGCCATAATAAAAAGCGGCACAATATCCATAATTCTCTGTTCCAGGCGCCGGGCGGCCAATGATGTTTCTATGGTATTCATAATCTCCATCTTGTCGGAAATCTGATGGATGCAATTTGATATGATTCCGATAAAATCTCCTCCGCTTCGTTTTGCGAATCCCATGATATTACTGAAGGTCTCTACATCTTCGATCTGACACCGATCCGCCAGGTCAGCCAACAGTTTTTCTATGGGAACATTACACTCCAGCTGCCTGCGGATTATCTTTAGCTCCAATACTATATCGCAGGATTTGCCGTGCAAACGGATCATGTCCTTTTCCGCCTCTGCAAAAGCATTTTCCATCGAGTAGCCGGCCCGCATGGCTCCTGCAACAGACACCAGTGCATCCTTGAACTGCTCCGCCAGCTTTTGCTTTCTCTGTCGAATGTACCCTCTTCTTTGATAGCAATAGAAAAACGGCAGCCCTGACAATCCTACTACCCCGGCCCAGACAGAACGGTAAAACAGTCCTGCCAGCACAACATCAAACAAAAGATAGACTCCCAGCAACTTCAAATGCTCCCGGAGGGAAAATCTATACCGGTTATAATCCGGCGGCCCGCAGTTTTTCCTGATGCAACAGTTCCCCTTGCTTTTTCCATTGCCCGATGATCCTGCCATCCTGCTCCTCCTGTTCTTCAAATCGGTACAACTCGTGCAGGCAGATCTCTCCATTCTCCATTCCATTCAATTCTACGATGCTGAGAAGTTTGCGGCTTTTATCCCGCAGCCTGCCCAAATGGATCAGAATATCCACACCGGATGCTATCTGACCACGGATGGCAGAAATGGGAAGATCCATTCCCATCAGCACCATTGTCTCTAAACGATGGAGCATATCTGCTGCCGAATTGGCATGTCCGGTGCTGATGCTTCCGCTGTGCCCGGTGTTCATGGCCTGTAATACATCCAACGCCTCCGGCCCCCGACATTCCCCCACAATGATCCGGCTGGGCCTCATTCGGAGTGCGCTTCGAATCAACTCTCTTATGGAAATAGGTTTTGCGCCCTCCACCTGCACCTCCCTGGTCTCTAGACGCACCAGATTGGGAATCCCCAGAATCTGCAGTTCCGCGGAATCCTCAATGGTTACAATCCGCTCGTCCTCCGGAATAAACTCCGACAGCGCATTCAAAAAGGTGGTCTTGCCGCTGCCGGTCCCCCCTGACACAAAAATGTTGTAACCTGCCTGTACCAGATTTTCTAAAAAATACATGATCTCCTCAGAAATGGACTGCCATTCCACCAGCTGACTCATGGTGATGGGATGTTCCGGGAATCTCCGGATGGAGACCGCTGTCCCGTCAATGGCAATCGGTTTTAACACGATATTGACTCTGGCCCCGTTCTCCAGTCTGGTGTCCACGATGGGATGGAGTTCATTAACCATCCGATTACTGTTACCCACTATTCGTTGGATTACATCGGAAAGCTTCTCTTCGGACGTGAAATGGTGCTCCCATTCCTGTATACGCCCCTCTTTTTCATAAAAGATGTGGCTTGTGCCATTCACCATGATCTCCGTCACCTGGGGATCATCCACCAGATCCTGCAGAATATCCAGCCGGCGGAGTCCGTAAAACACCTCCTTTGCCATCATCTGACGCTCAGAAACTGTCAATAAATACTCCCTGGCACACTCTTCCAGAACATCCTGTATCAACTCCATCATCTCGTCATCCGTCATGACCCGGGATACATCCATCCGTTCCATGACCAGTTCCTTAACATGCTCCGTCGTCAACACATCCAAGATCCCGATCCTCCTCTCCCTGCAACAGCAGCCACTCCTTAATCCGGTTGCTGTCTGTCAGCAGCTCCTCCACCGGACGATCCCGGTACCAGTTTTCCAACTGCTCCGGTATCCATCGAATCTGAAATTTTCCCTCCCCTTTCAACTGCGCTGCCAGGGCTTTTGCTCCATATCCCCTCAGCCAAAAGCTGTAAATTTTCTGCGCCAGGTCAAACATCTCCCGGATGCCCTGTTGTTCCGGCGGCAATTCCAGCACCACATAGTCGTAATCCAAATACTGCCAGATTGCCTCCACCAATGCAGCAAAATCCCCTGTGCCCACGCCTTCCATCTGCATGGGCAAATGAACCGGCCGGATATAATCCGGTCCATCCGTGGCCACAATGGCGGCCATGAGCCGCTGTGCCATATTGTTTGACTTCAGACTCAGGGCTGTCAAAACATCTGAAATATCCCTTGCCTCCTGCTGATTATCCGAAAGCGGCATTCCATGAAATCCACGTGGATTGACATAAAGCACACGCCCCTTTTCCGTGAGACTTTGTGCCAGAGCAAACCCCGCCAGCATTTGGATTCCCTGATACCAGGGCTGATACAGCAGAATCAGTTCTCCCTTTTCCTTTCCCCGGATCTGCTTAGGATATGTCCCCTTGGAAAGTTCCTGAAAAATTGCCTGCAAAATCAAATCCGCGGACTGGTACTTATAAATCCGGGACACGCCTGCTGCGGTGTCCTCCATTTCCTCTTCCGTCAAACACAGTACCGGTTGATCTCCAAAATCACATCTTTTCCACTGGGAAAACAGGGTTCCATGGACAAGCCACAGATCTCTTTTTTCTTCGGACAGTTCTTCCGTGACCCGCGGAAAACATGCCATATCTGTCAAACGTCCCGTCTGCATCAGATATTGACTAAGCTTTTCGCTGTATTCCTCATCCGGATCACATATTGCTATTGCAAGCTTATGCAATCAACCACCTCCTGCCACGCCACTATACCAAACCCCATTGCAATCGCTACCGCAAAATGTATCTTATGCTTGTCCCATGTCATGGCTTTCAAAAAAATCTCCGGATGTCCGGTGAGAACACTCGTCCGGATACACTGCAAAAGCAGCATCAGATCTGCTGCCAGATTTCTCTGAAACAGGAGCTTCACCAGCCCCCAAATGGCACCTATAATAAATGCCGCTGCCATCACATAACAGCTCTTTTCAATTCCTGTCCAAATTGCAATAACGGAAAATAGTTTGATATCGCCTGCGCCTATCGCATGCATTAGAAATAAAAGAAACAATAGAACAATGGGAAATAGCATATTCAATACGGCAACCCCCAGTCCATAAATGCCATCCTCCCATATTCGGTAGATAACTCCTCCCCCTACTCCCAGAGCAACCATCCAATTGGGTATCTTTCCTGACCAGAGATCGAACCCGGCTGCTCCTAAGAGATAAATGAAAACAATTGTGTAAATGTGCCTCCCTCCTTTTGTATCCTGATTATACCCTCCTCCCTTTCACTCTGTACATGCAGTTACAGGAAAATTTTTTCTTTCGTCAGAATTTACAAAAGTTGCAGTGCCATAATCCCATACAGAAGCACAAACCCGCATATTCCAAGGATTCCCACTGTTAATAAGGTGACAGGATTTACCCCGACATGTAAGGGTATCTGCTCCATTGCAAGCAAATAATTCATAACCACTATGCCTGCTGTCCCGGTCACCAGCCGTACCAGCAGGCCTCCCAGAATTTTTGCCTTTTTTTTAATTACTCCGATGAGAAGCACCAGAAGGCAGATGCCCACCATCACCAAAATCCCGGTATTTTTATCCATAAATGACTCCTATCCCAACTTCCGCTTCAAACTCCCTATATATATAGAAAAAAGTGAAAAAATTATTCCTTTTTCGTATAGATTAATTTTTTTCTGACTATACTGATAAAAAGATACCAATTTAGGAAATAAGAAAGTGGGGATGTCATGCTTCATATTTTGAAAAATCAGAAACCGCAAAATGAATATTATATGCTGCTTTTGGCCGATCTGGCCCGCACGAAGGATGATTTAGAATATGCCTATTCTAATTTTCAGAATGTAATAGATCCGGACCTCATCGATGCCTATATCTATGAGGTGAATTCCGCACAGCTCCGCTACAAATTTCTGCTGCAACGAGTCAAACAAATAGAGGATTCTCACGCGAAGAATCCTCTGGAATTATCCAAATCCTGAAAGCTTTCATTTAACTTTTCTTTCCCATAGGTCATCCCTGCATAAACCTGCTGGGTATTCTGCATCAGGGGGGCCGATGCATCCTGTGCCGCCACAGTCTGAAATGCCTCATGCAGCTCCTTTAGTATCTGCTGCACATGCTGCAGCGGGCAGACACTGTGCTGATACAGAGACTGCATCAGTTCCCTGCGGCAAAAATCATACAACTGATACAAATTCCGGGACAGGTCGTACCGAAAATTCAGTCCATCCTGCAGATGGGACAGCACCTGATCCGTCTGCCGGACCGCTGTATGAAAACTCTCCCAATCCTGCTCTCCCCCGGCGCAGACAGCATCCTCTATGTATGACAATGCAATCTCATAACAGATCACGACCAGCTGCCCCCGGTTGCTCTGACTGATTCTTCTGGTAAAATCCTGTTTTGTCTGATTCTCCATAAGCCCTCCTACTGCAGAAGCTGCAGTACCTGCTGCGGCAGATCATTGGCCTGGGTCAGCACGGAGATTGCCGCCTGTTCCAGCACGTTCTGCTTGGTGTACTCCGTCATTTCCAATGCCATATCCACGTCCTCGATACGGGAAAGTGCCGCCGTCATATTTTCACTGGTTTCATCCAGACTGGCGACTGCATAATCCAGACGGTTCTGATAAGCTCCGATGGCAGATCGCACGGAGGATACCCTGGAAAGCGCCTCATCCAACTGAGTAATGGCGCGGGATGCCCCGTTTATTGTGGTCACATCCACCTCATCCAGATACAACGTCTCCGTTGTAATGGCAGGAATATCAATGGTCACTATCTGATTTTCATTCGAACCCATCTGCACATTCATGGATCCGATGTCCGTCACGTCTAATGTAATAACCGTTCCGTCTGCCAACCCACTGTCAGCCAAAAAAGACATTTCGAATCCATTTTTGTCCGTCACCGTTACCTTATTTCCATCCAATGACACGGTGGCAGTATTTGAAAATCCGCTTGTCAGCGTTACCGTTGCATCTACACCATAGGCCGTTGCCGGATCTGTCAGGGAAAATCCCAGCGCACCCGCCAGTGCAGCGTCACTGATATCTACGTCGACAGCACCGCTGCTCCCGTAAGCTGTCGAGGTGAACGTCAGCTTGCCCCCCGTCATGTTGACATCTGTCTCCCCGGTCTCCCCTGCCTGACGAATCTTTTCGTAAGCTTCCTCATAGGTGTCCGTAGCGCTGATGTCTACCGAACTTCCGTTAATGCTTATGGTTCCGGATGCCCCCACGTTGGCTGACATATTGGAAAACGCTGCATTGTCTGCTTCCAATACCGCCTGATTGGCCGCACTGTCAATGCTTACCTTGTAAGTTCCGGCGGTAACATCATCCGAAACGGCTACCCGGCTTACATCCTGCGTATATACCCTTCTCTGCACGGTGCCATCCAACAGCGCCTTGCTGTTGAACTCCGTATCCCTGCTGATACGGTCAATTTCTTCACTGAGGGACTCGATCTCTAACTGGATGGCCTTCAGATCCTCCTGAGTATTGGTTCCATTAGCCGCCTGTACGGCAAGCTCCCGCATTCTCTGCACCAGCGATGTGATCTCATTCAGCGCCCCATCTGCTGTCTGCAAAACAGAAGTACCATCGGATGCATTCTGACTGGCCTGATCCAGTCCATCGATCTGAAGAGTCATTTTATTGCTAATTGCCATTCCCGCAGGATTATCCTTGGAATGATTGATACTGAGTCCGGAAGAAAGCCGTTCCATTGCGGCACTCAGTGAATCCTCTGTACGAAGCAGCTGTTTATTTGTCACAACTGCGGACATATTATGGTTTACCTTCATTTTATCCAACCTCTTTTCTGTCTAAACCGGCTTCCCTGCGGCAATTTGACTATCCCTGTCATTCCTTTAACTATTTAGTATATCGGTTCCGTTTTCTATGGACTTAACCACATTCAGAAAACTTTCCGCCATGCGATAAAGTGTCCTGGTCTGTACCGGATCCTCCTGCGTCTCACCGTAACGGAAATGATTGTGATGCTCTTTTCCAAATTCTTTCAGATCCAGAGTGTCACTGACAGCAAAATGAAGCTTCAGCTCCTGGCCCTCCGGAAGACCCAGCTGTTCTTTCAGGTTCTCTTCCTGACCGGCAAAAAGTTCTCCGGTTTCCTCCCACTGGGTTGCGATATATGCCGATACTCCCTGGTCGGTTGCCTGCAGCGTTGCCGCCACTTTTCCCATCCGGTCCGTGTCAAACAAAATATCCACCAAACCCTTTTTCTCTTCCCCGCGGACAATTTTCAAGGAAACATTGCACAGTTCCCCCTGAACCAGAACGGGTATGGCATACTGCTCTTCCCTGGACTGTTCACCCATAAGTGAAATCTGTGACATAGCCACCTTCATTTCCCGGATATCAATGCTGGTGACCGGTTTCTTCTCAATAATCATGTCTTTCATGACATTTTCCGCCGTTTCTGCCAGTTTCTCCTGGGCTTCCGCCATCTCCCTCGGAGTCTTTACCGCCTCCCCAAAATCCCGGAGAAGTTTCTCTTTGATCTCCTGCAGTTCCTGGGAAAGATTATCCTCCTGTTCCCCGCCAAAAATCTGTTGAAACACACGGTTTCTATGACTATTCTGCTGCATAACGGCCATGACATTGCTCACCGTTACAGGAAGATCATAATGAGCCAGCATTTCATAGACCTCCTCCGGCGCGGCTGCCGCCTGTGCTAAATCCTCCAGCTGACGGCTTTGATACTGATACTCCGTCTCCCGGGGCTCCTCCGCCTGCTCCAGACCACGGGCCATTTCCTCCGGCGTCATTTCCATCCACTGCTCCTCATCGCCCAACTGTCTCAACTTTTCCGGGGAAATGTTCTCGCGGATATCCTTCAAAAGATCCTGCTGATATCCCGCCTCGATCTGATCCGTAATGGAAACTGTAGTACTCTCCTTTGCCGAAACCCCGCCAAACTGATCATCCACCTGGTAATCCATTGCCTTGTGCTTTGAGGAACGCACCTGGGTCAGAAGATTCCGAAGGGTCAGCTCGCCTCCTTGCTGCAACAGGGATGCAATGGCTGCTCCATCCGTAGCTTCCACCTGACGGATCAAACGATAGATGCCGATATACGCGCTGCGCTGTTCCTGGCTGATCTGCTGATTCTGCTCCAGCTTGTACAGGTACTTGCTGAACTTTTCTTCCTCGGTGATTCCCTGTTCCCTTTGTATTTCTTCCGCCAACGCATTCAGCTGTTTCAAATCCATATCCAATGGATTGATCTCCCGCTTGATCATGATGTCTACCACCGCCGGCTTCATATTGGAAAAACTGCGCTGCACCATTTCATCCGCGGCTTTCATCTGCCGTATACTCTCCTGGGTAATTTCCGTGTGATTGTAGGCTAAGATCCGCACAGCACGCCGGTTAGACTCACTGATATCAAGTTCCAGTTCTTTTAAAATATCATCCACGTTTCGGAAAGCTTTTTGTATATGATCCCCAAGATCCTGTCTTGGAGTGGTCTGCATGGTTTCATACCGCTCGTTGGCCTGTTCCATCTGCGCCTGCAGCCTGCTTCCCTGCTCCTTTAACCCGTTTAAGGTCAGTTCCTCTGCCGGAATTCTGCCGATGGCATAGGCGGGAAGAGTTTTAATCCGTTCCACTTCCTGCAAAACATCCCGAATGGCAGCCTGTTGTTCTGTGTTGATATTCAGGGAACTGCCCAGTCTGGTCTGCATCTCTGCTTCTTGCTGTTTTAATGCATCCACCAGTTCACTCAGCTCCATGGTATCAATGGAGATTCCTTTTTTCAGCAATGCCAGATTTGCCTCCGTTGTCATCACCAGCCGGGTCTCCTCCAACTGCCGCATGGTCTTGATCTGACGATACACCAAATCCGCATTTCTGTCCAAATCGTCTTTTGCAAAAGATGTGTCCTGAGAAATATCCCTCTGTTTTGCCAGTTTAAGGTTTTGCGTTAGATCCACATTTTGCGGACGCACTCCGGACGCAATCCCCTCTGTCATAACCCGCACCAGTTCCTGCGGGTCCATGGGCAGTTCTATCTGCTCCAACGCCTGTTTCTGTGCCAGATTCTCTGCTGTAAGGGGAAGTTCGTTGGCAATCAGCCACTGACAGGATTCCACATTCCCACTGCTTACCTCCAGGCCGGCTTCCTCCAGTGCATGTTCTATTGCCGGCTGTAAGGCAGCATAATCAATCTGTCTCTCCGTATCCGCCACTGTTTGTGCCATACTGCCGGAAAATTGTGCTTTGAAGAGATTTTCCGGCGTAGCCTTCAGCTGATTCTTAAGCATATACAGAATGGAGCCGTCAGACGGTTGTGAAACCTCCCCCAGCACGGATATGGCATCCATCATATCGGATAGATTCTCCCGGCTGGCCGGCAGATCTGCCTGGTTCAGGATCTGAGCCAGCTGGTTAGCCAGAGCCTCACTTCCCGCCATTTCACTGAGCTGTTCCGGTGTCAGGTCATCCCCAAAATAGCTGATATCCTTTCCGGCTTTTGCCAATACCATCTTGATCTTGTCCGTCTCCGTCACCACCGTCTCGATCTTATCATCCATCAGGGAATAACCTTTTTCTTCCAGGGCTGCCGCATCCTTCTCTGAGGTAGTCTGCGAAGCAAACAGCATCTCATTCTTCTGCTGGACGGCATCCATACCGGAAGCCTGCTCCTGAATGTCCTCCAGAGTGGTTTCCTCCCTCCGGGGTTTTCCATAGGTAGGATTATCCATCAGTTTTTGTCCTTTTCGGCTCTGCTCTACCTGAAATACATTTTCTGTATGGGTTGTATTCTTTTGTTCCTCTGTACGGGATACAGTTGCTGTCTGATTAGAATGCTCTAAGATATTTGCTGCATCAATCTTCATCTAATCCCCTCACTTTACCTTTAATCTATTTATTATGTCGGCCGATAAGGTGTTTTTCTTGAGGAATTTCGCACAAAGTAAAAAGCGGATACAGCATGACACCTTTTATACCGTGTACACACTGTATCCGCTTTCCCGGGTCGAAAACTTCCCTGTGCAATCCTGCAAATTATTTTTCGTCCTTTGCAAGAAACTCGTTGATACGATCTACCAGCTCCTGGGGCTCGATTCCATGAACCATGGCTGCCTCCTCGATGGTCTCCATCTGTGATGACGGGCATCCCAGACAATGCATGCCAATCTCAAGCAGGATGGGCGCAATATTTTCATCGATCATTAGCAATTCACCGATCATTGTTTTTCCTGTAACCTGTGCCATAATATGGTACCTCCTTATGCTCTGCCTTGAGTTTCCGCTAGTTAATAACTGCCAAAAGAACCTGCTGCGATAGCAGCAGTGTTAATTGCACAAAATTGCTCTTGGAAAACTTGTTTTCCAGAGGCAATTTATGTGCAATATTCACCTGCCACAAATGTGGCAGGTGCTTTTGGCTATAACTTAAACTTCAAAAACTCAAGTATGTTTTAGACCTAGATATTATAATGCTAAATATTCAATTATGCAATTATTTTCTCTCCGCGTCTGAAAAATATACGACCGATTGCTTTTTCTAAAATACATATGATTTCCCTCTTGTAATAACATTTTTTTTGTATTAGAATTTATTTTAGCGAAAGAGCTATTCATTGATAATTTATTTAAAGGAGGACAAAACAATGGCATACGTTATTTCTGACACATGCGTAAGCTGTGGTTCTTGTGAGGGTGGCTGCCCGGTAGGAGCAATCTCTGCAGGTGATGGTCAGTTCGTAATCGATGCTGACACATGTATCGAGTGTGGAGCTTGCGCAGGTACTTGCCCCACAGGTGCTATCAGCCAGGAGTAATCTCCAAGCAAAAATCTCTATCAGAAAAGATCTTTCTTCTCTGATAGAGATTTTTTTAGTTGGGCTGTGCCACTGGGTGTTTCCGGAACAGCTTTTTCTCTTTCTTCTGTTTTCCTCTCATATTCTGGCGAATCAGCTCGTCCAGTTTTCGGTAACGCTCCTCCTGGGCGTCCTCCTGTTCTCTGGCCAGATAATTCATCTCTTTCAGGATACGTGTGCGCACTTCCTCTCCCACTTCCCTGCTGAGAGTTTCACTATTTTCCTCGATGGCCTGGCGAACAATCTCCGTCATCATATTCTGAAACTGCTCCATACGCCTGGTATTATCTGCTACATTTTTGCTCACCGGCACTTGATCTGCAGCCTGTGCTTTCACGACCTCACTCCTTTCCATCTGCGCCGTTCCCTCCTGAAATTCCGGCATCTGATGCAACAGCTCCTCATTTCCACCATTATGTATCAGGATTTTGATGGCTTTCAACTGATAACCTTTCTCTTTCCACTCCTTAATCTTGTAGAATTGTTCGATATTCTCTTTTGTATAGTAGCGATGTCCCATTTCATTCCTGGGAATCGTAAGATCTAGTTCTTCCTCCCAATAACGAAGCACATGAGATTCTACATTCACAAGCGCTGCCGCATCGGAAATCATATATCGTTGCTTGTCCATACTCTGCCTCCTTTGCACCAATCTATGATATAAAATTATAGACCTACTCATAGAACGAGTGCAATCAATTTTCATCGTAGAATTCCGACAGGATTCGAGGACAAAAAGGGGAAAAACAGTAGAAAAAGGAAGAAATGAGAAAAATATATCCCGGAGGAATAATCTCTTCCTCCGGGACGTTTCCCTGAATGGTCTTTTATTGTCTGTCCTGCCTCTCCATATTGGCAAATCGCGTATACTGTGGCAGCCATGCCAGATTCACTGTTCCGATTGGGCCGTTTCGCTGCTTGGCCACGATGATCTCGGATACCCCCTTCATCTCACTGTCTTTATTGTAATAATCATCACGATAAATAAACATTACCACGTCCGCATCCTGCTCAATAGCTCCGGACTCTCGCAAATCCGACAACATGGGTCTGTGATCCGGGCGCTGCTCAACAGCACGGCTCAGCTGTGACAACGCCACAACCGGCACATTCAGTTCACGGGCCAGGGCCTTTAAGGAACGGGAAATATCGGAAATCTCCTGCTGTCTGGACTCTGCCCTTCTACCGGAACCACTCATCAACTGCAGGTAATCGATAATAATCAGCTTCAAGTCATGTTCCAGCTTGTATTTTCTGCACTTGCTGCGAAGCTCTGAAATAGAAATACCCGGCGTATCATCTATAATCAGCTTGGAGCGTCCCACATTGCCGGCACCCTCTGTCAGCATTTCCCAGTCTGCCTCTGTCAGATTACCGGAACGCAGCTTCTGGGCATCCACCCGGGACTCTAAGGAAAACATACGGTTTACCAGCTGCTCCTTGCTCATCTCCAAAGAAAAAATTGCCGTGGTCAACTGGGAATGAATAGCCACATATTGGGCAATATTCAATACAAACGCCGTCTTTCCCATGGACGGACGGGCCGCAATCAGAATTAGATCGGAGGGCTGCAACCCTGCCATCTGATAATCCAGATCGATAAAACCTGTGGCAATTCCTGTTACGGCACCCTTTTGCTTAGATGCCTTCTCAATCTTCTCCAGCGCATTGATAACTACCTGCTCAATGGGAACATAATCTCCACCGTTGCGGTTCTGCAATAGATTAAAAATGCTTTTCTCGGTATCTGCCAGAATGTCCTCTGTACTGTCCTTTTCCACATAACAGGCATCCTCAATCTCCTGAACCGTCTTAATGAGACGCCGCAATGTGGACTTCTCTTTTACAATTTTTACGTAGGCACCCACATTGGCAGAGGTAATCCGGTTGTCCACCAGATCCCGGATAAAATCCAGACTGCTGATCTCCGCCGGGACATCCTTTTCTTTCAGCTTGTTGGAAAGTGTCACCAGATCCACCGGCTCGCCGGCATTGAACAACTCCACTATTGCCTCAAACATAATGCCATATTGTTTATGATAAAAGTCTTCCCCTATCAGCTTCTCTCCTGCCGCAAGAATGGCATCCTTGTCCATAATCATGGCACCCACCACGGACTGTTCTGCCTCCAGGCTGTTGGGCATGACCCGTTTGATTATTTCTTCCACTATGATATCTCCTCATGTAACCTGGTGTTGCCCCCTCACTTTGTTCGGCGGCAGGTCTTCGGAACGCATTTAAAGTCATGAACTTCGTTCATGAGCGTTCCCCCTCCGTAACCTTTACCTTCAACGTTGCTGTCACCTTGGGATGAATGCGGATGGGCACCTCATACACACCAAAGGTTTTGATGGCATCCTTCAACTGCATTTTCTTCTTATCCAACTCTAAATGCAACTGCTCCTTGGCTGCCTGGGAAATCTCCTTTGTGGAAACAGACCCAAAGGTTCTCCCCCCTTCTCCGGCTTTTATCTTGACTTCAACGGACTTATCCTTTAAATCCTCTGCCAGCTGCAATGCGGCCTGATAGTTTTCCTCTGCCACTTTATCTGCATGCTTATTCTGAAGCTTCAAATCATTTAAGGTCTTATTGTTTGCCTCCACGCCCAACCCCTTAGGAATCAGCTGGTTTCTTGCATAAGCATCACTCACATTGATAATATCTCCCTTTTTTCCCTGAGACTTTACATCCTGCAATAATATTACTTTCATTCCTTGATATCTCCTTCCTCAATCATCCCGTCGATGGTATCCTCTAATAACTTTTTCGCCTGCTGCATACTGCAGCCCTGCATCTGACAGCCCGCCGTGTTCATGTGACCGCCGCCGCCCAGCCGTTCCATAATCCGCTGCACATTGATCTCGTCAATGGAACGGGAGCTGATATAAATTTTTCCCTGATATTCCGTCAACACAAAGGATGCACGGATTCCGATAATGTTCAACAATTCGTTTGCCGCCTGGGCACCCACCACCGTGGGACTCTCAATCTGAGCCGCCGGACAGATGGAAATGGCAAAAGACCCACGGTAAACCTCCGCATGGCGAATCACCTCCGCCCGGGCCTTGTAGTCGCTCAGGTTATTCTGTAACATTTTCCGAACTCTGGTTACCTCTGCACCACATCTTCTCAGATATGCTGCCGCTTCAAAAGTACGCACCCCTGTTTTCGACATAAAATTGTTCGTATCGATGAGAATGCCGGCATAAATACAGTCTGCCTCCGCCGGTGTCAGCTTGATATTTTCCGAAAAATACTGCAGCACCTCCGCAATCATCTCACAGGTGGAAGATGCGTACGGTTCGATGTAGGAAAGCAGTGTGTTCTTAATCACCTCACTGCCCTGTCTGTGATGGTCAAACACCACGGTACTCTTGGCCTTTTTCAAAAGCTCCGGGCAGTCTGTATAGCTGGGGCGGTTCGTGTCCACCACCACAACCAGCGTATTGCTGTCAATAAGCTCCAGAGCCCGCTCACTGTTTAAAAACAGATCCTCCGGGTAGCCCCGTTCCACCGTAAAACAATCCTTGATGGGACGAAGAGAAGATGTTACCTCATTGATGACGATCTGGGCATGCTTTCCCAAAACCTTTGCCGCGCAGTAGATTCCCACCGCTGCGCCAAAGGCATCCACATCCGGAATACTGTGTCCCATAATCATCACATGCTCCTTGCTCTCTAAGATCTCCCGCAGAGCATGGGCCTTTACACGGGCTTTCACACGGGTATTCTTATCCACCTGTTTGGTGTTGCCACCATAGTAGAAAACCTCTCCACCCTTCTTCAAAACTACCTGATCTCCGCCACGGCCCAGCGCCAGATCAATGGCCATCCGGGAATACTCGTAATTCTGTGTGTAGGTGGCTCCCATAACACCGATACCGATGCTCAGGGTCACCGCCATCTCATTCCCCACCTTAACGGTTTTCACATCCTCCAGCAGGCTGAACTTATCCTCCTGCATCTGAGCCAGATACTTGTGCTGGAAGACCACGAAAAACTTATCCTTTTCAATCTTTCTCACCAGACCATCCATCTGAGAGAAATATTTATTGATCTTACGCTCGATCAAAGCAGTGAGCAGGGATCTCTTCACATCCTCAATGCTGTTCAATGCCTCTTCATAATTATCAATATATACCAGTGATGCCACCAGCTTCTGATCCTCATTTTCCTGCCGGCACTGGTTCAGCTGGGTCTCATCAAACAGATACAGCGCTGTCAGATACTGTTCGTCCTGATGAAGCTCCACTATCTCACTGTTTTCCATCATCTCCTCGAAATAAATCTTGTTCATTTCCACACGGAAACAGTGATCTTCCCAGACGATATCCAGACTCTCCAGACGCTGTTCCTGACGAATCAGCTCCTTCGTAATCCCTGGAAAAATCGAGGTGATGGACTTATGAAAGCGCTTGTCTTTTCCCGTGAGCTCGGTGAACTTTTCATTCACCCACAAAACTTTGCCGTTGTAATCCAGCAGGGCATAGGGAATCTGAAATTCGTTGATAAGCTTTTTCTGTACGGTTCCATACTGCGTCGCAAAATTGATCAATTCGTTAACCAGCATCGGTTTATATCTATTATATGATATGGCCACCACAATGATATAAATAACCAGAAAAACAGAAACCACCACGCCGGAACGCATATCCCAAAAATACATGGGTATATTGAAAGCTATCAGCAATATGGTTAAAATCAGCGGAAACTGCATATAATTCCTCAGTTTTCCTTTTAGCTTTATGCTTCTTGTCATATCTTTTCTCCTATTATGAAACGACTTTTGCCGCATCAGATAATCTATATAGAAAGCGTCTTTTCTGCCCAGGATATTATAGCATGAAATATGTGGATTTTAAAGTTCTTTTGGCAAATTGGGCAAGGCAAAAAGAGCCCGCCACAAGCTGTGGCAGACCCCTTATGGTTGGCTACTAAATATGGTATTTCTCCATCACCCTATCCAGCATCTCTTTGAACTCAAAATTCAGATCCTTCATCTTGTTATACCAAACCGTTCCAATTGCATCCTCTGATTGATAATTGATGGTGGAACAGATAATCACCGGTATCTGAATTCCCTTTTCCTTCAGCTTCTCCAGCAAAATAAATCCCGCATGAATATCCGCTTCTGCGCCTTTTTCCAAGGGATAATGCATATCCGTCACAATTAGATCCACGTCTTCCCGATCCAATAAATTCCACACATCCTCCTGATTGTTCAGCAATGTAATATTTAATATTCCATTGAATTCCAACGCCCGTTTGATCTCCATGGACTTAAAAACATTGTCGTCCACCACTGCTACCTTTAAATCCTGTACTTTCATATCTTACCCTCTTATTTCTTGACACGAGGTGTCACCGCAGGTGACGGAGACCTTGTGTCGGTTCATTTTTCATATTTGACTTTACACTATCTTCTTAACATCCACCCTTTGGAAAAAAATCCTCCACGTTTTCTTTTTTGGACGTTATTTTCTATTTTCAGTTAAACCATCACTTACTGGCCGGAAAAATAATATTTTCTGCGGATTTCCCCCGGCCAACGTGCCGAATCATCCGCTCCACCTGCGGCAGCATATTCACCGGCCGAAGCATTACCTCAGGATGTGCCACGACGTAAACCCGGAACAATTCATCGGCAAAGCCCTGCCCCATCATAGTTACATCTGAAAAATCCAAAATAACCTCTCGATATGTCTCCAAGCTACGGCAGATTCTCTTTGCCTGAGAGCGGGCTATCGGTTCACCGGTAATACAGGCTTCCTTTACCGGTATCTGTTTCGTCTGATTTTCTAATGCCATCATAACCATAGTACTCCTTCCATAAACCTTAATCATTGTATTTCAGTCCAAAATAGTCCATATAAACCTTAAATCTGTCCTGTGCTGCTAAGCAAGTATCGATTAGGTATCCCTGTTCATTTTTCCATTCTTTTAATCCACGATAATAAAATCCTTTCATATCATCTTCTATGATAAACGGTGTAATACCATTTCGCAAACACTCTTTGAACATAATTAGTCTTCCAACACGTCCATTCCCATCTTGAAAGGGATGAATTCTTTCAAATTTATAATGGAATTCAATGATTTCCCACAATGTCTTAGTTTTATTCTGATTGTATTCCGCCAATAATTTTTTTATTTCCGCAGCAACATCATTCGGTTTTGTCGTTGCATTTCCACCGACCTCGTTTTCAAAACGTTTATATTCACCAACCGCAAACCATGCTTTTCTGCTATCTGATGTTCCTGACTTTAGAATCAAGTGAAGCTGCTTAATAAATGCTTCCGTAAGCTGGTAATTCGCTGATTCAATCACCTGATCAATACATCTAAAATGGTTTGACGTTTCCACAACATCATCTACATTTATAATCTCATCTTGAATTCCTAATGTATTAGTTTCAAATATATACCTTGTCTGATCATGTGTAAGCCTGCTTCCTTCCATGTGATTAGAATTGTATGTTAATTCAACTTGTACTTTATGATAAATACCTCCGGGAATTCCGGACTCTTTCTCTAATTTTAACCTCGTTAATAAATCCTTTGGAATTTTTCCTGCCCTTTGTTTTCTTAGAGGTTTTTCTGAATTTTCTGGTATTTTCCATGTTTTCCCATTTAATACCGCTCCAGGAATTTTGCCTAGCGCACAATAATTGCGCACACTCCTTTCGGATACGTTCCATTTCTCTGCAGCTTGGTTCACATTTATATATTTCATACCTTCTGACCTCCGATCCGAGATAAATCATCGGTAATATTATACCGCAATCGGCAAAATATATCCAGATATCTATGTCTAATAGCTTCTTTTATTTTGCCGATAGAAAAAGGCGGCTATTGGCTAACCAATAACCGCCCTATATCACTCGTGCCTGTTTTACTGTGCAGAAAAAGTAATCGAATCAGATTCCGTGATTGTCTGATAGGTTTCTGCATCGAAAATCTGGAATTTCAACTCCACATCTTCAATGGTTTCGATTCCGTTTTCCTCTAAATCTGTGGAGAAAATGGTGATATCATCAATTGCCTTCTTTCCGTCGTAAACGGTGGTAGAAAACAATGGACTCATCATAAATCCATTGATGGACATGTCATCCACGGAGATGCCTACATTTTTTCCGGAGTTATTCTCCACATAAAGGAGGATGGCTGTCCCCCAGAAACTGTTTTCATCCACGGTCTTTCCCACAATCTTGATTCCATTTTCATTATAAAGCTCTGTACCGCCATCATTCGGAGTGGTGTCCATATTTGCATACTCTGAAGTCTGAACCTCTGCGTATACATTTTGGAACAAGAAATCCCAATCTGCATTGAATGCATGGAAATACATCTCCACCTTCCCCACGGTATCAATCCCGGCTGCGTCCAGCTCGGTAGAGGAAAGATACATGGTTTCATAGGCTTTCTTTCCCGCCGCAATATCGGATCCGAACAGATCTGTGATCATGTAATCATTTACGATTAATGCGTCACATCCCACGGTATAATCCGTATCGGAATCATTTTCAATCAACAGCTTAATTCCATCACCCCAGATACTGTCTGTAACATATTCTGTTGCTGTGATTTTCAGACCGTCCTGATCCACCAGAACCTGCTCTTCAATCGTTATATTTGTAGTTACTTCCTCTGATACATCGGAACCGGCATCCTCCGTGTCGGAACCGGTAACCACATCCTTCGTATCATCCGATGAAGAACCGCTGCCCAATGCCATTGCCCCAAAAAGTGATAAACACAATACAACCGCCAACCATTTTGTTTTCTTTCTCATGATTAACTCCTCCTGCCTGTAAAATGTATGGTATTTAAGGCTGTCCTGAATGGATACGGTTTCTTATGATAAAAACAGCAACTCCCTCTGCTATTACTTCAGCCACAATGTCCCACACATCAAAGGTTCCGTGAACACCCGGTATAAGCTGAAGCGCTTCCATGACTGCTGAGAAAATAGCTGCCACCACAAATATCCTTCGCAGTTCTGCCCCATAATCACTTCCGGATATGAGACACAATGCAAATACCAGCGCATATCCCCACATCATATCCGGCACATAATTTCGAACCAGGGAAAGAAGCCAGCGACTGCCTGCGGGAGCATCCACATGAAATCCTTTCCCTATGAAACCATCGATTTGTTGCACGAAAAGAACCTCCGGTGAAATCATGTAATAGATTATAGCTCCTGCCATGATCGAGAGCAGAATGTTAATCACAAGAAAAAGTCGATCCCTGTTCTTCTTCATTGCTTCATCGCCATCCATATTCTAATATGCAAATACGTATTCAGAACATAGCCTTCACATCAGGCATATTCTACCATACAACCGCCGGCTCCCGTTGCCCCCGCTACGGTGGGAAATTTAATCCTGCAACCCGCTGGTTCTTAAGGGTTCCACTCCCTTTTCCTTCAACAATTCATTTACATCGATAATACTTCCCGGTCTTTCGTTAAAGATTATCATCAACAGAGCATCCCTTGGTATCTTTGCATACAGCTCCGGCATTTCATATTTCCTCAGGGCACGCTGGGTTTCCTCCAGGGAAAGCTCCGCTGCATAACAGATGCGAAGAATTACGTCTCTCTGTCTGGTATGTTTCTCTCCCGAAAGCAGCTTATATCCATATCGCTCCGGAATATCTGCTTTCAGAAAAACCGTTTGCTGGGTAATTCCCTTTTCACATAGCAGGTTTTTAATATAGATGGAAAATGCATCTCCACCACCCGACATACTGTCCTTATTTTCCTTACAATATCCCTCAAACTGGGACAAATGTGTCCTTCCCAAAATATTTTCCAACTCTCGTGTATTTTTTTCGCTCATATGCTCCTCCTATCTGATATACTGTAACTGCAACGCAGACATTCTGCCAACGGCTCTGAACTGCTACGTTCATGAATAACTCACATACGAAAGGGGTGATCCCTTGAATTTTACCAGACGACTTGCTATTTCTTATTATAAAACCATCGCCGTAATCAATGAACCCCATCAGGTTTATTTGGTACAGCATCAGGAAACTCAGAAGATCTACATAAAAAAGGTTCTTGATGTTTACAATCTTGCCATATATGAATATCTCTTTCACAATCCCATGGATGGAATACCGAAAATCATAGATTACTGTGAAGAAGATGGTCAGCTCACAGTGATTGAGGAATACATTTCCGGTTGTTCCCTATCTGAAAAAATGACGTCTCGCGACTTGACGTCTGACTACATCTCACATTACATTTATGACTTGTGCTGTATCCTGGAAAAACTTCATAATCTGAATCCACCGGTGATTCACAGGGATATCAAGCCCTCAAACATCATCATCACCAGTTACAACAAGGTGATTCTTTTGGACTTCAACGCCGCCAAGCACTTTTCTGCTGATTCTGCAGAAGATACCGTACTTCTGGGAACCCAGGGCTATGCGGCACCGGAGCAATACGGATTTGGTTCCTCATCCCCTCAGACTGACATTTATTCCGTGGGCATATTGTTACGGGAACTTCAGGCATCGCTCACCACCCCCACAAAGATTTTTGATGAGATTATAATAAAATGTACCCAGATGAATCCCTCCGACAGATACAAGAATGTGACGGAACTGAAAAATGCCATCAGCCGGATTCTGAATCCGGACAAGCCGCCCGCTAAAGAAACCAAAAACTATTCTTATTTTCCGCCTGGCTTTCGCACCATAACACCCTGGAAGATGTTGGTGGCTACGCCTGCATACATGTTGCTTTTCTATATATGCTTATCCATGGAGGTAGAAAATACCACCGGCCTGCTGCTCTGGCTGAATCGTATCATTTGTCTGCTTATGATGCTGTCCTTTATATTCATCGGTTTTAACTACCGCGATATCCAGAAGTATTTTCCGCTGTGCAAGAGTAAGAACCGGCTATTCCATTATCTGGGTATTGTACTTTTTGACCTTCTGGTCGCCCTTATATTAATGTTTCTTTTGGTTATCATAGAGACCGTTTTTTCACCTTAAGCTAAGGAATCCTCCCGGCTTCGCCAAGCCCTCAAAGGTCGCTTCGCGCTGCTTTGAGGACAAGCCTTAGGTCAAATTACTTTATCTCCGCTCAAAACAGGACCTAAGGAATCCTCCCGGCTTCGCCGGGTCCCTCCTTCGGTCAAATTATACCACAATAGTACACGCAAAAATGCCACCTTTACGGTGGCATTTTCTTTTGGCACTAAGATGTGTACAAAAAAGGCACTCTCTAGAAAATCTAGAAAGTGCCTCAATAAGCATCCTATAATATTTCTCTAAGGATTAGTCCTGTACATAAGGCATGATTGCGATATGACGGGCTCTCTTGATTGCAACAGTAAGTGCTCTCTGATGCTTTGCACAGTTTCCTGTGATTCTTCTGGGAAGGATCTTTCCTCTCTCAGAGATATACTTCTTTAACTTGTTGACATCCTTGTAATCAATTACATTATCTTTTCCACAGAATACACATACTTTCTTTCTTCTGTGCAAGCCGCCTCTTCTTCTTGCGGGCGCGCCATCTCTGTCTGTCTTATTGAAAGCCATGGCTATTACCTCCTATAATTAGTTAAATGGTAACTCTTCATCAATTCCGTCCGGAATATTCATAAATCCGTCTCCGGCACTGCTCGGTGAAGGTCTGTCTGCAGGTACGAATCCTGCATTCTCAGAAGATGCTGCCTTACTCTCAGCAAACTCCTGCTCTTCGACTACGACATCGGTAGTATATACCTTCTGTCCGTCCTTGTTTGTGTAGCTTCCGGTCTGGATACGTCCGGTGATAGCGATCTTGATTCCCTTATGGAAATACTTCTCTGCAAACTCTGCTGCTTTTCCAAAAGCAACACAGTTGATAAAATCTGCTGTCGGGCCGTCTCCGTCACGTCTGCCTCTACGATCTACTGCAAGTGAATATCTGGCAATTGCCATCTGATTATCTCCACTTGAATATCTGACTTCCGGATCTCTGGTTAATCTACCCATAAGTATTACTTTATTCATACTTCGATCTCCTCTTCTGTATTCTATGCCTCGTCTTTTCTAACGCATAAGAAACGAAGAACGTTGTCCATGATTCGAACATTCTGCTCTACTTCGGCAGGAACGGTCGGTGCTGCATCGAACTGGATGAAATAGTAGAAGCCATCGCTCATCTTCTGAACGTCGTAAGCTAATTTCTTCTTACCCCACTCTTCTACCTCTGTTACAGTTCCGCCTGCACGAGTGATATACTCTTTTGCCTTCTCAACTGTAGCATTTCTGACATCGTCTTCGATCTTGGCATTCACAACAAGTGCTAATTCATATTTGTTCATGCTAGATTTACCTCCTTTTGGTCTCTGGCCTCCTATCAAGTAGGAAGCAAGGATTTTTACATATCACGAGCCCTTATGATAGCATAATTTTTCAGTAATGGCAAGACTTTTTTCAAATATCCTGTGACTTTTTTGATAATTCCCGGGTGTTTTTCTCCACTAAAGGTCGGGCCAGCATCACCTGATGGCCACAGCCACAGCATTTTAAACGAAAATCCGCCCCCACTCTCAGAATCTCCCACTCTTTGCTGCCGCAGGGATGGGGCTTTTTTAATTTCACAACATCTCCTACATCATATTGGTATTTCATGTATACTCCTTCCTTTTGGCACCAGACGCACTACTTCAGGGATAAACTACAATTGGGAAAATACATCTCCCAGACTTCCCTGTATCAGCAGATCTGCCCGGCTGTCCATAAGTGTGGTGGATTTATTGATCAGCACCAGTCTGTTTCCACGATAGTAATCTATGAGCCCCGCCGCAGGATAAACTGCCAGGGATGTACCGCCGATGATCAGCATGTCTGCATGACTGATATCATAAACAGCGGACTGCATGGTGTGACTGTCCAGACCTTCCTCGTATAAGACCACGTCCGGCTTCACCGGCCCACCACAGGCATCACACACCGGTACTCCGGTACCTTCCAATATGTATCTGGCATCAAAGAGCTTTCCACAGTTTTCACAATAGTTCCGGTGCACACTGCCATGTAGCTCCCAGACACGTTTGCTGCCTGCTGCCTGATGAAGCCCGTCGATATTCTGTGTCACTACGGAAGTCAATTTTCCCTGCTGTTCTAACTCCGCCAGTTTCTTATGAACCAGATTGGGCTTTGCATCCAGACACAGCATCTTATCTCTGTAAAATTTATAGAATTCCTCCGGCTTTTTCCGGTAAAAGGTGTGACTTAAAATGGTCTCCGGCGGATAATCATATTTCTGGTTGTACAGTCCGTCCACGCTGCGAAAATCCGGTATCCCGCTTTCCGTAGATACTCCCGCTCCACCGAAGAATACAATTCGCTCCGATTCATCAATCCACTGCTTTAACTGCTTGATTTCTTCCATGTCACATCCTCCTTTATATTTGACTTAACACTACCTCGTCCCTTTATACATCACAGATTCATCTTCTGTCACTACTCGGACACGGCTGTTGCCTCCGCCAGCACACCGTGTACAAAGAACCGGTAATCATGGCCTGCCATATTGCAGGTCATCAGGGTGACGATCCGATCCTCCGTTGTTACTTCCACACCGGTATCATAAGCGGCCTTTCTCTGAATCAGATCCAGATACGCCTGATATTCTTCCTGGGAACCAAAGGACAGGGAAAAGATTTCTTCCTGCGCCACTGCCCCCAGATAACAGGAAAAAATATCATAGCGGTAAATATAATCCGGAGTATAAATATAAAAGCAGGGATTCTCCAGATAAAAATCCTCCTCAGAGTATCCGTTCAGTTTGCCAAACATGGTTTTATCCTTCATGTTATGTCCATAGATAAAGGTATTCTCATCGGAAAAGTCAGCCGCATTCTGATAGTCCATAAAAATGCTGGCCGCCGTCACCTGCTGCCCTTCAAAGGTATGCTCCAGGTAATATTCATTATCCTCCCCCTGCATAATGGGATAGCTGATATCCAGGTTTTCAAAATAGATCCATCCGATACAGTCCGGGTTCAATGCCTGCAGTGCATCAAAATCTATGGTTAATGTCTCATCCCCGGTTTCTGTATCCTCTGACTGGTCCGCGGAGACATACTGCTGCAATCCCTTATACTCGCTGCTTCCCCTATGATATAACACAAAGTAATGAATCAGCATACCTGCCGCCACGATAAACACAATCAGCGCAATCACAAATATGATTCGAAAGACCCAGTCTGTAGCTGTTGCCTTTTTCTTTGCCATAATGTACCTCCCATTTCATTTCAAAATTTTCGTGTAACAAAAATCGCTGCCATCAGGCAGCGACTAAATAAAATTGCGGGAACAGGATTTGAACCTGTGACCTCCGGGTTATGAGCCCGGCGAGCTTCCAGACTGCTCCATCCCGCGCCATCTGTTTTGGCGATCTCCCGAAACTGTCAAAAGATATCTACCCTATATCTTATGTACATTTTTAAAAAATATTCCTGCCGCCGTTCACATTTCGAAGATATTTTATCACATTGTGCAGATGCGGGCAAGCCAGATGCTTGCAATTATCCCGGCCAGTGTGGCCACCAACGCCCCCGGCAGGGTAAAACGGGTCTTTTTCACCTTAACAGACATAAAGTAGATGGACATGGTATAGAAAATGGTTTCCGTAGAGCTAAGCATAAGAGATGCTGCCATTCCCAGGAAAGAGTCGCATCCATGCTCCTTATACAGATCCAACAGCAGACCTGTAGCAGCAGAAGAAGAAAATAGTTTAACGATAGCTAAGGGCGTCAGCTCCGACGGCAGGCCTATGAGATCCGTCCATGCCAGACAGGTTTCGCAAAAAAATTCTAAAAACTCCGAGGCACGCAGGATTCCCACACCTATCATCAGCCCGATCAAAGTTGGCAGAATTCCCGCCACAGTCTTCATTCCTTCCTTCGCCCCCATCAAAAAATCGTCGTAAATATTGCGCTTCATCATAAGCCCGAATCCTACAATATAAAACAGCAGCAACGGTACGATGGCATTGGAAAGAAAATTCAAAAGATCTGTCATGTGCGCCTCCTATCCACCAGTTTGCAAAAGACAATTGCCACTGCTGTGCTGATACAGGTGGCAATGAGACCCGGCGCGATCACCGCAGCCGGTGACACACTGCCGTACTGACTGCGATAAGCCACAATATTCATAGGAATCAGCTGTAGTGACGATATATTCAGTATCAAAAACACACACATTTCATTACTGGCTGTTTCCCCATTCAGCCGACCGCTCTGCCCTTTACTCTGTTGTAACTCCTTCAGTGCAGACATGGCCTTCAGCCCTGCCGGAGTGGCGGCCCAGCCCAGACCCAGCATGTTTGCAATAAAGTTCACCGCAATGTAATGTGACGCCGGATGCCCTGCCGGAATCCCCGGGAAGAGAAACCGCAGCACCGGCCGCAATTTTTTTGCTGCTGCTTCCACAATTCCACTGTTCTCCGCCACTTTCATCATCCCGGTCCAAAAGGACATAACCCCCAACATGGTGATGGCCAGTGTTACCGCTTCCTTTGAAGAGTTTAGCGCCGCCTCCGTCACCTCCGCCAGCGTACCGTTTACCGCCCCGTAAGCAACCCCTATTAGAATCATAAATCCCCACAGATAATTCAGCATGCCAGCGCTCCTATTGGATTTACAACTATTCTATTCATGCAGAGCAAAGATATGATTTTCATAATTTTTTCTCATGTATCATAGAATGAATCAACCAGTCTTTCCGGAGCTCTGTCTATGCACAAAAAAATCTTTTCCGTATTTTTGCCGTTGGTACTCTCCTTAACCTTATTTCTTTCAGGCTGCGGAGCTCCGGAGGATGGAAATCCGGATTTTCACACTTATCTGGACCGGCTTTTTGTCCGGGAAATGAAGCAGGATACACTGAGCATGCATTACACAGTCTGTGATCCCGCCGCTTACGGGATTACGGATTACCGTGTATGTCTTCCGGATTACTCTGCGGATTCACAGGCAGAAATTGCTTTACTACAGGAAAATATCCGCTATCAGCTTAACAGCTACAGCGAATGTGATCTGTCCCTTTCCGATGCGCTGACCTATGACATACTTCAGGACTATTTCCGGGCAGGGAGTACGGAGGACATTTCCTACTACGAGGAACCCCTGCGCCCCTCCACCGGTTTCCCTGCAGAGCTTCCTGTGCTTCTGGCAGAGTATCACTTTTACACGGAACAGGATGTAAAAGACTACCTGTTGCTGCTGCAACAGATTCCGGACTGCTTTGTCTCCATCTGCGATTACGAAAAGGAAAAGGCCAATGCCGGTCTGTTCATGTCGGATGGGCAGGCCGACACACTGATTGCAGACATGAATTCCCTGTGCGATACCACCGAAAAGCACTATCTTCTGGAGACCTTTGAGGAAAAAATCGGCGAACTGGAGGGACTTACCGACATTCAGCGGAAGGATTATATTTCTGAAAACGAGTCTTCCTTTTATGAGTACGTTATTCCCTCCTATCAGTTACTCATTGACTGTCTAACAGAGTTAAAGGGAAGCTGCACCAACGACGCGGGGCTTTGCTATTTTCCGGAAGGCCTTTCCTACTATGAAGATCTGGTGTACGCCTCCACCGGTTCCTCCCGAAGCATCGATGAGATGCTGGATCTGGTGGAACGTCATCGTTTGTCTGATATCCGCTCCATGTCCGAGTTGTTAAATGACAATCCTGACCTAACCTTAGACACTTCAGATTATGCCTATGCCGATGCCTCTCCGGAAGAGATCCTGACACATCTGTCCCAATGCATCTGCGGAGATTTTTCCGCTCCGGTTTCCACGGATTTTACTGTAAATTATGTGGCAGACTGTATGCAGGAATCCATGGCACCGGCCTTTTACCTCACCGCTCCCATCGATGCCACGGATCAAAACTGTATCTACATTAACCCATCCAGCAACTATGACGATCTTTCCCTGTTCACCACACTCGCCCACGAAGGATATCCCGGGCACCTGTACCAAACCACCAAAACTGCCTCTGCCGGGTTATTGCCGATCCGCAGCCTTTTGAATTATCCCGGATATGTGGAAGGCTGGGCCACCTATGTGGAGATGCTCTCCTACAGTTACGCAGGGCTTCCCCAGGAACAGGCATCTCTTTTGATGCACAATCAATCTGCCATTCTCAGTCTCTATGCCACCGCAGACCTATCCATCCACGGCAAAGGATGGACCTTAAACGACACGCAGGCATTTTTCTCGGAATATGGAATCACAGACGCAGACATAGTGAAAGAGATTTATTCGTATATCCTTTCGGAACCGGCTCATTACCTGAAATATTACATCGGATATTTGGAATTTCTGGAGCTGAAGGACTATGCAAAAAGACTGTCAGGGGATGACTATACAGACCAGCGGTTTCACGATGCAATCCTGACCATGGGTCCCGGACCCTTTGACATTTTACGGGAATATCTGCCTGAATATATGAATCAATAAATCCCACCCGCGCCATTGAATCCACCGAAAGTATCAGATATAATGAAGGATATTATAGGATAAAAGAGGAACCATTATGGCCGGAAAATTATATTTATGCGCGACTCCCATCGGAAATCTGGAAGACATTACCTTTCGGGTACTCCGCACCTTAAAGGAAGTGGATCTGATTGCCGCAGAGGACACCCGCAACTCCATTAAGCTGTTAAACCATTTTGAGATAAAGACACCCATGACCAGCTACCATGAATATAATAAGATTGAAAAAGCATACAAGCTGGTGGAACGGTTAAAATCAGGGGAAAATATTGCATTGATTACGGATGCCGGCACACCGGGAATCTCCGATCCGGGGGAGGATCTGGTGCGCATCTGCTTAGAGGAAGGCATTGAAGTCACTTCCCTTCCGGGGCCTGCTGCCTGCATCACCGCCCTCACCATGTCCGGTCTCCCCACCAGAAGATTTGCCTTTGAGGCTTTCCTGCCCCGGGAGAAAAAAGACCGGGCCCGGATCTTGGACGAGCTGAAAGAAGAGACTCGAACCATCATCATCTACGAGGCTCCTCATCATTTGTTGAAGACTCTGGAAGAACTTTATGATGCCCTAGGAGACCGTACGTTAAGTATCTGCCGTGAACTTACCAAGAAACATGAGGATACGACAAAAACGACTTTAAAAAATGTCATTGATTTTTATCAGGACAATGAGCCCCGGGGAGAATATGTCCTTGTACTGGATGGAAAGACATTTGAGGAGAAGGAAAAGGAACAGCAGGATGTCTGGTCTTCCATGAGTATTGAAGAGCATATGGCTCACTACACAGAACAGGGCATTGACCGTAAGGAAGCCATGAAACTGGTGGCAAAGGACCGGGGAATCAGCAAGCGGGACGTATACCAGAGTTTACTCAATTAAAAACAGCCCGCATAAGCAGGCTGTCAATATCCATACACATCATAAATTTCATCGGCATAGACCCCTGGTTCCTTGTAGACGATCAGGGGTTTTTCCACTGTCATCCGGGATTTTCCACCACGGGTTCCCTCGATCAGCACCATGTTGGGCTCCTTATCCACAAAGGGATGTACCATCTTCATGCGCTTCGGCTCAATCCCATGATCATGCATGCCGCAGATAATTTCCGCCAGACGAAACGGGCGATGCACCATGAAAAAATGGCCTCCCGGCTTTAGAAGCCTGGCACTTTCCCGCAAAATATCCTCCAGGGTACACAGTACCTCATGTCTGGCTATGGCCTTCGCCTCATCCGGATTGGCGATCCCATGCTGTCCGATCATGTATGGAGGATTGGTGGTGATCACCTCAAAAGACGAAGCCCCAAAAAGATTTGAGGCTTCCTTAATATCACCTGTCACAATATCGATCTTATCCTGAAGACCGTTCAACATCACACTGCGCCGGGCCATATCTGCACTGTCCGGCTGGATCTCCAGTCCGGTAAAATGCTCTCCCTCCGTTTTCGCTTCCAGCAAAATGGGAATAATTCCGGTGCCGGTTCCCAGATCCAGCACATGATCCCCTTTTTTCGCACGGGCAAATCCGCTGAGAAGAACCGCATCCATACCAAAGCAAAACCGGTTTTCATCCTGGATAATCCGATAGCCGTTTCTCTGCAGGTCATCTATCCGCTCTCCGGGCTTCAGATTACTTTCCGTCATCAATCTTTGACTTTCCTCCCTTGTCTTCCAGTGCAGAAAGCTCTTTCATCTCTGCAGCAGACAATTTCGCATGATCCTTCTTTCTTCTGGGCTTGAACTTCAGTTCCTCCACCTTATACTCCCGGATCTCCTTCTCGTCATTCACCTCCACCAGCACCTTCACCAGCTGACGCAGCACATTGACACTCTGCACTTCTCCCCGAAGCCCGTCCACTGTAGTCACATGATCATTGACATTGGGGAGACGGCTGTTGAGGTATTCATAGGTTTCCTGCTCATTTTTCAGACAGCACATTAATCTGCCGCAGGTACCGGAAATCTTAGTGGGATTTAAGGATAAATTCTGCTCCTTTGCCATCTTGATGGATACCGGCGCAAATTCTGACAAATAAGACTTACAGCACAACTCCCGGCCACAGATACCGATTCCTCCCAGCATCTTCGTCTCATCTCTCACACCAATCTGGCGCAGCTCGATTCTTGTTCTAAAAATTGCTGCCAGATCCTTTACCAGTTCACGGAAGTCAATTCGTCCCTCCGCCGTAAAATAAAACAACAGCTTATTATTATCAAAGGTATACTCTGCTTCCACCAGCTTCATTTCCAGCTTGTGCTTTTTTATCTTCTCCTGGCAGATCTTGTACGCCTCTTTCTCCTTTGCCCGATTCTTCTCTACTGTCTTGGCATCCTCCTCCGTGGCGATACGAATTACCGGCTTCAATGGAAGGACTACCTTCTCCTCCGGCATCTCTCTCGGCGGGATCAATACCGTTCCATACTCCACACCCCGGGCGGTTTCCACAATGACGTGCATGCCCGCTTTGATATCCTTCTTACCGGGATCAAAATAATAAATTTTCCCGGCACTGCGGAATCTGACTCCTACTACTTTTATCATCTTAATTCTCCTTCATTGTCAGCAGCAATAATTCTAAAGTAAGGTCAAAATTGACATTTGACTTGAGACGTGTCTTAGCCTTTTCCAAGGCCTCCAATACCGCCTCAATTCCTGAATAGGAACTTCTGCTTGCCTGTTTCTTTATGTCGTAGACTTCATCCTTAAAGATCAGTCTGTTTACATCTGTGGTTGCTTTATACATTAACATATCCCGATACCAGATCATCATGAGATCAAAATAATCATTAATTTCTAACTTAAATTCACTGATCTGCCGGACTGCTTCTTTAAACTCATACAGATCAATATCCGGAATCCTCTTTAACAGCTGCACCGCTGATGCCTTTAATTCCCGGAAATTTTCTGAAGATGCTAAGGCAATTGCCTTTCCCACATTTCCTTGAGCGAAAGCCACACAAACCTCCGCCTGATAATCCGGTACCCGGCAGTGTTCCATCAGATATGTCTTGATCTGTGCATCCGGCACCACCCGCAGATTCAGTGTGACGCACCGGGACAGAATGGTGGGCAGAAAACTCTCTGCATTGGATGTCAGGAGCAAAATCACCGCATAAGCCGGAGGCTCCTCGATGGTTTTTAACATGGCATTCTGTGCCTGGGGATTCATTTTTTCCGCCTCATCTATGATATACACCTTATACCTGCTGCTGTAGGGCTTCACATCCACATCATTCACCAGCTGGGAACGAATGTCATCCACAGATAAGGTATTGGGTTTTTCATGTGTCACATAGATGATGTCCGGCTGGTTATGATTCATAGCCTGTTTACAGGAATGGCACTCCAGACAGGGATCTGTCTCCCCCTTCTCACACTGCAATGCCATGGCAAAAGCTTCCGCCAGCATCTTTTTCCCGGACTTATCCGGCCCGTTGAAAATGTAGGCATGGGAAACCTTATCCATCCGGATTGCATTCTGCAAATGTTCAACTATCTGTTCATGTCCTACGATATCTGTAAATCCAGCCATATTTTACTCCTCTAGGTGAGTATATCCAAGAGCAGCCCTGCTATCTCACCAATCTTATTAAGAATCGTGATATGATCCGATTCATCTTTAATCAACTCTTCCGCCAGCTCATCCAGGTTTTTATCCACAAGCCGGACAATGCCATAAACCCGGTGGCGTCCCTTTCGGTCCAAAAAATTTTCTCTGGAAAACTTATGGGACCGGTTCACCACTTCGTTTAAAAAGTCCTTTACCAATCCACGGTATTTCTTCATATCCCGGATATCCATGTGCTGGGCAATCAGGTTCCCCTGGGTGGTAATGTCCGTCAAAAGACTGTTCAGTCTCTGGGAAAGTTCCGCCTCCGCAATGTTACTGGCCAGTGTGAACTTAAAGCTGCCGTCGGAGGGCTGCACCTGATTGGTTCCGGTAGTCTGCGTCACCGCAGATGTCGCATTTACTTTTATATCCATCTCTTCACCTGTTCACATAACCATTCTGAATAAAGTCTGTAATCTGCTCCACTGTCTGACCCAGTTCAAGGTTCACAAAACGATGGGTAATCCCCGCCTCTGCCAGCTTTTCTTCAGAAAAATCTTCCGTGTCCGCCAAAAAACGTCTACACATCTCTGCGTACTTGGGCGGATCCTGCATCCGCTCCCGGTCCAGTGCCCGCTGCAGCCGCAGTCCGTCCTCCACTTCTATATAGATGGGAACGATACGGTCTCTGCCGTAATAGGCACACAGCTTTGTGTATACATCCAGGGTGCCGATCATCAGATAACTTCGAGCAGACAGATCAATCTGTCCATCATCCACCGTTGCATAACGCCAGATACCGTACACTGTCTGATAAGAACGCACTTCAATGACACGTCCCTGACGTTCCAGCTCATCCAGCCTGGCATCACTTACATAATGATACTCCACACCTTCCGTCTCACCGGCCCGGATGGGTCTGGTGGTGTAAAGAACAATGGGAGAACAGGAAAGTTTCTCCTGCTCAGAAAGCATTTTATAAATGGTATCTTTTCCTGTTGCACTTTTCCCCATAATGCAAAAAATGTATCCCATTGCCTGTTCCTTCCTGGAAATCATTTGAATAAAAAACTGTCAAAAACGACAGTAATCCGTTTATAGTATATATGATTCCTTAGAAAATGACAACTTTTATCTGAGAATTGTCAGTGATTCCCTGAACTGTCAGGGAATCATTCTGACAATCCGAAATAATTTTTATCACCTGTCTGTCAATCACCTCTCCCGGCAACAGAAATGGGATTCCCGGCGGATAGAGGCTGACATAAGCACCGGACACCAATCCCTCCGCCTCACATACCGGTACTAAACGCTTCTCTGCGTCCTGGGCACGGCTGATGTTTGTGGCCTTCTGCCGCACTCCGTAAGCATTTTGGATGAAAGCAGGATTCCATGCGTTCTCCTTCTTTTCCCCAAGCAGTCTTTCCTCAAGTTCCTCCAGTGCTTCGTGCAAACGCCGGAATCCCTCCTCCCGGTCCATGATACTGCTCATGGCCAGCGCATAATTCCCCTGACACATTTCTAATTGAATATGTTTTTCTACCCGGAGAAACTCATAGACTTCCTTTCCCGTCATTCCCTTTGCCTGAATCACAATTTTGGATGGATCAAATGCAAACGCCTCGTCCCGGGAAAAATTTTTTGGCTGCAGCACCTTTACCCGGGCAAAGCAATCTGTTTCATGGTAAAAACTTTTCAGTCTTTGCGTATAATTCGAGAATAGATCCTTCCCCTGCTGCTGCACCAGTTCTACGCAATGCTCCATGGCAGCAAGGAACAAATATGATGGGGAACTGGTCTCATAGATGTCAAGAAACTCCCGGATCTTTTCCCCGGATATTCTCTGGGAACATCGGTGTAAAACCGCAGTCTGGGTGGGCGCTGGCAAGGTTTTGTGAAGGCTCTGCACCACCACATCTGCCCCCAGTTTTACAGCGGATTGCGGAAAATATTCATGAAATCCCAAATGGGCTCCATGGGCTTCATCCACAATCAATGGCACACCATGTGCATGGGAGATCTCTGCGATAGCCGCCACATCGCTGACCACCCCGTCATAGGTGGGAGATGTGATCACCACCGCCTGAACCCCGGGATTCTTCGTAAGCATCTGCTCCACGTCCCCCGGCAGAATCTGTCCCTGTATTCCATCCCCGGTGATCACGGGATAGAGATATTCTGTTTCTAACTCTCTTAAGTATACGGCGTGATAAACCGCCTTATGACAATTTCGGGATATTAAAATTTGTCCCCTGCGGCTGGTGGCTGCACTGATGGCGGCCAGAAGACCACAGGTACTTCCGTTCACCAGAAAAAAACTTTCCTCTGCTCCCCACAATTCGGATGCCTTCTGCTGTGCCTTCTGAATAATCCCACGGGCATCGTGCAGATTGTCAAAACCGTCAATCTCAGTGATATCATAGGCATAAGCATCAATTCCGCAATCTCTATTCCGTTTGTGACCAGGCATATGAAAGGGATAAAAATCGGAATGCGACAATCCCCTCAACTGCTCTGCTATATTTTTCATAGGTTGTCTCCTTTGTATTTTGACACGAGGTGTCACCGTAGGTGACGGAGTCCTTGTGTCGGTTTTCATATTTAACTTTACACTACCTATTTTGACACGAGGTGTCTTTTGACAGTATACCACATCTAATTTGTTTGCATATCCCGTCATTGTCTGATAAGATTTACAATATATACAAATGTAAGTTAAATCTGAAAAATGAGGGATTACATATGGAATACACACTGGTCATACTTTGTGGTGGAAAAAGTACCCGCATGGGCACCGACAAGGCGCTGCTGCCCTTTGGCAATCAATGCCTGATTGAATATCTGGTTGAAAAATTTGCGCCATTTTTTTCAAAAATATATTTGTCTGTTCAACAAAAAGGAGATTATCAACAGCTAAACCTCCCGGTAAAATACGTGGCGGATATTTATCAGAATGCCGGCGTGTTGTCCGGAATTTTCAGTGCTTTGTCCATGATGCATGAAGAACGGGCTTTTTTTATCGGTGTGGACACTCCCTTTGTGGAACCGCAGCTGGGTATCCGTCTCTTAGAATCCTCAGCCGACTATGACATCTGTGCCGTGCAGCGAAGGAATAAACAAACGGAAACTCTGGCAGCCATATACAGCAAAAGCATCATATCAAAATTGGGAAAAGCGCTGCTCCTCAAGCAGTATTCCCTGAAATCTCTTCATGAAAACTGCAACACCTTTTATGTACCGGAATCCGTTCTGGACACAGCCTGCCCCAACCCGGTGGCTTTACAATTTTACAACATGAATACCCGCTACGATTACTATCGGGCATTGAACCTGTTATGGCAGGACGGAAAGCTTCCTACATCCAATCACTCTCACGATACTTCCTCTCTGTTCCGTAAACAGGCAAGTTCTATTCCCATCCTGTCTTTTGTGGGGGATTCTATCATTGAGAAAAAAGAATACGTGAAACAGCTGTACCAGATCCTGGAAAAAGAAAACATCAAAAGTGCCATTTTCGACTACGATATGAACACCGATCCCATGGAACAGCGAAACAAGCTGCGACATATCACCAATGTGGACTTGATTCTTACCTACAACCTGGAGGACAACTCCTGTTTTAAAATTGAGATACTAATCGAGGAAATCAACGAAAATCCTCTCCACGATACGGATGAACTTCTGGCATTTGTTACAGATTTCAACTACAAATCCATTCTTCCCTCCTATGATTACAAAAAACCCCGTACGCTCCTGCCACTGATACGGGATTTCATACGGGATTACGGAAATTAAACATCCGGCAGCGAATATGCGAATCATGATCCGCAAGTTACAAATATCGGCTGATTTCCGGCATCCAGTCACCAATATAGATCCGGTCCTCATACATCGCTGCCCATATAGGAGAAAAGCATTGATCCAGCACATGAATCACTTCCTCCCAGGAGGGTTCTTTTCTCTTTTTACTTTTCAGAAATGACTTCCATTTTTTCTTCATATAAGAGTAGGTTCCGTAGGACACCACGGTTTCCAGCCGGTTTTGCTTATAAATAAGTTTACGCTCTTTTATCAATATCATCAGTTGATTTTGCAGTTTTCTGGCCTCTATGCTGTTGTTCTTCAATATTTCATAGAGATCCAGGTACACAAATAATTCATTATTTAATTCCATCTTATCCAAAACATATAGAAAGTCCTCCAAAAGCCGCATCTCCACAGCATCTTCAGAGAATTCTTCCACCTGATCCCCTCTTAAAATCTGATCACTGAGCACAAACTCTGCCATTACAGCCACACTCCTATCCGACTCTGTACCTTTGCTGTCACCTTCCGCGCCCTGGCGTACTCCATCAAAACCGCAATGTCTTTTTTCGGCTCGTTGATATAAGCCATAAGCGCTGTCTTCAGAGTTTCCCGATCCAGGCGCTCTTCGTATTTCAGGCAATCACAAATCAAGCGCTCCTTTGAGTAAATCCCGATTTTCCCCTGGGCAAATGGAATCTGCTCCACACCCATCTGAAGCACTTCCGGTTCTGTGTAGTAGGGATAAATTATGGGATGTTCCACCTTAAACCGGGACTTCGACACATTTTTACTGATGGCAATGCTCCATCCCTCCGGCCGCTCCTTCCGATATCCGTGATAATAAAGAGCGGTATCCATGGTCAGAATACCATCGGGAAACATGCCCAGAATCAACTCCTCCTGGGATCTGTCCCCCAGATGCATGGAATAGTAGCCATTTTTCACATGATCCAGGATTCCCTTTTGTACAAGTCCCTGTATCTGTCGGTAGGTAAGCCCCAGAGGATATAACTTCTCTGCCTTCACCACACCATGATTTTCCTCCATCAATGCTTCTATCTTTCCCACGATCTCCGTTTTCTTTTCCTCGTTCATATTTGCCACTCCTTTCTTTCAGTATAAGTATGATTTATCCCTTTGTCAATAAATGACACTTTTTGTCTCACTATTATTTTTTTGTCGTTGAATTTTCTTATGTCATGTCGTATAATCTTTTTGGAACAAAGAAAACTGTCTTTTTTGTCTGTAAGGAGAATTATGGATACTAATATTTCTACAAAAAGAAATCCCTCCCGGGAAACCTGTCAAAAGACCATCAAACGCATTCTTGTGACTGAGGTTTTGGAGAAGGGAAAAAATGAACATTTTCGCCAGGCCTCTGATTTCATGCCTTTTTTTCAATCACTTTATCCCCCATCCGATGCACTGACCAAACAGGTGCAGCGTGCGGTAAAGGCAATGGACATGCCCAGGGACGAAAACGGATATTTTATTGTAAATAAAACTTCTGATCAGATGGAGCAGGACAATGAAATTCGAGGGCTTCTCAAAAAGGGAAATGCAGAACTTCTTCCGCTGGAAGCTTCGGAACCCATTCTTCTGAAAGTGGACGCTCCTGTCGCAGACTATCTGATTCACACGCTGGATGCCTCCATCAGTCTGAAGGGCAAATACGATACCATGATAAAAACCAGCAACGGCATTCTCATCCTTACCAGAGAGAAAGCCCGTGTGCTGGCTTATATACAGAACTTTTTATCCACAAATTCTTTATAATTGTCAATAAAATGTGGATAGTTTTTATAATATTCTGATTATTCACATAACAATTACCATCGACGCCATCTACCGCGGCCTCTCCGGCTGCGGTAATTGTATTTAATGGTCTTATAACGCTTATCGCGTTTCGGTCTGGAGAAATATTTGTGTTTGATAATATAAAAATTATCAATAAACTTCTTGCCAAACCAGATCAACAGGCCCAACAGAATGATTCCTATCACAGCGACCACGATCTGCCACACATGAATCTCCACTTTTTTCACCTGTTCTTCTTGGGACGCTACTTTTTGATTATCAAAAACATAAGTCTCTATCTCTGACTGGCTCCTAACGATATCTGCCCGCCCTACTGCATGACCGCTATAGGTATACTGAATACTTGCCAGAACCTCATCTGAAGCATAGTCGTAAGTAATTTCCGCTGTGGTATCTTCAAAATCTGCCGAAACCGGCAATACAATACAGGCATCCTCTGAAATACTCACAAAGGGATTTACCTCATCCAGGATGTCTGATTCGATCCGGTTATCCTCAAATCGCGTCTCATATTTTGCCACCGGATATAACGCAAAATTATTCAGATAATAATCATATAAAAGAATGCTGTCTGTCCACTGCAGTGGAGAGCTGGTATTCATTACCACACATATCAGTGTCATATCATCTTTGGTTGCATAGGAAACCAGTGTACTGTTTGCCACCGTGGTATAACCGGTCTTTCCCCCGACACAATAAGGATAGATATAGCTGCTGTCCTGATCATACTCATGGAGAAGCTTGTTGTGATTGGACAGATAGGTGGTGTCATTGGGATGCTTATTGGTGGGAGGAATGGCATAGTTTTTCGTTCCTGTAATAGTGCGAAAATCCTCATTTTCCCAGGCTGCCCTTGCAATCAATGCCATGTCATGACAGGACGTATAATGGTCCGCATCATGTAGTCCGTGAGGATTGGCGAAGTGAGTATTCTGGCATCCCAGCTCCTCAGCCTTTTCATTCATCATTTCAACAAAATGATCCAGAGTTCCTCCCACATGTTCCGCAATGGCGTAGGCACATTCGTTGGAGGACTCCAGCATCATGCCATAGAGACACTCCTCCATGGTCATTTCTTCTCCCACATCCCGGGCAATTCCGGAACCTTCTGTGTTATATACGGAATCTGCAGAGAAGGTCACCACCTCATCCAAGGAAGAATTCTCCAAAGCAACGTATGCCGTCATAATCTTGGTGATGCTGGCGGGATAATTTTTTTCATCTGCATTTTTCTCATACAGAATGGTTCCTGTGGATGCCTCCATGACGATGACGCAGGGCGACTGGGTCTCCGGCTGGGCAGGCCAGCTTTCTTCCGCCTTAACGGTACAGTCATTAGAAAACAAAACACTGACCGCAACACATAACACAACGCTTATTTTCAACATTTGTTTCATTATTTTCATCACGTTTCCACGTCTTTCGTAGATTATATATTTTCAGTATAAACTCTGTATGTTTTATAAGCAACAATTAGTTTTTCAGTTTCCTCAAAATTTATGCGCAAATCATATCTTTTCCGTTTTAATTTTGATATAATGAAACTCGGATTTATATTAAGGAGTTTAACACATGAGATTAAGAAATATACCTGCCGCCGCACCGGCCATTGCAGAAAGTGAATACTGTATAAAAAATGCAGCTGATTTTAAGGGAATCTGGAACAGCGTGTTTGGAAATGATTCTCCTATACACATAGAGATTGGCATGGGAAAGGGACGTTTCATTATGGAACTGGCCACCGAAAATCCCGATATCAACTATATTGGAATGGAACGCTATGACAGCGTTTTATATCGTGCTCTTCAGAAAATGGAGGAAAACCCTCTTCCCAATCTACGTTTTCTTTGCGAGGATGCGGCACTACTACCAGAGTTTTTTGAAAAGGGTGAAATCCAGCGGATCTATCTGAACTTTTCCGATCCATGGCCAAAGGACCGTCACGCCAAACGACGGCTTACCTCCCGACAGTTTTTGGAACGGTACGATCAGATTCTCGCAGATGACGGCAGACTGGAATTTAAAACTGATAACGAAGGATTGTTTGATTTTTCTCTGGATGAAGTAGAACAATCCAAGTGGAATCTTGATGCTGTGACCCGGGATCTCCACCACGATGCCCGATTATGTGAGGGAAATATTATGACAGAATATGAAGAAAAATTTTCTTCCATGGGCAATCCTATTTTTAAAATGATCATATCAAGATAATCTGATACAAAACTTGACGCAGAATGTTCATAACCAAAGTTATGAGTGTTCTGCGTCAAATCATAAACATCTCTTTTTTTACAAATTCGCCGGGCTGAAGAACGATAAAATCCTCATCCCATGTTCCCAACAATAGTTTTTCAATGATATGAGCCTTTGAAGGAATTTTCTGCACAGATAGATTCAGCAGGTCTGCAGCTTTTTTTGCATTCTCAATCACCGGTTCCATATCATAGCTGTCGGTATCGATCACTGCAATCTGCTCATAAGAACCATAGATGCTTTGCAGAATTTCAGAGCCCATTTCCGTTCCATATTCTTCTATCACTTTTTCACACTGCTTTAATATAGATTTTTCATCCAATGTCCAGCACCGTGTCATATATAAAAAAGTGATATCCACCTGATTCTCCATCAACTGATGGATGCAATCGTGAAATCTGGGGAGGATCAACCTGGTATGTTCACTGTACAAACCTTCCGTGGAAAGTCCGCACAACCCGTAAGTCATCAGAATTTCATCGCAATCCTGGTGACGATCTATCTCCTGCTGCAAAATACTATGAAGATCTCCCGGATTTTCGTGCATGCCCCTACCCATATAAACCACAGGAATATGAACTCCAAACTCTCTTATTTTCTTTTCGATTTCATCCTGCTGCATGCCACAGGCAATCAATATTTTTTTTGCCATATCACCGATTCTTCCTTTTTTCATATTATGAAATAGATAAATAGTCCGGAGCTATTCCCACCCGGCAAAAAGGAGTAACAATTTTATGAAAATTAAATGTCGTATTCTTTTATGCCTGTATCGAAATAATCATCTCAGAAAAAGAATACGATGTATACAAGATTCTTTTAAGGAAGTGAAACATATTTTAGGATGCCGGTAAGTTTATATTTGTATAAAAAAAATACCGACCCTGTAGGCTACCCTACAGAACCGATACTTTCATGCGCCACCAGGGGTTCGAACCCTGGACACCCTGATTAAGAGTCAGGTGCTCTGCCAGCTGAGCTAGTGGCGCGTTCCTCAACGCAAGGACTATTATATTACAGAACTTTGTAAAAAGCAAGCAATTTTTTATATTTTTTCTGAAAAATATACAATTTTATACATTAGCAAATAATGCCGCAATTTCCTCAGGCGTCATCATACGATTGGGATCACCCGTTACCTCGGGCATGGGTGCCGGCTCCTCTGCTATCGGTTCCTCTACCACCGGCTCCTCTGCTGCCGGTTCTTCCACCACCGGCTCCGGCTCTGCTGCTCCCGTTGTTGCCGCAAGCAACGCCGCTATCTCATCCGGGGTCATGATATGATTAGGGTCAGAGCTCAACTCCGGCATAGGTGCCGGCTCCTCTGCTACCGGCTCCTCTACTGCCGGTTCTTCCACTGCCGGTTCTTCCACTGCCGGTTCCTCTGCTGCCGGTTCTTCCACTGTGGGCTCCGGCTCTGCTACCACCGGTTCCTCTATTACCGGTTCTTCCACTACCGGTTCTTCCTCTACCGGTTCCTCTGCTTTTTCCTCCGGAACTGTCTGTGCGGCCGGTTCCGCGTAGTTTTCCGGATTCACCGGAGCCGCTGCTGCCGCTGTGGGTGCCTGCAATACCACCTGTGGTGTAATATTACTTAATTTATTTACTGAAGAAAGAATCTCATTTTTCAGGCTCAACTCCAGCTCATTCATACGGGACAACAATTCCTGCTGCTTCAGGATCAGATCCTTATTGTTATTCTCTAATACAATCTCCTGTCTCTTTAACAGATCCTCATTAGTCTGGGCAATGGTATCTTCCAGGGAGAACACCTTATCAAAAATCTTATCATTAGAATTCATCAACGCATCTGAATTTTCTTTATTACGGCTGATGGTCACCTTTGCAATGGATTTCTGTGCATTGATGATCTCGTCCACCGGCATTCCCAGTCCATCTTCAATGCGATCCAGTCTCTCTTCCAATTCTTCGAAATTTTTACGCAACAGGAGGTAAGATGCCTTTTCGGATTTGTAAAGACTATCGTACTGTTCCTGCCACTCCAGTTTACTTTTATAATTCTGCTGAATCACACTGACAATCAGCACATACGCATCTGCCAGTGCCACCACTGTAATGACGATCAATGCAACAAAATTAGAAGGATCCGTCAATACCACATACAAATCTCCCAATAACAGAACCATCATCAGAAGGATCGTAATAATAATCCGAACATTATATGTTTCCTTTTTCTTGGTGTACTCCTTCTGTTTCTTACTCTCCATGTAAAAATCCTCCTTGGTTTCCCCCAGGCTTCCCTGCCCGTTTATTTTTCAACCACACCTTCCTTCATATTACCATAAGGAACAATTTATCACAAGAGAAACCATTTTTGAGTTTCTGCATTCTACATGTGCAAAAGCAACGAAGTTCATTGCACAAAATCAGAGTTCATCCATCACACTCATATAGGCCGGACGAATAATTTTATCTGTACAAATCAATTCTTCCATACGATGTGCACTCCAGCCCACCACTCTGGCAACAGCAAAAATTGCAGTATATAACTCACGGGGAATACCCAACATGTCATACACAAATCCACTATAGAAATCCACGTTGGGACTGATATTTTTCACAGTATTCCTTTTTCCGGAGATCAATTCCGGAGCAATCTCTTCTATATTTTCATAAAGAAGAAGATCCTCCTCCCTTCCCTTTTCTTTGGCCAGTTGTTCCACATAATTTTTGAACACTCTTTCTCTGGGATCTGACAACGTATATATAGCATGTCCCATTCCGTAGATCAGACCTTTTTTGTCAAATGCCTCCTTATCGATGATTTTTGTCAGGTAGGATGCAATTTCTTCTTTGTCGGAATAATCTTTTACGTGTCCCCGAATATCATCCATCATATCCATCACCTTAATATTGGCACCGCCATGCTTCGGGCCCTTTAGGGAGGACATGGCCGCAGCAATGGTAGAATAGGTATCGGAACCGGATGAAGTCACGACTCTGGTAGTAAAGGTAGAGTTATTTCCACCCCCATGCTCCATATGTAAAATCAATGCCGTATCCAACACCTTTGCTTCCACCGGCGTATATTTCTGATCCGGACGCAGCATCATAAGCAAATTTTCTGCGGTGGAAAGCTTCGGATCCGGATTGTGAATATACATGCTTTGATTTTTCTCGTAATGATTATAGGCTATATATCCGTAAACAGCCAGCAGCGGAAATTCGCTGATCAGCTGAATACACTGACGCAGAGAATTGCTGACGCTGGTGTCCTTTGCATTTTTATCATAGGAAGCCAGTGTCAGAATACTTCTTGTCATGGAATTCATAATATCCTCAGAGGGAGCTTTCATGATTACATCCCTGGTAAAATTCATAGGAAGCTTTCTACATTGACCAATCACCTCCCGGAACTTTGCCTCCTCTTCCTCCGACGGCATTTCACCCATCAGCAAAAGATAAGCGATTTTTTCAAATCCAAGATGTTCCTTTCCCAGATTCCCGATTAATTTTTCCACTCGGTATCCTCTGTACCACAATTCTCCATCACAGGGCACTTTCATTCCGCCTTCAATACGGCTGGATACAATTTTGGAAATCCTGGTAAGACCTGTAAGAACGCCTTTTCCATTTTCATCCCGAAGTCCTCGGTTTACACCAAACTCCTCATAAAGACGCTGATCAATACTATCATTTCTCCGGCAAACCGATTCACTCTGCATCGCATAGTCATTTATCCACTTCGTCATCTCGTCCATGTGAATCCGCCTCCTTCATTTCTTTAATTTCATTGCAAACCAATGTGTCGAATTCTTTCATCATTTTGAGAAGTAAAGTCATATTATTCTTCCCGAATTTAATCATTACGTTTCCATAACAATCCCGTAAAATAATTTCCTGTTCCTGAAATAATCTTTCTCCCATTTCTGTAATGGTAACATAAGTTCCCTCACTACCGTTTCCGTCATAGGACCAGAGAACCAGTCCACGGTCCTTCAGCTTTTCTATCATTTTAGAGGTCTGGCGGATCGTAAGCTGCATTTTATCCGATAGGTCCTTCAAGTAAGTTCTCCCCTGGCAATCTTTTGAACACTCGCTCTCAGATGCAATGGTGTTCAAAGCGATATATTCCTGGAGTGTCATCTTCTGAAATAAATCTTGTATCTTTCCCTTATTCATGAGATACCGTTGATATGTCAATTCGTTGGAAAGTTTTCTGATTTCATTTTTATCCAATACTTCCTTTTGATTTTGCATCTGCTATCGCTCCTCTCTTTCTTGGTATTTTGATAAAACCAAACAGCTGATATAAATTATTAGCACTCTATCTAGTCGAGTGCTAATTTTATTAAAGTATTATATCACCATATTTTTTTGAGTCAATACATTTTATTCTTTTTTAATAACTATAATAAGTTTGAAATCAAAAACATTTGACAGCAAAAACAAAGGGGCTTACATTAAAGATACGTATCTGTTCAGTACTTCACAGATACAAATATAGATTGACTAGACAAGGAGACAGCTTTATGGCTCAAACCAAGGAAATATTAACCCTCGCAGTAGAGCTGGCCGACACCATGCTCCGAAGTGGTGCGGAAATCTACCGGGTGGAGGATTCCGTCATTCGAATACTAGAAGCTTATGGGTTAAAGGATGCGGATGTATATGTACTTTCCAACGGCATATTCGCCAGTGCCAACGAAAACAAAGAGGATGCTTGCAGTATGATCCGCCATGTTCCTTTGGCCTCTGTCCATTTAAGTCGGGTTGCCGCCCTCAATCAGCTGACCCGGGATATATGCGATCATAAATGTACCATTGAAGAGGCAAATGTACGCCTTCAGGAATGCCGGCATCTGCCTTCCTATCCACCTGTTGTACTTCTTCTTTGCTGTGGGTTAGCCTGCGCTGCATTTGCATTTCTGTTTGGTGGAAATATAATAGAAGCGCTCTTCTCTTTCGCAATTGGAGTAGTAGAGCAGCTTCTTCTGCTTTTTTGTAAGAAACATAAAGTATCACGCTTTCTTACCAATGTTTATGCCAGCGTCCTCATCTCTCTGCTAAGCATACTTATTGTAATAACAGGTCTTCCTGTGCACCATGATAAACTGGTGATTGCAACAATTATGCCCATTGTACCGGGAATTGTCTTTACCACGGCAATTCGGGATTTCTACAATGAAGATTATTTATCCGGCAGCATCCATCTGATTGACGCACTCCTTACCGCCCTCTGTATAGCGGTGGGTGTTTCTCTTCCGATTGTGTTGTTCCGCTATTTAGGAGGATTGGTACTATGACCTATATCATTCAATTTCTCTTGGCAATGATCATATCCCTCGCCTTTGGAACCTTATTCTCATCCCCCCGACGGGAGCTTCCTTTCTGTGGAATCTCAGGTGCCATTGGCTGGATTGTATATTATCTGATTACCGAACGCTCCGGGAATACGGTGGTAGCTTGTCTTGTGGCTACATTTATCTTAACAGTGTTTTCCCGCACCATGGCTGTGCTGCGCGAAAGCCCGGCCACAATTTATCTGCTCTCCGGCATCTTTCCATTTGTACCCGGAGCCGGCATCTACTATACGGTTTACTATCTGATTACAGGTGAAAAAGCTCTTTTTGCTGCAAAGGGACTTGAGACTTTTGAGCTTGCATTTGCCATTGTGTTTGGGATCATCTTCGGCTTTGCCATACCACAAGCCCTGTTTCACAAATTGGCACCGAAAAAGAAACAATAATGAAAAATTATTCTTCCGTCCCTACAAAAACCTCGTAGATTTTTTGATATCTGTAACCCTTTTTCACAATTGTTGAATCAGGAACAATTACTTTTAGATCGACTAATTGATTAATTATTTTAGACACAACATTTATAGAGACACCTGATAATTCCTGTACTTCTTTTTTTGTGAATACTATCTGCTTCATAATCACCGGCATGATTCGGTATACTGAATTGCCTTTTATCACTTCAATTGTTTTCATATCTTCCTTATAGATCTCTTTGATTCTTTCAAGTTTATAGATGTATGCATTACATTGATCAACTACACACTGTAAAAAGAATTTAATATATCCGGCTACATTTCCTCTTCTGCATTCCATAAGATTTCTTTGATAAGAGGGTTTATACAATTCAAGTATTTCTGACATGTATAAAATAGGTTCACTTGCATCCAATTTTGACATCTGCACAGGAATCAACGCTCTTCCCAATCGTCCATTTCCATCTTTGTATGCATGGATTGTTTCAAACTGCATGTGCGATAAAGCTACATTTACCAATAATGGATCTATAAATTCGTCATTCATATATTCATACAGATTGCTAAGTAAACCATAAACCTCTTCAGGAATGGGCGGTACAAATGTTGCCCCCTCCAAAGTACACCCCCTGGGGCCAATCCAGTTCTGTGTGGTCCGAATTTTTCCAGGTGTTTTTTGTGATCCTCTTACACTGTCTAAAATAATCCTGTGCATTTCATTCACAAGCTCATAACTAATTTTATTTCCATCTTGTAAATAAGCAGATGCATATTCTATTGTCCTTTTCAGATTCTGTATTTCTTGATTATCGTCTGTTTTTTCCATATACTTCAAGTAGTACATTTCATCTTGAGAAATCTGAGTACCTTCGATCTGTGTTGATTTATAGCTTTCGTTCAAAATAACTGAATCTAGAAAAAAACCTGCATCAAACTCCAAAGTATTTAACAGGGACTTATATTCTCCGTATTTTACATTTGCTTCTGAAATAAGTCTAAGCATTTCTTTATCTATTTTATATTCCAAGGGCATTTTTTTGGCTTTATATGGTTCCATATCATCCACTCTCCTTTCATCTATAGTAAAATAATATCATTTTGCAAATAAAAAATCACTGTTTTTTTAAAATTCAGTGATTTTTTTATATTATTTGGTTTGTTTTTCACTATATTACTGTTTTGCTTCTTAAGTATTCCCTTTTCTTTACATATGAATACCTTTCACAAACACATACAAACTATAAAAAAAAAGACATATTAGTGAGCAGGCTCACATATGTCTTTCTTCCATTTTTTAGGCTTGTAGCCTTTGCGAACGTCCCCTGCGGGAATCGAACCCACAGCTAGCGCTTAGGAGGCGCTTGTTTTATCCGTTAAACTAAGAGGACATCTATGAAAAATCTGCTGTCAGGCAGATAATTCAACAAAATTATTAATAATGTATCTGTCCCTGCATCCAGATAGTTCCTTTGAATCTTCTTCCTACTGCAGGTTCTCCCAACAAATCTTTTTGATTAATACACAGTTCATAGATCATATCATTGCAGCAGATAGCCATAACATAAATCTTATCTTTGCTGTATCTGTTTTCCTCCACTCTATAATCGAGGATTTCTCCGATAATTGCATACTGATCGCTCTCAATACCATAAGGCATAAAACTGGTATCCACGATGGATAAAATATCCTCTCTCGTTATTCTTCTAGACAGCATGGAGTAGGTATCGATATCTTCCAATGTAAGACTTTCAATTGCATCCTCATCTCCCTCTCTGGCTGCCTCTATCAGATGCGAACGGTTCTTATTATTTTTCTCACTCATGCGGATCTGCTTTTCATCCTTGCAAATAGGAAGAATGATTTTTCCGTCAATGGACAGGGCAGACAAGGTGGCTGACATGGGAAGCATCTTTGGATTTCGTTTTTGCTCTTCCAAATACCGGGCAACATCCTGTAAATAGAAAATCAATGTAACGCCCAGCTTCATCTCGTCGCAAACACCTGCGTAAGACTCATGGTCTGCATGCCGTTCCACACTAATTTCTTCCTGCGTGGTTATACCAACTCCATGAAAGTAAGGATAGTAATAGTCCATCTGGAATTTTCCATCTTCATCGTATTCTCCACATGCCTTGATTCCCATAGAAGGTGCGAATTCTTTGGTATACTCTACAAACTTATTTCCGTATTGATCCTCTGCCTCTTCAATGGAGCTGGGATACTGTATAATATCCTGGATCAGTTTTTCTTCCGTAGATTTACGCATTCTGTTTCCAAATCCGATTGCCCTTAAAAAATTATGCATGACTATTACCCCCTTTCCTTTTCATTTCATCCCTTATAGTATCTCTATTATATAATAGGCAAATTATTTTGACAACGTTGTTTTTACTGCCATATCCAAAGCTTCCTTCTCCTCATCAGACAAATTGATAATGGAATTTCCGCCAATAATTTCTTTGATATAGGTGTAACAACCTTCTCTGCTGTGCATGGCATTGATGATAAAACCATCGTTTTTCTGATTAAGCATTGCAAGTGAGAAACTGAGTTTTCCGCCCATCTCATTGAATGCATCGTATTTGACCAGACCGATTTTTTCAAAGGTGCCCTTCAAAGTTTCGAGAATCTGTTGAATATCCGTCTCGTTCTTTTTGTTGGCCTCCATCAATGCATCCACCTGATTTAATCTCTTTGTCAGTACTTCCTCCAGAGTCTTGGCATCTTTTCCGCTCATAAAAATTTTATAATTCTTTTTCAACTTTTTCATCTGGACGATATTAACGATACAGAGAATAAAAAGTACCAGCACCAGTACTGCCAGACCGATGATAATGTAGTCTGCTTCTATTCCTAAATACTTTTCAATCATAGCACAAACCTCACTCTTTTACAAACATACGTTCTATTTTATTAAAATTCTACTTTTTGATGCTTTCTATCAGTTCGTAGATTCTGGTAAGTTCATCCGGGGAATAATATTCGATTTCAATTTTCCCCTTCATAGAATCCTTTTGATTGATGGTAACCTTCGTTCCAAATATGGTTTTCATCTTTTCTTCTGCATCCTTATAAACCGCATCAAGTTTTCTGTTTTCCGGTGCAATCTCCTTTGCAGGAGCCGCCTTTTGCTTCTGCAGTTTTTTTACCAGTTTTTCTGTATCACGCACAGACAATTTTTCATCAAATACTTTCTGGGCTGTGGCATACTGTTTCTCCTCATCAGTAATTCCCAAAAGCGCCCGGGCATGTCCGGTAGAGAGCATTTCATCGATGACCATCTGCTGAACCCTGTCATTTAATTTCAAAAGACGCATGGAGTTAGCTACTGCTGTTCTACTCTTCGATACGCGCTCTGCCACCTCATCCTGTTTCAAATTAAATTCATTCAACAATCTTTTATATGCTACCGCTTCTTCGATGGGATTTAAGTCCTCACGCTGGATATTCTCAATCAGGGAAATCTCTACGATTTCCTGTTCTGTTAAATCTTTTATAATTACCGGAACCTGTTTCAGTCCTGCCATCTTTGCAGCACGCCATCTCCGCTCGCCAGCGATGATTTCATAATATCCTTTTCGATCCACCACAATCAGTGGCTGCAGAACACCATACTGTTTGATGGAATCGGATAACTCCAGTAAAGCGTCTTCATCAAAGTTTTTTCTGGGCTGTTCTTTATTAGGCTCTACCTTATTAATGTTTACCAAAACCTCGTTTTTTTCATCAGACTTTTCTGTGGATGCACCTACTTTATCTGCAATTAAAGAGTCCAGTCCTTTTCCTAAACCACCTTTTCTAGTTGCCATTTACAGATCCTCCCTGTCAATAACTTCCTTTGCTAATAAACGATAACTTTCTGCTCCTGCTGACTTGCTATCATACAGATTGATAGGCTGTCCGTGGCTGGGTGCTTCTGCTAAACGAACATTTCTTGGAATGATTGTTTTATATATTGTGGTATTCAAATTTGTCTTTACATTATCCACCACATCATTGGACAGGTTGGTTCTGGAATCATACATGGTAAATACCACGCCTTCCATTTTCAGATTCGGATTTAATCTCTCCTGTACCAGGTCAATGGTATGAATCAGCTGGCTGATTCCCTCCAATGCATAATACTCACACTGGATTGGCACCAAAACCGTATCAGCTGTAGTCATTGCATTAACTGTCAACATATTCAGAGAAGGAGGACAATCGATAATTATAAAATCATAATCTTCCTTTATATAATCTACGGCATTTTTTAAGATATATTCCTTATCATTGATTCCCAATAATTCGATCTCTGCTCCGGAGAGATTTACATTGGATGGAATTACGGATAAGTTTTCAATATCCGTTTTATGTATACTTTCCCGGACAGTACACTCATCCAGCATTAATTCATATACGGTATTTTCCACTGCATCCTTGTCCATTCCTAAACCACTTGTGGTATTACCCTGAGGATCCAGATCGATTACTAAAATTTTCTTTCCGGCCTCTGCCAGACATGCAGATAAATTTATGGATGTGGTAGTTTTACCTACTCCTCCCTTTTGGTTCGCTACTGCAATTGTTCTTCCCATTGCTAATTCCTTTCTTATTCATATGTTTCATTGCTACATTTTACGTTTCATGTTGTTGTATATTATATATAAATCGTATTAAATTATCTGTGACTCGCTCAAAAAATTATAATATCAGAAACGCAAGTATCATTATAGCACGATATAAACTATATTTCCATGATTCTTTTCTAGAATTTTTTTATTAAATGTTTCACGTGAAACACAAATCAGCACTTTTCAAAATCTTGACATTTCATTTTTTGTCCGACACAAAATATTGTGGTAATAAAAAAGTTTCACGTGAATTTTTTTAATTGTTTCACGTGAAACATTTTGTTATTTTTTCTTTATAAAAATCCCTATACACATTCCCAGCAGCATACCAATAATAATACAGGAAGAAAAAGAAAGAATATCTATTAAGAATGAAACAACAGCTCCTACTGCTAAACCGACAATCATTCCCAGACTCATATAGTTACTATTGAATATATTCTCCAGTTTTACATTTTCATCTTTTTTCTTTTCCTCATTGTACTTTCTAATAATATATTTATTATAGAAAAACAAGACGAGTAAAACTAATAAGCATGCGACTAAAGTAATAATTGTATCCATATCAAATTTCATTTTTTCCTACTCCTTTTCTGTTTTATTTTCTTCCTGATAAATTAATTTTTTCATTAAGTTCTCTCTAATTTTCATCAACTCGATTTTACATCTTCCAGAGTCCATGATAGAAAGATCGATACAAAATTGAATTTGATGAACTAAATTATTAAGAAAATCATCCTCTAATAAAAAATTTTCATTTGCCACAGGGCTATCTGCAGTACCCCTGTTGGCAAGCTCTTTCATTTTTTTAAATTCCATTTTATTGTCATTTTCACACTGAATTGCTGCCTCACATTTTTCCAATTCATCCGTAATTCCTGTAAGTTGACTCTCCAGTGTTTCACATGAAACTTTATTTTCTTTGATATGATCTTGCAACTCTTTGATTTTTACTTTGTTTTTTTCATTTACAATTCGGGGAGTCAGACTTTCAAAATTCCGATCTGTCTTTTCATCCAGAACGCGAATAAATTGCTGATCCTCTTCCATATCATATTTTAGCTTAGTAATATCATGTTCCAATGTTTGTTTTCTTTCCATCAATATGTGATAGATTTTCTCTAAATATGTCTGAACCATATACTGTCCTATCCTAGAACATATGTTCTATATTATTTACCATATCTATTCGAGCCACCTTTGAATTATATACATAACTTCTTACATGCAAGCATGACGAAGTGGATTCCTTATATATTCTGTCCCTCCTCCCTTTCATTCGCAAAACCTTCCTGCTTCGCAGGCTGTCGCTTCTTCGAAGCTCACGTTTTGCTCATTTAGGGAGGGTGGCTCTATTCGAGCCACCTTTGAATTATATACATAACTTCTTACATGCAAGCATGACGAAGTTATGTATATAATTCAAAGAGGTTCAGAATAGATACTTGTATTAAAAATATTGTAATCGATTCGTTTTTAATTGTAAAGGAAGGCCTTTTTGTTTATAATGAAATTAGTTAGATAGTCAAACAAAATATTCAGGAGGCTTTCGATGTCAAATAAAATAAAAAAAATACTTACCGTATCAGCAGTGGCAGTCACGGGCATGTATTGCCTCAACCGCCTCATCGACTATACAGCCGGACTCAAAGAATTGTTGAATGATTCCTCTGGAGAATACTACACGTCACGCCAGGGAAAAATTTTCTATACAAAGCGAGGAAAAGGAACACCGGTTGTTTTGATTCATGATCTTCATCCCGCCAGCTCCGGAGCTGAATGGGACAAGATTACAAAAAAGTTAGAACGCAACTACACTGTGTATACACTGGATCTGATTGGCTGCGGCCGATCCGATAAACCATGGATTACCTACACGAATTATTTGTATGTACAGATATTAAACGAATTTTTAGAAAATGTAGTGAAAGAGCCCGCCCACATTGTTGCCACAGGCTTGTCCGGCTCCTTCGCTCTTATGGGTAAAACCTTTCAACAGAAATCCTATAAAAAAATCGTTCTTGTGAACCCTGTTTCTTTATCTGTATTGGAACAATTTCCCACAAGATCAAAAAAGATTGCAAAGTATTTACTGGAACTGCCCATCATAGGAACCACCATTTACAATTTTCTTATGAGTGAGAAAAAAATCCATTCACTATTTGCAGATAAATACTTTTATCATCCTACTCTGGTTTCCGGTAAGCTGGAAGATGTTTATTTCGAAGCAGCACACAAATCCAAAAGTGCAGGTCGATATTTACTGGCCAGTGTTGGAAGTTCCTATTTGAATGCAAATGTATCCGGCGTCATCCGGAAAATGGATGAACTATGTATCATTTCCAGTCGGGGACGAAAAGAAAATGTATTTATCACAAATGATTATTTAAAGAAAAACAAAAACATTGAAATTACACACATTTCCAATTCCAAGTACCTTCCTCAACTGGAAGTTCCTGAAAAATTCTATGAGGCTCTTTCAATGTTTCTAAAATCATAAAGGGGATTTAGAAGGCGTACCTGCTTTGCGTGGGTACGCCTTTGGTGTACCCTTTTCTTTATCGATTAATACAAAGGATCGGTGAATATCACTGTCCGGCAGATCAAACTTCACCACATCTTTTATCTTACCACCCAACAAAAATATTGCTTTTTTTGCCTGATTTACTTCTTCTTCCACCTCGCCCGATTTATATGGTATAAATTTACCACCTATAGATATAAATGGTAGGCAATATTCACTTAATGTAGAAAGGTTAGCTACAGCTCTTGATACGCAAAGGTCATAACTTTCTCTATAATTCTTATCCCTCGCCAATTCTTCTGCTCTGGCATGAACTGTCTCAACTTCATTCAGGCCGAGAGCTTCGATTACTTCATCCAGAAATAAAATACGTTTATTCAAAGAATCCATTAAGGTAATCCTTAAATTCGGAAACATAATCTTTAAGGGAATACCAGGAAAACCTGCGCCGGTTCCCAGATCCAACACCTTCATGGAGCGGTTTAAATCTAATACCTGAATCAGCGATAAATTATCCAGAAAATGTTTTTCCACCACTTCATCAAATTCTGTAATGGCTGTCAAATTCATGACCTTATTTTTTTCCACCAGCATATCATAGAACATCTGAAACTTTTTTTCTTTTTCTTCCGTCAATTCCAGATTCCAATTTTTAAGGACCTGGCGCATATGAGAAAAATCATTCATTTTCATTTTCCTTTCTCTGATGATACATTTGCTCCATATAAACCAACAGCATAGTAATATCTGCAGGAGACACTCCGGATATACGGGAAGCCTGACCAATAGAAATTGGTTTATAAAGTTTTAGTTTCTGTCTCGCCTCGATACGCAGGCTGTCCACCTGATCATAATCAAAATCATCCGGTATCTTTTTGTTTTCCAGTTTTTTAAAATGTTCCACCTGTTTAATCTGGCGTTTAATGTATCCGTCATATTTAATATTGATATTCACCTGTTCCCGTACTTCGTCCGGAAGCTCCGGCCGGTTCGCATCAATGGGTGCCAGACAATCATAAGAAAGTTCCGGGCGACGGATCAGTTCCGTTAACTTCGTTCCCGTGCTTAAAGGAACACTTCCATATTTTTGGAGAAGCTTTTGAACTTTCTCGTTAGCACCGATAGTTACAGACTCTACTCGATTTATTTCATCACGAATTAATTTTTCTTTTTCGCATACCCATTGGTAACGCTCTTCTGAAATCAAACCAATCCTATATCCGTATTTAGACAATCTAAGGTCCGCATTATCCTGTCTTAACAGGAGACGATACTCTGCCCGGGATGTCATCATACGATAAGGTTCATGATTTTCTTTTGTCACAAGATCGTCAATTAAAACACCGATATAGGACTCAGACCGATCCAATACCAGCTGTTCTTTTCCTAATACAGACATAGCCGCATTGATACCGGCTATAATTCCCTGGGCTGCAGCCTCTTCATAACCGGAGCTTCCGTTGAACTGTCCTCCGCTGAACAAACCCTTAATCTTTTTGAATTCCAAAGTGGGCAGCAGCTGATTGGGATTAATACAGTCATACTCAATAGCATAAGCATTTCTTACAATCCTGGCATTTTCTAGACCGGGAACTGTGCGATACATGGCGTATTGCACATCCTCTGGAAGTGAACTGCTCATACCTCCCACATACATCTCATTGGTATTGATACCTTCCGGTTCAATAAATACCTGATGTCGATCCTTATCAGCAAATTTTACCACTTTATCTTCAATAGAGGGGCAATATCTTGGTCCTGTTCCCTCTATCACACCTGCATAGATGGGAGAACGGTCTAAATTATTTCGAATAATCTCATGAGTTTTCTCATTGGTGTAGGTCAGCCAGCAGGAAACCTGTGGAATCTGCACATCTTCCGGATTTGTAGTAAAGGAAAAGGGCACTACTCTCTCATCTCCAAACTGCTCCTGCATCTTAGAAAAGTCAATAGTCCGCTTATCCATTCTTGCCGGTGTACCAGTTTTAAAGCGGAACATTTCTACACCATTTTTCTTTAACGAGTCTGTCAAATGGTTTGCAGGTTGTAATCCGTTGGGTCCCGTATAATTCACCACATCCCCATAAAGACATCTGGCCCGAAGATACGTACCGGTACACAATACAACAGCTTTGCTGTGATAGGTCGCTCCGGAAAAAGTTTTCACTCCACCAATTTTTCCGTCATTGACAATAATCTCCGATACCTCTGCCTGACGAATGGTCAAATGATCTGTCTCCTGAAGTGTTTTCCTCATCTCCATACTGTAGGCTGCCTTATCTGCCTGGGCACGAAGAGAATGAACAGCCGGTCCTTTGGACTTATTGAGCATTTTTGACTGAATAAATGTCTTATCAATATTGATTCCCATCTGTCCGCCAAGAGCATCAATTTCTCTTACCAGATGTCCTTTAGAGCTTCCTCCGATATTTGGATTACAGGGCATCATGGCAATACTGTCCACACTAACCGTAAAAATAATTGTCTCCAAACCAAGTCTCGCACAGGCTAAAGCAGCCTCACAACCGGCATGTCCTGCCCCTACGACACAAACATCATAATCCTCTATTATGGTTGGCATCTTATGTTTCCTCTTTTCTTAAATATAGATTTAATATCACTTACCCATACAGAACTTGCTGAATATTTCATTTACCAGATCATCTTCCACCGCTTCTCCGATAATATTACCAAGCTCTTCATAGGCACTCATCAGATCAATGGAGTAAAAATCCTCCGGCATATCATCCTCAATACTCTGCTTCACCATCTTCAAACTGTCATAGGCATTTTGTAAAGAATTCTTATGTCGGATATTTGTGATATAAATTTCATCATTGAAAGATACCTCCCCATGGAAAAACATTTCCTTAATGGTTTCCGTTAATTCTTCTATTCCTGTCAGATTTTTTGCAGAAATAGAAATCACTCTGTGATTTAATCTCTGTTCGATATCTTTCTGTTCAACACAGGCATTCAAATCTGATTTATTCAAAAGCACTATTCCTTTTTTATCATGAATCAAATGAATAATCTCATCATCATTGTGATCTAAAGGAACCGAGGAATCTACCACATAAATCACCAGATCTGCTGACTCCACATATTCCTTTGCCCGGTCTACTCCTATTTTTTCTACCACATCCTCCGTATCACGGATACCTGCAGTATCTATGATATTTAAGGTAATTCCGTTAAGATTAATCTGTTCCTCTAAAATATCTCTGGTAGTTCCCGCAATATCTGTGACAATGGCACGCTCTCTTTTTAAAAGTGCATTCAGCAAAGAAGATTTTCCGGCATTGGGTTTACCCACGATAACAGTGTTGATTCCCTCTTTCAGAATACTTCCATTTTCTGAGGAGTCAATCAATTTTTTTATCTGTTCCATCACTATATCTAACTCTGCAGAAAGACTCTCCCCATATCCGTCAATACAGATATGCTCCGGATCATCCAGTGCAGATTCGATAAAAGCAATCTCATGGATAATTTTTCCGCGAATTTCTTTTATGGCATCTGTCAACGCACCGTGCAGCTGATTCACAGAACTTTTTAAAGCAAAATCATTTTTTGAGGAAATAAGATCCATCACAGACTCTGCCTGAGTCAGATCAATCCTTCCATTTAAAAAAGCTCTCTTTGTAAACTCTCCCGGTTCTGCAGGCCTTGCCCCGTTTTTTAAAACAGTTTCCAATATCCTTCGCATCACCAGAGTTCCGCCATGACAATCGATTTCGATTGTATCCTCTCTGGTATAAGTGTTTGGAGCTTTCATTAACAGCACCATGACCTCATCGATCAGAGCATCTTCATCGTAGATAAACCCATAATGAATACGATGACTTTCTTTGTTTGATATTCCCTTTTTTCCATTTTTTGAGTGGTAAATTTTATCTATTACAGAAAACGCATTTTCTCCACTAATCCGGATAATTCCAATTCCGGAATTAGTCATGGCTGTGGCAATTGCCGCAATTGTATCTGATTTCATTTTATAACCTCTTACGTTACTTTTATTTCTATATTAAAACAGGACTGTCTTAGTATAACACTTTGACAGCCCCATTCCTAGTTGCAATATTAACTATTCTAACTTATTTCTTTAAAGTAACTACCACATGACGGAAAGGCTCCTCACCCTCACTATGTGTTTCCACATATTTATCATTCTGTAATGCGGAGTGTATTACACGTCTCTCAAAAGGATTCATCGGCTCTAAGAAAACAGGTTTTTTGGTTCTCTTCACCTTATTTGCAATGTTTTTTGCAAGATTCTCTAAAGTATCTTTTCTTCTTTTGCGATAATCCTCTGTGTCAAGCTTTACCTTAATATAATTCTCAGAGTTCTTATTTACTGCTAAGTTTGTAAGATACTGTAAGGAATCCAGGGTCTGTCCTCTCTTACCAATCAGAACACCCATCTTGTCTCCCTTTAATTCAACTTCTGCAATCTTGCTTTCCTCATCGATCTTAACATCAATTTCTACCTCCAGCTTCATTGCCTCAAACACTGCAGATAAAAATTCCTTAATATTATCCTCGGTGGAATTTTTTGTACGAACCTTGATTACAGCCGGTTTACTCTTAATTCCTAAAAAACCGGTGGACCCCTTATCTACCACCTCAATCTCCAGTTTATCACTGGTAGTTCCAAGCTTAACTGTTGCCTCTGTAATTGCATCATCCACTGTTTTTGCTGAAATTTCGATAAAATCCATTGATGATACCCCCTTTATTTGTTATTCTTTTCATTAAAATCTCGAACCATATTTGCCTTTGCAGCCATACTTCCGGCCTTTGCGCTATTTTTGTATGAGGAAGCCTTCTCCAATGCCTCTTCTTTTTCTTCCACGGTCATATTGTTCTTGAGATTAACATTTGCTTTTGTACTCATTTTTGCGTTGGTAGAAATCTGATTTTCCATCAATCCCATACGCTTTTCCTGCTTTTTCTTAGCTTTTTCCTGATTCTTTTCAATTACCTTGTCCCAATCCATCTTATCCATGTGCTTATTCAGGAAAAACTGCTGAATACCTCTTACCAATGCACTGGCAATCCAGTAAATACCCAGACCTACCGGAACAGAAAAACACATTACAAAGGAAAAGAGAGGCATAATCATATTCATAGTCTTCATCTGCTGAGCCATGGCGTCATTTCCGTTGTTTGTTGTAGAAGTAGGCATCAAACGGATATTCAGTCTCTGTGTCAGGAATGAAATAACCGGAATCAACAGAGCTCCTATTACCAGCAGATACTGACCGGAATGGAAACTTGTAGTCATAATGTTCCATGGGCTGTTTGAAATATTCAATCCAAGGAAATAATTAAGATGCTCCATAGTCTCTCTGGTTGAATCAATGTTGGCAAGGTTTCCGAACACGTCCGTCAGTACATCCCATCCGGAAGTATTCATCTTATAAAGAACATCAACAATATAATCATATAAAACATTTGGGTCGGTTGACGTAAAGTCAACTGCAACTCCTGATACCTTTGCCTGTTCCACAAAAGTTGTCATCTTATCGGCAAATCCGTCAACGGACATGATTTCTGTAACCAGCAAATCAAACTTTTCCTTGATGGCAGGAACATACGCCGGGACATTGACAAACACACGATACAATGCAAACAAAATCGGAAACTGGATCAACATCTGCACGCAGCTTCCCATGGCAGAGACACCATACTTATCATAGACCCGCTGTGTCTCCTCATTCATTTTCTGCATAGACACCTGGTCTTTTTTTCCCTGATACTTTTTCTGGATAGCCTGAATCTCCGGCTGCATCCGCTGCTGCAGCTTAGAAAATTTCTGCTGCTTGTAGGTCAAAGGAAACAAACACGCATAAATCAAAATTGTAAGAATTATAATACATAAACCAATATTCTCAATTCCGATTAAGCTAAGTACATAGTAGATTCCATTCATTATCCATCCTAAGATCTGTGCAATCGGTCCTAAGATTTTACCACTATTCTGAGTTAAGATAATTTCTGACACAAGTACCTCCTAGTTATGGAACCGGATCATATCCACCTTTTGAAAAAGGATTACATCTCATTATCCTCCAGGCAGCCAATGCCCCACCCTTAATAGCACCGTACTTTTCCACAGCCTCTAATCCATAGGTAGAACAGGTTGGATAGTACGGACACTTTGTAGTCTTAAGGGGAGAAAGATATTTTCTATAAAATTTAATGATTGCAATTAAAATTTTTTTCAAAATTATTCCATCTCTTTTATGATTTTTTTAAAATACTATGAAGATGTCCGAGATGCAGCAACGCGCTTTCCATTTCATGATATTTGATATTTTTTGCTGTCAATCTCACGACGACTACAATGTCTAACCCAGGATCAAACATATCTTCATGTAGTCTGTAACTCTCTCTTATAAGTCTGGTAAGATGGTGCCTCACTACACTATTTCCCACCTTCTTACTTACTGATATACCGATTCGATTCGAAGTTAACCCGTTTTTCAAAACATACATAACAAGATATTTGTTTGCATATGATTTTCCATTCTGATATACGTTTTGAAAATCTCTGTTTTTCTTTAATGAGTCCATTCATTTACCTCATTGAAAAGAAGAAAGACCACAAAAGTTGTGGCCTATGCTGATAATTTCTTTCTTCCTTTTAATCTTCTTGCAGCCAATACTTTTCTTCCGCCTGCTGTACTCATTCTTTTTCTAAATCCATGAACCTTACTTCTCTGTCTGTTCTTGGGCTGGAATGTCATTGTTCCTTTACGCATTTTATCCACCTCCTCTATATTGGAAAACATCATTTCAATTATAACAAAAAAATCCGCCAAGTCAAGTAAAACCTGCATTTTTCAGTATTTTCCCAGTGTTCCACAACATCTATTAATCAATATATAAACACAAATCTACATATTGTATTATTTTATTTTTTCCTGCTTATGTTGAAAATTATGTTCAAGGTTTGTAGATAAGTATTTGATAAGTTGTTTAAGTGAAGTTCATAATCAAAAAAAATTTCCTTCTTCAAAGCAAAATAAGGCACTTTTTTTCCACTTTTTAAACCGAAGCCTTATCCACACACCCTACCCAAATTTTTGTTGAATAATTACCCTAAATCGTTTATTATTATAAGGAGTGGATTTTTACGAAGAAATGAGTTTCTTCCTTATAATAATAGATATGGAGTAAATATATGCAGCAGATTATTGAAAAGTGGCAGGAAATATTACAGACAGTGAAAGAGGAACACGAACTTACTGATGTATCCTTTAATACCTGGCTGAAGCCATTGGAAGTTTTTTCGGTCAAAGGTGACACATTATACATTCTGGTTCCGGATGAGCAGATGGGATTGAATTATATAACAAAGAAATACCGGCTTCCCATCAAAGTGGCAGTTGCTGAGATTATCGGAAAGGACTATGAGATTGAGTTTGTTTTGCCGGAACAGGCCAAGTCCATGAAAACTCCGAAGGCTATGCCATTTGTCAGCAGTGAATCTTCTGATAAATCCGGGTTAAATCCAAACTACACTTTTGACACCTTTGTAGTAGGAAACAATAATAAGCTGGCTCATGCTGCATCTCTTGCAGTGGCAGAATCTCCCGGTGATGTATATAATCCATTATTCCTGTACGGAGGAGTGGGACTTGGTAAAACCCATTTGATGCATTCCATTGCACACTTTATCCACTCCAACAATCCAAACCTGAAGATTCTTTACGTTTCTTCTGAAACATTTACCAATGAACTGATCGAGGCTATTCGAAACGGTAATAACACGGCAATGACAAAGTTCCGTGAGAAGTACAGAAATATCGATGTACTGCTCATTGATGATATCCAGTTTATAATAGGAAAGGAAAGTACTCAGGAAGAGTTTTTCCACACCTTCAATGAACTTTATTTATCCAAAAAACAGATTGTCATTTCATCCGATAAACCACCAAAGGATATGGAAACCCTGGAAGAGAGAATCCGCTCCCGTTTTGAGTGCGGACTTACCGCAGATATCGGATCACCTGATTATGAGACAAGAATGGCTATTCTTCGCCGCAAGGAAGATATGGACAACTTCCACCTTGATGACGAGATTTTAAATTATATAGCAACTAATATTAAATCCAATATTCGTGAGCTGGAAGGAGCATTGAACAAACTGTTGGCTCTGTCCAATCTGGAAAAAACAGAAATTACCATGGAAGTGGCCATGAAGGAACTTCAGACCATTATTTCACCGGACAAGCCAAAGGAAATTACACCTCAGCTTATTATAGATGTGGTATGTGAACATTTCCATGTTACCATGGATCAGATGATTTCAAAGAGCCGTAGCAGCGACATTGCAAAACCAAGACAAATTGCCATGTACCTGTGTAAAAATATGACAGATATTTCATTGGAAACCATTGGTTCCCTGTTGGGAGGAAGAGACCATTCCACCGTTATACATGGAGTAAATAAGATTGAAGAGGAAGTTTCCTCCAATGAATCCACTTCAAATCTGATTGAAATCATTAAGAAAAAGATTAATCCAAATTAATTATAAACATGAAAATGTGAACAAGTTGTTTAACATGAAGTTGAATCAAAGTGAATACAATTTTTATTCACTTTTTGTCCATAAGATTTAACCACTTATTTTCACAGGTTATGAAGAAAATTTTTTTATTAAATCCTTTGGAAATCAAAGGTTAGACAAGTTTTAAACTTATGAACAATCCCTAAGAATAAGACTTTTAATTTCTTTTTTATTTTATTTATTTTTTATCTTGAAAGGAGTTATTCACAACATGAAAATTATATGTTCGAAACAAAACCTTCTTTATGGTGTAAACATTGTATCAAAAGCTGTACCCACCAGAACCACCATGGCGATTTTGGAATGTATACTGATAGATGCTTCCACCGGAGAAATCCGTCTCATTGCAAACGATATGGAACTGGGTATCGAGACGATCATTGAAGGAGAAATCCAGGATAGAGGTATCATTGCGTTGGATGCAAAGATTTTCTCAGAAATCGTGAGAAAACTTCCGGATAATGAAGTAGTGATTGAGACAGATTCTTCTTTTAAGACAACTATTACCTGTGAAAAGGCTAAATTCAGTATTGTAGGAAAATCAGGAGAAGACTTTTCTTATCTTCCTTATATTGAAAAAAATGAAAAAATTTCCATGTCTCAGTTTACTTTGAAAGAAGTAATCCGTCAGACAATTTTCTCTATTGCTGATAACGATAATAATAAATTGATGACAGGTGAATTATTTGAAATCAATGAAAACCATTTAAAGGTGGTTTCCCTGGATGGACATCGTATTTCTATCCGCAATATTGAGTTGAAGGATAACTATGAGTATAAGAAAGTGGTGGTTCCCGGAAAAACACTTCAGGAAATCAGCAAAATTATTCCGGGATCTGTGGATGAGGATGTGAATATCTTCTTAACCAACAATCACATTCTTTTTGAATTTGAGAAAACCACTGTAGTTTCCAGACTGATTGAAGGAGAATATTTCAAGATTGAGCAGATGTTATCCTCCGATTATACCACTAAGGTGAAAATAAATAAGCGTGAGTTGTTAGATTGTATAGACCGTGCTACACTTCTGATCAAGGAAGGGGACAAAAAGCCTATCATCATGAACATTACGGATGATAAGATGGAACTTAAGATCAATTCCTTCATTGGTTCCATGAATGAGGATATTGATATCGTGAAGGATGGAATTGATATTTTGATTGGATTTAATCCGAAGTTCTTTATTGATGCACTTCGTGTCATCGATGAGGAGGAAGTATCTCTTTACATGGTAAATCCTAAGGCTCCCTGCTTTATCAAGGATGATAATGAAAGTTTTATCTATCTGATTCTGCCGGTGAATTTTAATGCTTCATCCAACTAGAAAGTGTGAATAACTATGTATGAAATCAAGCTGAGAGATGAATATATCAAGCTGGGACAGGCGTTGAAGGCTGCCGGAGTGGTAGATTCCGGTGTGACGGCGAAGATGATTATCCAGGATGGAGAAGTGAAGGTAAATGATCAGGTAGAGCTTCAGCGCGGAAAAAAATTATACGACGGAGACATTGTCACTGCTTTGGGTGAGACAATCAAGATTGTGAAATGATCATAAAATCCATCGAGCTTAATAATTTTCGCAATTATGAAAATTTAAAAATAGATTTTGATGACAGGACAAACATTCTCTACGGAGATAATGCCCAGGGGAAAACTAATATTTTAGAGTCTGCCTATGTAAGTGGTACCACAAAGTCCCATAAAGGAAGCCGGGATAAGGAAATGATCCGGTTTCATGAGTCTGAGGCTCATATAAGAACCATTGTGGAAAAAAAATCCATGACTTATCAGATTGATATGCATTTAAAAAAGAGCCGGTCAAAGGGAATTGCCATCAATAAGGTTCCAATAAAAAAGGCGTCGGAGCTTTTTGGTGTGTTAAATATTGTATTTTTCTCTCCGGAAGATCTGAATATCATAAAAAACGGACCTTCGGAGCGCCGGCGGTTCCTGGATTCGGAGATATGTCAGCTGGATAAAATTTATCTGTCTGATCTGACGAAATACAATAAAGTTTTGAATCAGCGAAATAAGCTGTTAAAGGATATGGTATTTTATCCGGATTTGGAAAATACCCTCTCTGTCTGGGACAGCCAGTTGGTTTCTTACGGAAAAAGAATTATTACTAGAAGAAAACAGTTCATTGAGGAACTAAATGAAATTGTTTTTGATATACACAAGAAGATTTCCGGAAATAAAGAAGAGCTTGTCATCCGTTATGAACCGGATATTGACGAAGCATTTTTTGAGGATGAGTTAAACCGGAATAAGGAAAAAGATAAAAAATACTGTTTAACATCTGTTGGTCCTCATAGGGATGATATTTCATTTTTTATCGGAGATGTGGATATCAGAAAATTTGGTTCTCAGGGTCAGCAGCGCACTTCGGCGCTGTCCTTAAAACTTTCAGAGATAGAATTGGTAAAAAAATCAATCCATGACACTCCTGTTTTATTGTTGGATGATGTGTTGTCGGAGTTAGACAGCAACAGACAGAATTATCTGTTGAACAGCATCCATGACATACAGACGATTATTACCTGTACCGGGTTGGATGAATTTGTAAAAAACAGATTCCAGATCAATAGGGTTTTTGAGGTAGTGAATGGTGTGGTAACAGAAAAAAGTGAAATGTAATTATAATTAGGAGGATATATATGAGTACGCAGCAGGAATACGGAGCAGATCAAATTCAGATACTGGAAGGATTGGAAGCAGTCCGTAAAAGACCGGGTATGTACATTGGAAGTACCTCTGTGAGAGGACTTCATCATCTGGTTTATGAGATTGTTGATAATTCCGTGGATGAGGCGTTAGCAGGTTATTGTTCTCACATTATAGTGACCATCAATAAAGATAATTCTATTAAAGTGGAAGATAACGGAAGAGGAATTCCCGTGGGAATCAACCACAAAGCAGGTATTCCTGCTGTGGAAGTGGTATTTACCGTTCTTCACGCCGGAGGAAAGTTCGGCGGTGGCGGATATAAGGTATCCGGTGGACTTCACGGGGTAGGAGCATCTGTAGTAAATGCTCTTTCCAACTGGTTAGAGGTTATCATTTATCGTGATGGAAAAGTATATCAGCAAAGATACGAGAGAGGGAAAACCATGTATCCTCTGAAGGAAATCGGTACCTGTGATCCGGAAAAAAGCGGAACTACTGTTACATTTTCCCCGGATGGAAGTATCTTTGAGGAAACCGTATATGATTTTGATACTTTAAAACACCGTCTGCGTGAGACTGCATTTCTCACCAAGAATCTGAAAATTACGCTGCGGGATGAAAGGGAAGAGCCGGTAAAAGAACGGGAATTCCATTATGAAGGTGGTATTAAAGAGTTCGTCACATATTTAAATAAAACCAACGAACCCATTTATCCGGAAGTAATATACTGCGAAGGGGAGAAAGATGGTGTGCTGGTGGAAGTAGCCATGCAGCACAATGACGGATACAATGAGTCTACTTACAGTTTTGTAAATAATATCATTACACCGGAAGGCGGTACCCATCTGGCAGGATTTCGTAATGCATTGACGAAAACTTTTAATAACTACGCCAGAGCAAATAAAATATTAAAGGACAGTGATCCGCAGCTTACCGGAGATGATATCCGTGAAGGATTGACTGCCATTATCAGTATTAAGATTGAGGAGCCACAGTTTGAGGGACAGACCAAACAGAAGCTTGGAAACAGCGAGGCAAGAGGTGCAGTGGACAGCGTAGTCAGCGAACAGCTTACTTACTTCTTAGAGCAGAATCCTCAGGTGGCTAAGACTATATGTGAAAAATCTCTTCTGGCACAACGGGCCAGAGAGGCAGCCAGAAAGGCAAGAGATCTTACCCGAAGAAAGACGGCATTTGAGGGAGGATCCCTGCCGGGCAAGCTGGCAGACTGTTCAGATCGTAATCCGGCAAATTGCGAGATATTTATTGTTGAGGGAGATTCCGCAGGAGGATCTGCAAAAACTGCCCGCAGCCGTGCTACCCAGGCGATTCTTCCTCTCCGGGGAAAGATTTTAAATGTGGAGAAGGCCAGAGAGGCCAGAATCTATGATAATGCTGAGATTAAGGCCATGATTACTGCATTTGGTACAGGCATTCATGAGGATTTTGATATCACCAAACTAAGATATCACAAAATTATTATCATGACTGATGCCGATGTGGATGGTGCCCATATCAGCACCCTGATGCTCACTTTCATCTATCGTTTTATGCCGGAGTTGATCAAACAGGGATATGTATATCTGGCGCAGCCGCCTTTGTATAAGATTGAGCGCAATAAGAGTGTATGGTATGCATACAGCGATGATCAGTTAAATAATATTTTGGCGGAAATCGGAAGAGACGGAAATAACAAGATTCAGCGATACAAAGGTCTGGGTGAGATGGATGCAGAACAGCTATGGGAAACTACCATGGATCCCGAAAGACGTATCCTTCGACGTGTGGTGTTAAATGAAGAACAGGAATCTGAGATTAATGTTACCTTTAGCACATTGATGGGAGATAAAGTGGAACCCAGAAGAGAGTTTATCGAAGCAAATGCAAAATATGTCCAGAATCTGGATATATAGGAGGATTGTATAAATGGATGACAAGATATTTGATCAGATCCATGATGTAGATTTGAAAAAAACAATGGAAGAATCCTATATCGACTATGCCATGAGCGTTATTGCCCAACGTGCATTGCCGGATGTAAGGGATGGATTGAAACCGGTACAGAGAAGAATCTTATATTCCATGGTAGAGTTGAATAATGGTCCGGATAAGCCACATCGTAAATGTGCCCGTATCGTGGGTGATACCATGGGTAAATATCATCCCCATGGAGACAGCTCTATTTACGGAGCATTAGTAAATATGGCTCAGGACTGGTCTATGCGTTACACTCTCATCGATGGACATGGAAACTTTGGTTCCGTGGATGGAGACGGCGCGGCAGCCATGCGATATACAGAGGCCAGATTGTCAAAAATCTCCCTGGAGATGATTGCTGATATTAACAAAGATACCGTAGATTTTGTACCGAACTTCGATGATACGGAGAAGGAACCTGTGGTTCTTCCCAGCCGTTTTCCAAATCTTCTGGTAAATGGTACCACCGGTATTGCAGTGGGTATGGCCACCAATATACCTCCTCATAACCTGCGGGAAGTAATTGCGGCTGTGGTGAAGATTATTGATAACCAGGTGGAAGAAAACCGGGGCACAGATATTGAAGAATTGATGGATATCGTAAAGGGGCCGGATTTTCCGACGGGTGGGATGATTCTTGGTACATCCGGTATCAATGAAGCATATCGTACCGGCCGTGGTAAAATCAGAGTCCGGGCTGTGACAAATATCGAACCTATGGATAACGGAAAAAACCGGATTGTTGTCACAGAACTTCCTTATCTGGTAAATAAGGCAAAGCTTATCGAAAAGATTGCGGAGCTTCACAGAGATAAAAAGGTGGACGGCATTACCGATCTTCGGGATGAGTCCGACCGGGAAGGTATGCGTATAGTTATTGAACTCCGCCGGGATGTAAATCCGAACGTAGTTTTAAATCTTCTCTATAAGCATACACAGCTGCAGGATACCTTTGGTGTGATCATGCTGGCTCTGGTAAATAACGAGCCTAAGGTATTGAACCTTGTGGATGTTTTAAACTATTACCTGATTCATCAGAAGGAGGTAGTTACCAGACGAACCAAATATGATCTGGACAAGGCAGAGAAAAGAGCCCACATCTTAGAGGGATTACTGATTGCATTGGACCATATCGACGAAGTGATTTCCATTATCCGCGCCAGCAAAAACGGAAAAGAAGCAGAACAGAACTTAATGGAACGCTTTGGCTTGTCCGAGGAGCAGGCACATGCTATCGTGGAGATGCGTCTCCGTGCCCTGACCGGATTGGAAAGAGAAAATATTCAGAATGAATATAAGCAGTTGATGGCTCAGATTGAGGAGTTGAGAGCTATCTTAAGCGATGAGAAAAAGCTCCTGGGAGTAATAAAAGAGGAAATTCTTTTGATTTCTGATAAGTATGGTGACGATAGAAAAACTTCCATTGGATATGACGAGTATGATATTTCCATGGAGGATCTGATTCCGGTGACAAACACGGTGATTGCCATGTCAAAATTGGGATATATCAAGCGTATGAGTCTTGATAATTTCCGCAGCCAGCATCGGGGTGGCAAAGGAATTAAGGGAATGGATACCATCGAGAATGATTATATTGAAGATCTTTTGATGACTTCATCCCACCACTATTTATTATTCTTTACCAATTTCGGTAAAGTATATCGGATGAAGGCCTATGAGATTCCGGAAGCCAGCAGAACATCCCGTGGTACAGCTATTATTAATCTTCTGCAGCTGCAGCCCGGAGAGAAAATTTCTGCGGTCATTCCTATTAAGGAATATAAGGATCATGAGTATCTGTTCATGGCCACAAAGAATGGTATTGTGAAGAAAACTTCCATCAAGGAATATTCCAATATCCGGAAACGTGGATTGGCAGCTATCAATCTTCGTGATGATGATGAGTTGATTGAGGTGAAACTTACGGATGATACCAAGGATATCATTTTGGTTACGAAGTATGGCCAGTGTATCCGGTTCCACGAGACAGATGTAAGATGTACCGGCCGGGTATCCATGGGCGTTATCGGTATGAATCTGGCTGACCGGGATGAAGTGGTCGGTATGCAGCTGAATACCCAGGGAAATGCTTTGATGATCATCTCGGAAAAGGGACTTGGAAAATGTACACTGATGACAGAGTTTTCTGCCCAGAACCGTGGCGGTAAAGGTGTAAAGTGCTATAAAATTACCGAAAAGACAGGTAATATTGTGGGCGTGAAGGCTGTAAATCAGGATAATGAAATTCTCATGATTACCACAGAGGGTGTGATTATACGAATCCCGGTAGACGGATCCGCACTTTCCGGCCGTGTCACTTCCGGAGTAAAACTGATTGATCTGAAAGAGGGAGTAACGGTGGCAAGTGTTGCCAAGGTAAGGGAGGATAAGTCCATTATTGAGGCGGCAGACCAGGAAGAAACCCAGGATTCTAAAGAATCATAAAGATACGAACACATGCGCAGAGAAATTTTTGCGTTGCTTTCAAAGTAATCATAACAGGCAGGGCTGTGCATAAAATGTACAGTCCTGTTGATTTATATAAGATAAAACAGAACAAAGGAGATAATTGTAAAATATGCCCCAGACTTTTTATGATGTTGTATGGATTTTTATAATATATGCTTTTCTTGGGTGGTGTACCGAAGTGGCTTATGCCGCATTGGAGCATGGAAAGTTTGTAAACAGGGGTTTTTTAAATGGACCCTATTGTCCAATATACGGTTGCGGAGTTTTGATTGTAGTAATTCTCCTGACACCTTTGAAGTCAAATGGTCTGATTTTGTTTGCCGGTTCTTTTCTTTTAACCTCAGTTCTGGAATTTGTAACAGGCTTTGTCATGGAAAAGATTTTTCACAATAAATGGTGGGATTACTCCAATGAACATTTTAATATCATGGGTTACGTGTGTCTGAAATTTTCCATTCTCTGGGGATTGGCATGCACCTTTATTGTTTTGATTTTGCATCCTGTTATATATGGATTTATTCACATTATTCCGAAAATAATAGGAATTGTGTTGATAAGTATTATTTTAATATGTTTTATTGTGGATTTAGTGGTAACTGTCTCCACAATTATAAAGTTTAACCGCCGGTTGCGCCTGATGAATGAGATTGCAGCCAAGCTGAAAGAACTTTCTAATGAGATTGGTGAAAATGTTTATGAAGGCGTAGCGGGAGCCATGGAATATAAAGAAAAGTTAGAAGAAAAACATGCCGACTGGATTGAGGAAATGGAGGATCGAAAGGAAAGATTCACAGCCACCGTCAACGAGAAGAAGCAGAAGGAACGGAAAGAACTTATGGAAAAATATAATGAGCTGATGAATCACAGAAATATGATTTCCACCCGTTTAATGAAAGCATTCCCCAATATGAAATCCTTAACAGACAACGAAATACTGGATAAATTAAAGGAAAACATGAAGTTGAAAATAAACGTAAATTTAAAGGAGAAAACAAATGATCAGAACGATTCAGACGGAAGTAATAACCAGCAATATTAAAGAAATGTGCATTCAGGCCAACCATTATCTATCCCCGGATATGGATGAAGCAATGAAAACAGCAACTGAAAATGAAAAATCCGAGTTAGGTAAGAAAATATTAAATCAGCTTCAGGAAAATCTTAAAATTGCAGATAAAGAAGTTATTCCCATCTGTCAGGACACCGGAATGGCAGTTATTTTTCTGGAAGTGGGACAGGACGTTCATTTCGAGGGTGTGGCCATCGAAGATGCAGTAAATGAAGGAGTTCGTCAGGGTTATAAGGAAGGTTATTTAAGAAAATCCGTGGTAAAGGATCCCCTGATCCGGGAAAATACCAAGGACAATACGCCTGCTATCATTCATTATTCTATTGTACCGGGAGATAAGGTAAAGATTACGGTGGCACCTAAAGGATTCGGAAGTGAGAATATGAGCCGGGTCTTTATGTTAAAACCTGCAGATGGAATTGAGGGAGTGAAAAAAGCAATTCTCACTGCAGTGGAAGATGCGGGTCCTAATGCTTGTCCTCCTATGGTGGTAGGTGTTGGAATAGGAGGAACCTTTGAAAAATGTGCCCTGATGGCAAAGCAGGCTCTGACCAGACCGGTGGATCAGTATTCCGATATTCCCTATGTAAAGGATCTGGAGATCGAGATGTTAGAAAAAATTAATCAATTAGGTATCGGACCAGGAGGATTAGGCGGTTCCACCACAGCACTGAAAGTGAACATTAATACTTATCCAACTCACATTGCCGGACTTCCTGTAGCAGTCAATATTTGTTGTCACGTAAACCGTCATGTGGTACGGGAAATATAAAATAGCAGGTAAGAGGAGAATGTTATGCAGGATATATTGATTGTAGTGGATATGCAGAATGATTTTATAGATGGAGCACTGGGTACTAAGGAGGCTGTAGCCATTGTACCGAAGGTGTCTGAAAAGATAAAGAAATTTTCCGGTAGAGTACTGTTTACCAGAGATACCCACGAAGAAAATTATCTTACCACACAGGAGGGGAGAAAACTTCCTGTGGCACATTGTATTCGCGGAAGTAAAGGATGGGAAATTGCACCGGAGCTTATGAAATTATGTAAGGAATCACCCATTGATAAAGAAACCTTTGGCTCCGTATATCTCGGAACTATTTTAAAGGAAGAAAATCAGAAAAATCCCATTGGGAGCATTACATTGATCGGACTTTGTACAGATATTTGTGTGATTTCCAATGCATTGCTGATCAAAGCCTTTCTTCCGGAAGTCCGGTTGATTGTAGATGCATCCTGCTGTGCGGGAGTAACACCGGAAAGTCATAAAAACGCATTATCCGCAATGAAAGCATGCCAGATAGAGATAGAAAACGAATAACAAAGGAGGTAACTATGGATAAGCATATTACGACACCAATTACAGAAGAAGTCACTGCCGATTTACATGCAGGTGATTACGTATACATAACGGGAACTTTGTATGTTGCAAGAGATGCAGCACATAAAAGAATGATTGAAGCCTTGGAAAAAGGTGATAAACTCCCCATCGACATAAAAGATGCAACAATCTACTACATGGGACCTTCTCCCGCCAGAGAGGGACGCCCTATCGGATCCGCCGGTCCCACTACCGCAAGCCGTATGGACAAGTATGCTCCCACCCTTCTGGATCTGGGTCAAAAAGCCATGATCGGAAAAGGAAAACGTACTAAAGAAGTGATGGAGGCCATTATCCGCAACAAGGCTGTATACTTTGCAGCCATCGGTGGTGCGGGGGCTCTGTTATCCAAATGTATCACAGAATCTGAGGTAATCTGCTACGATGATTTAGGAGCGGAGGCCATTCGTAAAATCCAGGTTAAGGATTTTCCTGTTATTGTGGTAATAGACAGAGAAGGTAATAACCTGTATGAAACTGCAATCCAACAGTATAAAACCATTTGATGTGAGGAGGTCATTTCTATGTTTCAATTTACAGATGATTGTGTATTAGGAGTGGAACAGATTGATGAGGAGCACCGACATCTGTTTGATCTGGTGAACCGTGGGATGGATATTCTTCATAACAGTTATACATCAGACTGGTATGAAGATATAAAAGAATTACTGGCGGAGCTTGAAGATTATGCAGAAAACCATTTCACACATGAAGAAGCATATATGGAAAAAATCAGGGATCCGGAATTAATCCTTCAGCGGTCCCAGCATATGGCTTTTCGTGATACGATCCGAAACTTTTCATTAAAAGATATTGATGACAATGAGAGTCAGAAAAAAGTATTGGAAGATCTGATGAAATATCTGGCAAAGTGGCTGTATCATCATATTATTGGAAGTGATATTATGATCGGAAAACTTCCCCCATTGGAGGAATGGATGATTCGGGAAAATCCATGTGAGTTTACAGAGGAATACCGGACAGGAATTGATTTAATTGACAAAGAGCATGAGGAATTATTCCATATTGTGGACAAAGCAAATAAAATCATGCGTTTTGACATTGATGAGGAAGACATCAATGAAATCATGGATATTATTCACGAATTACATCAGTATGCGGAACTTCATTTTAAAGATGAAGAAGAATATATGGAAAGCATAAATTATGAGGGTCTGGCTGCACAGAAGCGGGCTCATGAAGCATTTATTGATAAAGTAGAAAATATCGATATGGATGAGATTCATAAAAATCCAAAAGAGTACATACAAAGTCTGGTTGAATTTTTGTTGGGATGGCTCATCAATCATATTCTCTATTCAGATAAGAAGATTCCAAGAATGTAGCGAAAGATCTGAATGAAGCATATTTGTATCAGTACCTAAATTTCTTATGAAAATTTGAGAAAATATACAAAAAAGTAATTGACAAACAAAAATTGATTTAGTATTATTATCTATGCGTCACGAATGGCGCAGAACATCATATCATTTAAAATGATGGCTCAGGAGAAATACTCAAGAGGCTGAAGAGGCGCCCCTGCTAAGGGTGTAGGTCGGG